>NZ_CP157587.1:0-727700 GCF_022828245.2 Candidatus Nanosynbacter sp. TM7-008 | reverse complement strand
GAAAATTACTCCCTCAAATCCTGTTAACTATCTTTACTATAGCAAATAAGGGGAGTTTTCCACAAGTATAAACGGAGTAGAAAGGTTACTATTCAAAACAGGGGTGGAGTTTTCCACAATTAAAATTCTCATCTGTTAAAACTGTGGAAAAATATACGTCGATAGTGGAAAAGTCATTGTCGACTTGCAAAAAGTACTGAAAAAATATATACTATTTGTTGATATGCCAAAGCGAACATTTCAACCACACACCCGACACCGTGCAAAGACGCATGGTTTTAGGGCACGAGTTTCTACCAAGGCTGGTAGGCTGGTTTTGAAGCGCCGCCGCCTAAAGGGTCGCGCTAAAATTGCTATTTAATTTTAATAGCTAAAAATTATCCCGTCGATGAAGGCGGGATTTTTTGATATAATTGTAAAATATGTTACAACAGTGTAATCGGTTTCACGGCCATGGCAGTCTTAAGTTTGTCTATAAAAATGGACAGGCGGTTCGTTCGTCTATAGCCACGATAAAATATGTGAAAAATCCGTATCGAAATCACAGTAGGTTTGCGGTCGTTGTTAGTAAAAAAGTTCTAAAATCAGCAGTGCGTCGGAATCGTATACGTCGACGTGTTTATGAAATTATTCGCCTGGAGCTGCCTAATATGAAAAATGATCAAGACGTGGCTGTTATTATATTTTCGGCGGAAGTTTTATCGATGCCGCATAAAGACTTGAAGCAGACGATAAAGAATCTTTTCTCTCAAGCTCAACTGTATAAATAGACGCTTTTTTGCTATAATTAAGACATGAGTTTTTTTGATGAGTTTATTGTTCGACCGATTTTAAATTTGCTAATGGCTATTTATAGTCTGATTCCGAATTTTGGTGTTAGCGTCATTATCTTTACGATTATTGTAAGACTTTTACTTTGGCCGCTAATTAAGAAGCAGCTTCATCAAGCAAAGGCAATGCGTAAAATGCAGCCAGAGCTGGTGAAGATCAAAAAACAGTACGCAAAAAATCCACAAATGCGTAACCTAGCGATGGTGGAGCTTTATAAAAAACACAACGTCAGTGCCTTTGGTTCAATTGGCGTTATGATTATTCAGTTGCCAATTTTGATTGCGATGTATCGAGTGGTGCAGATTTTCGTTTCTAGTCGCGCCGACTTAGGAAAATATGTTTATGATTTCATGAAAAATCTGCCGGTTGCTAATAATTTAGTGAATAATCCGGATCAATTTAATCAGAATTTCCTGGGAATTATAGATTTAACGCAGTACGCAATATCAAAGAATGGAATTGTTGTTGGCTTGGTTATTTTGGCGGCAGTTGCGGCATATTTGCAATATTTAACTTCAAAACAATTGTCGCCCCAATCCGACAGTAATCGTAAATTGCGTGACATTTTAGCTGAGGCTGGCGATGGAAAAGAGGCAGATCAGGCAGAAGTAAATGCCATTATGACACGAAAAATGATGAAATTTATGCCAGTAATGATGTTCTTCGTGATTGTATATTTGCCGGCGGCTTTGGCGCTTTATTTGACGACAGCTAGCGCCGTGGGATATCTCCAGAACTATATCATCTTCAAGCAAGACTCTAAAGAAATGCAAGAAATTGCAGATAAAAAATCATCTCAAAAATCTAAAGCATCGACAAAAATCGACAAACGTGTTAAAAAGGCTACAGAGGCAAGGATAACTCGGATCAAGGCTAAGGATTAAGGAGGATTTATGGACCAAATTGAAACGGTTGAATTTGTAAAAAAATATTTAGAGGATTTGCTAACGTTCTTTGACTTGAATCTGGAAGTTTCAGTAAAAATCGAAGATGGAATTGTTGTGGCTTCAATTCCGCATAGCGAGCGAAGTAGTATTTTAATCGGCAGAAATGCGGAAACATTGCGTAGTATTCAGAATCTTTTGTCGACAGCTCTTCATCATAAAGAAGCGTCAACCGTTCGGGTGAATTTGGATATTGCGGACTATAAAAAGCAGCACGCTGAAAAAATTGCCGAAAAGGCGCGCGGCTGGATTGAGGAAGTTCGACGAACCGGTGAATCAAAGGTGGTGGATTTGAATGCTGCTGATCGCTGGACAGTGCATCACTTGGCTGGTGAATATAGCGATATTGATACGCATTCTGAAGGTGAAGGTCGCGAACGACGGCTGATTATTAGTCAGAAGAGTTCTTAGTGTCTTTAAAGACTATCCTGGAGTATAGAACGTAATTCCAAACGAGGCTGACTACCGTGGCGGCTAGCTTGCTGATTAATAGAGCGAGTGATTTATTTAGTCCGAAGTTTATAAATATCGGTGTAATAATAGCGATAATAATTGTCTGAATTACCCATAAACCAAACAATGTAACTGCGGCGAATAAAAGAAATTGTTTTTTCAAGTTTTGGGATGTTGACTTGAAAGTATATTTTTTATTTGCAAAAAATGAGAACAAAAAGGCAACGAATGTTGATATAAAATTAGCAAACTCTTTTGGGATATTTAAAAAGATTGTTAGACTAAAAAGTATGCCAAAATCTAGTACCGTATTAGTACTGCCAACGATAAGAAATCTTAATTTATCGGCGTGTTTTTTTAATATTTCCTGCATGATACTCCTCTATTAAATATAATGGTCTGTTTTTTGTCTCAATAAATATCCGTCCTACATATTCGCCAATTATGCCCAGAGACAGTAACTGAACTCCTCCGAGGAATAGGATGACTGCCATTAAGGAAGAATAGCCAGCTCCGGTGGAAACTCCGAACAAAGGGCGAACTAAAAGATATATAATCCAGACAAAAGCAATAAACGAAACAATGAATCCAAAAATAGTTGCCATGCGTAGCGGTGCGGTAGTAAAGCTGGTAATTCCGTCGATTGCTAAGTTAAGCAGTTTCCGGTAATTCCATTTGGTTTGACCAGCTAACCTGGGGTCGCGATTATAAAATATCTCTTTTTTCTTATAGCCAATCCAGCTGAAAATTGCCTTTGTATTGCGCTGAGATTCACGGAATTTTTGCAAAGCCTCAATGCATCGGCGGTCCAGTAAGCGAAAATCTCCAGTGTCGACCTGAATGGGGATGTTGGTCGATTTCTGCAATATTCTGTAATACCATTGGCTGGTTTTTTTCTTCAGCCAGGTTTCGCCTTGTCGGTTGTTGCGGCGAGCATAAACGTCATCGTAACCATCTTCCCAATACGAAATCATTTCCTGGATGAGCTCTGGCGGGTCTTGTAAATCTGCATCAATAATCACCAGAGCATCACTTTTTACGTGGTCAATTCCAGCTATCATCGCAATTTCCTTACCGAAGTTTCGCGATAGATTTATATAGCTAATTCGAGAATCTTTTTTTGATTGCTCGGCTATGATTGAAAAAGATTTGTCGGTGCTGCCGTCGTTTATAAAGAGAAATTCAAATTGATAATTGGGCGTGTTTTTTGTAAATTCGTCCAAGCGCTTAAATAATTGTGGTAAAACGGATTCTTCGTTGTAGACGGGGACGAGGAGAGTGATGGTTTTCATAGTATTAATATATTATTTTATTCTGAAAAAATGCTTAAATTTTAATAAACCAGTTTGATTTGGTAGCGGTCCATCGTGGATAATATTACGAATATAGTCGACGGAAACCTTACGATTTTTTTGGATATGAAGACGTTTTTTATAAGCTGCTGGTTTGTGAATAATTGATGCTAAAGCACCCTTGAATGCAGACCAACCGTTGCCGTGACGAATTGCGCTGGCAAAAATCAACCAATATGTCAGCAAAAATCGTACACCAATATACCAAAATAATTTACCCGGAACATTTTTAATGAAGACTAATGGTAAGTTTTTGAAAGTATTATAAACAGCTAATCCGGGGACTTTTTTACTACTAGCGCCAACTTTATGATAAGCGATAGCCTTGGGTGTGAAGCGAATTTTCCAGCCGGCTAATTGCGCTCGGAAGCTTAAGTCGACATCTTCATAATACATGAAGAAATCTTCATCAAACATATCTATATCATCAAAGATTTTTGCACGATAAATAGCTCCGCCGCCAGTTGCACCAAATATTTCTCCAGGCTTAGTTGGTGCGTTTTTTATGGGCTCATCACGGTTTCTTGGTCCAGGAAGTCCCCACGTTGTGTAAAAATCTCCAGTTGTGTCAAGAGTCTTGCTATTGCGTCTTTGTAGAATTCCAGTAGCAATTCCGCATTCTGGGTATTTTGATAATTGATAAATGAGAGATTCGCACCAGTTTTTATCAGCGATCGCATCCGGATTAAGTACTCCAATATATTCAAAGTCGTTTTTTAGGGCGTAGATTAATCCTGTATTAATTCCTCCCGCGAATCCTAGATTGTCTGAGTTTTTGAGCAAAATAATCTTTTCTTTTTTATGTGATGATATATATTCTTCAAATACAGTAACAGAATTGTCGCTACTATTATTATCTACTATAATAATAGTAGGTTTTAAGGTTTGTTTTATTAATGAATCAACACACTCTATGGCGTCGTCGGATCCGTTCCAATTAAGAACTATAATTGCAAGTCTATTCATAATACATTAACTATTATATACTAGTATAGTGATGTGGAAGTCTTTAAATCTCTTAGATCGTCGAAATATTATACTATTGAGAGAACTTATTGTAACTGATTTTAAACTTAGATATCAGGGTTCGGTTTTAGGTTACGTATGGAGCGTATTAAAACCGTTATTCTTGTTTGCTATTTTATATGTAGTTTTTGTTCACATACTACGCTTAGATAGAGGAATACCGCATTTTCCTGTGACTATGTTATTAGGTATTGTTTTATGGTCGTTTTTTACAGAGGCAACAAGCAATGGTCTGGGGTCTATAGTAAATAGAGGAGACTTAATCAGAAAATTAAATTTTCCAAAATATATAATTGTAATTTCAGGAACGGTTTCGTCATTGATTAATTTATTTATTAATCTTGGTGTAGTTTTAATATTTATTCTACTGAATGGCGTAAGTCTTTCTTGGACTGCACTATTAATAGTGCCGCTTATTATTGAATTATACATATTTTCATTAGGTATAGCTTTATTGCTGTCTGTATTTAATGTAAAGTATCGTGATACTAGTTATATATGGGAAATATTTTTACAAGCAGCTTTTTATGCAGCTCCAATTATTTATCCAATACAGATGGCCTTGGAGCGTAGTCGTGTAGCTGCAGAATTGTTATTTATGAACCCAGTTACACAGATAATCCAAGATGCAAGGTATGCCTTGATAAATCAAGACGGGTCAATTATTAGATCTACCGATTTAATACATGACTGGCGTATTATTTTTCCATGGATAGTGATCATTGTTACGGTAATACTGGGAGTTTATTGTTTTTCTAAGAGATCACGATATTTTGCGGAGGATATTTAATAATGGCAAAAAATAATGCGGTTGAAATTGTTAACGTAACCAAGACATTTAAAATTCCAATTGAAGCAGTAACAATGCTAAAACAGAAAGTAGTAGGATTTTTACTAAGAAAAAAAGGATATAGAGATTTTACACCGTTAAAAGAAATATCTTTTAATATAAAGGAAGGTGATTTCTTTGGGATAGTTGGAAAAAATGGATCTGGTAAAAGTACTCTATTAAAATTAATAGCGGGTATTTATACACCCAATGAAGGTAGCATTCGCACGAAGGGAAAACTTGTTCCGTTTATAGAGCTTGGTGTTGGTTTTAATCCTGAGCTGTCCGGTAGGGATAATGTGTATCTAAATGGTGCTTTGTTGGGATTCAGTCGAAAAGAAGTTGACTCTATGTATGATGAAATTGTCGAATTTGCTGAGATGCGTGATTTCATGGAGGAAAAGTTGAAGAATTATTCGAGCGGTATGCAAGTACGTCTAGCATTTTCGATTGCCATAAAAGCTAAAGGCGATATTTTAATGCTTGATGAAGTTTTGGCGGTTGGAGATGAAGCTTTTCAGAAAAAATGTTATGCATATTTTGATAAATTAAAACGCGAAAAAAAGACCGTAATACTTGTGACTCATGATATGGGCGCCGTGGAACGTTTTTGTAATAAGGCGGTATTACTTGAGGATGGTAAAATAAAGATGCAAGGTAAACCTCATATGGTTGCTGCTGCGTATAGTATTAGCAATGAGCTAGAGCATGCTAAGACCCATAAATTTGACCGTACGTCTGCGCCTTTTGATGTAAGCATATATAATAGCAAAGGTATCGAAAGTAGTTCTTTTGAATATAATGAATCTATTACCATAAAGCTATCCTGGAAACAAAAGGGAGTTAAAAACGTTGGAGTTGCTATATTCAGAGAAAATGGAGAATATGTATTTGGTCCTAATACATATCAAGATAAATATAGTATTAAGAATGAGAATAGAGCAGAATATATAGTCAAACTAAATCTTAACGAGGGTGATTATTTTATAAAAGCTGGATTAACTGGAGCAAGAGACATAGATACAATATCTTTTATAGAAGAGGGGCCTCATTTTTCAGTTCAGCGAGATTACGATGGTGGTCGTTGGGGTGGTGTAACCAAGCTAGATCATAAATGGAAGTAAATATGCTACAGAACCTTAAAAATAAGATAAAAGGCAAAAAGTCTATTTATACGTTCTTATTGACATTACTGTATCCGTATAGGAAATATCTCGATTTAAGGCAGAGAAAAATATACGAAGCATGGAATCGTAAAAATGAAAATATTGTTAATAATGAGAAAATGCGAAATAACCCGCTCATATCTATTATCGTTCCTACGTATAATACGCCGATAGAATATTTAAGAGATATGATACAGTCAGTAGAGAATCAATCATATACGAATTGGGAACTGATTATCGTAGACGACGCATCTCCTAATAGTGATGTAAGGGATGAAATAAGTAATATATCGAAAGATAATATAAAAATAAAGAGTTTTTTTCTTAAAAAAAATCGGCATATTGCTGGGGCAACAAATTATGGTATTGAGAAAGCCAAGGGTGAATATGTAGGACTGCTAGACCATGATGATATGTTGCATAAAGACGCTTTGTTGTCTGTCGTAGAGAAAATAAACGAAGTATCAGGCGTAAAATTCTTATATACAGATGAGATCAAGCTCGACGAAAACGGAAGACAGTATCAACCATTTTTTAAGCCTGATTGGAATAGTGATTTTTTACGTTCCATAAATTATATTACACATTTTGCAGTAATACAAAGAGAGTTCTTAATAAAATTAAAGTGTGAGGATGGTAATTATAATGGAACTCAGGATTGGGAATTATTTTTAAGAATAACGAGAAATTTGCAACCAAATCATATTGTGCATATTCCGAAAATATTATATTATTGGCGTGTTCATAAAAATTCTACAGCAATGGACTTGGACGCCAAACCATATGTTGTTGAAGCTCAAAAGAAAGCTCTAGAAGATGACGTTAGGCTGCGCAAGGTGAAGGCTAGAGTAATTCGAGATCCAATGTATGGTGCGCAGTGGTATTTACAGTATTGTACACATAAAGGCATTAGTCTAAGTAATGTACTATTTGATAACACAAAAAATATTGGCGATATTTTAGATAAAGAACTTTCTGATATAGTAATATTTTCGGAAAAACCAATAAATTGCATAAATTTTAGAGATGCAATGGGCGATGTTTTAAGGCGAGATATTGGTGCTGTCATTCCAAAGATAATGGACGAAGAGCAAGTAATAAATAACCTCATATCTATTTTAGATAAAAGAATAGTAGAATGTATACATATGTTAAATAGACGATCGTTTACTAGGCATATTTATTTAACATCTAAATATAATCTTGGTGAAGCGTACGCTCCTATTATATTTGTAGAGAGAAAAAAGCTTAATCTAATTGACAGATCAACAAGAATGGATAGTGAGTCTATAACAGCAGCGCTTTGCAGCAAAGAGATGAGAACGTTATATAATCCATATATAATAATAGGAGAAAAAAGATGATTCGAAGAATTAATAATCTTATAAAGAAGAGTACTCTTATAATTAAAGATGATGGTGCTCTGCGCTTTGCTAAACGTGCAACAAAATATGCGTATTATAAGAAGTTTCCTGATAGAAAAAATAAAGAATACAAAGATATATTATTTATTAATGGTTGCACGCTACCTCATCCAGAAAGATATCGTGTCGCTCATCAAATTGAGCAGTTAATATCTCAAGGATTAACTGCTGATAGCGTTTTTTACGACAGGTTATCATTAGATCAATTAAAATATTATCGTGGATTTGTATTTTTTAGGTGTCCAATAACTGATACGGTACGTAATTTTATTAAACAAGCTAATTATTTTAATAAAACATGCTTTTTTGATATAGATGATTTGGTAATTGACCAAAAATATACCGACTCAATTGAGTATGTTCAGAAAATGAGCGATGAAGATAAACGGCTATATAATGACGGTGTCAATAGGATGCGTGAGACTCTAACTTTATGCAGTCATGCAATCACAACAACAACTCAACTACAAGAAGAGCTACAAAAATATATTAAGGGTCAAGTGTTAATAAATCGTAACGTGGCTTCTGATGAAATGATTAGTAGGTCTAATGCGGCTATTAAGGCGGTAAATAAAAATGAAGACAAGGTGATTATTGGGTATTTTAGTGGCAGTATTACTCATAATGAAGATTTTGATCTTGTAATACCGAGTCTCATAAAAATATTTGATAAATATCCACACGTATATCTCAAGATAGCTGGCATTCTTGATGTACCTGATACACTTGAGTCATATAAGGATAGGATTATTACATCAGGATTTGTTGATTGGCGTGAACTACCAATGGTCATGGCTGAATGCAGTATAGCTTTAGCTCCTCTTGTTGATACGATATTTAATCGAGCTAAATCAGAGAATAAATGGATTGAAGCCGCGCTTGTAAAAGTTCCTATTATAGCTAGCGAAATTGGTGCTTTTTCAGAAAAAGTCCAAGATGGTTCTACGGGAATATTGGTAAAAAATACTGACAAAGAATGGTTTAAGGCTATGGATTTGCTTGTGTCAGACAAAAGCCTACGTGATTCTATTTCCAATAGGGCTTATAATGAGGTGACTCGTAATTGTTCTACGGTATATACTGGATATAATATAGCATCATTTATCCGAGAACGGCTGTCTAGAAATATAGGTTTCGTTTTACCATCAACAGATATATCAGGAGGAGTAATTGTAGCCTTGAAGCATGCGGATGTATTACGCTCTCATGGATGGGATGTAACTTTGATTGATGCTGTCAGTAAACATAATTTGAAAATAGCCAAGAAGAGTTATAAATATAGATATGAGCTACCAGGTTTTAATATTATTATTGCTCATAAGACAAAAATTAAAGCATTTTTTGATACACAAGTAGCTACTTTATGGTCGACCGTTGACGTAATCAAAAAACAAGCAAACGTTCGTAATCGACTGTATTTTGTACAGAATTTTGAAACAGATTTTTATGAGCCAGGAACTGGAGAGCCGCGATTTTTAGCAAATGCCTCTTATTGCGATCAATCTGGAGTACAATATATAACCATGTCTTTATGGTGTCAGCGGTGGCTAAAAGATATTTTTCATAAGGAATCCAGATATGTTTCTAACGGCATCGATATAAGTTTATACCCATATCGTGAGCGCGATTTTACCGGAAAAATAAAAATATTAGTTGAGGGCGATAGCAAAAGCGAATACAAAAATACAGATGAGGCTTTTCGTATTATTAATAAACTTGATCCTGAAAAGTTTGAAATATCTTATTTATCATATCGTAAAGAGCCAAAAGACTGGTATAGAGTCGATAGGTTTTATAATAGAATATCTCCAGAAAAAGTTGGAGAAGTATATGCTAGCTGCGACATCTTAATAAAAACAAGTATTCTTGAGAGTTTTTCATATCCACCTCTTGAAATGATGGCTACGGGTGGCGTATCTGTAGTGGTTCCAAATGGAGGAAATGTTGAATATCTAAAGGATGGATATAATTGCCTATTCTATAAACAGGGTGATATTGAAGAGGGGGTTGCTGCAGTTAAAAAGATAATAGATGATAAAGAATTGCGCGATAAGCTTATAAAAAATGGGCTTAAAACAGCTCGAGATTATCAATGGAGTAACCTCGAGCAGCAAATAATAGATATATATAGTTAAATATATATTATTTTTCGACAAGTTTTATTCTGATAGCTTCTATATGTGACTCAGGTTTATCTCCCGCTATCTCGCCATTCTTTTTCCATTCTTGCCATCCAATCCAGGATAAGTGAACTTGGTAATATACATCATATACACTAGAGTCATTTTCATCCAGAGATAATTTTATGCCGTTCAGAGGTTTGGTTTGACCTGTCGTTCCGCAGATTTGTTTGTCGGATGTCATTGGCGTTGTCGTAGACCAAGGATCATTTGATGATTTTGATGAGCAATATAATTTGATAGTACCTCCATCTGACTGGTAGATAGACTTAGATATACGTATCGCTTCTACTGAAAGTGATCTTCCTGTGGTGCCAGAGATTGAATTTTGACCAACGTCTTTGGTCCAACCAACGTAGCTTACATGAGTAGCATAGTTAAGTTCGTAAATATCTGGAATTGGGGTGTTTCCTGGGTTGTAAAATGCTCCGCCAGGTAAGACTAGAGAATTCTTCGGAGATACACGAATCTGTATAGCTTCTATATATCTAGATGCGCCTGTAGATCCAGCTGGCATGCCATTTTTAGCCCAACCCATCCAACCTGCATGCTGTGAGTATACTCTATACCAAATGTCATATTTTTTTGCCAATTCTCCGGTCAACATGAAGCGAATTGCTTCGATTGATTTAAATTGACCCGTTGTGCCTGATATTTCATTGGCGTTTTTCCATCCTTGCCACCCAATCCAAGAAACGTGAGAGGAATACTGTAAACTTCCGGCTACTCCAGTTTTATTTGTTACAGAAGCCTTAACTGCTTCAATTGGATGATTCTGACCCACTGTGCCGCTAATCATTTCATCAGTGACGGCTGGCTGCCATCCAACCATGCCTACATGAGAACTGATAGAGACAGATAGTGGTGCGGGATCTTCTTTCGAACTAATATCTCTGAATGGTTGTCCTGATTCTTCTGGACCGTTTGAGCCTTTATTAACGAGTCTGATTTCTATAGCCTCTATATTATTTCCTTGGCCACCAGTTACACCAGCTGGCATGCCATTTTTAGCCCAACCCATCCAACCAACGTAGCTCACATGAACTCGGTAATAGATGTCATATTTAGAAACTAATGATCCTGTTGGCTGTATTTTGATTGCCTGAATAGGGCGATTAAGTTCTGTCGTTCCTGACTGCATGCCGCCATAAACAGTTGGTTGCCATCCACGCTCCTCGCTGTATGAAGAATATGCAACGTCGCCATCTATGCTGAAAGCTTGCATGGATTTACTTTGACCAGTAAAGCCTGTTATGCCTTTGTTGTGCACTAGTCCTGTCCATCCGTAATAGCTGATGTGTGATTTAAAACTAATTAACGGAGTGCTATATTGTGTTGATCCGAACCAGTCGCTCCATACTCTCCAAAAGTTTCGGTTGCCGTAAGAACTACACCCATCACCTAAGCCATACATATTGTTTAATGCGGCTTGATTTGGTTGATACGGTGTATATGTATATAAAGCAGCGGTTGCTTTACTGGATATATACACATTACCAGCACCGCATCCTTTTTGGACTACATTCCATAATATGGAGTTGGTAGCAAAAGGTTTTTTGTATGTCCACCACGGTTTTTCCATATTGTCAATATACCAACGCATGAGCTGAGCTCCGGATTCAACCTGCATAGAGAATCCTGCATAATTACGGTCACAGCTAGCGCTACCACCGGGGCCGCTATCTGGACAGTGAGACCCCATGGCATATGTATATTGACTTTGTAGTGGCCAATTATCGGTTGTTAGCGGTCCGGCTGATTCAGTTGCAATTTTAACTAATATCACTTTTGGGCTTAAATTGTTGCGTTTTGCAGCATCATAAATTATTTGTGCAGCGCTGACGGCTCCTGAGGGAATTGAGCCACTAAAATTATTAGCAGGAATGTAATCTCCTGGAGTGTATTTAGGAACTTCATAATAATCCTTGAGGCAAACGTAAGGCGGTCCAGCCCATCCGCGAGAGGCTGCATACTGAGCACGAGTAATATCTCCTCTTCCTCTTTCCGTAGCGCGACCGGTTCCATATGTATCGCAATTTGGGTTTATATTATTAAGAAACGTTTGTATATCAGCGACAGTCATGTCGTTAGAGTTAGTAAAAACAAAATCGTCAACAATATTTCCTGCGCGCCAATCATTGGCGGTTACTGCTTCTGACCTATTGGTGAAAAATAGCAGGCCGCAAAGACTAATTATGGTGACAATAGCTATAGACGCAAAAAATTTATTCTTTGTCATTAAAATTCCCTCACCATAGTTTTAGTTATAGGTTTACCGTTTAATGGTGTTACTGATATAGATATATTCCATTGACCATTTCCTACGGATGATATAGGAACCGAAAATCCAGCACAAGTAGAATATTCTGGCTGATAGATAATAGGGGCTTCTTGAGTATTTTTCTTGCCGTTAGAAGCTACCGTTAGGGAACATTTACCTTGAGAATAGCCATGCTCCTTTAATTTTATAATGATAACTGCGTTGTCACCGTCTTTATTAGTTGAAAGTTCTATTGATGAGTTGTCTGTTGGAACTGGAGCTGGTTTACTTTTTTCTACAGAATTATCACTATCATCTTTTGGCGTATTTAAGAAGGTTTCTTTATTGTTTTGATTAGTATCCTTTTCAGATTTCTTTTCTTCAACAGTAGGTTCTTTGCCTATGTTAGGTGCAGTATTTTGTGGAAAGATTGAAATAATGCCAAACTTATCAAGAGCAAAAATAATCAGGCAAACCACAGCGATGATTATTATGATCGTTGCTAATATTTGTTTTTTTGAGAGTCTTTTCTTTGTAATTTTCATATTTATGCTATTTTAACACAAATAAGCATAACCGACAAATAAATTTATTTGTATGTCCACACTGTCTCAAAAATATAGAAACTAAGTATTAAGGCTAATCCAAAGAACATAATTAAATTAAATACTTTTTCATTCTTAGTTCTCACATTAATATACTTTTGTAGCCACAGCCCTACCGGTACTAACATAACTGCTGTTGCTGTGAAATATCTACCTTGCACACCGTCCGCATAATAAGCACCTTCACCAAATCTAAATGGAAGCAATGCCCACGCTGTATACATAGCATATGACACCGCACAAACAAACATTCCAATTGTTACCAAATTATACACTGCCAACTTACCAGTCTGCTCTCCTAATAACTCCTGGTCTTTTTTATTGTAGTGAAGGAGAGAGAGGAAGAGGAGAGAAAACAGAGGAATAAGTATAAACAGCGGTAAGTGGTATTTGAACGATGAAAAGTCGCCAACACTACCGCGTAGCACGACATCTGTATATCCAATAGTTGGGCTGATGTATGTATTAAACAATATAGCAATAAACTTTAATGGATTACTATGTAGAGGGTTGTGCGCTGCTCCGGTAGTGATCAGAGGCTGACCATATATTTTTTGCCAAATTAGTATACTGATAATCGCAATAGCGCCAATAGACGTAAGTATAATCCACTTCTGAATATTAAAAGGAATCTTCTTATTTTTATTAGGAGAAAATAGGTGTTTTGGTAGGAATATTAAAGGGAAGAGCAAAAGCGCATTTATAGACTTTGTTAAAGTAAGAACCATTCCTATAAATAGAAGAGTCGCTATTTGTTTATTTGATATTTTATCTTTCTGAGTAAATAGGTTTATTATTAAGGCGGTAATTGTAAAAACGGCTACATTTGTTACACAATCACTAGATAGTGAAGATGCCATATGGACCATTAAAGGTATTAATCCGATTGTCACAAATGCCCATTTACCAACACGCACCCATTTGATAATGAAGTAGATAGCTATTGAGTAGAATAGCGCATTGGCAATTCGACCGAATAAGATAGTTAGACCTGTAGACCCATTAAATAAACTTGCTATACCGATGCCGATAGCTTGAGGTAAGTGCATAATTGGCGGATAACCAGATGCGCTACTGCATTTATCAATATTAAGAGAGCTACGATCTATAGGTTTTGAGTAGTCTGATGAAAAATTCCCTTCATAAACTGAACCAGCTCTTTTTGCTACATCTTTAGGAAGCGTACATCGTGATCCAGACTCTACACGACCTTGAGATATTCCATAAGCACGTAGATAATGCATATTTTCATCGCTGACTGACAATTGCGGAACTAATATTGCAGATAATACTCCAAAGAATAAAGACAACGATATAAAAACATTCTCAGGCTTTTTAATAAATGATAAGAAATAGGACCAATATTTTTTCATAACTGTTTTTATTCTAACACATTGTTACTGGATATTATTTAAAACGCCACACTGTCTCAAAAATATAGAAACTAAGTATTAAGGCTAATCCAAAGAACATAATTAAATTAAATACTTTTTCATTCTTAGTTCTCACATTAATATACTTTTGTAGCCACAGCCCTACCGGTACTAACATAACTGCTGTTGCTGTGAAATATCTACCTTGCACACCGTCCGCATAATAAGCACCTTCACCAAATCTAAATGGAAGCAATGCCCACGCTGTATACATAGCATATGACACCGCACAAACAAACATTCCAATTGTTACCAAATTATACACTGCCAACTTACCAGTCTGCTCTCCTAATAACTCCTGGTCTTTTTTATTGTAGTGAAGGAGAGAGAGGAAGAGGAGAGAAAATGAGGGTATTAAGACGAAAAGAGGAAGCCCATATTTAAAAGCAGAAAATGCACCGATTATTCCTCTGATAATATCGTCAGATACTGGTAGTCGCGGATTAATATACGTATTAAACAATATAGCAATAAGCTTAAGAGGATTACTATGCAGAGGGTTGTGTGCTGCACCAGTAGTAAGCAGAGGTTGAGTGTATATTTGGAACCATAGCATTAAACATAGTCCTGCTAATATTGAGGCGAATATAATTAGACGCCACTTTTGAACATTAAAAGGAATTTTCTTATTTTTATTAGGAGAGAACAGGTGCTTTGGTAGGAATATTAAAGGGAAGAGCAAAAGTATAGAAACTGACTTAGTTAGTATTGAGAAGCAGAATATGAAAACAACAAGCAATTGTTGGCGGCGTGTTATTGGACGTTTCTGGCTGAATAGATTTAATAGAGCAGCTACAGTGGTGAAAATTGCTATGTTTGCCATACAATCTCCCGAAAGAGAAGCTGACAAGTGTATCATTAGTGGAAATAATCCAGTTGCCACGAATGCCCATTTACCAACACGTACCCATTTGATAATGAAATACAGGGCGATAGAATAAAATATTAAATTAAATAATCTTCCGAATAAAATCGTTATTCCCAATGATCCGTGTATAGTATTTGCTATACCGATGCCGATAGCTTGAGGTAAATGCATAATTGGCGGATAACCAGTAGCGCTGCTGCATTTATGGATTTCTGTATCGTTTTTATTGATAAGTTTTTTATAGCTAGTTATAAAATTGTTAGCCTCTGCTTCCTTCACTTTTAATAAAATATCTTTAGGTAGAGAGCAGGATTTCCCTGACTCGATTCTTCCTTGAGATAATGTGTAGGAGCGCATGTAGTGATGACCCTCATCTGCAACCGATAATAAAGGTACTGTAATTGCAGATAATACTCCAAAGAATAAAGACAACGATATAAAAACATTCTCAGGCTTTTTAATAAATGATAAGAAATAGGACCAATATTTTTTCATATGCTAAGCAGATTATAAATTAGAATAATATATTGATCAAACTTGTTATACTATTAAATATATGCAGGCTCAAAAGAAGGATTATATATGGAACTCGATAGGGTCATTTTTACAGAGTGCAATTTCTCCAATTCTTCTGATTGTTATTACGCGTCTTAATGGAGTTGGGGATTCTGGGTTATTTTCTTTTGCAATGTCTCTTTCGGTGGTATTTTGGGCTATATCTTTATGGGGTGGTCGAACATATCAAGTATCCGATGTTAAAAAAGATTTTTCTAGTGGTGATTATATTGTAGTACGCTTTATATCATCATTAATTGTAGCGGTTTTTTCTATAAGTTTTTGCATATTAAGCGGATATGATCTTATAAAAACAGAATTAATAATGGTCTTAGTGTCATTTAAGATTTTGGAATCAATTGCTGACTCGATGTATGGGGTATTACAGATTCATAATAGATTGTATATAGTGGGAATTTCTCTAACCATGAAATCTGTTTTCGGCTTCATGCTCTTTACTCTGGTTGATATTTTGACTAAAAATATTATTTATGGCGCTTTATCTATATTTATAGTAAATATAGCAGTGGTTATTTTTTACGATATTCCATGGATGAAACATGTAGAAAGTGTTGGCTTAACTAAGAAAAATATTATGCAAGCTGGAAAAATTATGAAAAAAACCGCAGAGGTGTTTGTTGTAGTTTTTTTAACGATGTTTTCTTTGAATATACCTCGTTATTTTTTGGATAAATATCATTATGACCAAATTGGGTATTTTGGAATAATGGCGATGCCGATCACTTTATTAACTCTATTTATATCATTCGTTCTTCAGCCTAATGTTGTAAATTTATCTGAATTATTGAAAGAGAAAAAGATAAAGGAGTTTACTAAGATTGTTAGTAAGATAGATTTTATAACGTTTACATTGGGAATTTTATTTGTTGTTTCGAGTTATTTAATCGGAGTTTGGGCTCTTAATACTGTTTTTGGTATTGATATAAATAACTTTCGTATAGATTTAACTATTATGGTTATTGGCGCCGTAGCAAATGCTTTTGTGTCAATTTATGTTAATCTATTGATAATTCTACGTCGATTTAAGGGCCAATTTTATACTCTACTCGTCACGAATATTTTGGCAGTGGTACTATCTGTCTATTTAATTGATAGACTGGCTATGTTAGGTAGTGTGCTAGTTTTTATGATAATTAGTTTTTTACAAGCAATCATTCTTTTGTTTATATACAAGAGGTCTCTAAAAAATGTTATAATGCTTAGTGAGGATAAGGTGAGGTATGAGTAAAAAATATATAATTTTAGGAGCGGGCGGGCAATTAGGTAAGGCTTTATGTGCAATGTTCCCAGACGCTAAGGCTCTAACTCATAAAGAGTTGGATATATCTGATGAAGCGCAAGTAAATGCGTTTGATTGGTCTAAGTATGATGTTATTTTAAATGCGGCGGCATTGGTTAATTCTGACGGTTCAGAAACTCTAGAATTAAGAGCTAAAACTTGGTCAGCTAATGCCTATGGTCCACGCAATTTAGCTAAAATTGCAATTGAGAAGAATAAAACTATCGTTCATTATTCTTCTGACTATGTTTGGGATGGGCGAAAAAAGAATCACAAAGATGATGAAGTTGTTGCGCCGCTATTGGTTTACGGACAGAGTAAAGCTGCTGGTGATTTAGTAGTCAGTTTAGTGCCAAAGCATTATATTATGCGAGTATCTTGGGTAGTCGGTGATGGCCACAATATACCAAAAACCATGAAAAAACTGGCAGACATGCGTATTAATCCAAAGGTTGTTGATGATCAATTTGGACGGTTAACTTTCGCTTCAGAAATTGCTAGGGCTACTAAATATTTCTTAGACAATAAAGTGGCGTATGGATCATATAATGTGACTAATGATGGTCCAGTAAAATCATGGTACGAGATTGCTGCTGATGTATTCGAATATGCTGGATATGATCGTAATCGTGTGCATCCAGTTTCCACAGAAGAATATGCGGCAGATAAGCCAGGCTTTGCCCCACGCCCACTTAATAGTGATATGGATTTAGTAAAATTACGTCAAACAGGATTTGCTCCGGCTGATTACACTGACATGTTGAAAGAATATGTTAGACAGCTCCCACTAGATGAATAAGAGATTCGATAATTATGAATAAAGACATTTTAAACGTTTTATATCAGAGTGATGATAATTATGCGGCAGTAAGTGCAATCTCTATCGCATCTTTACTGGAAAATAATAAACACTTAAAGCAGATTAATATTTTTTATCTTGGACACAAGCTTAAAAAAGGCAGTATTAATAAGTTTAACGAAATGATTGGTGGTTATAAAAACGCTACAATTACCTTTGTCGACGTTTCTGGCTATCCTGATGAACTAAAGGAAATAGGCGTTAAGGCTTGGAAAGGGCTATATATAACTTGGTATAAAATGCTGGCATTTGCTAAGCTTGATGTCAAGACGGATCGAATCTTATATATAAATCCGCATACGGTAATTAGTGGCGCTCTTGACGGTCTTTTGGAACTTGACTTTGAGGATAATATTTTGGCGTTATCGTATGACGCAACTATGGTTAATGCTCATAAAAATGCAATCGGTTTAAAATCTACAGACGGATATTTTAACTGCGGAATTATGCTTGTTAATCATAAAAAATGGATAAAAGATAAAATTGATTCTAAGATGCGCGAGCATTTACGACATAATCATTATGAGGTGGCTGACCAAGATCTATGTAATGTCTTTTTTAAGGATAAAATTAAACTAGTTGGCGTTGAATATAATTTTTCTACTGTATTTTATGGTTATGACATCAAAAAATACATTAAAGCTAATGGTTTTATGCCAGAAAGCTTCTATAGTTATAATGAGATTATGGAGGCTTACTATACTCCAAAAATTATTCATTCTCAATTTGGCATAACGGGTCGACCATGGCAGGTAGGAAATGATAATCCAGTCGGCTTATTATGGCGCAAGTATTTGGAGATGACTCCATGGAAGAACGCTAAAATGCCAGAAGCGAAAAAAGATATAAACTGGCGACTTTATAAATTATTGCCACAAGCAGTAGTTGTAAAATTATATGCTTGGGCAGTCAAACGTAAGTTTGCCAAATAAAATATTTCTACCAAAATTTTGACAATAGGCTGTGAGCTCGTGACGTAATGCGAGTTTTTGCGGCGAATGAAGCTTTATTCCAGTTGATACTCTTAAATTTATTGGCGAAATCGTTGTATACTTCTTTTTCTTCGTTAAATCGGATTCCGTTTTTACTCTTTTCTTTACTAGACAATGAGTCTGCAAATCTACGATATTGAAACGTTTCTGTTAACTCGAAACATAGAGAAGCTCCGTCAATTATCATAGTTAGTTCGATAATGACATCTTGAAGAATTTTATATCTTGGATCGAATGAATATTTTTTAAGTGTGCTAGTTCTCCAGACAATAGACGGAAAATAGAGCCAATTGCCATGACAAAGTGACGTAGCGAGTTTTTCTCCTGCTAATACGCAAGTTTTTTTAGGATGTAATAATCGTTTAATCTTATCAACCAAAGGTAGGTATATATTACTTTTGGCATCTATTACCTGAACGCCAGGCTGGTAAAAATCAGCTTCGTTAATATTCTTTAATGCGGTTTCGACGTAATTGGGTAGTAGTTTATCGTCGCATCCCATAATTACACAAAAAGGAGCACTTGCATGTTTGATTGCATAATTAAAATTGTTAGTAATACCTATATTTTTACGGTGTCTAATATATGTGATGCGTTTATCGTTAATCTTACTGTAATAGTTTTTGGCAGTCTCATCTGGATAATGATCATCAAGAATAGTTAGATGCCATGCGTCACTAGTTTGCTCTAATACTGAGTCAACCGCCTGTTTTAATAAAGAAAATTCTCCCCAATATGGAATTATTATATCTATTCTATTTTTCATTTGATAACCTTATGGATAATTCTTGATGTAAATCTCTTAATCTTCGTTCGTTTTGATCAATACGTTGACGCTGATTATTGATTATATAAAATAGTAAAATTATTGCTGTGGTTTGTAATATATCAAATACACTTAATTCTGATGAGTCGAGTGGTGGGTGATTTATTGAAATATTATAAAGCGGGAATGATCCTACTAACACAACCATAATAATTAGCCAGATAATCAGTTGATGTTTGAAGCGTGTTGCGCTGACTCTACGGAGCTTAAATTGGGTGATTATATTAATGAGAGCCGCTAAGATAATCGGCACGTTAAGTAATACAAGAGTGATATATCTCATTCAAATAACTCCGTTAAACGTTGTTTAAATAATCGCTTGACAATATTAATGGCATTCCAGTTGTTTTGTCCTTTGGAGCGGGAATAGTCGGTATAAATAGCTTTAATTGGGTACTCGGCAATATTCATTCCAGACTGTTTGGCACGCCAGATCATTTCAGAGCAAAATTCATATCCAGTAGATTTCCAGTCAAGATTATCGATTGCTTTTCGCGAGTAGATTCGTAGACCAGATTGCGAGTCTGTAACATTAGTTCCGAATAAAACATAAGTAATGAAGCTTAATCCTTTATTTCCTAAAATTTTTGTTTTTGACATGCCATTACTGTTAATTAGTCGACTACCAATCAATAGATCTGTATTAGAGGTGGATATTTTTTTAATTCCAGCTAGAACATCTTCTGGGTCATGTTGACCGTCGGCATCCATAGTGGCGGCAATGTCATAATTATTTTGTCGAGCGTATGCGAGGCCGGTTAATGTGGCGCCTCCAGCTCCGGAATTCAATATATGATCAATAACTATTGCGCCGCCTTTTTTAGCTTGCTCAAGAGTGTCGTCTTTGGATCCGTCATTAATTAGCACGACATCAATAGAATATTCTTTTTTAGCCTCTGAAAATATTTTCTTAGATTTTTTAATAACATTTTTTATAACAGGAGCTTCATTGTAAGCAGGAATGATAATACAAACTTTTTTCATATTATTTATTAATTAACCTTGTAAAATAACTACCATATCCAGATTTAGCAAGTGGTTCGGATAGATTTTTTAGCTGACCTTTAGAAATCCAACCGTTATAAAAGGCGATTTTTTCAGGACTGCCAATAATCCTGCCGGTTCGTTTTTGGATAACTCTAACAAAGTCTGATGCATCAGTTAAGCTGTCGATCGTCCCTGTGTCTAGCCAAACATCTCCATTGTCTAAGGTTTGAACTTGCAATTTACCGCGACGTAAGTATTCTGCATTAATGGATGTAATTTCTAATTCTCCTCGAGCTGATGGCTTTACGTTTTTAGCAATCTCTACTACGTCATTATCATAAAAATATAAGCCGACAACTGCGAAGTGGGATTTTGGGGAAGTTGGTTTTTCTTCAATTGATATTGCCTGATTTTGGTCATCAAATTCAACGACACCATACCTTTCTGGGTCAGATACTTTGTAGGCAAAAACTGTGCCTCCGTCGGGATTTGTGCATTCCCGCAGAGACTCATCTAAACGCTCTCCATAAAATATATTATCTCCCAGCACTAGAGCTACTTTATCGTCACCAATAAAATCTTCACCAATAATAAAAGCTTGCGCCAGACCATCTGGAGTGGGTTGAACAGCGTATTCTAGATTTATACCCCATTGTGATCCGTTACCAAGAAGCCTCTTGAAACCGTCTTGGTCGTCTGGAGTGGTAATTACGAGAATGTCACGAATTCCCGCTTGCATTAATGTGGTAAGCGGATAATAAATCATTGGCTTATCGTAAATAGGCATTAATTGCTTGCTTATAGCCTGAGTAATTGGCCATAATCGCGTACCCGATCCACCCGCTAAAATTATTCCTTTCATAAACCTCCTACTTTTCTGATATAAGTATAGCAAATAGGTGTGTTAATTGACAAAGATAAGATTTATCGTACGAAATATTGGCACATATGGAAACTAATTAAATAATTTACTTAGTTTATCTCGCCAATCTTCTGGCGTAAATCCAGTTTTTTCAATTTTCGTTAAATTCAAAGTACTATTCAAAGGACGTTTGGCTGAACCTGGTTTGTTCGAGAAGTATTCGTCTGTAGAAATTGATCGTACATCTGAAGCTGGCTTGCCTGATTTTTCAAATACTATTTTAGCAATTTCAGCCCAACTAACAAACGGACCTTCGTTGGTTATATTATAAGTTCCATATGGTAGATTTGCGTCTAAAAGATGCTTAATGCCACAGGCTAGGATATCAGTAAAAGTTAACCTGCCGATTTGATCGCTTACTACAGACGGCTTTATGTTGCGTGCCGCTAAATCTTTCATAGTATTTATGAAGTTTTTACCCTCGCCGACAACCCAAGAGGTTCGGACTATATAATGCTTAGCTGTTGTAGATGCGGCTAAATCTCCGTCGGCTTTGGTTTTTCCATAAATATTGAGTGGAGAGAAGGGTTCGTCTTCGTAATGAATTATTCGCGATCCATCAAAAACATACTCAGACGAAACGTGTACTAGAGTTAGATTGTGTTTCGTCGCTGCTTCTGCCAAAAAGCGTACAGCTTGGTGATTGACAAGATCTACTTGATGAAAGTTTTCAGGTTTCTCGGCTGCATCAACGTTAGTCCAGGCTGCGGCATTTATAATGACCGATCCATGTTGCCAATCGAAAGAGTCGACAGCGGTTTTATTGGTAATGTCTAAATCTTGACGCGATAATGCCGTCGCATTGGGAAAAACACGTTGTAGTGCTCGCCCTAGTTGACCATTAGCTCCAGTAATAAATACCGCTTTATTATCCATTAAATCTCCATAGGAATTACATTACTTAATAGTGGATGTGCGGCATCTTTTTCGGAAATAATTGCTTGATCCTTATCAATTGGCCAGTTGATTTTTAATTCTGGATCAAATAAATTAACAAAAGTATATTTAGCGTCCGGGAACCAATGAGCGTCAACTAGATATGTGTAGGCGACATTATCATCAAGTGTTTGATAACCGTTAGCTACGCCTTTAGGAACGAAAATTGCTGTACCCGGATTAATCTCGTGGGTAAATACTCGCCCGAAACTCTCACCTTTACGAAGGTCACACCAAGCCCCAAAAACACGCCCATTGGCTGTTGAAATGAATTTGTTCCAAGGCTCAGCATGAAGACCGCGTGTGGCACCAGTTTTGTCATTGAAGCTGATATTGTTTTGTACGATATCGAACGACGGTAAGCCTAAGGCTTCCATTTTTTCTTTTTGATAGTTCTCTTTGAACCAGCCGCGATTGTCGCCATATACGGGTAATTTAATAACAAACAACCCTGGAATTGACGATTCGGTGACTGTAAGTTCATTGTAGTCGGTTGGGTCAAACATAATTATTGTCCTTGTTTTGCATAAGCTGCTTCAACAGCGTCTTTTTGGGTGCGCCACCAGTCTTCGTGTTCGCGATACCAGTTAATAGTTTGCATTAATCCATCGTGCATGCCGGTTTTATTATCTGTGTATTGCGGTTGCCATCCTAACTCGCGGCGTAACTTGCTGGAATCCATTGCGTAGCGCATATCATGACCTGGACGATCGTTGACATGTTCATACCAATCTTTACCTTTACCCATTAGATCACAAATCAATTCAATCACCATCTTATTATTAACGTGATCATTATCCGCGCCAATGATGTAGGTTTCTCCTAGAACGCCTTTTTCTAAGATTAAATGAACCGCTGAGTTATGGTCATCAACATGGATCCAGTCGCGTACTTGTTCACCGGTACCATAAAGTTTTGGCTTGATATCACTTAAAATATTGGTAATCTGACGCGGAATAAATTTTTCAATATGTTGGTATGGCCCGTAATTGTTAGAGCAGTTTGAGATAGTTGCTTTAATACCAAAACTACGAATCCAGGCGCGAACTAGCATGTCGCTGGAAGCTTTAGTACTAGAGTAGGGACTGGAAGGTTTGTATGGAGTGTCCTCTGTGAAGCGATTTGGATCATCAAGCTCTAGATCACCAAAAACCTCATCAGTTGAGATGTGATGTAGTCTCTTATTATGTTTTCGAATAGCCTCTAGAATGGTATACGTACCAATTATATTTGTTTCAACAAATGGCCATGGATTACGTAAAGAATTGTCATTGTGACTTTCGGCTGCGAAGTGTACAACTATGTCATTTTCAGCGACTAATTTGTCTACTAATTCGGCGTCACAAATATCGCCCTCTACGAATGTAATTTGGTCAGCTACAGTTTCCAAATTAGCACGATTTCCGGCGTAGGTTAATTTGTCGATAACAGTGACTTCATATTCTGGCTTGTGTTTTACGGTATAATGCACAAAATTCGAGCCAATGAATCCCGCGCCTCCCGTGACTAGCATCTTTGTCATAAGTATAGTATATCAGGTATAATAGAGAAGTTATAGAGGAGGATGTTATGAAAGTTGTAATTGTTAGCGGCTATTTTAATCCATTACACGGTGGACATTTAGATATGATTGAGGCAGCTGCAAAAATGGGTGATTATTTGATTGTAGTGGTGAATAATGACAAACAGCAATTGCTAAAAAAAGGAAAAATTATCCTTAATGAAGAAAATCGACTACGCTTAATGCGAGCATTAAAAGGCGTGGATCAGGTGATGCTTTCTATTGATGAGAATCCTCCGGTTACAGAAACCTTAGAGATGATTGCTCGGCAGTATCCGGGATGTCAATTAGTGTTTGCAAATGGTGGTGATAGGTCGGCACCGGAAGTTGTTCCAGAGCGTGATGTTTGCGAAAAGTATAACATTGAAATGGTCTATGGGGTTGGTGGTTCAAATAAAGCAGACTCGTCTACTCGAATTAATCAAGCTACTGGACAGGAAAGCTAACTTCAACTTTTCCGACCATATTTTTCATATATAGCCAAAGTTTGCTCGGCCATGCGCTGCCATGAAAATGTCTTAACGTGTTTCTTGCCTTTTTTAACGAGTTCATTGCGCAACTTGTCGTTGGATAAGATGTCGTCAATTGATTTTGCTATATCCTCGACGCTGAAAGGATCAAAATAGTGAGCGGCATCGCCGTGGGTTTCTGGCAGACAAGTGGCTGTGCTCGAAGCGACCGGTGCGCCGTGTAGCATTGCTTCTAGCCCTGGCAAACCAAATCCTTCACTGAGCGAAGGGAAGCAATAAACTGCTGTATTTTCGTACATCCAGCGCAATTGCTCGTCTGATATAAAGCCGGTAAACACGACGTTTTTAATTCCATGCTCATTTACATATGTCTCGTGGCGAGCGTAATTGCTATCTTTTTTACCTGCCAAAGCCAGTGTTAAATCTGGATATTTTTTCCGCAACAAGGCAAAAGCGTCAATTAGCCGTCGAAGGTTTTTATGTGGCGTCGGTCTACCGATATACATAATGAATTTTTTACCAATCAACTCGTCAACAGGTTTGTTGCCTTTTGGCAGTTCGTCTGCAGATTCCAAAGTTACAGTAATTTTCTCTGGGTTTACGCCGGTGAATTTAATCAAATCATTTTTTACGAAGTTAGAAATTGTGATGATGTGTGAAGATTTTCTGGCAACTTTTTTATTGACCCATTTATAAATTTGCTGCTTAATCCAGAAAACGACAGGATTTTTATCTGGATTTCTAAACCTGACAGTAGTCAAATCTTGCATCGTAGTGACGACTGGGCTGGAATTGTACCAAACAGGCTGCTGAACCATCGCAAAATGAACTAGGTCTGGATGGAGACTTTCAAGTTGTTTTTTAAAGCCGATTTGCTCAGCAAAAGTGTATTCTTTATATGGGCAAATAACTTTCTGAAATCTTGGATTGCTTGGCTGCCAACCATCGAAGTCTTTTGGCTTGAGCAGAATAACATAATCGTTTTTATTATCAATTTTCTGCAAATAATGAATCAGCCGTTCGATGTAGCGACCAGTGCTAGTCCTTAATGTTCGGGCGTCAATTACGATTTTCACGATAATGTTCCTTCCATGATTTATCAACTATATTTTTTATCGCTTTATGGAAAATTGCAGCTGAAAATTCGTTTGCCGTGGCTGAGATTTTTGTTGGTGAAACTTTTTTACCAGGAAGTTTATCTAAGGTTTTTATCAATGAAGAATCTGTTTGCTCAGAAAAGAACCAGCCGTTTTTTTCAGGTTTTATATAATCAAGTGCGCCGCCAGCTTCATACGCAACCACTGGAATACCAGATGCCAACGCTTCAACCGGCGCAATTCCAAAATCTTCGTGCGAACAAAAAATAAACAAATCTGCTTTTTTAATATATTTTTCTCGCGTGGCATTATCGACAAATCCTAAGAAATTAGTATGTTTATCGGCGATATTCTTCAGGTTGTCAACGTCTGGACCTTTTCCAATAATATCTAATTGCCAGCCAAGTTTCTGACAAGCCTTAATAGCGATATCAAGCCGTTTCATTGGCACAATTCGCCCCCAAATCAGACAGCGAGGTTTTTTGGGGATGGACGTTTGCTCGCGATTTTTAACAAGTGGTGAAAAGCTCGACACATCGATCGGCGGAAAAATAACCGTACTTTTTCGCTGGTAAAACTCTTCAATATCAGCCTGAATTCCCGTAGAGTTGGCGATAAAAACATCGACTTGCTGAGCGGCGTTAAAATCTCGTTTTTTCAGTGGTCGGACTAAGGTTTTTAAGCCTAGGCGCGCCAGCCATTGTGGGCGAAAACTTGGCCGTTTGATATATTCGTCATAATGTCGCCAATAAAAATGCGTCGGTGTGTGGCAATAGCAAATATGAAATTGATCTGGTCTGGATTTACGGACGAATTTTGCCTCGCCATTTCCCGAACTGGAGATGATAATGTCAAATTCGCTAAGATCAAGCTTAGCAAACCACCATTGTCTAAGAAGTGGCAATAATCGTCGGATTTTTGAAAACGGCCATCGCTGTAAATAGCCGGTAACGACTTTATTATCTAATCTTTCTCGCCATTCGTCACTACAAAAAGAAGTGTAAATTGGCGCATCTGGGTACAATTTGTGAATTTCCAAAACAACTTTTTCGGCTCCGCCGCCGTAAATCCAGTCGTGAACTATGGCAATTTTTGGCTTACTCATTAATTATCTTTCTGGAAAATAACCAAGCAGGTTTTTAATAAAATCGTGATGTCCATCCAGATACTCCAGTTCTGGACATAGTATAAGTCAATTCGTCGCCGTTCTTCAAAGCTGATGCTGCGTCGGCCAGACACTACAGCAAGTCCAGTTAACCCAGATTTGACCGCTAATAAAACGTGTTTTTTATCGTATGCGCTTAATTCGTGCGGTACCAGCGCTCGCGGTCCGACTAGGCTGATATCTCCTTTAACGACGTTGAATAACTGCGGTAATTCATCAAGGCTAAAGCGACGAATAAATCGACCAACTGGCGTCACACGAAAATCATGATCAAGCTTGTCGCCGTTTTTACGGTATTCTTCAATTAGCTCAGGCTTACCAACCATTCGAAAGACTTCTTCGTCAGTTTTGCCATCAAACTTTGCATAATGCGAGCGGAACTTATAGACCTTAAACGGTCGATTGTAGCGAGTGAGACGTTTTTGCTGTTTGCCGTGCATTAAAATCGGTCCCGCTGGGTCGCTGATTTTTACGGCAATTGCCACCAAAAGCATAATTGGCGAGGCGATAATAATCCCAGCTGTTCCACCGATAATATCCATAATCCGCTTAACAATTCGCCCATAGCCCATTAACGGCGTCGGATGAGTGTGAATTAGCGGCACGGAGTCGATGATATCAATAGTGTGCTTGGTGGTCATAATTCCGTCGAATTCCGGCGCTTGATAAAAATCCAGATAATGTTTCTGGGCAATTTGATAATGTTCACTAACGTTTTTTGAGTCGGTTTGGATGATGACGTCAATTTTATCTCTGGTGAGCGCCGATTCTAATGACGAGCGTCGAAGCTTTTTTAGTTCAATAGGAATGAACTGGGTTTGTGCAACAATTCCGCTAATCTTAAAGCCAGTTAACGGATTAGTTTCTATAAAATCAGCCAGAACGTGAGTTAAATCACAATTGCCAATTAATATAACACGGCGAGCTCCTAAGCCGCGCTTTAATAACTTCAGACGAACAATATTGGCGGCGCTGCGGAAAATCATTAGTAGAACAAAGCCAATTCCAGTGGCATAACCAGCGACAAGCTTGGCTGGGAATAACGGAGTGTTGGTAAAGAACGTCACGGAAATCATTATCATAATTCCAGTTATTGATGCCAAAAGTATTCGTCCAAAGTTTCGCAATGGGTGCGTGTAAATCTCTCGGTCGTATAGACCAAAGAAATAGAACATCACAATCCACAATGGCAACGTCATAAAGATGGAAGTGATAAAATCTATAGCGTTGATGCTGATATGAAATGGTCTAGGATCCAGGGAAATTCGCAAAATATAGGCAATAGTAAATGCGCTCAATAAAGCTAAGATATCAAGAACGACTAGAACAATTTTGAAGTAAAAATCAGACTTTTTCCGCATAATCTCTGGGGTAATTATACAAAAATATGCCGATTATAGCAAAACAATGAATCGTATTTATAAAACTGCCAAAAAACCAGAAATGCACAAACATCGCGATAGTTAGAGATAAGATAAATTGAGCTTTAATTTTACGAATATTTTTTATGGCGAAAAATATGATTATCAACGGGGCAATTAGAAGGGCGAATAGCCCGATGATTCCTAAGCCGCTGAGTAATAATATGTAAAAAACGTAGACTGTTTGGTCCGCTGGGACGTTTACGTGAAGGTGTTTTTGGATGAAATTACCGAGATTGCCGAGTCCGACGCCGAAGAAGAACGTTCGCGGCGATGACAGCCAAGATTTTATGGCTAAGTCACTGGCGCTAAGTCTGTCGTTGGCGGAAGCTTCAACGAAACCGGCAGGCTGGAAAGAATTGTTGCTTGGCGGAATGTTTTCGGCGGGTTTTGGTGACGGATTTTTGGTGACGGATTTTTGCGGAATCTTAATTTTCCCGAGAGATAATTGATCGACCATACTGACGAAGGTATTGTGCGCAATGAAAGGTGTATTGGCGTATCTAATGTTGGCTGATGAGAATAATAAGATGAATCCGAATAGTAATCCAGCGAAGATGATTGGAAGTTTTTTACGAATAAAAGATACGTCAATTCGTTTTACAAAAGCGATTATAAATAAGGCTATTATGGCGATAAAAATTGCTAAAAATCCGCCACGGGAAAATGTTAAAGATATGGCGAGAGTTGTGAAAAATAGGCTAAATTTGGCTAGGCGAGATTTTGATTGAAAGAGTGCAAGGAAGAATGCTGGAAGTAGAGAATTGGCGAAGAATTGCGGTTCGGCGGCGAATAAATTAATTCGCGGAAATCCAAAAACGTCGGCTTTGCAGCCAGCGCAAAGCGTGCCAAATCCCGTAGGCTCAAAAGTGGCGACGATGAGCTGAATGATTGCTAAAATCCCAAAAACTAGCCCGCTCCATAATCCGACGCTGATAAGTCTGCGTTTTTCTGATTTTGACAATTCGCCGTAAATTAAGCCAGTGGATAATCCGACGACGAGTAAGAATAATAGCGACAATGAATATAACGCGGTGCGTAGGCGTGCTTCTGCGAAGAATATGCCGACGATGATGGCGATAAAAATTGCCAAAAATCCGCCAATTAGCCATCGGTTTTTTAACAATTCTTGGCGTTTTTTAAGTAGTAATGGCAAGGAAAATAACAGTAGGCTTACGGCAACGATTTGATATAATCCTACCCGCAGCGACGGGAAGTCCAGAATTGATAAGCCGACGCTGGGATGCAGGGCGAAGCCGCCTCCAAAAATAATAGCCAATAGCCAGAATCGAACGTCGTTAATGTATTTTTTTGCCATATTTTAAGTATAGCGTATGGTGTATACTTTAGATATGAAACTGACGAAAAAGCAAAAAATAATGCTGGATTTTATCGATGGATTTATAAAGGGCAATGGTTATAGTCCGACGCTTCGGGAAATTATGCGCGCCTTGGGGTATAAATCGGTGTCGACAGTAGCAAAACACGTTGATAATTTGGTGACTGCGGGTTTTTTGGAGAAGCAGGACGGTGAAGTTAGGTCTTTGACGTTGAGTAGTGAGAAAAAAGAAGTTTGGTGGCAGAATTTAGCGAAAGAAATTAAGAAGAGAGAAGCCGAAGATGACGAAAAATCACGCTCGGAAGTGGAGATTTTAAAAAAAGCATTGGAAATTGTCCGTCAGTAACTTTACAACTATTCAAAAACTCGCTATAATACAACACATATTCCGGGGTAGCTCAGCGGTAGAGCGGTTGGCTGTTAACCAATAGGCCGCGGGTTCGAACCCCGCCCCCGGAGCCAAATCGAATTTTAAGACTTCAACAAGTATAGTTGAGGTCTTTTTATTGTTTTTGCAGTTTATATTTATAATAACGCGGAATAGGTGAGATAATAATGACTATGAATAATACTTATTGCGATGGCGTGTGGGCTAGATTTCTTTCTAGCCAATGTTTACGGGATGATTTTAAGAGCGGCCCAAAGAGTAGTGACTTAAAGGATATTTTTAACTTTGCTAGCAGTTTAGTGGAGAGCGCTGAAGATTTTGAGCGGCGATTTCCAGTGATTGCACATATTGATCTTTATGGACATACCGCTGTAGACGGCTACTCGTATGTTCGGCTGGTAGAAAATGAATTGCCAGAGATACGAAAGTTAGCGGAAGAGAGGCGAGGGGTTGACATTGTTAAGCAGATAGATGATTTGATGAGGTTTATAGAGCTGGGTGTTAATGGCGCAGATGGCGATGTAGTTTTATTAATCTTTGATGGTATGTAAACGGTATTAAATGCTTGTTGAAATTGTCATATAGTTTGAATAAATATGACCGAATATATTAAATATTTTTATGAATGTAGTATCCTAATAAGTAGATATGCAAACAGGGATTTTTCTCAGATATAGAGATGGCAATGGCATAATAATTGAGCCAAATATAAAAAATAAGGTTGCAGAATTAATACCTCTACTAAAGGAAAATGACAATCCTGTTTCTTTTCTCCGTAGCCATATTAAATATGCAATTGAATCACCACGCAGTGTTGGAGATGTATCAACCTGGTGTGCTGCTACACTTGAACTTTATTCACAGTACGAACATTACAGAGAAAGCCGAATTAATAGAGATACTAATCAGGCAATAATCGGTCTCCTTGAACTATTAACAAAAGGTGGCGATAACTCTCATTTTGACTGGGATTCTGTAAGAAACTATATTATCGGCAATATAGGATATTTTGCTCCTATGTCAAACGGGGGATGTCTGTCAGGTGATCAGGAAATCGTGAGAGATGAGAACGGAAGATATTATTACGATGATGAAATGGGTAGAGTTGAAGTTTATGGTATTAAAACAGCTCCCGAAGAGGCGCTTGCTTACTATATTAATGAGACTCAATGGAAATACGGTAAACTGCATAGAATCTTAAGATATGTTGCTTTATTTGATATTGCATATGAATATATACATAGATCAAATGATTTTCCAGATAAAATCTCTTGCGTATTGTTCGACAATGATGATAGGACTAATTATTTGGATTGGCAGTGGCAAATGCCTACGCCGTTTGATTTTACTCCAGTTCAGTGGTATCCACGCAGTCCATATAGCAATCCAGAATGGCTAGGGAGTGATTTAGTGCTAAATCTGCCACCCCTAAATGCAAATGTTGATAATGATGTTATTGCTGTCAATCCAACAAATAGAAGTCTTGAAAATTGGAAAGAGGCTTTTTGCGGATATAGATGGCAAATCGAAATTCCAATAACTCAAAACGTACTTATTGGGGATGAATTAGAGGAATATTTTAATTTCTTTGATAGAAAACTTCGGTGGATAAATGGCAATGCTTTCATGCAATCAATGTTGATAGTGCCTGCAAATGACGATAATGGTGATGATGGAATTGAACTTGCTCGCAAATTCCTCAGTGTGATGAATCTAAAGAGAGATGTTGGGCTCTCTGAAAGACTTATCAGTAAGAATAAGCCTAGGTTTCAACCTTGGCTACGACCAATAAGGATGGGCGGATTTCAGGGATTTAATAGAGATTATATACTACCTCCTAATTATAAAGACTATTCTGATAAGAAATGGCAGGCGCTTGCTTTTATGAGAGAGGCTGCAGGTTCAAATAGTATTTATTATGCTTTTTTAAACTACTTTAAAGTTGTTGAACTAGCTAATCCGGCAAATGACACGTCCAAAGTTAAGCAGTGGATTAATGATAATGTCGAAAGGGTGTGTAATGAAAAAAATCTCGAGTGGTATCAGAAAATGGTGATAGATGGAGAGACGACAAATCCAGGTTTTTATTTGTCTAAGACTGAACGTACTGCCATTGCTCATGCAGAGTATAATTACAGGGAAACTAAAAATACACACAACCCTGATGATTCCACAGATTGGAGACGCACCCGAGAAGACATAGTTGTTATGCGTGCTCTTGCGAGAGATATACTAGGTAAAATTATATAAGGTGCTATTTAAAGCATTTTTACAGAATGCTTATTTATAGTGGTTTGCATGAGAGTAATAACCACACCCCAGCCATTAGCTAGGTCGCGACTTGTTACGTCCGATTCTAGTCCATCGCCGTTTCGGGCGATAGCTAATCCATTTGTCGACATAGTCGTGCCGGTGCTGAACGAGGAGAAAATTCTTCAAAGCAGCATTGAAACGCTTGACGAATACATGATGGAAAATTTGCCATATCGCTATCAGATAACGATTGCGGATAATGGCAGCCAAGATAACACCTTAAAAATCGCAAAAAGTTTGGCGCAAAATCATCAATCAGTTCGTGTTGTAAGGCTGGTTGAACGCGGTCGCGGGCGAGCATTAAAGCAAGTTTGGCAAAGCAGTCAGGCGGATATTCTGACGTATATGGATGTCGATTTGTCCACCAGCTTGGACGATTTTCTACCGATGATTCAGCCGCTTGTGGCAGGCGAAGCTGGCGTGGGGATCGGTTCTCGATTGATGAAAAAATCAAAGACCAGCCGCGGTTTTAAGCGGGAGTTTATTTCACGGTGTTATAACAAGATTATCAAATTGACGTCACGGACCAAATTTAGCGATGCGCAATGTGGATTTAAGGCAATTCGTCGCGACGTGGCGAAGAGATTTTTGCCAAAAATTAAGGACAATGAGTGGTTCTTTGACACAGAGCTTTTGATTAAAACGGAGCACGCGGGCGTGCCGATTCACGAGCAACCCGTTACTTGGATTGAAGATACTGATAGTCGCGTGAAGATTGTGAAAACTGCGGTTGATGATCTAAAAGGGTTGCATCGGGTTAATAAGGAATTGGACAATCGTTCGTGGCTTGAGAAAATGGCGCTTCCGATGTTACTGATTGCGACGGGCGCGTTGTATTTGTTTGGTGCGATGCATAATGGTATGGCGAATAGTTATTACGCAGCGGCAGTGCAGGCAGCAAGCCAAAATTGGACGGCGTGGCTGTTTGGCAGTTTGGACGCGGCGAATTATGTTTCAATCGACAAGCCTCCACTGGCGACGATGATAATGGGGCTTAGCGCTCGACTGTTTGGATTCTCCAGCTTTTCAATGTTACTACCGAGTGTATTAGCGGGCGTCGGTTCGGTCTGGTTGTTATATTCGGCGGTGAAACGACAATTCGGCTTTACTAGCGTGACGATTTCCGCGGTTACACTTATGCTAACTCCTGTTGCGGCGTTGATGTTCGGATTTAATAATCCAGATGCCATTTTGACATTTATGCTCACCGCTAGCGGTTACGCATTTCTCAGGTCATTAGAGGGCAGGCGACCGCTTTTATGGCTCGGTCTGGCGGGACTATTTACGGGACTAGCGTTTAACACGAAAATGTTCCAGGGCTTGATGGTTTTGCCTGCGATGGTAATTGTCTATCTAGCGTTCGCCAAGCCGCCAATTGTTACGCGATTTCTACATTTGATGTTTGCGGGCGTAATTACAACGGTGTCGACTTTATGTTAGAGCGTGCTTGTTTGGCTGACGCCGTCTGGCAATCGACCGTGGGTTGGTAGTACGAACGACAATAGTATTTGGAGTTTGATTTTTGGTTATAACGGATTTGGTCGGCTATTAGGAAACCGCGACGGCGGAGGTGGCGGAATTCCTCCGAATAGTACTGGTATGGCAATGGCAAGTCCTGGCGGAATGGGCGGCGGCGCTCCCAGTGGCGGTCATGGTCCTGGAGGTACTGGATTTGGTGGGCAAACGGGATTGTTTAGGATATTCAATAATGATTTCGGACCGAACATCGCATGGTTGCTAATCTTGGCATTAGCGAGCGGCGGACTACTCTTATGGATTTTACGTAAAACTCCGCGAACTAATCGTGGACGAGCGGCGGTGATATTCTGGATGCTTTGGCTGATCGTTCATATCGTAATATTCAGTATGACTAGCGGCGTGATTCATCCGTACTACGTGGTGGTTATGGCACCGGCTGTGGCGGCTCTGGTTGGGATTGGTGTGCCATTTCTGTGGGGTTCGTACGTCAGACGAAAGTCGTATGCTTGGATTTTGTCGATGTTGGTCGGCGTAACGGCGGTGATTGCGATAATTATCCTTAGCTACGCTAGTACGATGACTTGGCTGATGTGGACGGTTGGCGTTCTGGGAGCTATCGGTATGATTGGGTTATTGGTCAATCTATATACGCCGAAACGTTGGTTTCAGAACTTGGCAATTATCACCTCTGTGGCTGCGTGTATGATTGCTCCGGTTGTTTACACGCTGTCGACTATCAACGTCACGCATACGGGCAGCATTCCGACGGCGGGTCCAAATTCAACAGCGATGCAGGGAAGCAATAATGAAAAATCTCAGGCAGACAGCGCGTTGGTTCAATATCTTTTACAAAACCAAAATGGTGCGACTTGGTTGGTGGCAGTGGATAGCGCGAATGAATCGGCGGCAATTCAGCTAACTAGCGGTCAGCTAGTCATGGCAATTGGCGGATTTAACGGCAGCGACACGCCACTCACGCTTGAACAATTTAAGCAATTGGTGGCGGACGGCAAATTGAAATATTACGCCGCTAGCTCGCACGGTCATGGTGGCGGTCCAAACGGTGGAAATAGCGAAATCACAAATTGGATTAAGAAAAACGGTAAAGTCGTTAATTATGGAGGTAGTGATGTAACGTTGTACGAACTATCTGTATAGGAAATAAATTTAATCAAAGGAGAAATATTATGAAAAGATTAGACCAAGAATCTCAAACAACACCAGAAAATATCTTTAACAATCCAGAATACGCCTCGAACGAAAAACGCTCAATTAGCGTCGGCGCGGCAATAGGAATAGTAATTAGTGGTGTGGTTTTGTGCGGACTGGGATTTGTTACGGGTATGCAAGTTGGCCGCTCGAGCGGAAGCCAAATGGGCGGGCAAGCTGGCGGTCCTCCAGGAATGAGCCAATCTCAAGGCGGTCCTGGCGGATCTAGGCAACAATCTGGCGGAAATAGCAGCACGCCTCAAGCTCAATCTGATCAATCGGGACAATCGGGCTCATCTTCGGCTGGACAAACTCCGTCAACTCAAAATAACACAACTAACACACCGCCATCAGACTCTTCACAGTCTGGCGTAGCACCGCAACCAACTTCTCAATCCTCTCGACAATAAAAACCTAGTTCTCAATAAAAAATTACCACCTCATCACGGGGTGGTAATTTTATGTAGTTGCAGGTTAGCGCAGAATGAATAGTCCTGCAGCAACTAATGCTAGAGTGGCGACAACACCTAAGAAGACATTAAATCCTGTGTTTGCAAGTAGGCTGCTTACAGTACTCTGAGGCTTATTAGTTGGATTGTGGGCGGCAGCTGATGGACTAGCAGGCTGTGGCTGTGCTGTCCTAGGGATTGCTGATGTGTCAACAGCCAGAGTACCACTGAACGTAGCTGAAATTGCTCCGATTGTTACGCTTCTTGTCCAAAGAGCATTCAGGATAGGAGATGCTCCGCTGGCTGGTAGTGATAGTACCTGAATATTTCCAGGAGTTGCCGTGCTGTTAATAACGTCTGCTGAGTTGGTTATGGAAACTACGCTTCCTGTTAAATCTTTCAATGGTGAAGTGAATGATTTGTCGTTAGGTTTAATACTAGGCTGTTGATCTTCAAGATTTAATGAAGTTAGGGAAGTTAGTCTAGTCAGTGGGCTTATATCTGTAATCTTGTTTTCTTTTAGGGATAGAGTCTTTAGGGAAGTCAATCCAGATAGTGGGCTTAGATTTGAGATTGAGTTGTGATTTAACGACAAATTCTTAAGATTCTTGGCGGCTTCTATTCCAGTTAGGTTGGTAATATTTGAGTTGTCCAGGTTAAGATCTGTCAATTTTTCCAACTCTACGTCAGTAATTTTTTGATTTTCTGTACGAGTTGTACCAAGTTTTTCTCCTAGTTTTTCATTGAGTAGCTTGCGTAGTTCCGTGTCTTTGACTTCAACTTCTTTGGGTTTTCGCATCTCGTATACACGGACGTAATCGATTGACATAGTTGCCGGGAAGCCTTCTCCATTTGTAGCTCCTACTGAGTTGATAGGATCATCCCATGGAGCGTCAATGTAGTTACCGCCAATGGCTAGGTTTAGTCGTAAGAAGAAATCCTGATCAAAGGGTCCATTAGGACTCCCTGTGGAGTTTGAATTCTTAAATTCAGTAATTGTGTGATGCCATTCTCCGTCAATGAAGTATTCAAGTTTGCCTTCAGTCCATTTTACGCCGTATGTATGCCACTCCGTAGTGTCATTATTAGTGCCGAACTTACTTGGTGGAATAACGCCTTGGCGATTTCTGTGACTTCCAGCTTGACCGGTCGGTGTATTCTTGTCTCGCCAGTGTGCGTCGGATGCAGCGAATTGGCGATTAGAGCCTTTTGCCTCTACGATGTCGATCTCGCCCCAATCAGGCCAACCAGGACCGTACGGAGAGTTATTAGGACTCATCCAAAAACCAGGCCAAGTACTCTTATTCTTTGGCATTTTTATGCGAGCTTCAATGTAGCCATATTTAAAATATGCCTTATTTTTCGTCTGTACGAATCCGGAAGTGAAGTTACCAGTTTTAGTATTACCAGTACATGTTTCGCCTGGTTTATATAGTCCAACCAGATTTAGGCTACCGCCGTTAACATTGACGTTTTCCGGTCTGTTTCTGTAGCAGTTTCGAACTTGTTGGTTTTCGTCTTTCCATCCACCAGTATAGTAACCCCATTTGGTCTCATCTAGTGAATTTCCGTCAAACTCATCACGCCAAACAGGTTCTGGATTCCAGTTTTCACTATCTGTTGGCGGATATGGACTTCCTACACCTTTGGCATTGTCCATTGGCAGGGTAAATAATGCCCCACCAACAATAATGCTGACAGCCATCACTGCAGTTACTATTTTAACTTTTGTATTTAAAAAACGTTTTTTTATTAACATTTTTTATATCTCCCAATATTTTGATATTTAACACCACTATAACAATAAGCGGAATAAAAGTAAAGTTTAGTATATAGTTATTTTAACAACAGAATTATAGAGGTGTCGAATGCTGAAGTTTCGGCTGTAATAAAAAAATTGCCACCCCATAATGAGATGACAATTTTTCTGTAAACGCTTAAGTTAATTAGCGGTTAATCGTTAGGTTTATTGACTTTAGAGACTTGATGTTAGAAACTGCTCTTAGGTCGAAGACGGAGTTATTCTTAAGAGATAAAGTCTTAAGGTTTTTAGCTGCCTCTAATCCTGTTAGATCGTGAATCTTATCTGTCTCTGACGCGTTGTCGGCTGCATCCAAGTTAAGATCTGTCAATTTTTCCAATTCTACGTCAGTGATTTTTTGATCATCTTTACGATTAGTGCTAAGTACTGTCGACAATTTTTTATTAAGTTGGGTGCGCAAATTGTTATCTGGCACGTTGACTTCCTTAGCTGTTCGTCTTTCGTATACACGGACGTAATCGATTGACATAGTTGCTGGGAATGACTTTGGGTATTTAGCTAGGGCATTGTAAGCGTTTGACCATTTACTACCTTGGCCGTCAATGTAGTCACCACCGATTGCTAAGTTAAGACGCAAGAAGAATGGCTTGTCGAATGGACCGTAAGGCGTGTTTGCTGCGTTTGGCTGACCGAATCCGTTGACGGTGTGGAACTTTACGCCGTCAATGTAATATTCCAATTTTCCTTCAGTCCATTTTACGCCGTAAGTGTGCCATTGAGTAGTATCTTTAAATCCAGCTGGCAAATCTCTACCTTGAGCATGTTTTTTATTGCCTGTTGAAAGTCCCCAGTGAGCGTCTGCGGCGGCGTAATTTAAGTTAGAGCCTTTAGTCTCTACGATGTCAATTTCACCACTGCGAGGCCAACTGCCGTATGTAGATCCATTAGGGCTCATCCAAAAACCAGGCCAAGTACTCTTATTATTTGGCATTTTTATGCGCGCCTCAATATAGCCGTAAGTCCAAGCTTTTTTACCCTTTGTCTCTACAAATCCAGAGGTGAAGTTGCCGCTTTTTTCATTGCCGCTACACCTTTCTCCTGGCTTGTATAGTCCAACTAGATTTAAACTACCATTTTTAACGTTGACGTTTTCCTCCCTGTCCCTATAGCAACTTTGAACGTGGTTTGCACCCCATCCGCCGCTACGTACATTCCAAGACTCTTTATCTAACGATGTGCCATTAAACTCGTCACGCCAAACAGGTTCTGTGTTCCAGTGGGTGCTATCATTTAATGGATAATCATCGCTGACGACACCCTTAGCTTGTCCAGTCGGCAAGGTAAGTAGCGACCCGCCAATGATTAGTCCAGCGGTTATCACTCCAGTTAATATTTTAACTTTTGTATTTAAAAAGCGTTTTCTTATTAACATACACTCCCCTTAAATTTATGTTAGAAGCCAATTATAACAACAAGCATAATAAAAATAAAAGTAGAATAGTCAATTTTACAGCAAAATTAAAGAATGCTCGTTTATCATAATAACTATCATTAACCAGAGAAAGGAATATTATGAATAAAGCTCAATCAAAAGAAGTTAATTTAACAACGAACGAGGCGTTAATTTTACAACAAATCTATGAAGACGGCGGCGATGACGTCGTAGTCTTAGCTGGGCAAGTTGGTTTGTCGCGTCGAACAGTAATGAATATTTTGGCGGATTTGCGTCGTAAGGGTTTGATGGCAATTGATCAGATATACGGTGACGCGTGGGTGCGATTAACGACACGTGGCAAACGGTTAGTTCAGAAAATTTGGCCAGAAGCACAAATGATAACGACGTATTAGTGTGTGAAATTGTTGAGATATAAAGGTATAATATATCTGTGAGAGTTTTACTGATTGAAGATGACGTTACGATTGCTCGACTATTAAAAGAAGGGTTGGAAGACGAGTCGTATGCAGTTGATGTGGCGAATGATGGCAGTGAAGGCTATCGGACTGCTGTCGCCGATGATTATGATGTTATTATTTTGGACATAATGTTGCCAGAAATGAATGGCTATGAAGTTTGTCGAGCCCTGAGAAATGATGGTAATAAAACGCCGATTTTAATGTTGACCGCGCGCGATGCGGAGCGTGATATTGTTGAAGGATTGGACACTGGCGCTGATGATTATTTGGCTAAGCCGTTTAGCTTTGACGTGCTATTGGCTCGTATAAGGGCGTTGCTTCGTAGGCCGAATGAGAAATTGGAAGAAGTTCTTCAGGTGGGCGATTTGAAACTTGATCCAAGCTCAAAAAAAGTAACGCGAGCTTCGCAGGAGATTAACTTGACCGCTAAGGAATATGGTGTTCTGGAATATTTGATGCGAAATAAAGGTAAGATTTTATCGAAAGAGCAGATTATATCGCACGTTTGGGATTTTGACGCGGACGTATTGCCGAATAATGTTGAGTTATTTATTATGTTTTTGCGTCGAAAAATCGATAAGCCATTTAAGTCGAAATTAATTCACACGGTTTCGGGTTTTGGCTATAAATTGGAGGAAAAATCATGAAACAGCAACGCGTCAAACGACTAGCGCTGAGTTATTTGGCTGTGATTATGACGTTATCAATGGTGTTTAGCGTGATTATTTATGCTGTTACCTCGACCCAACTTAACCGAGAATTGCCGCCTGATGATCATATTAAGCAATCTGCGGATATCGAAGATCAATTTCACCATCGGTTGGAGCGACGCGACAATGAAACGCGCGAAATGGTGGTGATATCTTTAATTGTGTTAAATGGCGCGATGTTGGTGTTTGGTTATTGGTTGAGTCTAGTGTTGGCGCGAAGAACGCTGGCGCCAATTGAACGGTCAATTGAGCAGCAAGCCCAATTTGTGTCTAATGCCAGCCACGAACTAAGAACTCCGTTGGCGGCGTTGCTTTTGAGTAATGAAATAGCGATGCGTAAGCGTGTGCTGACCGACGAAAAAGCTCGTCAGGTTTTGAGCCAAAACGTTGAGGAAATTAAAAAACTGGCTAATCTTAGTAATTCACTGCTGGATTTGGCGAAGTCGGAAAATGCTTTGAATGATCCAGCGCTAATTGATATTTCTGAAATTATTAAAGAGGTTATAGGGCAGTATTCTCAGGTTGCAAAAGCGAAGCAGATTAAAATTTTACAGAACGCTCCAGATGGTCAAAAAGTAACTTTGCAAGTAAATGCGGTTCGTCAGATTTTATCAATTTTGGTAGACAATGCTATTAAATACGCGCCGCAAAAGGTCGGTGAAGTAAAGATTCGAGTTAGTATGAATAAAAATTTTGTGGAATTTATAGTTAAAGATAATGGACCAGGCATTTCGTCAAATGATCAGAAGCACATTTTCGAGAGATTTTATCGTGCAGACGCAGCACGGACTCGGACCGACGCGTCGGGCTATGGTTTGGGGTTGGCAATTGCTAAGACTCTGGCGGATCACTGTGGTTATACTATTCGCATCAAAAGCAAACCGTTAGCTGGCGCGGAATTTACGTTGACTGTTCCTCGAGATTAATGAGTTTCTTGCGGATTGTATAAAGAAATCATAAATGTAAATAATACAATGTACTTTCATTGACAGACGCTACATATCGCGTGTATATTCAATATTAAGCACTACATATGGTGTTTTAGAAAATAAATACCCGTTTTTTGCAACATGTACCCACTGGAGAGGTTGGGCTGGTTTGCTATTTTTATAAATAAGGAGGGGAAATGTATAAATCAATTAAAAAACGCGATGGTCGAACTGCTAAATTTGATCGGAAAAAAATTGAAAAGGCAATTGAAAAGGCGGGGTTGGAAACTGGTGAATTTGACGCCGCTCAAGCAGTTGAATTGACCGATAAGGTTTTGGGTGTTTTGGAAACTCGTAACCAAAAGCGTCTACCAAGCGTTGAAGATATTCAGGATATTGTTGAGGATGCGTTGATTGACTCTAAGTTTAAGAAGACTGCAAAGGCGTATATTATTTACCGCGATCAGCATAAAAAATTGCGCGAAATTACCTCTAATGCGCACGTTGATTTGATTGATAAATATCTGGAAAATTTGGACTGGAAAGTTAATGAAAACTCTAATATGGGCTACAGTCTTCAAGGTTTGAATAACTATGTTTCAGCGGAGATTACAAAGACTTACTGGCTGGATAAAATTTATACATCTAAGATTGGGCAGGCTCACAAAGAAGGCGACTTGCACATTCACGACCTTAACTTGCTAAGTGTTTATTGTGTTGGTTGGGACCTAACTGACTTGCTACAAGAAGGATTTACTGGCGTGGCTGGTAAGGTTGCCTCTAAGCCAGCTAAGCATTTCCGATCAGCGCTTGGTCAAGTCGTAAACTTCTTTTATACGTTGCAGGGCGAAGCGGCTGGTGCGCAGGCTTTCTCTGATTTTGACACATTATTAGCACCGTTTATTCGTGCCGACAAATTGAGCTATAAAGAAGTAAAACAGGCTATTCAAGAATTCGTCTTTAATGTTAATGTGCCGACTCGTGTTGGTTTCCAGACACCGTTTACCAACATTACACTTGACCTTGAATGTCCAAAACACATGGCAGATAATCCAGTGATTATTGGTGGCGAAATGCAGGACACGACTTATGGCGAATATCAAGAAGAAATGAATATGCTAAACAAGGCGCTGCTGGAGGTTCTTTCTGAAGGCGACGCTAATGGTCGAGTCTTTACGTTCCCAATCCCGACGGTTAATATTACCAAGGATTTCAATTGGGACAATCCAGTGATTGAAAGTTTGTGGGAAGCCAGCGCTAAATACGGCATTCCGTACTTCTCAAACTTCATCAATTCTGACATGGATCCAGAAGATGCGCGCTCGATGTGCTGTCGATTGCGTATTGATAATCGTCAATTGGAATATCGTGGCGGCGGCTTGTTCGGCTCAAATCCAATGACTGGTTCGGTCGGTGTCGTGACAATAAACTTACCACGACTGGCGCTAAAATCCAAGAACGAAAAAGAGTTCTTTAAGGGGTTGGCTGAACTTATGGATATGGCGAAGGACAGCCTGGAAACCAAGCGTAAAGTTTTGGAGCGATTGACGGACGCTAATTTGTATCCGTACACCAAGTTTTATTTGCGAAACATTAAACAGCGTTTCAATCAATATTGGAAGAATCATTTTTCAACCATCGGTTTGATCGGCACGAACGAGGCGGCGCTTAATTTGCTGGGCGTTGATATTGGCACAGAAAAAGGTAAGGCTTTTGCTGAGAAAACACTTGATTTTATGCGCGATCGTTTGGTGGAATATCAGAAGGAAACTGGCAATAATTACAACCTTGAGGCAACGCCAGCTGAAGGCACAACTTATCGATTGGCACAACTTGATAAAGCCAGCTTCCCAGATCGAGCGCATTTTGCTAACGGAATTGGCGCCGAAGTTAAATGTCCGTTTTATACCAACTCTAGCCACTTACCAGTTAATTACACGGACGATTTGTTTGAATTGATGGATCTTCAGGACAATTTGCAAACCAAGTACACGGGCGGCACGGTGATTCACTTCTTCTTAGGTGAGCGCATGGATGATCCGCAAACTTTGAAAAAATTGGTGAAAACGATTTGCGAAAATTACAAATTGCCATACTTTACGTTCAGCCCAAGCTTCTCAATTTGTAAGAATCACGGCTATATTGTTGGTGAGCATCCAGAATGTCCAAATTGTGGTGAATCGACAGAAGTTTATTCACGCGTGGTTGGTTTCTTGCGTCCAGTTTCTCAATGGAATAAGGGCAAGCAAGCGGAATTTGAAATGAGGGAACATTATGACAATGCCGCCGAACACCAGCGACTTAGCGCCGTCGCGGCAGCTTAAAGTGTCAATTGGCGGAATTCAGAAGCTGTCGCTCGTGGATTATCCAGGGCACGTGGCGGCAGCTCTGTTTCTCTCTGGTTGCAATATGCGCTGCGGTTATTGCCATAATCCTGAATTGGTATTGCCTGAACGGTTGGCGCCGAGCCTTCCAGTTGATGAAGTGATGATATTTCTAAAATCGCGAGTTGGTCGGCTGGATGGCGTGGTGATTTCTGGCGGCGAACCAACGGTTAATGAAGATTTGCCGGAGTTATGTCGGATGATTAAGAAACTTGGTTTTGATATTAAATTGGATACCAACGGCACGCATCCAGATATAGTTCGCGGAATGGTTGAAGAAGGGTTGATCGACTTTATTGCGATGGACGTGAAAGGTCCGCTGGAAAAATATGTTGAAATTGCGGCGCGACCAATTGATTTGGAAGCGATTAAGGAGAATGTTCGGTTGATGATTGATTCGGGAATTGATCACGAATTCCGTACGACGATTGTCCGCGAGCAACTAGAAGTTAGCGATTTTGAGAAGATTGGCGAGTTGGTTAAGGGCGCGAAGAGATTTGCCTTACAACATTTTCGCACTGGCACAACAATTAGTCCAAAGTTTGCGAATTACCACACTTTTACTGACGAAGAATTTAGAGAAGCTCAGAAAATAATGGAAAGGTACGTTGGAGAATGCGTGATTCATTAGAGGTTGAAATTGTACGCGTCCGTCAGGAAAATCCTGAAGTGAAGACGTTATATTTTGCGCGACCGTTCGACTTTACCGCCGGACAATATATTACGGTTTTTATTGATGGTAGTAGTGTGCGTGAAGGGAAGGCTTATAGCATTTCTTCTACTCCTGACGATGAGCTAATGTCAATTACAGTGAAGAATGTTGGCGGTGAATTTTCTAGCTATTTATGTTCACGGAATGTTGGCGATAAATTACAAATTAGCCACGCTTATGGTGATTTTAATCCGCAAACAGAAAGTTCTTTGGTCGGAATTGCTGCGGGCTGCGGACTTAGTCCAATTTGGAGCGTTATGGCAAGTTCTAGTCAGCCGACGTTTTTATATTTTAGCCAAAAATCGCCAGAATATATGGTCTTTGAAAATGAGCTAGCGGCGTCAAATATTAGAGTGAAGAAATTCAGTACTCGCCAGCAAATTGAAGAAAAAGACGGTTGGTTTAATGGTCGATTTAATGTGGAAAAAATTGTTCATGAAACGCCAGAAGATGCGCATTTTTTGGTCTGTGGAAGTTTGTCGTTTGTTAGAGATGTTTGGCAAAAATTATCCGCCGCCGGTGTGAATGAATTGAAAATTTCAACGGAGACTTTTTTTGAGCAATGAACGAAGGTTTGGCGGATGGAGTGGGCGATTTTAATGTTTTCTCGGCGTTGAATGGCGATGTTAATTTTCAGGATCTATCTTCAGGAATTGATGATGATACGGCTGAATTAAATTTGGTAGAAGCGGTTGCTAGCGGTGAGAAAATTGATACGTCATTTACTGAGGAAAATAAAGCGGAAACAGCAGAGGAATGTTTGGACGCTGAAAGGCGATCGGAAATTTGCCAAAACGTAGCCAGCGCGGCGTGTGCCAGTTGCGCTGCGGCGGGAACTTGTCCGATATTAAGAATGCGAAATTTTGCTGAAGAGAATTTACAGTCGGCAGCAGAAGAGCCGAAGAGTTATTTGTCTGCCTTAATGGACGATGGTTGTGATGTTGTTGTTGCTGGATATGTCAGTGCTGATAACGAAGAGAAGCCGCCCGAGTCGATTAAAAAAGATAGTCTATCAGAAAATGAAAAAACTGAATCTGTGTCAGAAAAACCTGCGGTTAAGTCGGAAGCGAGCGATAATGATGCGTCGATGTGCGTGTCGGCGGAAAGTAATGAGGCGAACAAACCGACGGATGATGAATGTTTGAATAGTGAGAGTACGTCGTCGGAAAATATTCCAAGCGCGAAAATAATCAAAGAAAATATCCCGCCGAAAATTAACGAAGAGCCGGACGAGACTGAGGCGGCTAGTCAAATTAACTCGATGGACTCGGAAGATGTTGATAAAAAAGTAGACATTCATAAAGAAGATATGTCTTTTGAAAATCAAGCTCCGGCTGTTGATAAAGAGGATGAATTGCCGAGAGAATTATCTATAAAGAAAGATGGCCATGTAGGAGATGAAAATGACATAAACACTGCACTGTTTTTGGAAGATTCTACTTCAAAGGAAGGTTTGGCTGAGAAAGTTATTCATAATGAGACAAACTCCTCGCCTGTGCGTGATTTTGTTCAAGTCAATAATGAAATTGATGTGGTGATGAAAGATGACAATAATAATGCGCCAGCTGAGACAGAGTTTAACGATGAAGCTGTGCGTAAAAGAATTGAATCTGTTGAATTGACAGAAAATAAGAAGGATTTGCCAATTTTACCGCAATGTGATTTTGGAAAGCATAAAGTATGTTTCGAAGATTCAGAGAATATTGCTGTGGATGAAGATTTTGACAATTGTACGGTCGTGAATGAAACAGATAATATGGCGGATGATTTGGGTGATTGCGCAGAGTTGGGCGAAGAAGTTACGCGTGAATCGGAAGAATTGCCGACTAATAGACCTGAAATAATGGGACAATTTACTCCCGATTTGAAATTAGTCGATGATGTAATTGATCGGAATAATATCGTCGATAAGGTTGTGAAAAAACTCGCGAAAAAAGCTGAATTGGCTGAAGAATGTAGGGGATTGGTTACTACGGATGAATGCGATGAGGCAAAATGCTCTGTAAAAATTGAAGAATCGAGCGATTATTGTGATGATACCGATAATATTTTGAACAGGGAATTAAATATTCCAGTTCTTCAAGAAATTCCTGTTTCGTCAGATAATTCATCGGAGGAAAAAGTTAATTATAATTGTGGCGAAGATGATGCGAATAATACAAATATATCCGGCGTTTATTCGGGGATTTGGGCTGATGACAGTCCGTTGAATCCGGAAGATGATACGACTTCGAATAGCTATGGCGTCAATATGTTTTTACCTTTAGCGGAATTGCTAGGTTTTTTGGCTATTAAGATCTCTTCGATAAAACAGGAAATAATCATAAGATAAGAATGGGACATAGTATAATGTTTAATATGACAACAGGTGATACTATTTGGAAGATTGCGAAATAATGGGTAAGCTTATCTTAGAATTAGAGCATTCTGAAGCTAGAGATTTATTATTACGACCTAATTCATATTGCAATTTTGGTTTGCCTACTTATTTTAATATGCAAAATCTATTAGACTGTGCTGATAACATAGTGCAAAAAGGAAACTATAGGAATAGTAGTAAGAATGCAAAAGGTCCAGGTGCTTTTGAGGGTGTGAATTATACGTTACTCGCTAACAATGATGGTGCATACACATGGAGACCATACGAACTTGTTCACCCGATTCTTTATGTTGAGCTAGTGAATTTACTTACAGAGAAAGAGAATTGGACTTTTATTAAGAAGTGCTTCGAAAGGATGCGAAGCAATAATAAGATTATTGCGATAAACATTCCACAAAAACCTGACGAGAGTAAAGGAAATACAGAAAAAGAAGAGAATATAAATCGTTGGTGGAGCGAGATGGAACAGGCGTCAATCAAATTATCGCTAGAATTCAAGTATCTTACTACTACAGACATCACAGATTGTTACGGGTCTCTGTATACACATTCAGTTGCATGGGCGCTTCATGATAAAAAAATAGCGAAAGGTAACCACAGAGGGCTAGATAGAAAAGGCGGGCTGCTAGGAAATAGTATCGACAATTGTTTGCAAGATATGCATAACAGACAGACAAACGGCATACCTCAAGGCAACATGGTGTCTGATTTAATTGCGGAAATGGTCCTTGGCTTCGCAGATATGTTGTTAAGCGAGCAGCTGAGAAAAGCGAAGATTAAAGAATATAAGATACTTAGATATCGGGACGACTATAGAATTTTCACAAATAGTCGTCAAGATGCTGAAAAAATTCTTTTAGAGTTGAGTGGTATATTAGCGGAATTAAATTTCAAATTGAATCCAAACAAGACGGTGGTCGCGGATAATGTTATTGACACTTCGGTTAAGGCTGATAAGATTAGCCTGATTTTATCTAATTATGGAGATAATAATCTTGGACTACAGCACCAGTTACTTTATATAAGGAACTTCTCAAAAATACATAAAAATTCGGGAAGCGTAAATAGGTTGCTTGGGGATTTTCGAAAGCGTATAGAAGCTCTTAAGAATAAGCCCTTTCAGAGCGATGCGATGATTGCTACCGTAGTGGATATAATGCTTAATAATCCTCGGACATATGCAACTGGCGCTTCTGTGATATCAAAGTTGATATCGTTTGAGGCGGAAAAGGAACGAGGGGATATACACCAAAAAATTATACGTAAGTTTTCCGATGTTCCAAATGTGGGGTACTTAGATATATGGCTACAACGTATTAGTATTAAATTAGACAGAAATAGAAAATTTAACGAACCTTTGTGTAGACTTGTGCTACGCAACTCAATTATTTCTATATTATACGGATGTCCTGTAATTGCAGATGGAATGGTGTTTGGTGTTTGGAATTCTTCATGGTTGCAACTATCGTCATTCAGAGAGCTGTCTAAAGTTGGTTTTATAGACGAGACGGTTATTACCGATCTGGACGACATTATGTCACTTGATGAGACAGAAATATATATAATGGACAAATATGATGAGTAAAGTTGCGCGAGAAATCTTGCCGTGGGAATTGGAAGTGATAAATTTTTAAGATTTTATGAAAATCTCCGTACACATTAAACCAAACTCTCGCCATCGTGAGGAAGTTGTGAAAAATGACAATGACACATTGACGGTTTATGTCAAATCTCCAGCAATTGAAGGTCGAGCCAACGCGGCGGCTATTAAATTATTGGCAAAACATTTTAAGGTTGCGCCGTCCAAAGTTAAATTAATACGTGGTGCAACTTCAAAGTATAAGATATTTGAGATTGATTAAGTTTATGGATAAACGGCGCCCGGTGTCATATCGCCGATTAAATTTTGTACCGTTACGAATGAATAGCCTTGTTGTTTGAGTGAGTCAAGAATGCAAGGAACAGCATTCACGGATGTCGGATGAATATCGTGCATTAAAATCACAGCTCCGTTGCGAGCGCCAGCGACAGCCCTTGAACAGACAATTTCGCTATTACGATCAGCCCAGTCGCGCGTATCGACAGACCAAACAATTGCCGACATTCCGCGCTGACGGAACTGCTCCAAAACTGCCCGATTAAACGCGCCGTACGGTGGACGTATGATATTGGGTTTGGTGCCGACGGCTTGGTTTATGGCGTTATTTGTCTGGTCAATTTCATTAGCGAGCTGCTCCGCCGAGACCTTATTCAACTCTGGGTGCGACCAAGAGTGATTGCCTAATTGATGTCCGCGCGACTGCATACGGCGTAATGTGTTGGCGCGTGCTGAAACTTTGCTGCCGATTAGGAAAAATGTCGCCTTGGCGTCGTACTTATCTAATATATCTAATAATTTTTCAGTGTATGGTCCAGGTCCATCGTCAAAAGTTAAGGCAATTGTTTTATTTGCGACGGTGGGTGTTGGCGCAGCGGGTGCTGGTGCTGGTTCTGGCTTTGGCTCGGGTGGCTCGGGAATATTGGCTAGTTTCCGAGCCGTTGGGTTTTGCAGATATTTAGAGACGGAGGAAATTGGCACGGTAATTGTCAATTCGCCGTAAGATGATGGCAGTAGCGACGCCTGACCGAGTGGCCAAGCCAACGCATTGCCATTATTGGTGATGATGAAATTAGACAAAGCTTCTTTATTTATGATTTCGTTCAGGTCAATTTCTGGCTGCTGGCGTTGTTTGATGGTCTGAGAAATGCTATTTTTGGCAGCGGATATGATTGCTTCGGCAGCTTCATCAGACTGTTCTGTAAAATCAGCCAAGCCGACAACTTCGCCAGATTTTTTGTCAAAAGTCCAAAATTGCGTCATTGATGCTGGATGTGCGCCGTTCATATCCTGCTTAATATTGACGACAATTGACAGCGCCTCTGAAGTGTTGTGCGTGACTTGATAGCCAATTGTTTCGGTCATTGGCTTATCAAAAACTGTTGCCAGTAAAACCGTATTTTGAAAATCGCGATCAATTTTATCAATCGACTCGCTAATTAAGCGATTAATTTTTTCATTTTCCGTGATCGGATATTCAATTGAAACTTTTTCCCGTTTGTTATCTCTGGTGACGAACTTTGAGCGAATGCCAGAATATTTCGAATCGGCAAAATAATACTTTTCGTCAGATGGCGCAGTCGTTTGTCGCGAGTGTGACTGATTGAGAAAATATATCCCAAATAGCCCTGCTGAAAATAGCAATATCAAAAACGGTATGATAATAAATAGTTTTTTCGATTTTGGTTTTGCTTTTTTTCTCTGAATGCGCATACTATAAGTATAGCACTAGTATTTTGGTTTTGTTATTATTGATGATAAGTGAAGACCGGTTTTACTATAATTACAACAGAGAGGAATTTACGGAGTGGAACTTGAGCCAATTATAAAAGTCGATAAACTCGTTAAAACTTATGATGGAAATAACGTGGTCGACGACGTGTCGTTTGAGGTTAAAAAGGGCGAGATATTTGGGATTCTTGGTCCTAACGGCGCGGGTAAAACAACAACGTTGGAAATGTTGGAAGCGCTCAGGCCAATTGACGGCGGTACGGCTACAATTGACGGCATAGATGTCGCTAAGAAGCCTAAGGACATTAAGAATATAATTGGCATTCAGCTTCAGTCGACGGCTTTTTATGACAAACTGACTTTGCGTGAACAATTGAAAATGTTTGGTAGTTTATATGGTCGGACGGTTGATACTGAGGCACTGCTTGCTAAGGTTCAATTGACGGAAAAGGCTAAGAATTACGTCGAGCAACTTTCTGGCGGTCAAAAACAGCGTTTTGCGATTGCTTCAACATTGGTGAATAATCCGAAAGTGTTGTTTCTGGACGAGCCGACCACGGGGCTTGATCCGCAGGCGCGTAGAAATTTGTGGGATTTGATTAAGGAAATTCGCGACGAGGGAATTACGATTCTTTTGACGACGCATTATATGGACGAAGCGGAATTATTGTGTGACCGTCTGGCAATTATGGATAGCGGTAAGATTATCACAATTGATACGCCGCATAATCTCATCCAGCAATTATTGGCGCGCGGTTTTAAGAAGGAACAAGTTGTCGAGCAGGCCAACTTAGAGGACGTGTTTATTGATTTAACAGGAAAGGCAATTCGGGATTAACATGAAAAAATATTGGATTGGAATATTCGGGCAAGTTCGCGCTCAGCAAAAGCGTTTCGTTCGAGATAAAATGGCGCTATTTTTCACCTTCCTTTTTCCGCTGATTTTTCTATTAGTGTTCGGGTCGGTTTTTAGTAATGATTCGACCAGTTTTAATATTGCAATTGTCAACAATTCGCAGACGGAATTTGCTAAAAGTTTCGTTAAAAATGCCAAAGAAAATTCGAAGGATTCGATTCTCAAAATTAAAGATGTTAAAGATATGAATGACGCGCGCGAAAAAATGAAGCGGTCGGAGCTTAACGGTATTATTGAGCTTCCGAGTGATTTTGGCGCGATAAAAAATAACGACAATCATCCTATTCCAACAGGCACTATGAATGTTCTTTACGCCAAAGGTTCTGAGCAGGCAGGTAATACGCTAGTGGCGGTGATGAACCAAATTACCAATAACATCAATAGTCAGATGGGTCAACCTGAAGCTCCGCTTAAAGCTGTTGGTAAGGCGGTTGGTGATGAGCAATTGAAATCGTTTGATTACATATTTACAGGACTATTAACTTTCAGCTTAATAAGTATGGGTATTTTTGGCTTAGCTAATCAAATGCCGGCTGAAAAGAAGCGTGGCTCGTATCGTCGCTTACGTGCAGCGCCGTTTACTTCTGGTCAGTTGATTATCTCTACAGCAATTCACTATACGATTATTTCCCTGCTTAGCTTGATCATGATGGTTGTCGCTGGCGCCTTGATATTTCACTTTAATATGCGAGGCGATTGGGCGTTATTTGTGGTTATATCTGTATTATCGGCATTCATGATGGTGGGAATAGGGCTATTGATTGCTGGCTGGTCGAAAAATGAAGACCAATCTTCCGCATTAAGTAATCTAATTTCTTTCCCAATGATGTTTTTATCCGGCACGTTTATCCCGCTTTATTTATTCCCGGAATGGCTACGAAGCGTTGCTCAATTTGTCCCTATAACGCCAGTTACGGATGGTTTTCGGCTAATTATGACCGAGCACGCAAGTTTTATGGAAGTCTTGCCGCAATTTGGAATTATCGCAGCTTGGACTTTTGCAATTTACCTCGTGGCTATTAAATTATTTAGGTGGGAATAACTATTCAAGGATAGTGAAACAAATAGAAAAACATTACGCTTATCGTAAGCGGGTGCTTGATATTTTTATCACGGGAGTTGCTTAATTCCGCGCGACAAATCAAATAATTATTCGACGCCGCCGGCTTTAAGAATGCTTCTTAATCCGTTTTCGCCGCCGACGAATCCGCTGGTTTGATAGTCGTTAATAACCATATATGGCAATCCATTCACGCCAAGAGAAAGAGCTTTTTGGGTATTGTCATCAATTTCTTTTTGGTGTGGTTTTTTAGTCATACAATCGGAAAATTGCGATTCATTCATGCCGACATTTTTGGCGGAAGTCAGGAAATATTCCAGTGGAAGAGCAGGGATTTTTTTCGGCACAGCAACGTTTTTTACGCCGATTCCTTTATCAAAGTAATCGCTTTTAATGCGCGGGACGATATCGTGGGTGTACTGCCAATATTTATCTTGATCAGCAGCACAAAACGCAGCATGAGCGCCGGTTTCGGTATTGTTGGTCATCTCTTTTAATAGTGTTACCACGCGATGCTCATAGCGAACCTTACCTGATTTAACGTACTCATTTTTGAAAAAATCGGCGTTGGTTGCGGCTTCAACTTCGGCGCAAAATGAACAAAAATAGTCAGTATAATCAATGAATACGTTTTTCGCGTCAGCGGATCCTTGTGACATTTTTTCATTCCATGGTTTATTATCACCAATGTGACGATTCGGCGGGCGATTGACAATTCCGTAAATAAACAAAGCTACAATTCCCACGATTACAATTCCCGAAAGAACCCAAATAAGTGCTATGCCTGATGATTTTTGTCGATTCATATTTTCTCCTGTTTAGATAATTCTGTGTACATAAAAATAATTTGACCTGATTTATATAGCGAGAATAAACTGAGCAGTAAAGCTAACAAAAGGACTATTGTGCTGGCGATATTTGCGGCGGTAGCGGCGGCAGCTCCCGAGAAAAATAGGGTTACAATTGGCAAGATTAGTGACGTTCCGCAGGGAACGCAGCCGAGCCCAATTGTTGCGGCAATTGATGCAATTCCGCTTAATCCGACTTGTCGAGATACAGTTTTTTCATTGTCGCGATTATTCTTTGATGTAAAAATTACAGCGGCGATTGATACACCTTGAAGAATCGACACCATCATAAGCAGCGCGCCATTTGGTGAAGTGAAACTTTGTTTGAAAACGTCTATAATCATTGAGCCGAGCATCGCGATTTTATCGAGGATCGACAGACGCGACATCATCAGTGGCCCATAAAAATTGGCGTTGATTGCGAAATAAATCACCATAGCAAAGGCGACGGTCGCGACAATTGTTATTAGAAAATATTTCGGCAAACCAAGCATTCTGCCGATTCCTAGAAGCGCTGATTTGATGGTTAGTTTGTGGTGCTTATCGTTGTAACTCATTATGGTAGTTGTGCTATAAAGTTTGCCGGTGTGTTATTACGATCTCTTTTTTAGCTCGTAAATGACCTTTGTTGGCCATGGAATACTATCGATTTTGAAGTATTTTTGTAAATGTGGCAAATAGGTTTCATCGAATTCATTCTGCGACTGTGTTATTTTGTAACCGTGTGGCGCGCAAATCCATTTGTGAATAAGGTGATCTACGATAACGTACGATTCTTTTGATTCGCGTTCAAGTGAATCTAGCCCCCAAACCGCGTGAAACATGATTTCGTAAATAGTTTGGTTATTTGCCTTGTAGGTGTACGGAGTGATAGGATTATCATTGTCATCGCAAACTATAGTAAGCATGCTAATCACTGAATTTTTAACAAGCGCTTCGATCCATGTGCAAACTTCATCGCTAACATCCTCAGATGCTACTTCGATAGACGTGACTAGGTTTGGCGTCTCACCGGGACCCCAATCACGGATGATAATGGTGCCGTCGGGCTTGAGTGCTCTATCTAGCATTGCGAACGTTTTAGTGCGCTCGGGTCGGGATAGATAGCTCATCAACTCGTGAAATACACTCGACATGTAGATAATGTCGAATTCGTCTTCGATGTTTTCAAGTTGTTCTTTAGTAACAAAATTAATGTTATTTTCTTGAAGTTGAGATTGAACAATTTGTGAAACATCATAGGCTACGTAGTGAGTTCCTGTTTGCGCCACTTGTTTGATGAATTCTGGCGAGAAACCAGAACCGAAATCGAGCAGTTTAACGTTTTCACCAAGATGTTTTGCGATAGCTCCGAATTTGGATGGCGCTGTCTGGTTCATCCGCTCTTGATAGGTTTTGTTGGTATGATTTTCCAAGTGCTCGCTGCAAATTTGGTCCATGCATCTATTATACGATATTCGTAAAGGTAATTCGATCATCCACGGTAGCAACTTTTACTGTATCTCCGTCGTGAATTCGCCCGTCGATCAGTTCGAGTGCCAAAGGATCAAGTACGCGTTTTTGAATCAAACGTTTAAGTGGTCGAGCGCCGAAACTCGGGTCGTAGCCGTCTCGCGCCAACATATCACGAACGCTATTGTCAAAATTCAGCGTTATGTCGCGACTATCTTTAACTTGGCGAACAACTTTTTCTAATTGCACGTCAACAATCGCACGCATCGATTCGGGATGAATGCGATCAAAAATCACAATGTCGTCGATTCGGTTTAAGAATTCTGGACGGAAATGACCACGAAGCGTTTCTAAAATTTGATTGTCGAGAGAGCTAATGTTGTCGCCCGTGTAATCCATAATCATTTGCGATCCGACGTTGCTGGTCATGATGATGATGGTGTTGCTAAAGTCAATCGTTCGTCCTTGTCCATCTGTCAATCGACCGTCATCCAAAACTTGCAATAGTACGTTAAACACATCGGGGTGTGCTTTTTCGATTTCGTCAAACAAAACCACGCTATACGGACGTCGTCTAACGGCTTCTGTCAATTGACCGCCTTGATCGTAACCGACATATCCTGGAGGCGAACCGATCAATCTGGCTACGGCGTGGCGTTCCATATATTCGCTCATGTCAATTCGAATCATGGCGTGCTCGTCGTCGAATAATTCACGACATAAACTGCGTGCGACTTCTGTTTTTCCCACGCCAGTAGGTCCGAGGAATAGGAATGAGCCAATCGGTCGATTAACGTCGCCGAGTCCAGCGCGTGACCTACGAATGGCGCTTGCTACGGCTGCCACGGCGCGATCTTGTCCGATGACTTGGCGACTGATCGATTCTTCCAATTTGGTCAATTTACTAGATTCGCTTTCCATCAATCGCTCCACCGGAATTCCGGTCCAGCGCGCCACCACGCCAGCGATATCATCGGGCGTAACTTCTTCGCGGAGCAATCGGTCGTGAGTTGGAATTGCCGCCAATTCTTCGCGGGCGCTTGCTAATTTTTTCTCCAGCTCCGGTAAGTCGCCATACTTAATGCGGCTGGCGGTGGCTAAGTCTGCGTCGCGTTCAGCAATCTCCAATTGCGAACGTAGATTGTCCATTTTCTCATTGGCCGTATTGACGGTTTGTAAAATGTCTTTTTCGTGTTGCCATTTTTTATCAATCGCTTCAGCTTTGGCTTTAATTTCGGCAATTTGCTCCTTGATTTCATCTTTGCGAATATTGGCGTGATCGGATTTGTCCTTTTTCAGCGCCGCTTCCTCGATTTCCAATTGCAAGCGTCTATTGTTCAAACGATCCAGTGCAATTGGCACGCTTTCTAATTGCATTTTGAGCGAGCTAGTCGCTTCGTCAAGCAGGTCGACTGCTTTGTCTGGCAAGAATCTGTCAGGCAAATACCTGGTAGATAATCTGGCGGCTGCCACGATCGCGTCATCAGCGATTTTTACTCCGTGATGAATTTCGTATTTTTCCTTCAATCCGCGCAAAATGGCAACAGTGTCGTCAAAGCTTGGTTCGCCAACGTAAACTGGCTGGAATCTTCGTTCTAAGGCGGCATCTTTTTCGACATATTGACGATATTCAGCGAGCGTCGTCGCGCCAATCATATGCAATTTTCCGCGAGCCAGCGCTGGCTTTAACATATTGCCCGCGTCCATGCTGCCTTCGCTTTTTCCAGCGCCAACCATGGTGTGAATTTCATCGACAAAAAGAATAATCTCACCAGCTGCGTCTTCTACTTCTTTCAGAACGGCTTTCAATCGATCTTCAAATTGTCCACGGAAACTAGCGCCCGCCAGAAGACTGGAAATTTCCAGGGAAATTAGTCGCTTATCCTTCAGTGAAGCGGGAACGTTGCCTTTGACAATTCGCTGCGCCAACGCCTCAACAATTGCGGTTTTACCGACTCCTGGCTCACCAATGAGAACGGGATTATTTTTAGTGCGGCGACTCAAAATCTGCATAGTGCGTCGAATTTCTTCATCTCGACCGATCACTGGATCGAGTTTACCCTCGCGTGCTAGCGCCGTTATGTCTGTACCGAATTTTTCGAGTGGTTTAGTTGTTTCTTCTTGATTCATGTTTGGTGGCATAAAATCCTCCTTTTGGTTTTTAGTCCTAATTTGTTGCGCCCCGACAAAAGACAGAATGGTAAAACTTGATGTAGTTATCATAACAAATTAGCACTCTCAGTGCAAGAGTGCTAATAAAATAAATAGTCATTTTGTGATATGTTAAGTGTATGAATATTCTTGTCACTGGTGGCGCTGGATATATCGGCAGCCACACTATCATCGAACTATTATCGTCAAATCATAACGTAGTGGTGGTCGATAACTTATCAAATTCATCCGTCGAGAGTCTGAGGCGAGTTGAAGAAATCACTGGTCAATCAATACCGCTTCATGAATTTGATCTATGCGATCATCGGCGACTATCAGAATTGTTTAAGTCTGAGAAAATTGATGCTGTAATTCATTTTGCTGGGTTGAAGGCTGTTGGTGAATCGGTTGAAAAGGCACTTCTTTACTATAAAAACAACCTCGAAAGCACGTTGGTTTTGCTTGATGTGATGCAAGAATTTGACGTGAAGAAATTGGTGTTTTCTAGCTCGGCAACAGTTTACGGCGACCCAGCTCGATTACCAATTATCGAAGATATGCCGTTGTCTGCCACAAATCCATATGGCCAAACAAAGTTGATGATTGAGCAAATGCTCCGCGATATTTCTGCAACGAATCAAGATTGGCAATTTACGTCTCTTCGCTATTTTAATCCAGTTGGCGCGCATCCGAGTGGCCGCATCGGGGAAGATCCTTCCGGAATTCCAAATAATCTTCTGCCGTTTGTGTCGCAAGTTGCTGTCGGCAAGCGAGACCATTTGAGCGTTTTTGGTGACGATTATGACACTCCAGATGGAACTGGTGTGCGCGATTATATTCACGTGGTTGATTTGGCAAAGGCTCACGTGGCAGCTCTGGAGAATTTAGGTCGACCGAACGAATATAAAGTCTATAATATCGGCACTGGTCGTGGTACTTCGGTTTTGGAATTAGTGAAGGCGTTTGAGAAAGCGTCTGGTCGCGATATTCCATATCAAGTTACGCCACGCCGAGCAGGTGACATTGCGACGTGCTATGCTGACCCAGGATTGGCGGAAAAAGAATTAGGTTGGCGAGCAGAACTGACAATTGAAGATGCTTGCCGTGACGCTTGGAATTGGCAGAGCAATAATCCAAATGGTTACAATGGCTAATTGCCAGATTTGGTGAAAATCTTATTCTCGTAATAAGCGGAACGTTTGGAAAGTTCTGAATTTAAGTTTTCAATTCCGCCGTATTGCTCGACTAGGGTTTTCTTTCCAGAAAATAAATTTGTGCCCAGACCTAATCGGTCGCCGTCAATTTTAACTCCCAGCGCCGCCAAAGTTGACGGATACATATCGAATGTCGTGAATTGACGATTCTTTGAGTGACTAGTCGAAATGGCTGGATTTATGAACGTGTTATAAATGGTTCGCTGATAATTAGTTCCGCCAATTTTTTCGTCGTAGTATGAAGTCTGCATTCCTAAATGGTCTCCAGAAATGACAATAGTGGTGTTTTCATAAAATGGCTGAGACTTAACCCAATTGACGAATGCGGCAACTTGTTTTGAGGAGCAAGCGTGAACATTGTCGTATTGATTACTGAATGTTTTGGCGCAAGTTTCATCCAAATATCCATCGGTAAAATGCGTGTCGGCGGTCAATAGTTGCAAGTTAAACGGCTTGTCTGACGCCGCCAAGCGCGAGGCTTCTTCGCGGGCAAATTGGAATAATTTTTTATCTTCATAACCCCACCAAACTTTGTAATCTTCGGATATTTTTCCGTGTTTTTTGGCGTAATTGTAATCTTCGATATTGAAGTTGCCGTGCTGAGTTAATAATTTATCACGTCCGCCAAAACTTGCTTCAGAGCCCATAATGAACGTTTGATTATAACCTTGTTTTTCTAAAATCTCACCAAGACTATAAGCGCCTGGCAAGAACTTTTTAAACTCGCCCAGGGCGTTATGGTCGCGCCCACCAACCAAGTTTTCTTTCAGTGGTACGCCGGCAGATTGCGCAGCCATTCCCGCTACAGTCCAGCCAGTGTTTGTTGCAGGCAAGGCGCCGCCGACACCGGATGCTTTGTTTGAGAATGAGGTATTTTTTAACGCCAATTCTTCCAGCTCTGGAATGATGGAGGTTTCGGAGCTGCCGCCATTAGCCTTTGACGCCAAAGTGTTTTCCATTGACTCCATATAAATGTATATCAAATTACGCTTTTTCTCTGGAAATGTTAACTTGGCAGTTTTTGGATTGACATAATTTTCTTCGTATAATTTGGTCGATTGGGTCAGGGCATAAATATAGTTAGGGATGCCGAAATTTTGAATCAGAAGGACGATCGCAATTAAAAACATACTCAGCGAGTAAATTGCTTGATTTCGTAATCTCAAAAACGGCAAAGTGAGTTTTCGTGATGATTTGATTTTTTTCAAGCAAAAGGCGATCATGCGATTGATAAAAGAGATCGATTTGTCGAACATTGGGATTAATAAGGCGCCGAATAATAGGAAAACCAGTGGAAGATTTTGCAGGACGGCCGACCATAAATTGTCAGATTTGCCACCAGCTAATCCGTTAACAAAATAAAAAATTATCTCGTCGATTTGCGAATTTTTAAAGACGATATATTTATAGCGTGCCGCAATCAAACAAAATGCCGCCAAAAAAAGCAAAATGATTGATATTGATTTAATCCAGAAACGTTTGGTAAATTTAATTTTTCTCACCATTCTATTATATCACTTACGTTTTTTGCGGATGAAGGGGTATAATAAAAGCATGAGCAAGAATAAGACGCGCACATTCGGAATTAGTTGGTGGATTGGGCTGGTTTTATTTGCGGGGATGATTTGTTTGATGTTGGGCGATATTTTACATCGAGATGGTGTAATTGGCTCAAAAACTGATGTTTTGGTGATGGGCACGAATGCTGGATTTAAGCCGTTTGAATATATTGATAATAATCAAGTGGTTGGGTTTGATGTTGATTTGGCGAGGGAAATTGCTAAAAGCTTGGGCAAAGATTTGAAGGTCGAAGATATGTCATTTGACGGACTACTTCCGGCGTTGGATAGTGGGCAGATTGATATGGTGGCAGCTGGAATGACAGTGACGCCTGAGCGGGAGAAAAATGCGTTGTTTTCAGATCCGTATTATTCGGCTTCACAGAGAATAATTGTTAAAAAGGGCAGTCCGATTCGTAATAAATATCAATTGCCAGGGCGAAAAATTGGCGTACAGCTGGGTACCACGGGTGACACTTTGGCGTCTAAGATTACTGGCGCATCAGTCACACAATTCCAAACCGCGCCGAGTGTTTTGCAGGAATTAAGTTCGGGAAAAATTGAAGCAGTTATTCTGGACGACGCTCCCGCAAAGCAGTATTCGGCTGGATTTTCTGACCTAGAAATCTTACCGGGCGCGCTCAGTGATGAAAGTTATGCGATTGCTATTAAAAAGGACAATAAAGATCTCTTGGAAAAGGTTAATAAAGAAATTGCCAATATGAAAAAAGATGGTCGCTATGAAAAGCTGATCCGCAAATATTTTGGTGAGGAGGCTAAATCGTGAATTTTTGGGAAGTGATTTTTGGCGGCGGTCGATGGCTATTTTTATGGCATGGATTAGAGGTGACGCTGGTTTTGACCGTGTTGTCGCTTATTTTAGGATCGGCAATTGGCGTACTTGTCGCCCTGATGCGCACGTCGAATTTACGACCATTTGGCAGGATGAAAACAAGTAGACTCGCGAACTTTAATCCGCTGGCTAGTTTGGGAAAAATTTATGTCGATATTATTCGCGGCACGCCACTTTTGGTCCAGCTGCTGATTATGTATTACGTCGTTTTTGGGTCATATCAATTTATGCCGAAGATTTTTGTGGCGGCGGTGGCGTTTGGGATAAATAGCGGCGCGTACATTGCTGAGATTATTCGTGGCGGAATTCAGAGTATTGATAAGGGGCAAATGGAAGCGGCTAGGTCTTTGGGTCTGAGTAATTGGCAGGCAATGCGGCTGGTTATTTTGCCGCAAGCAATGAGAAATTCGTTGCCGGCGTTGATTAGTGAATTTATCGCGCTGTTAAAGGAAACTTCGGTTGTTGGTTGGATTGGTCTGAATGATATTATGCGAGGCGCGGATAATATTCGTTTTCAAACGGCGACAGCTTTTCAATCGCTATTTGCCGCTGCGGCGATGTACTTAATTTTGACGGCGATTTTTACGCGAGTAATGGGGCGAGTAGAAAGGAAATTGAAGCATGACGATGATCAGCGTTAAAAACTTGAAAAAAACGTTCGGCACGAATCGAGTTCTTCGCGATATTGACGTGGAAATTGAAGAGGGCGAGATTGTCGTGGTGGTTGGCTCGTCTGGTTCTGGCAAATCGACACTCTTGCGTTGTCTGAACTTGCTGGAGGAACCGACTTCGGGCGAGATTATTGTTGATGGAGTGAAAATTACCGATCCACACGTAAATCTAAACGCTTTGCGTCAGAATATTGGCATGGTTTTTCAGCAATTTAATCTGTTCCCGAATTTGAGTGTGATTGAAAATATTAAATTAGCTCCGAAAAAGCTACGTAAATTTTCAGATCAAAAAGCGACAAAATTGGCGCGAAGTTTGTTGGACGATGTTGGATTATTGGATAAAGCGGACGCTTCGCCGAATAGTTTGTCTGGCGGTCAAAAACAGCGAGTAGCAATTGCGCGGGCGTTAGCGATGGAGCCGAAAATCATGCTTTTTGACGAACCGACTTCAGCGCTAGATCCAGAGATGATTGGCGAAGTTTTGGATGTGATTAGAAAAGTTGCCAAAAAGGGAATGACGATGGTAATTGTTACGCATGAAATGAAATTTGCTCGCGAAGTCGGGACTAGGATGATTTTTCTGGATAAGGGAGAAATTATCGAAAATGGCACGCCAGCCCAGGTAATGGATCACCCGAAAACTGAACGTGCCAAAAAATTCTTCGCCAAATAGTCTAAGCGGCCCAGTTATAGTTCGCTTAGAACTGGAACTTCTGTCAATTTGTTAACTAGCTGGTCCGGGTCAACCTCTGTCAGATAACTCGGTAAAATTCGCGTCGTTTTCGGATCGACGAAGCCGCATTCCGCCACTTCCTTGACGCCGTGAGAAGTTTTCTCTAAGTCAATGTTTTGATAATCTTGCCAGTTGGTGATGAGGAAGAAAAATTCCAATTGCTCATTCGGGCCATGTGCTGATTGTTCGCCTGATTCGGCGAATTGCTGGATAAATAACAACTTGCTGATTTCTGGCTCAACACCCGTTTCTTCGATCATTTCTCGACGCAAGCCGTCCAGCAAGCTTTCGCCCATTTCCAAACCGCCGCCCGGCGTACACCAAAAATCACGACCTTTGCCGGTGTTTGCGGTTAATTTTTGGCAGAAAATTTCGCCGTTTTCATTGATAATAATTCCGCGTACGTTTACTCTTCGTCGCATAAAACCTCCTTTGATTACTAATAGCCAGAGGTTCAATTAGCCCGAACGTACGCTCAATAATTTCATGGTCGGGGTGACTGGATTTGAACCAGCGACCTCACCGTCCCGAACGGTGCGCGCTACCGAGCTGCGCCACACCCCGACGCTAAAAAACAGTATAAAACTAACAGATATTTTTGTCCAATTGTAATTATTAAAATGGAATCGACTAGTTCTAAAATGATATAATATAAGATGGACTTAGAACATAAAGGACTATAAATGAAACATATTTTGCGAATTTTTAGAGGCTATTGGTTGCTGTTTATCATCTTGATTGGATTCACGTATGGCGTTGTGATGGCGAATTTGTGGCTGCCGGATAAAATGTCGGAAATTGTCAATAACGGCATTATTAAACAAGATATGTCGGCGATTTGGAATAATGGCTTGATGATGATTTTGGTGACGGCGGCTGGTGGGTTTTGTTCAATTGTCGTGGGTTTTTTGGCGGCGCGAATTGCTACGGGAATGGCGCAAAAATTGCGATTGAAATTGTTTGAACGAATAGAAAGTTTTTCTTTGGCGGATTTTAACAAGTTTTCTACGGCGTCGCTGATTACGCGCTCAACGAATGATATTCAGCAGATTCAAACAACGTCGATAATGCTGCTGAGACTGGCGTTAATGGCACCGATTATGGCAATTGGCGGTCTGCAAAAAGCCATGAATAATGCGCCCGATTTAAGCTGGATCATCGCTTTGGCGGTGTTTATTTTACTCGTAGTTATCGCTACATTATTTACGATTGCCGTACCTAGGTTTAAGAAATTACAGGCGCTGGTGGATAAACTTAATTTGGTGGCGCGGGAAAATTTGGTCGGGCTAAAAGTTATTCGTGCGTTTCATAACGAAAAGATTGAGCAGAAAAAATTCCAAGAAGCTAACACGGAATTGAATAAGATGAATTTATTTGTGAACCGTTTGATGATGTTGCTTGATCCGATTATGACTTTAGTGATGAACTTTTCGAGTGTGGCAATTGTGTGGTTTGGCGCGCATTTGATAAGTGGTGGCAATTTGCAAATTGGTAATATGATGGCGTTTTTGGAATACGCGATGCAGGTTATAATCTCGTTTTTGCTGCTGTCAATGGTGTTTATTATGGTCCCGCGAGCTGCCGTATCGGTACGTCGAGTTGGGGAGGTTTTAGACACTTTGCCGTCGATTACTGACCCGAAGTCGCCGAAAAAATTACCAAAAGATGCCAAGGGAAAAATTGAGTTTAAGAACGTTACGTTTACTTATCCTGACGCAGATTTGCCGGTGCTTTCGGATATTAATTTTGTAGCTGAACCTGGTCAGACAACGGCGTTTATTGGTAGTACTGGCTCGGGAAAATCGACGCTGATAAATTTGATTCCTCGTTTCTATGATGTTTCGGCGGGGCAGATTTTGCTTGATGGCGTGGATATTAGAAATCTAAAATTGGAAGATTTGTCTGGCCAAATTGGTTACGTGCCACAAAAAGGCGTGCTGTTTAGTGGTACGGTTGCTAGTAATATCAAATACGGCAATACTGAGGCTAGTGATAAGTTGGTTGAAAAAGCGGCCAAAATTGCCCAAGCGGAAGAATTTATTAGCGAATTAAAAAATGGCTATAAAAGTGAAATCGCTCAGGGCGGTAGCAATGTTTCTGGCGGTCAGCGCCAGCGTTTGTCGATCGCGAGGGCTATTGCGGTTGAGCCGAATGTTTACATTTTTGACGATTCGTTTTCGGCGCTTGATTTTAAGACGGACGCGAAGTTGCGGGCTGCGCTTGCAAAGGAAACTAAGAATAAAACTGTGTTAATTGTCGGTCAGCGAATTAATACGATTATGAATGCCGATAAAATTATTGTGCTTAATGAGGGAAAAATTGTTGGTCAGGGAACGCATCAGGAATTGATGAAAGATTGTGAAGTTTATCAAGAAATTGCCGCTTCGCAACTCTCGGAAGACGATTTACAGAAAATGTCTATTGCTGCGAAAGGAGTGTTGTAATGTCTAGACAAACCACGAAAAAACGTCAGCAAGTGCGAATGGGCGGCCCGATGGGCGGAATGGGCACTGGCGAAAAGGCTAAAGATTTCAAGGGAACGGTCAAGAAGCTGATCAAATATTTGTCGGATTTTCGATGGCAAATGTTGATGGTGTTGGTTTTTGCAATTGGGAGCACAATTTTTGCGATTGCCAGCCCGAAGATTTTAGGCGGCGCGACGAATCAAATTGTTGATGATTATGCCAATATGAAAGCCTACGAGGCGATTACTAGCAAATTGCCAAAAGGTGTTTCTTTGCCGGCGGGAACTATTGGCGCGGACGTTTTGAGCCTATTACCAAATAAGTCGGAGATTGAAAAACAGATTCCATCCAGTCAACTCGAATCGATCAAAAAGTTAGATCTTAGTCACCGTCCAGAATTTCATTTTGACGCTATTTGGCGAATAATTATTTTGTTAGTCGGAATGTATGTGTTGAGCGCAATTTTTCGCTATATTCAAACGTGGATAATGACTCAGGTGACACAAACCGTAACTTTCAGAATGCGACAACAATTGTCCGAAAAAATAAATCGTTTGCCGCTGAGTTATTTCGATAAGCAAACTTACGGCGAAGTTCTTAGTCGCATAACTAATGACGTCGATACGATCAGCCAAACGCTAAATCAGAGTTTGTCGCAAATTGTAACTTCAACGGTTACGGTGCTGGGAATTTTGGTGATGATGTTTTCGATTAGCTGGCAAATGTCGCTAGTTGCGCTGCTGGTGCTTCCGCTGGCGGGTGGTGTGATTACGCTAATTGCAAAGAGTTCGCAAAAACAATTTTTACGCCAACAAACGCAACTTGGCGAACTTAATGGACACATTGAAGAAATGTATGGCGGACATCAAGTGATGCGCGTCTTTAATGGCCAGAAAAAATCGATTGCTAAGTTTTCTAAGATCAATAATCGGCTTCAGGATAGTGCTTGGAAGGCTCAATTCTTTTCCGGCTTGATTCATCCGATTATGAATTTTATCAGCAACATTGGCTACGTTGCTATGACAATTTTGGGTGGTTGGCTGGCAATTAATGGTCGGCTAAAAATCGGAGACATTCAGGCGTTTATTCAATACGTCGACCAGTTCAATCAGCCGTTAGTTCAGGTTGCTAATATCGCTAATATTTTGCAATCGACAGCTGCTGCCGCCGAGAGAGTATTCGAGTTTTTGGACGAGCCAGAAGAAGCGGTTGAATCGAATAACTTGGTAAAATTGTCCGACATAAAAGGCGAAGTTGAATTCGACAATGTCGTCTTTGGATATAAGCCAGATCAGACTATCATCAAAGGTTTGTCGGCGCACATTAAGCCAGGTCAGCGCGTAGCGATTGTTGGTCCGACTGGCGCTGGAAAAACGACGCTGGTTAACTTGCTAATGCGATTTTATGAGATCAATAGTGGTTCGATTAAAATTGACGGCGTGGATATTCGTAAAATGAAACGTAGCGATGTGCGTCAAATGTTTGGCATGGTGCTGCAGGATACGTGGCTGTTTAATGGCACGATTCGTCAGAATTTGATGTATGGCAATCCAAAAGCTACCGAGGAAGAAATGATAAAAACCGCCGAAGAAGCGCACGTTGATCATTTTGTGCGGTCGCTGCCGGGTGGCTATGATATGGTCTTGGGCGAGGAGGCTGCCAATATTTCTCAGGGAGAAAAGCAGCTGCTGACAATTGCCAGGGCGATGCTAGAAAAAGCGCCGATGTTGATTTTGGACGAAGCAACAAGCTCGGTTGATACGCGCACCGAAGTCCTTATTCAAAAAGCAATGGAGAAGTTGATGCAGGGAAAAACTAGTTTTGTTATCGCGCATCGCTTGAGTACCATTCGCGACGCCGATTTGATTTTGGTGGTTAAGGACGGGAATATCATCGAGCAGGACAATCACGAAACTCTGTTGAAGCAAAATGGATTTTACGCTGAGCTTTACAATAGTCAGTTTTCTGAGTGATTGACTGCTAATTTTTATATAGTGATATTTTTGTAGCTTTTGGTATGTGTAGCTCAAAATCAATATCAGTTTTCCGGACAATTTCATAATAAGGCGGAGCTGATAAGTTTTTTGGAAGTTCAATTATTTTTCCATCATTAAATAATTGTCCTTGTCTGTAGACATTGTGAATAAACGGTACATTTGGTTTTATTTTTCTCAAGCGATATAACGCTGATTCATGCCGTGTTTCGCCATTTTTAATGACTTTAGGTTGCGTGTGCCATTGTCCCATAATACATAATGTTGGTAGAGAGCCGTCAATTCCGAGGATATTTTTAGCTAGCTGCTCTTCTCGTTCTTGCGGGCTTGGTGGTATGATGGCATCCTCATCTAAATTGTCAAAAAATGTATCAATAAAAACGAGCTCTTTAAGTTGATTTTGCCGCAGAAGAATTGCTATCGTTTTTATCATCTCAAGAGATAGAACGCTTAAGTCAAAAAGGTCTTCATCAACTAAGGAAAAATCGCAAGAGCCGGTCTTTACTGAATTGATGAAGTTGGACGCGGCGGGGCTGGCTTCAATAGCTAATCGTTGTATGTCAAGTTTTTTAACCAAGGTATAGACGATATTGGCATTTTCTTTTATGCCGTGAATTTCGCCGTATACGATTATGTTTGATTTTCGCAAGGTGGACTGAAGCGAATTTAGCTGTCTTATGTCCAGTTGTTTAGGTAAAAATGTTTTGATAATGTCGTGATTATTCATAGGTGCTAATTGATAGTTTACTTCATAAGACAGTAAATATATAGGGTTGTGTCGTTGATAAATTTGTCGATATTTGGCGAACTATTTATAATTAAGTCATGAATATCGCAGACCAACTCCTCACTAAATATCCGATCATTTCTGACCAAGTCGATATAAAAGAACTTGGTGCGCTTTTAAGAGAGTTGGAAAAAACTTTACGCCGTGGCGCCACTGGAAATATTGTGGAGTTTGGCTGTTATGTTGGCACAACTAGTTTGTTTATTCGCCGATTATTGGACGCTTATAATTTTACGGGCGAGTTTCACGTTTACGATTCGTTTGCGGGATTGCCAGAAAAAACCCAGAAGGATAATAGCGCCGCGGGTGATCAATTTAAGGCTGGCGAGTTATTAGCGCCGCGTAAGACATTTGTCCAGAATTTTAAGAAAGCGGTGTTGAAGTCGCCGATTATTCACAAAGGCTGGTTCTCTGATTTTACTTCTGATGACGTGCCGGAAAATATTATGTTTGCGTTTTTTGATGGCGATTTTTATGAGTCAATTGTCGATTCTTTCCGGGTTTGTGAAAGTAAGTTTAATAAAGACGTGATAATTATTGTCGATGATTACGCAAATGAAGCTCTGCCGGGTGCCGCAAAAGCTACTGATGAATGGCTGAAAGTTAATCGACAATTCGTGGCCAGGACTGAAGCTAGTCTGGCAATTATCTCCTCTTGCCCAAAAACATAAACGTGTTACAATTAAAATATCACTAATATAAACAGGGGAGGGTTGTGATGGACGAACCAATTCACATCACGTCTGAAATAGGAAAACTTAAGACCGTTCTATTGCATCGGCCAGGTGAAGAGCTGGAGAATTTGACGCCAGATTATCTGACCGATCTTTTATTTGACGATATTCCATATCTGAAAGTAGCGCAGGCTGAACACGATGCTTTTGCGGAAGTATTGAGAAGTCGTGGAATCGAAGTTCTGTATCTGGATCAATTGGTCGCCGAGGCAATCAACACAGATCAATTGCGCGAACAATTTGTCGATGAAATGTTGGCTGCTTCTAAGCAGGATTCACGCCGTGTTACTCAAACATTGCGTCAATTCTTGTTGGATTTGCCAACTCACGCTATGATCCGCAAGATTATGGCTGGTGTTCGCAAGGATGAAATTACTTTGCCTCCAGATCAGCATCAGCAACTTCATAATATGATCGAGAAAAATCGTTATCCGTTCTATCTCGATCCAATGCCAAACCTATACTTTACACGCGACCCAGCTGCCGCAATCGGTAATGGTTTGACAATCAATAAGATGCACTGGACGGCTCGTCGTCGTGAGTCGCTATTTATGCGCTACATCATCGACCATCATCCACGCTTTGCTAATCGTGCGCCAGTTTGGTATAACCGCACAGAGAAATTCTCAATGGAAGGCGGCGACGAATTAGTATTAAGCGATAAGGTTATGGCAATTGGCGTCTCAGAGCGAACAACCGCTGAGGCAATTGAAAAGATGGCAACCAAGCTGTTTGCTGGCTCGAAATTCGAGAAAGTCATTGCTATGGAGATTCCAAAATCTCACGCCTTTATGCACCTAGATACCGTGTTTACGATGATTGATCGTGATAAGTTTACGATTCACCCAGAAATTCGCGACCATGGCGGCAGGATGAATTGTTTCATTTTGGAGAAGGTTGAAGGTCAGCCATTCCCACGAATTACACACGAAACAGATTTGGAACACGTCTTGAGAGTTGCGCTGGGCTTGCCAAGTGTTACGTTGATTGAGTGTGGCGGTGGCGATCCAATTGCTGCTGCTCGTGAGCAATGGAATGATGGTTCAAACACTTTGGCGATTGCGCCGGGTGTTGTGGTGACTTATGATCGCAACTACGTAACTAACCAGAAATTGCGCGAAAACGGTATCGAAGTTATTGAAATTAGTGGCGCTGAGCTTGGACGCGGTCGTGGCGGTCCACGCTGTATGAGTATGCCTCTAGTACGAGAGGATGTATTCTAATGGCTCAGAGTTTGAAAGGACGATCGCTGCTGACTTTAGGCGATTATACCGCTGAAGAGATTCGCTTGCTATTGGACACGGCTCGTGAATATCGTCGATTGAAATATGCCGGCATTCCGCACCGAATTCATGAGGGTAAAAATGTGGCTTTGTTGTTCGAAAAGACTTCAACGCGAACACGTTGCGCATTTACGGTGGCGGCTAACGATCTTGGAGTTGCGCCAGAATACCTTGGTAAAGATGATATTCAATTGGGTAAGAAAGAAACGGTTGAAGATACCGCTAAGGTCTTGGGTCGAATGTTTGATGGAATTGAGTTCCGTGGCTTTGATCACGCGACTGTTGAGGAATTGGCGCGTCACGCTGGCGTTCCGGTATGGAATGGATTGACCGATAAGTTTCATCCAACACAGATTTTGGCAGACTTCATGACAATTGAAGAACATGTTGGAAAACTGAAGGGAACTAAGTTGGTATTTGTTGGTGATGGTCGTAACAATATGGCGAACTCGCTGATGATCGGCTCGGCTATTATGGGGCTTGATTTCCGTATTTTAGCACCTCGTGAATTGCATCCAGATCAGGCTTTGGTTGATAAGGCAAATCATTTTGCCAGGTCAAGCCACGCACGTATCACCATCACTGACAACTTCGAAGAAGCTTTGCGCGGTGCTGATGTAATTTACACGGATGTCTGGGTTTCAATGGGTGAAGAAGATAAGTTTGCTGAGCGCATTAACCAATTGCGACATTTCCAAGTTAATCGCCAGATGATTAATCTGACGGGAAATCCTGAGGTCAAGTTTATGCACTGTTTGCCAGCATTCCATGACGCATTGACGATTACTGGAAAGAAGATTCAGGAAGATTTCGGTTTAGATTCAATGGAAGTGACGGATGAGGTGTTCCGCTCGCCGCATTCGATAGTTTTTGATCAAGCGGAAAATCGTATGCATACAATCAAGGCTGTGATGGCTTTGACATTGTAGTTGTTGTCGTAATAAGGAGGTTAAGGAGGCTCCGAGGCAATGGTAGAAAAAATTAAAAAGGCAAAGCAGAAGCTTCGATCACCGTCGGCGTTTACTATTTTGTTTGTCGTGATCATCGTTATGGCGGCATTGACGTGGGTTGTTCCTTCTGGACTATATAAGACAAACGAAGATGGCGATCGTATAGCTAATTCGTATCACGTAGTCGACAAAGATCGAACCGTCACGGAAGAAAAAGACGGTAAAAAGGAAGAGGTCAAAAAACACGACCAGCAAGGTTTGTGGGACGTCTTTACTGCACCTATTAAAGGTATGTCAGACAAGCTTGATGTTATCGTCTTCGTGATGGTGCTCGGCGGATTCTTAGGCGTCACTATGAAAACTGGTGCGCTTGACGCTTCTCTTGGCGCACTGCTCCGAAAAATGAAGGGCAAGGAAAAGTGGCTCATCCCGATTCTGATGATTTTATTCGCTATCGGTGGTACAACTTACGGTATGCAAGAAGAAACTGTGGCGTTCTATGCGCTCGTCATACCGATGATGATAGCTGCTGGCTACAATGCAATGACTGGTGTGATGGTTATCGTGTTGGGTGCTGGTACCGGTGTGCTCGGCTCGACAATCAACCCATTCTCTACTGGTGTTGCGGCAAAAACCGCAGATGTGAAATTGGGTAGCGTTATTCCAATAATGTCTATAATCTTAGTGCTCTGTTTGATTGCTGCGATTATCTTTACTATGCGTTATGCCGCAAAAGTTAAGGCAGGCAAGTACAAAGAAGATGTTCGCTACAAGCCAGCTACGGCTGCTCTCGACACGACAAACGTACCAAAATTCACTGGTCCACGAAAAGTCGTTATGTCCGTGTTTGCTATTACGTTTGTGCTAATGATTCTTTCCTTGATTCCATGGGGAAGTTGGAATATCACATTCTTCGCTGATATGTTTGAATGGGCTGCAGGTTTGCCAGTCATTGGCGCGGTACTTGGTGTAGTCCACAGTGCGGCATTTGGTGATTGGTATTTCAATGAAATCACTGCACTATTCCTAATTTCAACAATTGTCATAACTGCAATTTACTACAAAGAATTTAAGAAAGAGGGTGTTTTCCCAGTTGATACATTTATCGACGGTGTGAAAGACATCTTGCCGGTTGCTTTGATTATCGCAGTGGCAACGGGCGTTTCTGTGGTGATGTCTAATGGCGAAATCCAGGACACAATCATCAGCTGGGGTGAATCTCTCCTGAAAGATGCTGGTGGCGGTGTTGTCGGTGTGTTGGCATATCTATTCTACTTGCCAATGTCATTTATCGTTCCGTCATCATCAGGTTTGGCAGCAGCAACTATGCCGGTTATTGCGCCAATTGCTGACTTGGTTGGCTCAAGTAAAGAAGTTATGGTTGCCGCATTTGCGACAGCGTCTGGCTTGATCAACATGATGGCTCCAACTATCGCGTCATTGATGGGTGGATTGGCTTTGGCTGGTGTTTCATATCGCGACTGGCTAAAACGCTCAGCTCCAATTATGGCGGTATTTGCTATTATCAGCATCACAGTTATTGCAATTTTCGGAGCACTGTAGCCTATGGATAAGAAGCGTACTATTGTAGTAGCGCTCGGTGGTAACGCCCTGCAACGGCAGGGCGAAGCCGCGTCTGAGCAACAACAACGAGTAGCCGATGAAACCGTTCGACAACTTTTACCGTTAATCCAGGCTGGTCATAACGTAGCAATTGTTCATGGCAATGGTCCTCAGGTTGGCAATATTGTGTTGCATGAAGAGGCGATTAACACGCCAGATGTGCCAAGTTTGCCGCTGGAAGATTCTGGCGCTATGAGCCAGGGATTGATTGGCTTTTGGTTGCAACAGGCTTTTCATGACGCCTTTATGGTTAATCAGATGAACAATCGCGCTGTTAGCGTTATAACCCAAACGATTGTTAGCTTAAGCGATCCAGCATTCCAAAATCCAACCAAGCCAATTGGTCCGTTCTATTCGGAAGACGAGGCAAAAACCGTCGCTAGCGAACGCGGCTACACGGTAAAAGAAGACGCTGGTCGCGGCTGGCGACGTGTCGTTCCGTCGCCAAAACCTCAGACAATTGTTGAGGCTGATGTGATTAAGGCGCTGGTTCATGCTGGCGTGACGGTCGTTTCAACTGGCGGCGGCGGCATTCCTGTTTTGCAAGACGAAACTGGTCAATTAAAAGGCGTCGCTGCGGTCATTGATAAGGACTTCGGCGCGGCAAAATTGGCAGATCTTTTGGACGCTGACACTTTGCTAATTTTGACTTCGGTTGATGCTGCTAAAATTAATTTTGGCAAACCAGATGAACAATCTCTCGGGGAAGTTTCAATAGAAGAACTCCAAAAGCATATTGACGATGGGCAATTTGCGGCAGGTTCGATGTTGCCAAAAACTCAGGCTGCCTTGTCGTTCCTGGGCGGGAAGTCGGGGCGTACAGCGATTATTACTTCGCTAGATAAAACTGCTGAAGCCATTAGCGGCTCGGCAGGCACGATAGTCAAATCGTAATAAAAATCAAGAAGTTCCTGTGAATGGCGCAGGAGCTTCTTGTGTTTATGTATGTTTTATTTTATAATATGAAATTATGTTGTAATATCTTCGTTCGACAAATAGCGATTCAATAATTAGCCCGCAAGAAAATTTGCGGTCTGGTTCGTGGGTGCGTTGCGAAAGGCCGAGCGACGAAGAGGTTTCGCAATTGTTGACGCTGGGCTTGGATGAGGATTTGATAAGTGACGCGCTTGACCCGCACGAGGTGCCGCGTATTGAGTTTGACGATGAGTGGACTTATTTGATTGCGCGACTGCCAGACACTGACGACGATTTTAACGATTTTACCACGCCGATTTTATTCTGCATCAATAAAGATCATATTGTGACGTTGTCCAGAGATAGTTTGGGGCGATTGTGGCAGCCGTTTATTGATAAAGTGCGAATTAGGACGGATCGACAAGTTGAGCTTTTGGTGGCGATGGTTGAGGCAATTTCAACGCAATATCAGCGGCGCGTGGCAACAATTAATCGCCAGATGCGAGCGGCTACGGACAGTATTCATACGCTGAGAGTTAATGACATTGCCACCCTGGCGGAGTATGAGCGCAAATTGAATGATTATCTTGACGCGTTAATTCCGATGAACTGGGCAATTGAGAGACTTTTGGCGACTCAGAAGTTGCGACTGAAAGCCGATGACAAGGAAGATGTTGAGGATATTTCGATTGATTTGGAGCAGGTGATTGCGCGTTGTAAAAGTTTGTTGAGGACGATTACTAATGTGCGCGACAGCTATAGGGCGGTGATGGATACGCGCCTTAATGAAACAATTCGCCTGCTAACCGTAATTACCGTGGCTTTGACTATTCCGACGATGATCGCTGGTTTGTATGGTATGAATGTGCCGGTTCCAGGTGCCGATAATCCATTGATGTTTTGGGGAATTACCGCGATCAGTGTAGTGCTGGCATTTGTTGTGGGCTATTATTTCCTGCGCCGCCGCTAAAGTTTAATTGCAATTCGACAGATTGCTAATATCGCTTATGTATATTATAATTTTCTCATGATGGTGGGCTATTTTGAACGCAGATCGTTGACTGAAAAGTTGACGCAAGCTCAACGAATGCATAAAAACGGTTGGATTAATTTGACTGGAAGTCTTGATGTTACTCGAGTTTCAAAGGCTTTGTCGTTGTCTGCTAATATTGTCCGTGACGTACTGGACATCCACGAATTGCCTCGAGCGGAGTTTTCCGATGGCGTTGAATATATTTTTACACGCATACCATTTGGTCAAACTGATTCTGGCAAAACGGCACCGTTTTTGATTGCAATTAGCGGCGGTCATTATATTACAATATCGCCTCATGTTAAATTTTCACCTCTGGAGGTTAGCGATTATTTATTTAGTACAACCGAGCGTCCGGCGGGAGTTTTTGCTGCGAATTTGGCGTATATTATTTCTCAATATGAACAGCGCGTACACTTGTTAACGGAGCAAATTAGCGATGCTCGCCGGCGACTAAGTCGTCATGAAGTTGAGAATTCGGATTTTATTAAATTTGTCGCAATTGAAGACACGCTCAATGAATATCGAAGCAGTTTGGAAGGTATGTCCCGCGTTATTACGCAACTAATGGAAAACCGTCGCCATTTATTTAAGACTAGGGACCTGGAGGCTTTGGAGGATGTTGACCTACATATCAGGCAAGTTTTAGTGGCGATCAGTTCCAGCACGCACACAATTTCCAGTATCCAAAACGCTTATTCGACGGTTGCTAATAATACGCTAAACCAACGCATGAAGGCGTTGACCGCCATAACAATTCTCCTGGCTATTCCAAACGTTTTTTACGGAATGTATGGAATGAACATCGCGTTGCCATTTCAGGGTGAGCCTTGGGCGTACCCAGTTATCACCAGTTTTACGGTGTTGTTGATTTTACTTGTTATGTTTGTTGCTAAGCGACTCCGCTTATTCTAATATATATAATAAGCATTTTCAAAATGTTTTTGCTTGACGTGCCAATAAACGTTTGGTAACATTGTTAGCATGTCTCGCGCCGAAGCATTAAATTGCTGATATTAAGTGATAAAGGTCGAAGCGCGTGGGGCTGCACATAATAATGAGGAGTGCAAAACACATGCCAATAGCAATCAAATTTGTGCCATCAAGGCGCAAAAAGATCGCGGTGGATGTGGTGCCTGCCGAATGGCAAACATACATAGCACAATAAAAAGTGAGTGCAGTCGGCTCCAACAATAGAATAGGGACGACTATAAACAAATCCCGCTCCAAGGCACCGGAGCGGGATTTTGGTTTGTGTGAAAATGCGTTAATCTTTTACTTCAACGCCAGCTTTTTTCAAGGCTTCCTTGACTGATGATTCAATTGAGCCAGAGCTGTCCATCTCAGTGTTTTTTCCATTTATGTAGAAAGTTGGTGTTGCGGCAACGCCGTGTTTGCGACCGAGAGCCATATCGAAGTCGATTTTATTTTTAACCTTGTTGCTGGCAATATCGGTTTTATATTGATCGATATTAAGTTTCAATTGTTCAGCATAAGATTTGAAAATGTTGTCGCGCTCTGTAGTGTTGGCGTTTTTCCAAGCGTCCTGATTTGCATATAGAAGCTCATTCATTTCCCAGAATTTACCCTGCAGGCCAGCGGCTTCAGCTACGGCAGCGGCAGCTCGCGCGTTAGGGTGTGAGCTGGCAATTGGGAAATTACGGAAAATTAATCGAACGTGATCTTTATATTTTTTAGCTAGTGCTTCGGCTTTTGGTGCAGCGGTGCCACAGCCAGGGCATTGATAGTCGGCGTATTCGATAATTGTTACTTTGGCGTCTTTGCTACCAATTTCATGATCCGCAATATTGCCATTTCTTGATTCTGCGCTGATAGCTGTGTTCAGCTGATCGCTATTGATATCGCTAATGTTTAGTCGATTTTGTGTCGAAATATAAACCATTCCACCAACAATTGCCACTACAATAATTTCGAAAATTATCCAGCTTTTCTTATTCATTTTACCTCCATTTACTCTAGTAAGTATAGCACGGAATGCGGTACAATAAAACTATGACGATTGTGCTAATTTTTGGATATTTGGTTACTTTGGCGGTTTTGCTGATAGTGCTGGGAGTTCAGCCGAAAACGTCTTCGCATAGCCAATTTGAGCTGCGGCGGAGAAGTGGACTAGGCGATGAAAAGGCTAAAATTCTTTTACAACAAAGGGAGTTTTTACGGGATATTATTTCGTTGCAGCGCGCCGTGGCTTCTTTATGTTTGGTAATTTTAAGTGTTATTAGCGTTTATTTGTTCAATTGGGCGGCTGGACTCGTTTTGTCAATTATAATAGCCCTGGAAATCGGAGCTATCGCGCGAATTGGCTTGTGGCAGAAATATTCACAGCAACTTTATGAAAAATACGAACCGCTAATTTTAACGACAATTGAGCGACATCAAGTAATTTTGTCGTTAATCCGTTCGGTGTCGCCGGTGGTTGGTGATAGTCGGGTGATTGAATCGAAAGAAGAATTGCTGGAAATGGTGGCTCAATCCAGCGGAGTGATTTCGTCTTCTGAGAAAAAGCTTATTGCTAACGGACTGAAGTTCAACGATATGAAAGTCGAGGAAATTATGACGCCGCGAAGCATGATTGAATCGGTGCCCATGAATGAACTTCTCGGGCCGCTAGTGCTTGATGATCTTCATAAAAAAGGGTATAGCAGATTTCCTGTCATTGATGGCGATATTGATCATGTTGTTGGTATGCTGAGAATTCAGGATTTGCTGACAATTGATCGTAAAGCAAAATCTCATCGTGCGGAAACAGCCATGAGTAAAGACGTCTATTATATTCGTGAAAATCAAACTCTACAGCACGCCTTGGCTGCATTTTTGAAAACGCAGCACCACTTGTTTATTGTTGTAAATGAGTTTCGAGAAACAGTTGGTCTACTGAGCCTAGAAGACGTAATTGAAGCGCTATTAGGTCAGAAAATCATTGACGAATATGATGTTTATGGAGATCTCCGTAAAGCCGCTACGGCTAATCCGCAGAAAAATAATCTGCCCACAAAAACTCGACGAGATGTTTAATTCTGGGAATTTGCCCAGATTATGCTATAATAACAGATATGAAAAATAGAATTTTGGCGGCAGAAACTTCTAAAAAAGTTAGTGAGAATATTACAGTTGCGGGCTGGGTTCATTCCAGGCGTGATCATGGCGGGTTGATTTTTATTGATTTGCGCGACCATACGGGTTTGGTTCAGTTGGTTATTAACCCTGATAAAAAAGATGCTTTTTCTTTGGCGGAAAGCTTACGAGATGAGTTCGTGGTTCGTGCTTGTGGCGTGGTTGCGGAGCGTGGCGAAGGTCTGAAAAATCCGAATATTGCCAGTGGTGATGTGGAAATTGTTGTGGACAATTTGGAGATTTTGAACCGAGCTGAAACTTTACCAATTCAGCCATTTGCCGAGGACAATCAAGCCGGCGAAGAGCTAAGATTCAAGTATCGTTATCTTGATTTGCGTCGTCCAAAAATGCAAAACATGCTTAAAAAACGCGCCGAAATGTATCGTCGAATCCATGAATATATGGACAATCGAGATTTTATTGAAATTCAAACGCCAATTTTGGCTAATTCAAGTCCTGAGGGTGCGCGTGATTTTCTAATTCCGAGCCGTTTGCAGGAAGGGAAATTTTACGCCTTGCCACAAGCTCCACAGCAGTTTAAGCAGCTGCTGATGGTTGGTGGTGTGCCGCGTTATTATCAGTTGGCGGCTTGTTTCCGTGACGAAGATCCGCGAGCAGATCGCTTGTACGGCGAGTTTTATCAGCTTGATTTGGAGATGAGTTTTGCTGAAAATGGTGAAGAAGTTCGCACTGAAGTTGAGCCTTTGATGAAGCAATTGGCGACTGATTTTGCTGGTAAAAAATTGTTGGATTTGAGCGATTTGGCGGTTGGTGATGGCAGTCCAATTCCGCGAATTTCGTATCGCGACGCCATGGAAACTTACGGTTCTGACAAGCCGGATTTGCGATTTGGTATGGAATTGATAGAATTGACGGATGTGTTCTCTGAGACTGAGTTTGGCGTATTTAAAAATGCTGAATGCATTAAGGCTATTTGCGTAAAAAATGGCGCAAGTTTGAGTCGCAAGCAAATTGACAATTTCACCAACATCGCTAAGAGTGAGGGTGCTGGCGGTTTGGCATACATCACATATCAAGACGGCGAAGCAAAATCTCCAATTGCGAAATTCTTGAGCGAGAGGGAATTGGCTGACATTCAGCAGAAAACTGGTGCGGTTGATGGCGATGCAGTGTTCTTTGGCGCTGATTCTCGCTCGGTTGTTAACGCGGTGTTGGGGCGCTTGCGCAATGAATTTGCCTTGCACTTTAATCTTAAGGACCCATCGGTCGTGGCGTTTGCTTGGATTATTGATTTTCCGTTTTATGAATGGGATGAGCGTAGTAAGAATCTTGACTTTGGACATAATCCGTTCAGTATGCCAAAGGGCGGTTTGCAGGCTCTGGAGTCTGCTGAAACTGACGCCGAAAAATTATCCATTGTCGCTGATCAGTTTGATATGGTGATGAATGGCTATGAGATTTGCTCTGGCGGCGTTCGCAACCATAATCCAGCGGTGTTATATAAAGTGTTTGGTTTGCTGGGCTTCAGTGAATCTTATGTTGAAGAAAAGTTTGGTGCTATGTTGGGTGCTTTCAAATACGGCGCTCCGCCTCACGCAGGATGCGCTTTTGGCGTTGATCGTATTTTGATGGAACTGACCGATGAGCAAAACGTCCGCGAGACTTTGGCGTTTCCAAAGAATGGCTCTGGCGTGGATATGATGATGAATTCACCATCGGTTGTCGACCCTGCTCAGCTGCGCGAATTAGGTTTGTAGAATATTTGCAATATTGATCTACCGTTTTGGTTGTGTTAGTGTGAGGGTATGAAAAAGGCTATAGTTACCACTACTATAATTGTAGCTCTCATAGTGAGTGTAGGTGGTAGCTTATGGCTAAAGACTCGTCTAAACGCTCAAGCAGTTGCTGAAGTAGCTCAGGAGCAAAAGCAGGAGCAACCAAAGAGTAAGTATGATGTTGGTCCTGTAGACGCTGGCGAAATTCTGGAACTGGTCAATACCGAACGCGCACGGATCGGGGTGGCGCCATTAACGAGCGACGAAAATATACACATGAGTGCGCAGCTAAAATCTGACGATATGTTAGCTAAGGGATACAAACAGCACAATATACCAGGTACAGATAATTGGTATTCATTAGAGATGGCAAACCTAATGAGTAAAGCTGGTTGTCATACGGTTAGTGAAAATTTTTACTGGGCTGATTTCGAGTCAACAAGCAGAGATGCTTTTAACTGGTGGATGAACTCAGAACCACACCGCAAAGCGATACAAAACCCAGATTATACGAAAATTGGACTTGGCGTCAGCCGCAGTAGTGACAATAGCAAAACATACGCAGTTCAGCATTTTTGTATTTCAAGATAACAGTTAGTATATAGCACAAACCCCAAATCTCCTTTTGTCTCGAAAGGAGATTTTTCTTATGAATGACAACGCGTCATACCGTCAGTACTTGCAGTACCATGCAAATAACCACCCAAACCAAAACACAAGAATAATATAACTAAATCCTAATACCCAGCCACGCTGCCAAAATGTCGCCCGCAAAGTAGGCTAGTCCTGCCGCAGTTGCCCCGAGGAGCAGTGTTATACCTGCAGATTGCCAAGGTGATTGTTTGCTGACTTTACCTTTGATGAAGCCAATTGCTAAGAACGTTGCCGCAGTTAGCGCCGAACTAACATAGAATAATGCCGCGTTTGGTGCTTTTAAGTTTGCAATTACGTCAATCAAATATGGTAATACTGGTACGCTACCGACTACCACGAAAGCTAAGAATGTTACTGCGCCTATGATCTTTGGGGATGAGCGTTTTTGGGTGTCGCGAACAGACTCTTCGTGTTCAGCGCTGGCTGCTAAATATGCGCTAGAGCCCATTGAGAATCCGTCGGCTATTAAATTAGCAATTCCTAATATAAGAATGACTGAACTGGATATTCCAGCTCCAGCAGAAGCCGCCACAACTGCAAATGTTGTTACTGTGCCGTCGACCGCGCCATAAACAAATTCCGGTATATATCGTTTGAAGAAATCTCGCATAACCATACCAGTTTATCATATTATTAACGATTAGTAGACATCCCTATTGACAATTTAATAAGCTTATGCTATAGTGAAATAGTTAGATTATCTAATACAAACAATTTAACAAGCATGCTAAAATAAACATAACAAATATAAACTTTTGCAGAAAGGTAAAGCGTGGAAGATATCCAAACAGCCATCGTTTTATTATCAATCATCGTAGGATTGTTGTCGGTTATTATCGTAACGCTACTGGCAGTGGTCATCGCCTTGTTGGTAAGACTTAATACAGTCATGAAAAGCGTTAGTAAAATTACAACTAACGTAGCTAGTGCAACTGAGTGGTTGTCACCAACAAAAGTTTTTAGTGAAATATCAGGTTTATTTCGTAAAAAATAATTAAAAAAGGAGTAAATATATGAAAAAAGTTTTAGCAATTATCGGAGCAGTAGCAGCAGGTTTTACAGCTGGAATTTTAACTGCACCAAAGAGCGGCAAGGAAACAAGGAAAGACTTGAAGGATAAGGCTGTAAAATTGAAAGCCGACACTGAAAAGGTGGCTTGCAAAGCGACCGCTGCAGCTAAAGACAGTGTAGACTCATTGAAAGCTGGCTCTCAGAAAGTTGGAGACGCTGTAGTAGAAACCGCAAAAGATGTTAAGGGCAACGTCGAAAAACGTTTCAAGTAATATTTGACTCTATTCAAGAAGACGTGAGATAATATAAGTGATGAAAAAAGTTACTTTCTATCTCGCGTCTTTTTTGATTGCTTCTAGTTTGTTAGTGACGCCACGAGCAGTTGAGGCTCAGTCGGTTGATGCTACGGCTGATTCTGAGATTATAAAAACGCTTGAACGAAATTGTAGTTCCGTAAGAGTTGCTATTAAAAACATCCACACCAATGACGCTCTAACTAGAGTTAATGTTGGACAGAGATATAATTCTATTTCTACCAAACTTATGGCCAGGCTGAACGGTCGGTTGGCAATCAATAAGCTGGACAGCTCAAAGTTGGTGAATATTACTAATGAGTTCGAGTCGACGAGACTTAAGTTTAATAGCAATTACAACGATTACGATACTGCGATGACCGATCTTCAGCGCGCAAATTGCTCTAATAATGTGGCGGACTATTATCAAAAATTGACCGTCGCTCGCGAGGCTCGTAATAAACTTTCTGAGGATGTGAAAATCTTGGATGGATTGTTAGTGAGATATAAAGAAGAAGTGCAAGCTATTAAAAATTCGCTGTCTGGAGGGTCTAATGAATAGAGCTAAGGAATTATTCCGTAGTTATAAATTCGCTACGTTTATTGGGCTGACTATTGCAGTTTCGATTTTATTAGTATCGATTGCGATGTTTATGTATTACAAGACTGACGCTTATCGATTGGATTTGAGTCGCCCAGAATACGCTTCTCGCCGCAAGCAAATTAGCAAGGATGCGAATGAGAAAAGTCACGAATTTGACGCGCAAGGCTCAGTAAACAAGGATACGTTGAAGGAATTTTTGGGAATTTATGACAAAGAAGTAGAGAGTGTGAATAAGATCAAAGCGTTTTCTAATGATGTGTTAAGCGATAAAGAATTGGGTTTGTCTAATAATTAATTTTTTTATCTTCTGGTTATTGAGGTTGGGGTCGGCAGAGTCGCCAGAAGAACTCCTTCGCGATCAAAGTTTTGTAACAATCGATGTCGCATTTCAGAGGTAACAGACCACTGATCGGATGGTTGGGTTTTTCCGGCAATGATCAATTCTGTTCCTCGTCCAGTAATGTCACCAACGGAAACGAATTTAGGCGGATCGATAATTTTCTTTTGCCAAGCCTTTTCTTTAGCCAATTCTTGGCCGGTGGCATTAATGATGTCTGTAACTGCAGAAATGTCAGAACTTGGGTCGATATAAATGCTGAATCGCGACATGCTATAGCCCATAGTTTTATTGATAACGTGCTGAATCGTGCCATTCGGAACATAATGAACATTGCCCTCAGAATCTCGTATAACAGTAGTGCGAGTACCAACTCTCTCGACGGTTCCAGCGGCTCCCATTACGTCAACAACATCGCCAACACGATATTGATTTTCGGCGATGATGAAAATACCAGACAAGAAGTCCTTAACGAGTGATTGAGCGCCAAATCCTAATGCCACACCGATTATGCCAGCACTAGCGAATAGCGGCGATAAATCAAATAGGAATAGCTTATTGGCGACAATTGCGGCGACATAGAAAATTATAATAATTTGCCAGAAACTGCGAGTTAATTGGATGAGAGTTTTTTCGCGCTTTTCTATGTCTTTACGGTGCCAGGAACGATGTTTAGCGGTGGAGCGTATAGAATAATGGATAGTCCAAGACAATAAATATTTTCCCAGAAAATAAACAAAAACAGAGCCGATAATAATGCTGACTGTGTCGATAATGCGCTCACTAATTAGCCAGCCAAGGTTGTTGCTATGCAGCCATTGACCTAACGTAGAAGAATCTAAAAACTGTTTTATAAGCTTATCCATTATTGATTTAGTATAATAGAAAATATGAGTTTTGTCGATCCGAATCAATTTATTATCACCAGAAAACGTAAGAAGTATAAATTCGCTTTATTCCACAATTCACCTCTATGTTTTGAGTTTGACGAGTGGATAGAACGGGAAGTCGATTGTTTGGAAATCGGTGCTGGAACTGGACTATTCAGTGTGGAGCTTGCATTGCGCCATCCCGAAAAGACCTTTTTAGCAATTGACGTGAAAGGCGATCGGTTGCAGAAGGGCGCGAAAATTGCTGAGGAAAAAGGGCTGGAGAATGTGTTTTTTGTTCGAGTGCGGGCTGACCAAATAGACCAATTAGTGGAGCAGAATTCTTTGGAGCAAATTTGGGTAACATTTCCTGATCCGTTTCCGAGGAAACATAGCGCTGGGCGCCGCTTGACTCATCCTAATTTTTTGAAGAAGTATTCTTCATTGCTGGCACCGGACGGATCTTTATTAATCAAACACGACGATCACAATTTTTTCTGTTGGAGCTTGGAGCAATTGGTGGCAGAAAAGTGGCAAATTAAAGAGTTGAGTTTTGATCTTCATGAATCCGCGCTAAGTGACGAATATAAAATAATGACGACTTACGAACAAAGGTGGATTGGCGAAGGAAAAACTATTAATTTCGTAAGAGTTACGCGCTAATAAATGAAAGGAATATTATGCAATTTAACGATTATTCGACTAAAGCAATTTCTACTTTAACAGATAAAGATTCTCATAAATATGGTGATGTTGACGCGAGGTTGATGGCGCAGATATTGGGATTAAGTGGCGAATCTGGCGAAGTCATGGAGAAATTTAAGAAAATCCTACGTGATAAAAATGGCGAGATTTCAGAGAATGATCGCGGCGCAATAATAAAAGAGCTCGGTGACGTGCTTTGGTATGTCAATTCTATAGCGCATTTGCTTGGTTGTAGTTTAGAGGAAGTGGCTCGCAGAAATAATGATAAACTGCTTAGCCGCCAGAGTCGAGGGAAGATTCACGGCAGCGGCGATGATCGCTAATTTTTAGCTAATTGCTCGCGAATCCATCCGTCGATTGTGCCAGCGCCCATGCACAGGACGAGCTTTCCAGAGTTCCTTGCCGCGGTTATTTCTTGCCATAAACTGTCATCTAATTCGGCGAAACGAACTTTTTCTTTGTCGATATTTTTGGCAAGTTGTTGTGGCGTCAAGGTTGGCAAATCTGGATTCTCCCTCGTTAAGTAAGTTGGCAGCCAGTAAATTTCATTGGCGTCACGGAAAATATCATTAGTGTATTGACCAATTATCTCGTGCTGGCGAACGTTTTGGTGTGGCTGATAAACCAGGACTACATCATTAGACAGCTCCTTAGCCATCTGTAGTGTCGCTTGAATTTCAACTGGGTGATGTCCATAGTCAGAATATAGATTTTCGGCGAGCTTTTCAAAACGTCGTCCTGATCCGGGGAAGGAGTTTATTGCTTGGTATATTTCTGACTCCTCTGTGTCCGCTCCCATATATTTCAAAGCTTCGATCACCAAAGTAGCATTTTTTCGGTTATGCTCGCCGGGTAGAGTGATATTTTTATTGGAATCGTGCAAGATTGTTAGATTTTTCTCATCAAATATGGCGGAATTTTCTTGCCACGCGATAACTTTTTTAGATTTTTCGCCGAATTCACGGAAGGCGTCTAAGTAGGATTCTTTTGTTGGATATGTGTCTGGATGGTCGTAATCAACAGATGTGATAAGGCTAATTTCTGGAGAAAAATGCAAAAAGTTGCGGTCAAATTCATCACACTCGTATACGAAAAATTGGCTATTTTTATCAAACGTTCCACTTGGTCCGAAGCTTAAAGTCGAACCCACAGAATAACTAACAGGAATTTGCAATTGCTCCATTGTCCAGACTAGCAGGCTCGTTGTTGTGGTTTTCCCGTGGGTGCCAGCGACCGCGATAAGTTTCAGGTTTTTATCGGCGATTATTTGCGCTAATAACTCGTCGCGCTTGCTGGTTTTTATGCCTAGTTTTCGCGCCAAGACTAATTCTGGGTGATTTTCTGGTAAAGCAGCGGTGTAAATAAACCAATCAAATGGTGATTTATCGTGCTCTGATTGCAAGAACGCGCCAGATTGGTCAAAAGAAATAGGAATTCCGGCTGACTCTAATTCGTTTGTGATAAGACTTGGTGATTTGTCGGAGCCGCAAACACCATACCCGACCCCTAAGGCAATTCTGCTCAGCGGTCCGATGGCAACGCCGCCAATTCCTGAAAAATAAATTCGCATACAAATATTATACCACCGCAGCGGTAGTAATATTCACGTCATTGGGATAATTTGCTATACTAAAACCATAGAGAAAGTGGTGGGATGGCTATAGATAAGAAGAAAACCAAGTTCAGAATTAAGCGGCTCAGTCAGATTAAGACTTGGCAGTTGGTGATTTTATTGATTATGTCTGGTTTTATTTCGGCAACTTTTTTGAGATTGAATAATGTTGGTATGGTCGAGCGACGAGAATCTGTAGAAAATGCAGATAAGGCTGGAGATATAGTCAATCTTCAGCAGCGACTATACGATTTGCAGCGTTATGTATCTACGCACATGAACGCTGATCCGGGGAAGATTGCGCTGGATCATACGTATAAACAAATGTATGACCGGAAGCTGAAAGAGTTCGAGGAGGAGATAAAAAATCAGTCTAACAATGATACTGTGTCGAAAGTTAGGGTTGTCTGTGATGCTAGAGCGCAGCAAGGCGGTTACGGCCGATTTACGACACAGGCGGATCCGAGGTATATCAATTGTATTAACGAGGAGTGGGCGAAATATCCTGCCGCGAAAGCCACCAACTTGCAGTTTGAAGCGCCTTCAACTGAGCCGTATTATCACACTTTCGTCTCGCCGATATGGTCAGCTGATTACGCGGGGTGGTCTTTGCTGGTGACGATATTCATTGCCATGATTATCATAATGAGGTTGGTTGTTCTGGGGATGCTAAAGTTGATGCTTAGGCGACGAAATAAGCTTTTTTAGCTTGACAGGGGTGATATAGAGATAGTAATCTATATAGGTATATCATTAATAGGAGGTATATAACCAAATGGCTTATAAACATACCAACTCAAAGGGCATCACATATTACTTGCACAAGACTGACGTAACTTTGCGCGGCGGCAAGACTCAAACTATTTACTTCTTTGCTAAGGTTGAGAAGAATGAAAAGGGTACACCATGTGATCTACCAGAAGATCGTATTGTGAAAGAAAACCCACGCAACGGCTTTTTGACAATTTCTAAGAAAAAATAGTCCTTTGCTTGCACCATAAGCGTGTTTGGTGATATAGTAGAACCAAACAAACAGGTGCCACAACTCCTCTGTAAAAAGCAGGGGAGTTTTTTTGTAGGGTTGATTATTTATGGATATTATGATATAATAAACGCTATATGAAGTCAAAGACGGTTGAAGTGTTGGCGCTTGCTAGACCGAACAGAGCGGGCGTTATTGATGTTGTTGATTCGGATGGTAATGTTGTGCCGTTGGATTATTTAGGCGAAGATTTTGTTCCTGATGCGAATAGCTATAGTGATGAAGATTTTACGAAGAGAAATAGAATTATAGTTGAGATGTGTGATCTTTTCGGCAGGATTCGTCGTCGTGCTGGCTTTGCCGAATATCATAGAGGTCGTGGCAACTATGATCGAGCTCGTCGCATAGAAAGAAACAGGGGTAGTGATATTTCTGAAGTCGGCAGACTTGCTATAAATGCTTGTGAAGCATGTCCACTTAAGCTTGATTGTGAACTGTATGGTAAATTAGGGGAGGCTGTTCTAAGTGGTGTTTTGGATTATAAAAAAGTTCGCACAGCCACATCTCTGACTAAAGCAGGCAAGGAACGTCCGGGTTGGGATAAGGGTTGCATAGATAATGATGTGTAAAGAAAAAGCCCCCTTCTGAATGAAGAGGGATTTTTCTTGGTGGCCCAAGTGCATCTACATTGGAACCATATCTGTAGCGAGATTCTGAGCTGGAGACGCTTAATAGAGGCGACCACCCCTTCAATAAAGATACCCAACCACCGCTAAAGTATATCGTAACAGAATGTGTTAATATCAATAAATTATCCTCTTGACTACTTTTTACGTTATCCAGCCTGATAAATTTATAAATCAGCACTAAATGTCGCGGTTGGGTTAGACTAAGATTGCCACAAAGAGCTAATTGAGGTCGCTTATTTAGGAGATTGACGATATAATCAAAATAATGAAGAAAAACTCTCAAGCACAGCTCCAGGGTATGTTACTCGGCTTAGCTATAGGCGACGCCCTCGGTGCGCCTATCGAACACGGCTACACAAGTGATGAGATTGTCGCTCGTAAAGAAGAATTGCGTCATATGCACGATGAAGCACACTTTCCTCGTGGCGTCTGGACAGACGACACTTCTATGGCATTATGTTTAGCAGATAGCTTGCTGGAATGTGGCGGCTATGATTCGTGGAACGTTATGGATAAGTATTGCAAATGGCAATCAGAGGGCTACCGCTCGTATTTTGACTATGGCGAGGGTATCGGCATGCAAACGCTCATCATGCTGGATATGTACGCTAGCGGTTACGCTATTGTTCACAAAACGATGAATCGGAGCGATGGTGCCGGCAACGGTGTCGTAATGCGCCTCGCACCAGTCGTGATAGCTGCCTACGGCAAACGAGATATCCGTGACGTGATACGGCTTGCTCAAGTCTCTGCTAGAGAAACGCATTACTCCTATGAGGCTGAAGCTGCTGCTGAAGTATTTGCTGCTATACTACATAACGCTATCCATCTAAAAAACAAAGCAGATATTATAGACGTTAGTAAGTATAGTACTGGCGCACACTATGACCAGCTGCTGAACAAGCTAAAAGAGAGAGTCGAGACGGATAAGCTCAAGAATAAGCCAGGTTATGTCGTATACACACTCCAGATAGCTTTATGGGGCTTTATGAACTATGACACATTTGAGGATGGAATATTGGCAGTTATGTGCCTAGGTGGCGACGTTGATACGACCATGGCGGTGTACGGGCAATTAGCTGGTGCATACTATGGACTTGATGCGATACCGAACGAATGGCGGCGTGATGTTTATCAAGGGAATGATATTATTGAACTAGCAGATAAACTAGCCGCAATGGACGATTGCCCTGTCCTGCATACACGGTTTGAGGAAGATGTAGCTTAATACAAATCATGAGGAGAATGACTATATGAACAAAATAACATTAGAAACCGCTCAGCAACTACTAGCCACAAAAGAGTTTAGCTACAAGGATATTAACCCAAGCGAAAGAGGAATATTCCTAGCGGCGCTTATTGAGAATGGTAAAGTCGCCAAAGAAGGAACTAACCACCACTCAAATATCCCCAAAGGAACGCTGATTAGTGAGTGGTATTTACGGCATAAGTTAGGGCTGAGTGGAGCAATAAAGCATGACCTATACACCTCGCTTGAGCTGTGGGAGTTAGACGATAAGCGATATCAAATTATCTATTATAAACCCTTCGGTTTGGGGAATTATGCTGAAACAAAATCAGAATTCTATGACGATAAAGACTCTGCTCGGGCTCGCCTTGACGAAGAATCTCGTAAGCTTGAGACAGAAGTATCTCTCCTTAAGAGATAAATCCTAGAGTCATCTTTTGTCAAGATAGGTCATGCTAGGTACCGCTACTTTTTGTGTTTGGATTGTTGTATGAAAAACAGATCTAATAAATGCGTATGATGACGATAAGGTAATGATAGCCGACTAGCTACAGCGACTAGAGCGTCAGCAAGCAATACGAGAGACTGATATTGATGTTGCTCTTGAGATTTGCGAGATGTAGATAGACAATGGATACTGGCTTCGCCGGGCGCTAAGACAAAGTCCCAAAGCATATTATTCACACAGGGGGTTGATATATGACTATAAAAACCATAGGTTTGAAATCAGTGTATTTTACAGAATACTACCAACCAAAAAAGGCTCTCCAGAGCCTGAAAAACCTTTCTTGGTGGCGGGGGTAGGATTTGAACCTACGACCTTTTGGTTATGAGCCAAACGAGCTACCAGGCTGCTCTACCCCGCGATACATAATTATGATATCAGCTTAACGTGATAATTGCAATACCTTAGTGTTTATGACTATTGCCGCCAAATAGAAAGTTCATCCATTGCTGGAAGTTGCTATCCGTTCGCTTGGCGCCCGACGCAAGTTTTTGGGCAGGCGTGGCGCTTTCGAAAGATTGGGTGATGAGCTGTTTTTCGCCAGGTAGACCTTTTCCTGTGCGCTGTCTAATGGTCAATTCTTGATATTCCTCGCTTTGATAATATTTCGATTCGTATTCCAGCAAGGCGACTTGTAATTTTTCTATTTCCACTTGCTGGCGTTTGTTGTCGATAGAGCGTTGCAGTTCGTAGTTTTTTTGCATTGATTCAATGGAGCCCCAAGCCCAACTCATAGCAATTAAAATCGCAGCAGCAATAACGACATTATTTAGGGTTAAATAGTCGTGCTGTATTCTGTAAATTAATCGTTTGAGTTTTAATTTGTTCATTTTTGCAAATTTAATATCTACCACATAATATTGTAGCAGGAATGGTAAAAATATTCATCTTATGATTATCAAATTCAAACCGTGGTGGGGGCGGCTGGGATCGAACCAGCGACCAATCGGTTATGAGCCGACTGCTCTAACCCCTGAGCTACGCCCCCGTGAGACTTATTATAGCGCATCAGAGGTAATTATAGAAGTTTTCCGGCGGCAATTCGCACAGCTTCTGACCAAGAAGTAAAACAATGCGGCGTGGACGCCAGTTCTTCGCTGGTAATTTTATACCGAACAGCCAAGGCTAGCTCGGCTGCCATATCGCTAGCGTGTGGCCCGACAATTGTCCCACCGATAATAACTCGCTTCTTATCAACGATCAATTTCACAAAACCTATTCGCTGGTCGGTAATATTGCTGCGTACGGTAGTCGTGAGCGGAACAATTGCTATTTTTGCGCTTATTCCTTTCGCTTTACAGTCGTATTCATTCATTCCAATTTGAGCTATTTCTGGCTGAGTAAATGCAACTTGTAGGCGTGGGGAATCATTGAATTTAATCTTATTATTATGTAACAAATTATGAGCCGCAATACGACTCTGCGCTAAGGCTGTGTGGGTTTGGATATTGGCGTCAGTTACATTTCCTGCGGCAAAAATATGTCGAGCGGAAGTTTGTAGGGAAGAATTAACCAAAATGCCATTTTCGGTATATTTTACGCCAGCGTTTTCTAAGCCTAAATCTGTCGCAGGCAATTGTTGGTCGGCAATTAGAACCTCATCAACGCGTACAGATTTTTCTATTCGCCCTTGTAGAAAGGTGACACGTTTTTGTATAGACGATTTTTGTATGGCGATAATTTTAGTGCGAGCTAAGATTGAAATGTTGCGATTTTTTGCGTCATTCGTAACTAAAGCACTGACTTCTGAGTCAAATGTTGATAATATTCTGGACGATTTCTCTGCTACGTAAACTTTTGTTCCCAGGGTGGAGAAGATGTGCGCCAATTCTAGTGCTGTAGCTCCCGCGCCAACAATGAACATGATTTTTGGTGGACGCTTCAAGCTAAAAATAGTTTTTGGAGTGTGGTAAGAAACGGCGCTTAACCCAGGTATTTCTGGAATTTGCCAATTAGATCCAGCTGCAATGAGAAATTTGCGAGCGGACAAATGTCTGCGATTGACGGCTATTTCGTTCGGACTCAAGAAATGCGCATTGCCAGCAAAAACACTAATGCCTTGCTTCTCATAATAATAGCGATTACCACCAGCTCCAGTCCTCTTTACGACTTTGTCTTTCCAGGAGAGCAGAGAAGGGTAGTTATATCCAACAGAGTTAGTGCGCAATCCAAACTTAGCAGCATCTTTGGCTGTTTGATAAACGTTAAGAGCGTGAGTTAAGAATCCAGTTGGTACATCTCCCCAGTTTGGTGATTCCCCGCCGAATGTTGATTTTTCTACAACAGCAACTTTTTTTCCGGCACTTGCTAATATGCTGGCTGCGGGTGATCCACCAGCGCCACTACCAATTACGATATAGTCATAGTCAAAAGTTGGTTTTTGCGACATCAAATCTCCTAAATTATGGTTTTGTAATTTTTATATAAATAAGCCGCGTCGGGATGCAGAGTTTTCATAATGCGTTGTGCTTGGCGGCGGATATCGGCAGAGGTTATTTCTGGGTGAGTTTCGCACCAATTCATAACGCCCAAAGTGACGGTTTTTGCGATGTCTTGAGCTTGACCTTCTGGCGTACGAACGCTTAGGCAGGTGGCAATTATGGAATTGTGGAGCTTGTCTGGACTAAACTCCTCTGGCGGTCGCTTTCCTTGTTTGATGACGTCAATTTGATCTGGCTTTACCATAAATTGCCTCCGTAGCTAATGACACCAATAACGCGGTCGACGAATAGGAATGCCGCCAAAATTAGTAGGCTGCCACCGCTGGCGAATTGCAAAAATCTCTTATGATCTTCTCGCCAACGTTGTAAATTAGAGATGCTGCGTCCGCTGCCGATCAAGACGATAACGACAAACAACGGCAGTGCGGACACGATGACGTAAATCGCTACGCTGATGATTTGCAAAAAGGGGTTTGGTAGGGTAATAATGGCCAGGCTGGCGGCGATAATTGGCGCGATGATGAATACAATTTCTGCAATAACGCTAATTATTCCCAGAGCAAAGCTTTCTACGGAGTTTTTGGTTTTTTTGGTGCACTTGTTTAAATATTCTGCAAAATTGCGTGGAAGCCATAATGAAGTTCCTGGTTGTCGTCGAAAGTAGAATGCCCAAATTGCAATTCCTAAGCCAAACATCATCCCTGAAGAGACGGCGGCAACGAGTTGTTCTGCGCTGGTGGCGTGGTGGATAAATAGTGATAAGAAATAGGAAATGGAGCTAATGAGCAGTAGAGTGATTGTTGAAACACCAAATACAAAACTGTTGCTCATACGAAAAATTTTTCTCTGGGCGGTTTTTTTGCCAATTGAATGCCCGCTAAGTAACGTTAAAACACTGACGCTAAGCTGAAAACTAGCGTGAATAATCGCTGCAAAAATTATGGTGGCCAGTGATGAGATTGTTACGGGGGTCATTTTTGTGTATAAATCCTTCTCTACCAGTGTACCACAAGCGGAATGAAAAGGTAAATAATGACCGAAAAAGGTATTGCTTTTTTGTCAAATTTATGATAGTATAAAAACAGTTAAATAATTAATACAAAAAAGGAAAAAATATGGAAATCAACACCAGTGAATTAGCTGAATTTTTAGAAGTAACCCGAAAAAAGGATTTAGCAACGTGGGAGCGTCAGCGTAATTCATGGGAATTGGATAGTTTTGTGTCGCGGCGATTGGCGGCTTTGGATGGTGTCCAATCTGAAGAGCTTGAGCTAATTTAATTCAGTATCTATAAAAAATTCCCCGCCGTATTGACGAGGAAAGATAATTTCTGGTAGCACCGGGTGGACCCGAACCACCGACCTCAGGCTTATGAGTCCTGCGCTCTAACCAGCTGAGCTACGGTGCCACACTGCATTGATTGTAACAGATAGTATAAAATTTGCCAAATACGTTTTAGGTAAATTGTGAGATAATGGATATGTGAGATATATTATCGCAGTCAGTGGTGGGATTGATTCGGTAGTTTTGCTGGATTTGATGTCGCGAACGGAAAAAGATTTGGTGGTCGCTCATTTTGACCATGGAATTCGTGAGGATTCGGCGAGCGATGCTAGATTTGTCGAGGCTTTAGCTGATAGATATAAGATACAATTTGTTTGTCGGCGCGAAAAACTGGGGGCTGATGCCAGTGAAGAATTGGCGCGCCAAAGACGGTATGAATTTTTGCGTGGCGTGGCGACGGATTTTGATGGCGTGATAGTGACAGCACATCATCGAGATGACATTATTGAAACTGTAGCGATGAATCTTAAGCGTGGCTCCAGATGGCGAGGTTTGGCGGGGATGAGCGATAGTCAAATAGTTAGGCCGATGAATAGCTGGACTAAGCAGAGAATTTATGAATATGCGATTCGCCAGAAATTGGAATGGTGTGAAGATGAGACAAATCAAAGCGACTTGTATCAGAGAAATAAATTTAGGCGTAAGATAAATCGTGAACTTGATGAATATCAGAAACTTGGAGTGTATGAGGCGTGGCGAAAACAGAGAGAATTAAGAGGGAAAATTGAGCAGGAAATAGAGAAGTTTGATGGAGAAGTACTTAGTCGGTATTTTTTGACGATGATAGATGATAATGTCGCACAAGAATTGCTATATTATTACGTTTTACGACATTATGATGTGTCGTTACTGGGTTCTCAATTGGAGCGTATGCTAATTGCTATAAAAACTGGGAAAGCTGGCTCTTGCTGGCAAGTTGGTGGCGGCATTGTGATGAAATTGACGCTAAGAAGTGTTATAATAAAGAGAGTTTGATTAGTATAGGCGAAAGGATTAGTTGAGAATGGCTGTTAAGATGCCTCAAAGAAATGGAAAGAATAGAATAAGTCAAATTTTACGATTTGGATTGTTTTGGGCAATTATAATTTTTGTAGCGTTAATTTTTTACGCAACACTCTTCCCTGCGTCAAATCTTAAAGATGTTGCATTATCTGATGTGGTGCGTCGAGCAAATGACGGTAAAATTGCTCAATTGGAGATTCAAGGAAACGATATTAAGATTACTCCGAAAGATCAATCAAAACCTACCGAGCATTCAGTCAAGGAATCTAGTAGTATTTATGAGCAGGGCTTGAACAAGGATGCTAAGGTTGAGGTGAAAGTTATCCCGCCATCAACAACCGGCGAAACTATGTGGAACCTGGCGGTTATGGTTGTGCCTGTGCTGATTATCGTGGTGTTCTTCATGTTTATGATGCGCCAAGCTCAGGGTCAAAATAATCAAGCCATGGGATTCGGTAAGAGTAAGGCTCGCCTGTATGGACAGGACAAAGAAAAGGTTCTGTTTACAGATATCGCTGGAAATGATAACGCCAAGCAAGATTTACAGGAAGTTGTTGATTTTCTCAAACATCCGAAGAAATATAAAGATTTGGGCGCAAAGATTCCAAAAGGCGTATTATTAGTCGGTAATCCTGGTACGGGTAAGACGATGCTAGCCCGAGCTGTTGCTGGCGAGGCTGGTGTGCCATTCTTCTCAATTTCCGGTTCTGAATTCGTGGAAATGTTTGTTGGTGTTGGTGCTAGCCGAGTGAGAGATCTGTTTTCAAAGGCTAAGAAAAATGCTCCATGCATCATCTTCATTGATGAGATTGACGCTGTGGGTCGTAAGCGTGGCTCTGGTATGGGTGGTGGTCATGACGAGCGTGAGCAAACCTTGAACCAGATTTTGGTAGAGATGGATGGTTTTGATGGCGAAACGAATGTTATTGTTTTGGCGGCAACCAACCGCGCGGACGTTTTGGACCCAGCTTTGCTTCGACCTGGACGATTTGACCGACGTGTGAATATTACATTGCCAGAACGTAAAGATCGTGAGGCAATTCTAAAAGTTCACTTTAAGAAAAAGCCAACTGACGAAACTGTTGATCTTGATAAATTGGCGGCAAAAACCGCTGGCTCATCTGGTGCGGACTTGGCAAATATGGCTAATGAAGCCGCGATCATTGCCGCGCGTCGCAATAAGAAGAAGATCTCAAATGACGAATTAACTGAGGCGTTTGAGCGTGTGGCAATTGGTCCAGAGCGCAAGACTAAGATAATGAACGATCACGAGAAAGAGTTGACTGCTTATCACGAAGCTGGCCACGCAATTGTTGGTCACGTCTTGCCTGATTCTGACCCGGTTCATAAGGTTACAATTATTCCGCGCGGCGGTACTGGTGGAGTAACATGGTTCTTGCCGCCAGAAGATAAGAGCTACACAAATGTTTACGAGTTTAAAGATATTTTGGCTCGGGCAATGGGCGGACGAATCGCTGAGCAATTGATTTACGGCGATGACGGAATCACTACTGGAGCTGGTTCGGATTTGCGAAAAGCGACTGAAATTGCCCGTGATATGGTGATTGAGCAAGGAATGGGCAAGGGTTTGCGCGATCAAGTATTCCATGAAGATAACGGCGGTTTGATGTTCGATAAAATGACCAGAGAGCGTCCGTATTCTGATGAAACTGCGAAGATGATTGATGAGGAAGTTGCGCAATTGATTACCGAAGCTAAACATCGTGCAATGTTGGTATTGAAAGAGAACCGTGCGTTCCTTGATAAGTTGGCTGAGGCCTTACTGAAGGAAGAAACTCTGGAAGAATCTGAGGTTGACGAGATTCTTAAGGGCACTAAATTACCAAAAGAAGCTAAACTGCATTCGTAAAATACTATGGGGCGCGTTCGTAGTACGGTCACGAAAATAAATCAGCGGCTTAATGTGAAATTGGCTGCTACGATTCTGGCGGGCTCGACGTTGTTGTCGAGCTTGCTGGGGTTTTTCCGTGATCGTCTGCTGAACTCTGCCTATATGCCAAGCGAAAATGGAGCGCTGGCGGGATACCCGGTTGGACTAGACGCCTATACGGCGGCTTTCATGGTGCCAGATTTTATGTTTGCAGTGCTGGTTTCTGGTGCGCTTAGTGTGACGTTCATTCCAGTTTTTAATGAGCGTTGGGTCAAGGGTAATAAGCAGTCTGCTTGGCAAATTAGCTCGAGTATGATTAATTTCATGGCGCTAATCACCATGGCGGCGTCGGTGCTGATTATTATCTTTGCCGATCCGTTGATGAAGTATTTAATCGCGCCTGGTCTGAGTGAATCTGGTCATGCTTTGGCGGTCAGTATGATGCAGGTGATCGCGGTTAATCCGTTTATTTTTGCGGTTGCGGCGGTGATTGCTAGTATCCAGCAAGCGGTCGGGCGATTTATGTTCTGTGCGCTGGCGCCAATGCTATATAACATCGGTATTATTATCGGTACGGTGTGGTTCACTGGCGGTGTCAATTTATTCGGCTGGCAGATTTTTGACGGCGGCATTATGGGTGTGGCGTTGGGTGTGGTTTTGGGCTCGTTCCTGCAATTGATCGTCAGCGCGGTTGGCTTGGCTGGGCTTGGGTTTGATTACAATTTCAAAATTTATTGGCGGAATAAGGGATTTAGGAAAGTTTTATCTTTACTGCCGGCGCGTTCTGTTGATCAAGGAATGGATTATGTGGTTAGCTTGGTCGAGGTCAATTTGGCTTCGCGCTTGGCTGACGGAACGGTTAGGGCGTACCAGCAGGCTTTGACCCTCCATATGATGCCGATCAATCTTATTGGCGTGGCGATTTCAAATGCCGCTTTTCCTCAATTGACTGAGCATTTGGGTGAAGGTCGAAATGACCTATTTCAAAAAGACCTGCGTTCCCTGCTGAGAATTATTTTTTGGATGGCTCTTCCGGTGTCGGTGGTGATTTTCTTTACCAGGGGATACGTCGTGCATTTTATTCGCAATGGTGGCAATCAACTGATCGCGGGAATTTTGGGCTGTTTGGTCGTGGCGATTTTATTCCGAACCATTTACCACATGGCCGCACGAGCATTTTACGCCCGACAAGACACGAAAACTCCGCTGTATATTTCAATTTTCTCGATTACTTTGAATATTATTTTAGCAATTGTTCTATCGATGGTCTTGAAAATGGGCGCGTATGGATTGGCTTGGGCTCAATCAACAGTGGCGGTTTTGGAGGTGGTTGTCCTTTTGGCGGTTATGAATCGTCAAATGCCAAAATTATTCGACATGACGTTTGTGCGAGCGATTTTTAAGATGATAATTGCTGGAACTGTTACAGGCGTGGTTTGTTATATTGCCGTGCTAATTATGCCGTTTCGTTATCATGACGACAGTTTCTTTAGCGCTTTTCCGAAATTCGTTATCATTTCATTGGTCAGTTTTGGTGCGTATGCCGCGGCTTCAAAGTGGTTAAAATTGCCAGAAATTGACCCGATTCTTGCACGATTGAAAAAAGTGTTATTTGGACGATTGGAGTTTAAGGGCTAATGGAAAATATTCGGAATTTTTGTATTATTGCTCACATTGATCATGGCAAGTCTACGCTGGCTGATCGAATGATGGAGATGACTGGGACGGTAGAGAAGCGCGAGATGAAGTCGCAGTTGCTGGATTCGATGGATTTGGAGCGGGAAAAAGGCATTACTATTAAGTTGGCGCCGGTGCGAATGCGATATAAAAATGTCGATCTGAATTTGATTGACACTCCAGGGCATGTCGATTTTAGTTATGAAGTCTCGCGTAGTTTGCAGGCTTGTGAGGGCGCGATATTGGTGGTAGATGCTAGTCAGGGAATTCAGGCGCAAACATTGTCGAATGTTTACTTGGCGATGGAGCAGGATTTGACAATTATTCCGGTGTTAAATAAGGTTGATTTGCCAGCCGCCGACATACCGCGCGTATCCAGACAAGTTATTAATTTGTTGGGCTGTGACGAGAGCGAGATTATTCATATTTCTGCTAAAACTGGTCAAAACGTAGATAAGGTTTCGGATGCGGTTGTTGAGCGAATCCCGGCGCCAGTTGGCGAGGTTGATGGTCCAACTAGGGCGCTGATTTTTGATAGTTATTATGACGATTATCGTGGCGTGATTTTATACGTGCGGGTGGTTGATGGGCGAATTAAAAAGGGTGAGTCTATCCGAATGATGGCGACTGGCGCAAATGGACTAGCTCTGGAAGTTGGTCATCTTAACCCAGCCATGCAGCCCGACCCTTCGCTTGAAACTGGCGAAATTGGCTATATTGTGACAAACCTGAAGACGACACGCGAGGCGCGGGTTGGCGATACGGTAACACTGGGGAGATATTTTAATTAAGATTAAAAAGGGAAACCACGAATCTACAAACAATAAGCTTAACTGAATTTTTTTGGCGTTGGTTCGTAGTATTGACGCGTATGATTGCTGAAATCAGTTTCCTTACCAGATTTGGCATAGCATTTATTCGACAAAACTCATTAAGTCTCTTAATAAAGAAATCAAACGTCAAACGAAATAGAAGGTTCTTTTTCCTAACGAGGAGGCTCTGGAACGTTACTTAGTTACTTTGTTTGAAGACTCTACTAGAGTGTTTACACAAAATTATTGACAGCATCTTTTCCTTTATAATATAATAAAACCTCATGAGGTATTATATGTCTAAACAAAAAATTAATCGCTTTGTCGGATCTATTGGAGCTTTTATTGGGATCCTTGTCTTTATTGCATATATTCCACAAATTATCGCTAACCTACAAGGAGAAAAAGCTCAACCATTCCAACCACTATTCGCAGCAGTTTCTTGTTTAATTTGGGTAATCTATGGTTGGACAAAAGAACCTAAAAAAGACTGGATCCTCATCATTCCCAATGCAGCGGGAGTGATATTAGGCGGTTTAACTTTTATTACTTCTTTATAAAAGTTATATAAACAAAACCAGCAACTTCATAAAAAAGTTGCTGGTAGAGATTTTGGACTATCACAGGAAAAAATATTTAACCAAAGTGATATATTGTTTGATAAATCAGAGTATAATAGTAATTAAAAATAGGATTGGATAGCGAGCAGATTCTTGCTTCCTGCTATGTTTATATTCCATCAAGTGTAAGTTAATTAAGATTAAAGAAGGAAAAATCATGAATCCACAAACAATCAGCTTAACTGAATTACAAAAACACCTCGATCAAACATGTAAAGAAAAGGGATGGGATAAAAATTCTGTCACTGAAGTATTCTTATTGTTTACTGAGGAAGTTGGCGAGCTGGCAAAAGCAGTTCGCAAAGAGACAGGATTTAAGGATGAGAAAAAACCTGACAATCATGACAATCTGCGCGAGGAGTTTGCGGACGTGCTGAACTATTTGATGGAATTGGCAAATCGGTTTGACGTCAATTTGGCGGAAGTGTATTTTGAGAAGCACAAGATCAACCAGACGCGACAGTGGAAATAGTATATACTAGTATTGAAAAGCGCAGATGTAATAAAATGTACGAAATGGATATTGATATGTCTATCGTTGGCAATTATGAGTAATTTCAAAAACTTTGCAGAGAAAATTAGATGTCGGGTGATTCCAGTAACACGTGACCGTCGTGTGTGGTTAGATGAGAAAATTGTCGACGATGATTCGTATAGTATTTTTATGAATGGACGATCATACGAAATCGGTGAGGAATACGATGACTTTTTGTGTGTTACGGTTGACAGTTTTGCCGAGCTAGCAGACTCTATTCTCCGCGAGTTGTATGCGCGCGGATTTTCATCGTCAGACTATAAACTGATCAACGAAAATTATGTTCATCTAGACTATAGCTTTTTGAGCGATGACATGCCTTGGGTCGCTTGGTGTAATGTTGATGCAATAGTTAAGGGCGATATTACTGACGAGAAGGACTATCGTCGCGACAAATCTAAACGCGGTCGGTGGATGAGTTACGTTGAACTGGTTCAGGTTATTGGCAAGAATCAAGCTCATAAGATCTTTGAGCAGTTATAGGTTAGACCTCAGTGTGTACGGAATAATTTGCTGAGAATAAGTAGGCATGCAAGGAGCGATTTACTGTGCGTTTATATAAAAACATTGAGCTGATATAATAACAAATAGTTATGACCAAAAAAATTACCGTCCAACCACTTCCAGGCTATAAAGAAGTTAAGCCGTTTGTCTATGCGGGGTTTTTCCCAGTGTCCAACGAAGACTATAACGACCTGAAAGAGGCAATTGAAAAGTTGAGTCTGAGCGATTCGGCGTTACAGTTCGAGCCGGAGAATTCGCCGGTTTTGGGCTACGGTGTGCGAATTGGATTTTTGGGATTGCTACATATGGATATTATTCGCGAGCGATTGGAACGTGAGTATAATTTGGATTTAATTGTGACCAATCCGAGTACTGATTATCAAGTTAGTCTGACGAATGGCGAGGAGCTGGATATCAAGTCTGCTAGTGAATTGCCCGACCCAGCGCAAATAAAAGAGATTCGCGAGCCGTGGATTGATGGTGAAATTGTCGTGCCGCAGGATTATATTGGTGCGGTGATTCAGTTGATCGTGAGTAAGCGTGGTCGCCAGAAAAACCTGAGCTACATTGACGAGCGAGCGCTGATTTCATTTGCGGCGCCACTCGCGAATTTGTTGACGGATTTTTATGACCAATTGAAATCTATTACCAGCGGCTACGGTTCGTTTAATTACGAGTTGGCGGATTATCAGGTGGAAGATTTGGTGCGCGTCGATTTTTATGTAGCGGGTGAGATGGTTGACTCGCTGAGCGTGATGTGTCATCGGTCGGAATCGCAGCATTTGGGGCGTGAGATTGTTAAGAAATTGAAGGAAGTCGTGCCGCGTCAGAGTTTTGAGGTTTCATTGCAAGCGGCAATTGGCGGTAAGTTTATTGCCAGGGAAAATATTGGCGCTTATCGAAAAGATGTTACGGGCTATCTTTACGGCGGCGATGTCAGTCGTAAAAAGAAGCTTCTCGCCAAGCAAGCACGCGGTAAAAAACGAATGAAGCGCTTCGGTAAAGTCGACATACCGAGCGAAGCATTTATGGTAATGCTAAAAAGGGATTAGTTGTGAAAAAACCTATTGTTTATATTGATATGGATGGCGTTTTGGCGGATTTCAAATCTGCTTTAACGAAGATATCGCCTGAGTTGATTGATGAGTTTGCCGGTCAGCACGATAATATTCCAGGAATTTTTTCTTTAATGGATCCAGTGCCTGGAGCTATCGATGCGGTTTACGCCCTGAAAGACAAATACGATTTATATATTTTATCTTCTTCTCCGTGGGAAAATCCGACGGCTTTGGGTGATAAGTTGGCGTGGGTGAAAAAGTATTTTGGCGGCGAAGGTTCGGATAATGTTTTCTTCCGTAAGGTTATTTTTTCGTCAGCAAAGAATTTGAGTCGAGGCGACATTTTGATTGACGATCGGACGGCGAATGGCGCAGGCGAATTTCCTGGTCTGCTTATTCGTTTTGGAAGTTCTGAATTTCCCAATTGGCAATCTGTACTTGATGAGTTATTATAGGTAAATATTATGCCAAGTATCGAAGATCTTATTACAAATTATCAGCCAACTGAATCGACAATTGAGTTGGTTAAAAGTACGAAAATTGCGCTGCTTGCGGGAATTTCTGGTGCGGGCAAAGACACGATAAAAAAACAATTACTGAAGTCGCCGGAGTTTCGCGATATTGTTTCTCACACTACGCGCGCGCCACGCACAAATAATGGATGTGCCGAGCAAGATGGAATTGACTATCATTTTATTGATTCGCAAACTGCCGAAAATATGTTACAAAATAATGAATTTATCGAGGCGAAGTTTGTTCACGGTACAGTTTATGGGACATCGGTGGCTGAGCTGAAATTAGCGCATGATCAGAACCGCGTGGCAATTACCGACATTGACGTTCAGGGCGTGGAGGAATATGAGCGACTGGCGCCAGATAGCATTGCGATTTTCATTGTGCCGCCAAATAGTCAAACTTGGATTGAGCGATTAAAAAAGCGTTACGCGACTGAAGAAGATTTTCAAGCGGAGTGGCCAAAGCGTCATGCCTCGGCGATAAAAGAGTTGGCTTACGCGCTTGAAGTTCCGTATTATCACGTGATTATTAATGACGATTTGGAGCGAGCAATTCGAGTGACCGAGGAAATTATTTTGCGCGGCGACGTGTTTAAGCGTCAAGATGACGAGGCGCGTTTGGTGGCTCGAAATCTCCTCAATGATATAATTAATCTATGAGTTCAGTAAAAATTCCAAAAAAAATAGCAGCCAGACAAGATCGTTCTTCGAAGACCTTGACTACATTGTTAGACCAGTCCTTCTTTATCTTTGCAGGTTTGGCGTCGTTTTGGTTGGCGTGGTTGGTACTTAGAGAAGGTTGGGCGACGGGCGGCTGGTGGCTGGTTGGCTTGTTCTTTGTTGTGTGGATAATTGTGGCGTATTTGGCGTTGCCTAGGCTCCATCGAATTTTGAGCAATATGTACGTGCCGAACTATTTTATTGGCAGGACGCGAACAGCGGACGGAGTATTAAGCGACCCTGTCAATTTGAGTGTGCGCGGCTCGGAAGAAAAGCTCCATAAAGCAATGACTGAGGCTGGCTGGGTTCTAGCGGATGACATAACTCCAAGGTCAGCTTGGAAAATGGTGCTTACGGTACTGAGTGGTCGTAGTTATCCAAATGCGCCAGTGTCGCCAGCATTTTTGTTTGGTAGACGGCAGGACTTTGCTTATCAACAAGAGGTTGACGGCAACCCAAGGCGTCGTCATCATGTTAGGTTTTGGCGATGCCCAAATGGCTGGCTTCTTCCTGGTGGTCATCGAGTTGATTGGTTGGCGGCTGGTACGTACGATAAGAGTATCGGCTTTTCTTTATTTACTTTTCAGTTCACACATAAAATTGACGAGAATATTGATATTGAACGAGATTATATCATTGAGTCGGTTAAAAGTAACAATAAAAATGTTAGAGTGACGATATTAAAGGATTTCTCAACGGGCTATCATTCGCGCAACGGTTTCGGGGATTCCATTCGCACTGATGGTGATTTGCCGATTTTGGAAGTCGGTCGGATAAAGACTGACGATAATGTCACGGCTTCAACGCGGCTCGGGGTGATTATGGACGGCACAATTTATGATCGTCATCCGCGAAATCACGAAACCCTATTGGAAGAGCTTTGGGGCCGCCGACCGCCGCAGATTTTAATTGGCGGCGGACTAATGATTCTGGCGTCGTTATTCACAATCGGGCAAATGCTGGTGGACTTTTCTAGCTGGCCGACGACTTTGGTGCAAGTTGCGAATATTGACGGAATTGATATAAATGCCGCGAATACCATGTTGTCAATGATGGCTGGTTTTAATGTGTTGTTGGTTGTGGCGGAAATCGTGCTGGTTGGGCTACTACTTCGAGGAAGTAGCCGAGCGCGAATCTCACTGCTTTCTGTGGCGACACTAGCTATTGTCACCGAATCTTTATCCGTGACAATTGGGCGAATTAATGCGTCGATTATGCTGCTTTTGATCTCAATTGGCGTGCATATTATGATCATGATGTTGTTCTCTTCGGATGCAGCGCGCTACTTTACGGAAAGACGATAAGGCTTGGCACTCTGCTTGTATGAGTGCTAGATTTGCGATATAATTGGACTATGACCGAACGTCAACAAGCAATCCTTGTCGCTATTATTGAGCAATACGCTGAAATTGCGGCGCCAGTTGGTAGTGTAACGCTAGCCAAACTGTTTGGCGTGAGCAGTGCCACGATTCGCAGTGAAATGGCAAAGCTTGAGGAGATGGGATTTATTGAGGCGCCCCACACGAGCGCAGGTCGAATTCCGACAGACAAGGGATATCGTTTTTATGTCAATGGAATCACGGCAGCGCAAATGACGGAATTGCCGAGCGGTATTGATAGCAGCACGAAGGCAATTGAAGCGCACGTCAATTCAAATGTTGATACTTCAGACAAAGCGATTCGCCGAGCGGTTGATGGTTTGGTGGAAATGACTGGCAATTTTGGTTTTGCGTCATTTGGTTCGAGTTTGTATATGAACGGAATGACTCAGTTATTCAGTCAACCAGAGTTTGGCGATGGCGATCACATTCAGGCGGTTGCTAAATTGATTGACAATATCGAGCCGTGGCTGCGCGAAGCGGCACCGGACGAACCGCTAAATGTGTTTATTGGTAGCGAAAATCCAATTGGCAAAAGCAGTGGTGCTACGTTGATTATAAGTAAATTTAAGTCATCGTCTGGTGGCGATAATTACATCGGTGTGATTGGTCCGACGCGACAGAATTATCGTCGAACGATGGAGCTGGTGCGTCGTACGGGCGCGATGCTGGAAGAAGTCTTATAGTGGCTAAAAGGAGGAAAAATGACGAAGAATAAAAAAGCTGAAGATTTAGAGAAAGAAATTGCTGAGCTGACGTCGGATCTGCAGCGGACTCGAGCGGATTTTGAGAATTATCGTAAGCGCGTGGAGGCAGAAAAACAGTCAGCGCATCAAATGGGTCAGACTAAGTCGGTGATGAAATTATTGCCAGTTATTGATACAATTGAGCGAGCTGTTGCTAACGTCCCAGAGGAGATTCAAGATAATGCGTGGGTTAAGGGTGTGGCTGGTCTGAGCAAGCAGCTTGACAAGCAGTTGAAGGAGATTGGTTTGGAAAAAATTGACGCCAAATCCGGAACTTTGTTTAATCCTGAATTCCATCAGGCTGTTCAATTTGACGAATCGACGGATGGCGATAAGGAAGTTATTGCCGAGGAGCTTCGCGCTGGCTATACTTTGAACGGCTCAGTTATTCGCGACGCAATGGTAAAAGTCACTCGTCAGTAATATGATTGCGAAAAAACAGCTATTAGCACTCTTGACATTAGAGTGCTAATTATTTATACTGAGATAGTTGGCACTCGCCACGAAAGAGTGCTAGAATGAATATAAGATATAGGCCAGATGTGATCATAACAGAAAGGGGAATCATATGGGTAAAATTATTGGTATTGACCTTGGTACAACCAACAGCGCATTTGCGTATATGTTAGCTGGAAAACCAGAGGTAATTTCTAACGCCGAAGGTAATCGTACTACGCCATCTGTGGTTGCGGTTAATAAAAAGGGTGAACGACTTGTTGGTCAAGTTGCTCAGCGTCAGCGCGTAACAAATCCAAAAAACACGATTTACGGTGTTAAGCGTTTGATTGGTCGTAAGTTTGATGATAAGGAAGTGCAAAAAGACTTAGATATCATGCCGTACAAGATTGTTAAAAAAGGTACTGGTGTGGCGGTCGAGATGGGTGATAAGGAATATACACCAGAAGAAGTTTCAGCAATGATTCTTAGTAAAATCAAGGCTGACGCCGAAGCTTTCTTGGGTGAAAAAGTGACGGAAGCAGTGATTACGGTGCCGGCGTACTTTGACGATTCACAGCGCCAAGCGACTAAGGATGCTGGTAAAATTGCTGGATTGGAAGTTAAGCGTATTATTAACGAACCAACAGCTGCGGCTTTGGCTTATGGTCTAGAAAAGGGTAAAAACGACGAAACTATCGTAGTGTTCGACCTTGGTGGTGGTACGTTTGACGTGTCGGTGTTGGAACTGGGTGACGGCGTATTTGAAGTTAAGGCAACTAATGGTGATACACACCTTGGTGGTGAGGATTTCGACAACACTATTGTTAACTACTTCTTGGACGACTTCAAATCAAAGGAGGGAATTGATCTTCGTAAAGATAATGCAGCGATGCAGCGCTTGAAGGATGAGGCTGAAAAAGCGAAGAAAGAATTGTCGACGGTTACTGAATATGAAGTCAACATTCCATTTATCACTGCTGATGCTGATGGTCCAAAGCACTTTGAGATGAGCTTGAGTCGTGCTAAGTTGGAAGACTTGGTTAAGGGTCTATTGGATCGCTTGGATGGTCCAGTAGAAAAGGCTTTGAAGGATGCCAAGCTTTCTAAGTCCGACATTAACAATGTAGTTATGGTTGGTGGAATGACTCGTATGCCAGCTGTAGTTGAGCGCGTAAAGAATTTCTTTGGAAAAGATCCAATGCAAGGCGTGAACCCAGATGAGGTTGTGGCTGTTGGTGCCGCAATCCAAGGCGGTGTCTTGGCTGGTGATGTTAAGGATGTGCTGCTTCTGGATGTGACTCCGCTTTCTCTTGGAATTGAGACGATGGGCGGTGTGTCGACGAAGTTGATTGACCGAAATACGACGATTCCAACAAGCAAGAGTGAGGTTTTCTCGACAGCTGCGGACAATCAGCCTCAGGTGGAAATTCACGTTCTTCAGGGTGAGCGCGAGTTTGCTAATGACAATAAGAGTTTGGGTCGTTTTGTGCTTGATGGTATTGCGCCAGCACCACGCGGTGTGCCTCAAATTGAAGTGACCTTTAACATTGATGCCAACGGTATTCTTAACGTTACGGCCAAAGACAAGGGAACAGGTAAAGAGCAATCAATCACTATCCAAAACTCTGGCAATATGAGCAAGGAAGATATTGAGAAGGCGCAAAAAGAAGCCGAACTTCACGCGGACGAAGACAAGAAAAAACGCGAAACTGTCGATACGAAGAATCAGCTTGAAAACGCTATTTATCAGGCAAAGAAAATGCCAGACGAATTCAAAGATAAGATTTCTGACGATGATAAGCAAGCGATTGAAAAAGCTGTCGAAGAGGCTGAAAAGCACAAAGATTCTGAAGATAAGGATGAATTGGACGCTGCAATTAAAGCCTTGAATGACGCGATTATGCCAATTGGGGCTAAGATGTATCAACAATCAGCCGACGATAAAAAAGCTGACGAAGCTGGCGACAAAAAGTCTGATAAAGACGAGCCGGTCGAAGGCGAAATTGTCGACGAAAAATAAACCTAACGTATTTACAAAGAAGGCTGCTCGATAAAAAGAGTGGCCTTTTTTGAACTTAGCACTCTTGCACTGAGAGTGCTAAACGCGTATAATATATAAGGTATGAGTAAGCGTGATTATTATGAAATATTGGGCGTTCCAAAGACCGCTTCTGAAGATGAGATAAAAAAGGCTTTTCGTAAATTAGCAATTAAATATCACCCTGATAAGCAGGGCGGCGATGAGGCTAAGTTTAAGGAAATTAATGAGGCCTATGAAGTTTTGAAAGACAAGCAGAAGCGACAGCGTTATGATCAATTTGGTCATGCTGGCGTGGGTGGTGCTTCTGGCGGCGGTTTTTCCGGTAATCCGTTTGAGGGATTTGGTGGATTTGGCGGTCAAAATGTTCACTTTGATTTTGGTGATGGTGGACTAGGTGATATTTTTAGCCAATTCTTCGGTGGTGCTTCTGGCGGCGCTGGGAATGGTCGTTCGCGTGGGCGTGATGTTGAAACTAGCGTAACACTAAGTTTTGAGGACGCGGTATTTGGTGTAGAAAAGAAAATTAGTTTAATGCTGGATGTTGAATGTGAACATTGTCATGGCGATGGCGCCGAGCCTGGATTTGGAATGAAAACGTGCCCAACTTGTAAGGGCGCGGGTCAGCAAACTCGAACGATGAATTCGCTATTTGGACAAATTCAGCAGGCGGTTGTTTGTGAAACTTGTCATGGTAAGGGGAAAGTTCCTGAAAAAGAATGTTCAGTTTGTCGAGGAAAAGGCACGAACCGACAGAATCAGGATATCACTATTAAAATTCCGGCAGGGATTGATGATGGCGCGACAATTCGTCTACGCGATCGTGGCGAAGCAGTTGCTGGTGGCAGTAGAGGTGATTTGTATGTCCACATTCGCGTTAAGGCGCATAAAAAATTCACTCGTGAAGGCAATATTATTCTTAGCGAAGAGCATATTTCTATGGTTGATGCGGCGCTAGGAACGGAAATTGATGTGGAAACTGTGGACGGTGTGATAACGATGAAAATCCCGGCGGGCACTCAGAGCGGCACTGACTTTAAGTTGTCGGGTCATGGCGTGCCGCACTTACATAGTGAATCTCGTGGTCCGCATATTGTGGGTGTTATTGTTGATACGCCAACCAAATTGACCAAAAAGCAGAAGGAGCTTTTGGAGCAATTTAAGGGTGCGAAAAAACGAGGACTGTTTTCCTAGTATATTTGTCGAGAAAAAATCCTGTGTTATACTGAAGCTAACATAAGAGGGATTGAAGGCATGGGATTAATTTTTCTGATAATAGTTATTATTGTAGTAATTAAGCTAATAAAATTATTACAGAGAGGTAATAGTCAGCCGTCTAATTATTCCGAAGATTATCGGCAGGGATATTGGGATGGTGTGCGTGATGCACAAAATGGATGCGCAAAAATTGAGAATGACAACGGTCAAGTGAGGCTTATCACCGAGAATCAAAGCGCCGCTTCGCGGCTTGCGAATATGCCGTTGAATATCAGTAAAAATGAGAATCTCGATAATATAATTCCTACTAGTATTTCCACAGCTGAAGAGAGAGTAAATACGGTTGCTGTGCCTGTTGAGAATAATATTGAACGAACATCACATATTAATGACGAAGAAAAGTTGTTTGCGGTGTTTATGCTGACTTTACCAATTGAACAAGCACCACATATTGATGACAAGGAAAAGGAGAGGGGCCGTAAGACTACAATTAATATAGCGCTATATACGGCATCGCTACTTCTGACTGCGGGAATATTGCTTCTAGCCCAGGCAATTAATCTATCTATCCAACTTAGGTTTGGATTGGTGTGGCTGTTTATTTTTATTTATTATATTATTGGTCAGATATTGTATGCTCGCTTGCCAATATTGAAATCTGCGTCGACGGCACTTATTGGTACGGCTTTGGCAGCTGTACCAATTGGTGGCTGGACTATGAACTTGCTTTTAGGCATCGACCCTGCATGGTGCTGGCTTATTACCTCTGTAATTGGTGCTATTTTGTGTGTTGATGCTACAGTGAGATTGAATAGTAGACCTCTTGCTTATGTATCGCTACTATCGATGTTTACGATGACGACTAGTTTGCCGGCTGTCGTGCATGCGCAGCTGGTCTGGTATTACGTTGTAATGCTGCTATTTGGATGTTTGATGACTGTGGCTGCATATTTTTCTAGTCGTCTTCCTCGTCAGTTCGTCGAACCGTTAAACGTTGTAAATCCGTTTATCGTGCCGATGACGATGTTTGTCGCGCTTAGCTCGTCGGCATATATGGGCACATTAGATATTAGCGTACTGTTATTTGCTAGCGTTGCATATTACTTTACGGTTGCTCTTGTTGAGAAGTCTAAAAAGATGCGTACTTATGAATTGACAACAGCTCGCTTATTGTTAATGGTAATGGCTACTAGTTTTACAATGTATTTGTCTGACGATAATCAGTTGGTCGTAAGTGTGATTTTGGGGCTAGTAGCGCTTGGAAATATAATCTGGTCCGCTGTATCAATGTGCATTCAGAAACAGTATGATAGACATCATGAAATAGTATTGTGGGCTAGTTTTGCTGTGTCATTAAGCGCTTTGTTTGGCGTGATCGGTTCTGGAGATTCGCTACGAATGATGGTTGCTTTTACCTTTATTGGTGTTATTTCAGCGATTAGTCTTGCAATCCTTTTTTTGTTACGCCGTGCCCGCTTCGGTATTATGGTTGTGATATCTGGGATTCTATTGGTGCCGATTGGTATAACACTATTCAATATCGATATAGCCATAGCACCACGCGTACAGTATCTAATTTTTCTATTCATGACGCCACTACCAGTTATTTGCCGATTGCTAATTTTGAAGCGTCCGAATATTAGTAAAAGTCAAGCTGCTTTAGTATATGGCGCTGCGTCAACTTGGCTATTAATGGCAATGTTTACTTCAGCGATGATAGCCACTTATGCGACAGAGGAATCCCTGATGTGTCTATCGGGCGCGATAGCTATCGGCGCTGGCATTATGAGTGTGATTGTATGGCGCGAAAAAGTTTATGAGTTTGTAGTTGGAGTTCATACCTCTTTAATGTTGTCGGTATTTTTGCTAGCTTTAGGTTTTTCGGTGTCTAGTGAAAACGTCTCTATTTTAATGGCGTGGATAAATGTGTCGTCGCTATTAATAGTAGAATGGCTTTATCGTCGTCATGGCAACACGGCCATCAAAAGTCGTGAGCTGCTTCTATATTCTATTATTGGTGTGGCTGTGCTTATTATATTGTCGTCAATTCATCCGATAGTTTGGTTGCCGCTAGTGGCGTTACTATACTATGCATTTTACCGATGTCGTAGAGAGGTTTATTTGGGTGGGGCATATATTATGACAATCATCTTTGTTTTATTATCCCTGCATTGGTTGAATATACCGTTTAATGATAATCTTGCAATTGCTTCATGGGTGAGTCTAGTTGGTTTTGGGTCTTTGTACTGGATGCTGCGAATGAATAGGCAATCGTCAATTATTGGTGATATGACGCTGTGCGCTGCTACAGTTCCAGCGATAGCGCTTCCAATGATTAATCTACTGGCAACATATGATTTGTCGTTCAAGGTATTGGGATGGCTAGCAGCCGTAGCGGCTCTTTATATGGCGGTACTTGCTAAACGAGATTGGCGAATAATGGCAATAGCTGCACATCCGAGTCTGGTGTTGTTGCTTTGCCTTATAGCTCAATGGTTTGCTATTCCACTCGAATTTATGTCAGTCGTTGCCCTGGTTGTTTTTGCGGTGTTTTACGGCTTGGCTATTGCTGCGCGAACCAGAAAGATGTCGAGTCTTTGGTATTACTCTTCGTTCTATAGCGCCATCGGCTGGTCGGTAGTCTTATTGTCTATTGCTACATCAGTTAGCGCTACTGTGGCGTCAGTGATTCTGGCAGCGCTGGTGTGGATAATTAACGGTATAGCCTTGATGTTCGAAGGTGTTCCTAAAAAGAATATTTTATATTTTGATTCAGGTGTAATCCTGATTTTGTGCGGCGTTTTATTTACTATTAAAAACCTAGCCCTACCCGTTCACGCTATCACAATACCATATTTGTGGTCAGCGGCAATTCTTTCGGGAGCGGTGATGTCGTGGCGTTGGTTGGGGTATATTCATAAGTCTACGACAGTGCATCTAGTACTGGCTCTCTCTGTGTTTAGTCTGCCGACTCTCGTCTTGGCGTTCGCAGGAGACAGCGTTATGGAAATATTATTCCTAATAGAGCATTCATTGATGGTTGTCGTGGGGTTGGTGCTTAACAAACGACTGATTACGACCTGGGGTGCTGTATATGTGACATTAGCTTTGATATATCTATTGTCGGGATACACTTATGTATTAGCTATTTTGGCTGGTATATCTATCATCGTAGCGGTGATAATTGTGGTAGCGAGAGCTCAAAGAAGCAAAAGGCAAGATATTGTAAAAAGATAGTTTTTATGCCATAATATGGACGTATGAAAGAAAAAACCGTTATTGGCTCAACTGAGTTTGTAGATTTTGGTAAGCGAGCGCAAAAAGTCCCAGCTAAAATTGATACGGGCGCCGATTCCAGTGCGGTTTGGGCGAGCAATATTCGCGTTGATAAAGATGGAGTGTTGAAATTTTCTCTATTTGGCAAGGGTTCGTCGTATTATAATGGTAAGGTATTTAAGAGAACTGATTATTCTGTGGCTAGCGTGCGCTCCGCAATGGGTCAAAATCAGATTCGCTATCGAACGCACTTTTGGGTGAAGATTGGTGGGCGAAAAATTAAAATGCTGATGAATTTGTCTGACCGGTCAAAGAATGAATTTCCGGTGTTAATTGGGAGACGGTCGATTTCTGGAAAATTCCTAGTGGACGTATCAAGAAAAAATGTTCGCAGGAAAAAACCGTCCGTAACTGCTAGCCTTAATGAAGAAGTAAAATTGAATCCATACGAATTTTATAAAAAATATCATCAGAAAGGTGAAGAAAAATAATGCGAATTGCAATCTTATCCAACGGCAACATTAATTATTCGACGCTTCGCCTGAAAGAAGAGGCTGAAAAGCGCGGTCATCAAGTTAAGGTTATTAAGTATAAAAACTGCTACGTTTCAATTGACGAAAAGCATCCGACGGTTATTTATAAGGGTAAAGAGATGGATGAATTTGATGTGGTGATTCCGCGAATTGCGAGCCATATGACAAAGTATGGAACAGCGGTTTTGCGTCAATTGGAGATGATGTATCCGAAGGCGTTTTTTATGAATCGTTCAATTGCAATTACTAGGGCGCGGGATAAATTGCGCTCAACGCAGCTATTAGTTAAAGCGGGAGTATCGATTCCGAAGACGGTCTTTTCTCGAAACGCGACTGACATTGATTCGCTCATTGAAGAGATCGGTGGTATGCCGGCAATTATTAAGTTGGCGCGTGGTACGCACGGAAATGGCGTGGTTCTGGCGGAAACCAAAAAGGCCGCCAAGTCGGTTCTTCAGGCGTTCTATTTGACCAACTCGGATGGCACGAACGTGCTGCTCCAGGAGTTTATTAGAGAGTCGGCTGGTGTCGATATTCGTGCGTTTGTGGTTGGTAGTCAAGTGGTGGCTAGTATGAAGCGTCAGAGTTTGGACGATGATTTTCGTAGCAATTTACACAAGGGCGGCGAAGGAACCAGTATAAAATTGACAGATTCTGAGCGTAAAATGTGTGTGAAAGCCGCTAAGGCAATGGGGCTAACGGTTGCTGGAGTTGACTTCATGAGATCAAGCCGTGGAGCTTTGGTGCTGGAAGTTAATGCTAGTCCAGGATTTGGAATTGAGAAAATTACTCGCCGAAATGTGGCTGGAAAGATAATCGAATACATCGATCGAAATGCCAAGCGTGGCAATAAAAAAGATAAAATCGGCGCTTAAGCATAAACTTGTTATAATAGGTTTATGGACGAGCCTCGTCACTCGACAGTAACTCAGACTGTCATCAAATGGATATTTATCTGCGGAATGCTGATGGTTATTGGTGGGGCAATTTTTTATGCTTTTCGAACGGTTTCGCCAAAAACGGAAATGATTTACCTTAATAAGACGATGCTTCGGGCGGAAATTGCTAATGATGAAGAATCGCAGCGGAAAGGCTTGTCTGGAAGGCTGGGAATTGATGAGAATTATGCCATGCTGTTCGTGTTTGACCATAACGATCGTCATAAAATGTGGATGAAAGATATGAAGTTTTCGGTCGATATGATTTGGATCAATGATAAAAAGCGTGTTGTCTATGTAAAACATAACGTCAAGCCGGATGCTGAGCCGCATGAAAAATATGCGCCACCAGTTCCCGCGAAGTACGTATTGGAGGTGAAGGCGGGTGTTGCTAAGCGGGCGAGCGTTACGGTTGGGTCACAGGTAAAATTTGATTTGGAGGAGGATAAATGAGCGTGATAATTCTATTTGGAGTAATTTTAGTAACGGTTTTTGTGGTTGCATTTGTTTCATCTCGAAGATTCGGTCCATTGGCGTTGGCGTTGGCGACGGGATTTTTACTGTCAGAATGGTGGGGTAGCTGGCTGACGGGGGTGCTGGACGGCTTGAAGTTGGAAACTGGTTTATTGCCAAATGGTGTAATTTCGGGATTAGTCTTAACGTTGGTTCCGCTAATTATGCTTCTTCTAAGCGGACCTAGATATCAGAAAAAACATGAGAGAATTGTCTCGGCGGTGGGAATTGCGTTTTTGATAGCAGCGCTATTGGTGGTTCCTCTGGGAAAATATATATCACCAGACGGACAGGCGTTGGAGTTGTATAAGATTTTCGCGAATAATTGGCGATATATGGCTACGTTTGGTCTGGTGTGCGGTCTAATTGACATTTTTTCACTACATACTGGTGGACATAAACTCGCTAAGCATTGACCTTTGTGTTGGTTTGTGCTAGGATGAAGAAAGCGGATATTCCGAATGGGTCCATAGCTCAGCTGGTTAGAGCACCTGCCTTTTAAGCAGGGTGTCCCGGGTTCAAGCCCCGGTGGACCCTCCAAATTTGAAATCGACTCCCTTGGCGGAGTCTTTTTTATGGCTTCAGATCCAGATATACTTTAAGTATGAATAGTTGGCTATTTAAGAAGTTGCATATTTCTTGGTTGGTGGCGGCGTGGTGTCTCGGTCTGACAATTGGCGTAATTTCCATCCATTACATACCGCGGTCGTTTGTGGCGAACTCATTATTTTTATTGGTCGGGCTGACTATTTTTGTAATTGTGGCAATTTGGCGCTGGCGATTTTTCGTGATTTTAGCAATTATTTCTGGAGTTTTGGTTGGTCTTTGGCGCGGTGAAATCGGCAGAAAAGGCGTGGAGGTTTATGATTCGTTAATCGGAAAAGTCGCAATTATCCAGGGTCAAGTTTTGGAGGATCCTGATCTCGATAAAAATAGCCAAACAGTTCTTAGATTGGGCAATCTGCAGATGAATAATGAAAAATTGCCGGGACAAATTTGGGTGACGACGCCAGATAAAAACTCAATTAAGCGTAGTGATATCGTGAAGGTTAAGGGTAAAATGACGGCGGGATTTGGGGCTTTTTCAGCAAGCGTATATCGGGCGAAAATTATTAGCGCCGAAAGACCAGTTCCGGGTGATGTGGCGGTGGGAGTTCGTGATTGGTTTGCGGGGCGGGTCCGTGAGTATGTTCCGGAATCAGAGTCCGCGTTGGGATTGGGATTTTTATTGGGTTTAAGGCGTGCTATGCCAACTGAATTAAGTGACAATTTGAAAATTGCTGGACTAACGCATATCGTGGTGGCGAGCGGCTATAATTTAACAATTTTAGTTCGTTTAGCGCGACGATTATTCGCCAAGCGATCAAAATATTTAGCGATGCTCAGCACGGCTGTTATGATAATTGGTTTTATGGCGGTGACTGGATTAAGTCCTAGCATGTCGAGAGCTGGTTTGGTGGCGGGGCTGAGTTTGGCGGCGTGGTATTACGGCCGGACAATTCATCCGCTGGTCCTACTTCCTGTGTCGGCGGCAATTACGCTATTGATAAATCCGCAATTTGGTTGGGGCGATTTGGGCTGGCAATTAAGCTTTGCTTCGTTTGCGGGCGTAATTATGTTGGCGCCGCTTCTACATTCTTACTTTTTTGGCAATAAAGAGCCGGGCGCGTTTCGACAAATTTTAATTGAAACTTTGTCGGCGCAAATTATGACGTTGCCGCTACTTATGATGAGTTTTGGTGTTATTAGTAATGTGGCGTTAATCGCGAATATGTTGATTTTGCCGTTTGTGCCGCTAGCGATGCTGCTGACATTTATGTCGGGCGTGCTGGTTTTTGTGCCGATGATTGGCGCGTTGATTGCAATTCCGACGACGTGGCTACTTGGTTATATGATCCAAGTCACCAATTGGACAGCTGGATTTGAATGGGCTCAAATGGAAGTTAGCATTAATTTGTGGCAATGTGTGGTTTTATATGTGGTGCTAATTTTGGCAATGATTTGGATGAAAAAGCAAACTAAATTGGACCTCGCTAAGATAAATATTGTGGAGTAGTGTATAATAGTAACAGATTGAAATAGCAAATAACTTTAGGAGAAATTATGTCAGGACACAGTAAATGGGCTACAACTCACCGACAAAAAGCGATTGTTGACGCTAAGCGCGGCGCAATTTTTACGAAATTGGGTAATCAAATTGCTATTGCGGCACGTGGCGGTACAGATCCAGCGCTGAACTCAAGTTTGGCGATGGCAATTGAAAAAGCTAAGGCTGCGAATATGCCTAGTGCAAACATCCAGCGAGCAATTGACCGAGTGGCGGATAAGAGCGCGGCGGCTTTGGAGGAAATTGCTTACGAAGGTTATGGTCCTGGCGGCGTAGGCGTTATTATTGAAACGGCGACAGATAATCGCAATCGAACATTGCCAGAGGTAAAAACTGCGTTGGTTAAAAATGGCGGGCGAATTGCTGATGCTGGTAGTGTGATGTTCCAATTTACGCGCAAAGGCGTCATTACTATCGAAGGCAGCGGGGAAGATTTGTTGCTGGCAGTTTTGGACGCTGGCGCCGAAGATGCTGTCGAGGAAGATGGCGAGATTATCGTGTATACAGAGTTGAAAGATTTGGCGATCGTGCGAAATAAATTGGTTGAACAAGGCTTGAAGGTTAAAGATGCGGAACTGCGATACATTGCCAATGCACCGATAGAAATTGCCGATATGGAAACTGCGCAGAAATTGATGAAAATGATTGATGCGCTGGACGATTTGGATGATGTTGTGAATGTTCATACGAACGCGGATATCACAGCGGAATAAAATCATCGCTTTAAGTAATCGCTCCTTTTTTGGGGCGATTTTTAATTTGACAAAAAGTACGCTAAACTAAAGATGATTAACCATAAGCAAGGAGCGAGCATGAAGTATTTGCGCAACACACTACTTATGATACTAGCCGTGGCACTAATAATGCCGTCGCCGTTGGTTTTGGCGGAAGGCGTTTCAAGTACTACTCAAGAGTCGAAAGTTGATGACGTTCAGACTGTTGATAATAGCCTTAAATCGGCTGAGGAAGTGAAAGATCCAGTTGTTGACAAGGAGCAGATCAATAGTAATAGCAATTCATCTTCCCAATCAAGTGAAAATCCCGAGGCTTCAACGGAGAATTCGTCTATAGATAGTCCGAGTGAAAATCCTGCCACCAATGAGTCTTCAAAGTCCGAGCCAAACCCCGAATCTGAGCCGCCAAAAATAGATAATTCAGATGAAAGCACAGAAGAACATGCGCCGATATTAATTTCAAAGATTAGTCAGGGCAAAAAATACGTTGAGATTTATAATCCGACGAATCAGAATGTTAATTTGGCTGGTTGGAAAATAGAGTATCACACTGGATCTGGAGTTGAAACCGTTGGAAAAATTTTCAAGGATGAAGTAATATCGGCGAACGGATTTTTGGTTTTGTCGAACGATAAGATGTTGGCGGGCGCCATAAAGTTTGATAATAATTTAGGTTTGGCTCAAAATGATGGATCGGTCGTGCTGTCGCGCTCGGACGGGTCGGTTTCAGATACTGTTGGCTGGGGGAGTAATTCAAAGTCTGCAGGCTCGCCAATTAAAGGCAGTGTGAAAATTGTTTGGCGCTGTTTTATTGGTGAAAATATTATTGATTCGAAAAATAATTCCACTGATTTTTTATCGAGTAAAGGTTCTGATAATCAGGAAATTGTGCCTTATTCACGTCCGAATTGTAAGAGTTCAGAGCACAAACCTGAATCTCCAAAGGAGTTGAATAAATGTGAAGGTCTGAAGCTAAGTGAAATCGCGTCGAATATTGATGAACAATTCATTGAAATTGTCAATTCTGGCGAAAAAACCGTCATTACGACAGGCTGTAAATTGACGATTGGCGATTCTGGCGTTCGTGAAAATATTGGTGATATCGAATTAAATCCTGGCGAATTTTTAGTGATCAAAATAAAAAGTACGAATCTGAAATTGCCAAAAACAAAAGGAAAAGTTTATTTATTAGACGAGGCTGGCTCGAAAATTGATTCCGCTGAATATGAGAAGTTAGCGAAAAGCTCTTCGTGGAGTTTGATTGATGATGAGTGGATGCAAACGTTTATGATAACTGAAAATTCTGAGAATATCTTTAAGGAATATCCAGACTGTCAGAGTGGTTATGAGAGGAATGTGTTAGGTAGATGTGTGAAAATTGCCACCCCGCCCGTTGAAAGCCTTTGTCCTGTCGGTCAATATCGTCATCCAGAAACTCACCGTTGTCGAAAAATTGAAGCAACAAAAACTATTACGCCTTGTAAAGATGGCTATTATCGTAGTGAAGAAACTGGCAGATGTCGATCTATCGCATCGGCTGCGGCAAAAACTTTGAAGCCTTGCCCAGAAGGTCAATTCCGCAATTCAGCTACGGGTCGATGTAAGAAAATTGCCTCCACTGACGACATAGCAAAAGAATGCCCAGAAGGATTTGAGCGCAACCCGCAAACTAAGCGATGTCGAAAGATAAAATCTGCAAATATGCCAACTGTTGGTTCGGCGGCCGCTGAAGTTAAGCAAGTCGCTGGTGCTACTTGGGGCTGGTGGGTATTTGGCGGCGTGAGTTTACTGGCCGTCGGTTATGGCGTATGGCAATGGCGATGGGAAATTTCGCAATTTGTACGAAAAATCCGCGAAAGCATTAAATCCGCTAACGGTAAATAATTGCTATAATAAAGATATGAGAATTATCGGGATTGACCCGGGAACGGGGATTTTGGGGTTTGGTGTGATTGATTTTTCTCGTGGCAAGTTTAAAATGGTTACGGCGGGAGTTGTGACGACGCCGGCACATACGCCAATTGACGAAAGGCTTGAAGATATTTTCGATAGCCTGACAGAAATTATTGCCGAAACAAATCCTGATGTTATGTCGATTGAAAAGCTATTTTTTGCGCGCAATGTTACGACGGCAATTTCTGTGGCGGAAGCGCGCGGCGTGGCGATGTTGACTGGACGAAAAGCCGGAATGCCGATTGCTGAATATACGCCACTGCAAATAAAACAAACTTTGACCGGCTATGGCAAGGCCGATAAAAAGCAGGTTCAAGAAATGGTGCGACTTAATTTAGGTCTGAAAGATGTTCCGAAGCCGGATGACTGCGCGGACGCTTTGGCTGCAGCAATTACACACGCAGCGATGAATCGGGTATAATTGAAATATGATTGCACATGTTTTTGGAAAAGTTGCTGAGAAGTTTAATGGCTCGTTAGTCATTGATGTCCATGGTGTTGGATATGAAGTTAGTGTGGCGACTAATGATTTTGACGCAGTGACATTAGATCAAGAAGTAAAATTTTACACTTATCATCACGTGCGCGAACAGTCGGAGGAATTGTTTGGGTTTTCTAGCTTGGCGGCGAAAAAGTTATTTGAAATGCTAATCACGGTTCAAGGGGTTGGCCCGAAGGCTGCGCTGGCTATTTTAAGCTTGGGTGATGCCGAGCAAGTGCGCAATGCTATTGCTAATGCTGATAGCGGCTTTGTACAAAAGGCTACTGGCGTCGGCAAAAAAACCGCCGAGCGAGTGGTGGTTGATCTGAGCGATAAAGTTGGTTTACCGACTCATTACGGCCGAACGGAAACTCCGTTGCAGACTGAATTAAACACTTCTGATGAAGCTTTGGAGGCGTTGATGGCTTTGGGCTATACGCTGGCAGATGCCACTAAGGCACTTGAAAATGTCGATGTCAATTTGCCGACATCTCAGCGAGTAACTGAGGCGCTGAAGAAATAGATCTTTGCATTCTAATATTTAATTATTGACCCTAAATTAAGTTATTGCTTGTAAATGTTATAATTAGTTTATGGCAATTGAAAGAATAGTTGATACAAGTTCGCATGATGATGATTCTGAAGAGCAGCGAATTGAGGTGAGTCTGCGTCCGCAGAGTTTTGCTGAGTATGTTGGTCAGGAAAGATTAAAACGTAATTTACGCTTGGCGATTGATGCAACCAAAAAGCGCGGCGAGCCGTTGGATCACGTATTATTATATGGTCCGCCGGGGCTTGGTAAAACAACTATGGCGACGGTGATTGCTAATGAAATGGGCACGAATTTGCGAATTACCAGTGGTCCGGCTATTGAAAAAGCGGGCGATTTGGCGTCAATTCTGACTAATTTGTCGGACGGTGATATTCTGTTTATCGATGAGATTCATCGGTTGGGGAGATCAGTGGAGGAAATTTTGTACTCCGCAATGGAAGATTTTAAGCTGGATATTGTGATTGGAAAAGGTCCGGCAGCGCGATCAATTCGATTAGATTTACCGCGGTTTACGGTGATTGGCGCAACGACACGAACCGGAAGTTTGGCGGCACCTTTGCGTGATAGGTTCGGGCATATTTATCGTTTGGAATTTTACACGCCAGAGGATATTGCGAAAATTGTGACGCGTAGTGCGAAGATTTTAGAGTCGTCAATTCGAAGTGAGGCGGCGGATTTATTGTCGACGCGGGCGCGCTTGACGCCACGTATTGCCAATAGGCTTCTTAAGCGAGTTCGTGATTACGCCGATGTTAATGGCGACGGAATAATTGATGTAAAAACTACAACCAACGCTTTGGAGATGCTGGAAGTAGATGAACTGGGATTGGATCCGGCTGATCGTAATTTATTGCAATCGATTCTGGAAAATTATGGCGATAATCCTGTTGGATTAACAACAATTGCGGCGTTGACTGGTGACGAGGCGACAACAATTGAGGATTTTTATGAACCATATTTGCTACAAATTGGTTTTATTGAGCGCACGCCGCGTGGTCGTCGAGTAACAATTAAGGCAAAGCGACATTTGGGAAAATAGTTATCGTATTCTTCGGCTTTTTGTGTTTTAACAAAACCAGACAAACTTAACTAGGAGCAGTCATGGGCAAAAAACAAGGCTATCTTAAGTTCTGTCGTGTTATAATATAGGCATGAATCCACAAACATCCTCGTCAGAAGATTTAACGCAGCCTGTTGCGTATGATGCTGATGGTCGACCACTATATCATCATCCGCCACAGACTGGTCGTCCAGCTCCGGTTGTGGCGCAGACGAATTCTTATGTGACGGCAAGACCGAAAATTATTGATGGGGAGAATTTTGATCCGCGATTGCGTAGTCAGTATGCTAATGAACCGCAAGTCGTACATGTTGCGCGAGATATTGACCCGAAGCCGTTTACTATTAGTGACGACCTGAAACAAAAACACGAAAAATCAGTTCAGCAATACCCGAATCTCAATTTGAGTGAAGGTGAATATATTATTTTGGATATTAAACGCCATCCGATTGGCATGCTAATCCCGACAGGAATTTCGGTTTTCTTGGTGGTGATGATCATGGTGTTTGTGATGTTTTATCCGTCAATTGCTCGTGACGCAATTATTTCGCCGATGCCTTCGCTGACCGATGTGTTTGGCGTGGCGATGTTGCTTATTGGGTTGGTGGCGCTTGGCGGTGCGATGTCCTTGTGGATATATTTGCAAAATCATTTTTACATGACCAACGAAAGTGTAATTCAGGAAATCCAGGGTAGCTTATTTTATAGGCACGAGCAAACGGTGAGCTTAGGCAGTATTGAAGATGCAAGCTTCCTCCAATCTGGAATTATTCAGACTCTTTTCAATTATGGCACGATTCGTCTCAGTACCGAAGGCGAGGAAACAACATATATATTTCATTTTGTGGCAAATCCACGCAAGCAAATTGCGATAATCAATAATGCCATTGAAGACTTTAAGAATGGCCGTCCTGTTTGTGATGATTAGCTAATTATTTATGGCGACTTTCTTTTACGTAGTCATCTTCATTGACAAGCGTCGCAACAAGTTTGTATGACTTACATTTTCCGTCATTACAATTTGAAGATTCATAGCGGTAACTGCTGTCTTTTTCGCCAATTTTCTTACCTTGCGGGTCTTTCAGCAACGCGGGATCCATAGTCGGAAGCGTGCCTTCTTCTAACTTCTCTGGGTAATAGCCATTTTTAACGTAAAAACCTTCTTCCAGGCTATAATGCATGGCGTTAATCGCGGTGCGTTTTTTGGCATTGTTTGATTCGTTGGTCAATTTTGTATATTGTGAGAAACCTAAGATTGCGATGATAATCAAGAAAGTCGCTACAACCAAAAGTTCAATAATAGTGAAACCGTTTCGCTTATTCATGAATGTAATTATAGCAAATCTTGCAACAAATCGGTATAATAAAGGAAGTAACTAAGGAGGGAATGCTATGGCAAAATCAGACAGTAAAACAGTAAATCCAGAAAAGTCAAGTCAGGCATCGGATAAAAAAGTTGATGAAGGCAAACTTAAGGCGCTTGGTTTAGCGATGGATCAAATCACCAAGCAGTTTGGCGACGGATCGATTATGAAATTGGGCGAGGCTCATAAAGTTGATGTTGAAGTAATTCCTTCTGGTGCTTTGAGCTTGGATTTGGCACTCGGTGGCGGATATCCAAAGGGTCGTATCATAGAAATCTATGGTCCGGAAAGCTCAGGTAAGACAACATTAACGCTTCACGCTATTGCAGAAATTCAGAAGCAGGGCGGAACGGCGGCGTTTATTGATGCCGAGCACGCGCTTGATCCAGCATACGCTAAGCGTCTGGGCGTGGACACGGAAAATTTGTTGGTTTCTCAGCCAGATAACGGTGAGCAAGCATTAGAGATTACGGAGACGCTAGTTCGTTCGAACGCGGTGGATTTGGTGATAGTCGACTCGGTGGCTGCCTTGACACCACAGGCTGAAATTGATGGCGATATGGGTGATTCTCACATGGGTCTTCAGGCTCGATTAATGAGCCAGGCTCTACGTAAATTGACGGGAATTATCAATAAGTCAAAAGCCACGGTGATCTTTATCAATCAGATTCGTATGAAAATTGGCGTGATGTTTGGTAATCCTGAAACGACAACTGGCGGTAATGCGTTGAAATTTTACGCGTCGCAGCGAATTGACATTCGTCGAATTGGTCAGATCAAAGTTGGCGATGATATTATTGGTAACCGCACGAAAATTAAGGTCGTGAAGAATAAGATTGCACCGCCGTTCCGCGTGGCTGAATTTGACATTATGTATAACGAGGGAATTAGTAAAACTGGCGACATTCTGGACTTGGCGGCAACGCACGGTATAGTTGAAAAGTCGGGTGCGTTTTATAAATATAACGGCGAAACGATTGGTCAGGGGCGCGATAAAACGAAGACTTACTTGAAGGAAAATCCTGAGGTTCTGGCGGAAATTGATCAGAAAGTACGTGATAAAGTTAAGGAAGCGGAAAGTTAATTCATATATAGATGAAAATCACCGATATTTCTCTTCAGGCTCGTGATAAAAATCGTGTCAATGTAAGTGTTGACGGGAAATATCGTTTTAGCTTGGACGTATTTCAGGTCGGCGAGCTAGGCATTAAGATCGGTCGCGAATATACGGAAGAGGAAATTTCGAAACTAGAAGACGATAGCCAGTTTGGTAAGTTGTATGCTAGGTCTATAGAATACTGCTTAATACGTCCGCGAGCCATCAAAGAAGTGCGCGATTATTTGTGTCGGAAAACGCTAGCCACTCGTCGACGTTCGGCGAAAACTGGAAAAATTATTGAGCATCCCGGAGTGAAGCCGGAGATTGCTGAGCGCGTCTTGGATCGTCTTATTGAGAAAAAATATTTGGACGATGAAAAATTTGCTCGATTTTGGTTTGAGCAGCGGTTCATGAAAAAAGGTGCTAGTATTCGTCGTTTGAAGTTGGAGCTGGCGCAAAAGGGGATTGATAATGCAACGATTGAGTCGTTAGTTAAAGAGAATATTCGCTCTGATGACGAGGAGTTGCGGAAGATTATCGCTAAAAAACGTTATCGATATAGCGATCAGCAGAAGTTAATGCAATATTTGGCTAGGCAGGGTTTTTCTTACGACGACATTAAGAAGGCTCTTGAAAACCCAAAAGATTAATCAACTTTTGTAGATTCTGGTTGTGGACGAGGCTGCTTGCGGAATGGATTTTCGTATGAATTTATCTGCGGAATAGGTGTTTTTTCGGCTATGTGCGAGATGGTTGCTGATTTTACAACGATTTTATCATCGGTTACTTTTATAATCTGAGAACGATGAATAAGTAGCTCTGTATCACCAAAGCTTTTCAAGAACGGTCGCCGAATTCGAAGCTGCTGTATAATAAAATTCCCAGCTGCCAAAGTGTAGCCGATAACTTTTCCGATTTTCTTATTTTTTTCATCAATAACCAACTTGTCTTTTAGTGTAAAATTGATGTCATAAATTTCTTTTATAGTAATCACATCATCAATGCCAATAATCTCGTCGGTTGAATCGATAATCATACCGAGTGGTCCGATTTCTCTGACGTCATCGATGCGAAGCAGGCTAGGGTGCTGGTCCAAAAGTCGCCCTTCAAGTTCATATGCTATTATAGATAGATTCTTCGGATTGATGATTTCCCGCGATGTTCGCGCCAGTTCGGAGCCCGTCTGAAGACTCATGACGGGAATATCAAGGAAGCGATCTGCGGATATAAGCATAACTATATTATAAACGGTTACGTTCTATTCGGCAAATGGATTGGAGCGACCAGCCGGCAGACTAAATGAGTCGTTTGCTGAAGTTGACGGTCGGAAGTCTTTAATAATTTGCATAGTTTTTTTATCAAAACTTATTGATGCAGTTTGTGGCTCTTCGGTAGGAACTGCTAAAAGTCCGCTCAAAAGAAATATCGCGATTGCTACGCCTCCGATTACGACAACGCTATATATTATCACATGAAATCGCCACAGGAATTTGGACAGTGATTTTACGATTGGCTCGAGCTGTTCTGATATTGATGGACTCATCGTGTATAAACCTTTACTTCAAGTGATTGGATTGATATTTCATGATTATTTGCGCCTCTGGAAATTGACACGCCTGAAAGCTGCATTCGAGTGACATTTTTTTCAATAAGACTAAGGAAATGCAGGAATTTCGTGTAATCTATAGGATCTCCCAATTGAATTGATACGAAAGTACTTTTCACCCCAGCGGGGCTGGCGGATGTTTGCTTGCTAGGTTTCGTTGTCTTAGCGGAAGTTGTTGGTTCGTTTTGGAAAGAGAAAGCTTTAATCGGAATGCCAGCGCGGTCAGCGTAGGTATTTAAATCCTTAATAATCTGATTCTGATATTGATAAAGTTTCGATTCTGAGACGATATTCTTTGCTTTTTTAACTGTGTCGGAATTGCGGTCGAGCTGAGATTTTGACGCTAGCAAACTTTGTATTTTTGCATCAACTGCAGTTGCTTCGGTCTGCATTTTTCCGACTTCTTCTGATGTTTTACTTAGGAATGAATAGGCGAAAATAACTAGTCCTACCATTGCTGACAATATTATGAGCAATAATAACGACAGGACAATTCGCGCGATACTGGCATTTAGAACTTTTTTCATTGTTTTAAGACCTCTGGCTTTGGTGTAACGCTAATTGTTATAGTAATTGGATAATCCGCAGGCTTGTCTGATGATTGGTTTCCATCGCTATAAACGACGGTCTCTAAGTGAACGTCACTAAATATCTCTGATTTTTCTAAGCTAGTTTTTATTCGGATAGCGTCATCCTTGTTCTTTCCGAGAGCTGTTAATGACAATGGTTTATCTAATGCTGAAGTGTCTAGCGTCAGAGAGTCTAAAACCATACCTGATGGTATATATTGTGCAATTTTTGGGATAATTGTAGAGTAATGAGCTTCGCTGTTAATGATTACTTTAGCTGAATCAAGGTCTTTCTTAAACTCGCTAACTTCTTTTTGCGTCGATTGGTATTGAGCAAGTTTGGCGTTTCCTTCGTCAATGTTAGCTTGAGCTGAGGTGCGGCTATTTTCTAAGAATAGATAAAATCCGCCAATAGTTAAGAATAACAAACCTGCAAATATCAATGATATGATGCAGTATCGTCTTAAGATGACATTTACTCGTCCGGCGCTGATTTGCTTTTTTTCTTGAGGAGGGAGAAGGTTAATCATAAATATCCTCCTGCTTGATTAAGGCTAGTCCCGCAACTGGTGATAGCTGGGAGCGAAGCTGTTTTGCTGGTTGCTCTAGCCCATCGAAATTGAGCATTTGCCACGGACTTGCCACGCGCGCTGGCATTAATAGTTCGTTTGTGAAAAAATCACCGATTCCTGGAAGATTACCGCCGCCACCAACTATGAGAACTTGCTCGATTTTTTTCTCATTAGGAAAGCGGTCGGTGTAGTATCGCATAACGCGCTTAACTTCGTTGGTCATTTTTTCTAAGCTTGGGTGTAAAGCTCCTGCTATTCTGGCTTGCCTTGGGCCGGGATTTAATCCGTTTAATACCTTAAATTGATGAGCTGTCTCAATTGGTACATTCATTTTTTTAGCTAAATTTAAGGTGAGCGAATAGCCGCCAACATTTAGGCCGCCAGTCACTCGTATGTCAGAATCTAGAATCGCGATATCTGTAGTTGATGTGCCTATATCGACGATAACAGTAGGAAGCATTCCTTCTTCTGTGCGCTTCAGAAGTCTAGCGATTGCGCTGATGTTCGGCTCAATTATTGCAACTTCCAGGCCGCATTGTTTTGTGGCATCTAACATGCTGTCGATCATTTTCTTCGGTGTGGCACACATCAGAACACTAAGTTCATCTTTCGTACGATTGATAATTCGATAGTCCAAATAAAGAGAATCTAGGGGTGCTGGAATGTATTGTTCGGCTTCCAAATTTACCGCACTGCGAATATTGCTCTCCTCTTTCACGGGCAGGCTAAATGTCCGCGAAAATGTTCGGTTGGTTGGTATGCCCAGCGCTACGCGATTGCTATTGATCTGTCCTACGACGTTTTTCTTCAATAACGTTTTGATATTCTGCGCCAAATATTCAGTGTTGTCTGCAGAATTTCCGTCGCTTTTTTGAGAATCGAGGTTAATCGATCCATACCCATGAACTAGCATCCGATTTCTATCAATCGACATTACTTTTATGCTTGTTCGGCTGATATCTAGGCCGATGATTGGTTTTTTTCTATAAAATATGCTCGACACGTTATTATTTTCCCACCTATATATCGGTATTATAACATAAGCTTTTTTGAAAAACTATTATTCCTTAACTTGACCCGCCATGCTTGTAATTGGACCCATAACACTAACCGCCACCAGGGCAATAACAATACCCATAGCAACGATCATTACTGGCTCGATAATAGAGCTAACGCCGTCAATCGCGGTATCAACTTCTTCCTCGTAAAAGTCAGCGACTTTAACCAGAACTTTGTCTGTTTGTCCAGTTTCTTCACCGACAGACAACATCTGTGCTACGATTGGCGGATATAAATCGTCCTGCTCTGCGATAATTTTTGATAAAACTTCACCGTTTTGGACTCGCCTGGTGGCTTCTTTTAGGGATTTTTCGTATGCGACATTTCCGACGGCACGCGAAGTTACGTCCAGCGCTTCAAGCACAGCCACGCCCGCGCCGATGAGAGCGGAGAAGGTTCGGGTAAAGCGGGCGATTGCCACCTTTTTAACAATTGGACCGACAGCTGGAACTTTGATGATGATATTGTGAAATTTTACGCGACCTTTTGGAGTTTTAATATAGCGAATTAATAGCCAAATACTTCCGGCAAATATTGGAATGATTATATACCAAAATGACACTACAAAATCGCTAATTCCGAGCATAATCTCAGTAAGCATTGGTAGTTTAGCGTCAGGTCCGCCCATATCTTTAATGGTTTTGCCGATAACCGGAATAATGAAGATCATTAGGATAAAGAATGCAATAATCGTAATAATTAAAAGTACGATCGGGTATGTCATGGCGCCTTTAATTTTTTTCTTCATGGATGAGTTTTTTTCTTGTTGTAGGGCTAGACGCTTTAAAATATCGTCCAAAATACCTCCAGTTTCACCCGCAGCAACCATGTTCACGTAAATATCATTGAAGGTTTCTGGGTGTTTGCTCAGGGCATCCGCGAAAGACATACCGCCTTCAATATCTTTAATCACGGCGTTGATCGTGTCTCGAAAATTGGCGCTTTCGGCGTGTTTTGCCATAGAGTTAAGGGAACGAAGAATAGGAACGCCAGCTGAAACCATGGCACTTAATTGGCGAGTAAACATCACCAATTCTTCAGTCTTAGCACCTTTCTTTTTCTTGCCGAAAGAAAAACTAAGCTCTTTTTTTGCGCCTTTTTCTTCAATTTTTATCAATTGTCCGCGTGACCTCAAATTGTTAATGGCAGACAGTTTGTCGGCTGCTTCAATCGTTGAAGAGACGGTCTCTTTCTTTTTATTGACAAGCAAATATTCAAAAATTGGCATAATGTTACTCCCTTGTTGCCCTCAAAACTTCGTCCACGGTGGTGATCCCGCGCAGTGATTTAATAAGTCCGTCCATCTGCATTGTCACCATGCCTTCGGAAATCGCTTGATCTTGAATATCGTTGCTGGTGGCGTTGGCGGTAATCATTTTTTGGATAGGGATGGAAATGCCAAGAACCTCGTAAATGCCAACGCGACCCTTGAATCCGTTATGTCCGCACTCGTCGCAACCTTCTGGGTTTGGCTTCCATAAGTGTTCAATTCCTAAATCTGTTGACCCCATGGGCGTGTCGCCACCAATTTTATCCTCAAAAGCTTGCTCTTCGAGATTGTGAATTTTTTTAATCGACTCTGTATTTATCTTAAACATTTCGGTGATATACTTTATTTCTTCTTCGTTTGGAGTATATTCTTGGCGGCAGTTCATGCACAGGCGCCTAACTAGCCGCTGTCCAATCACCGCCTTCACGGTTGAAGCGATCAAAAATGGCTCAATTCCCATATCTAGCAAACGCGGCAAACATGTTGCAGCATTATTTGTGTGCAGAGTAGAGAACACTAAGTGTCCGGTCAGTGCTGCTTGAACGCCAAGGTTTGCGGTTTCGCCGTCGCGGATTTCTCCGACCATGATGATGTTTGGGTCTTGGCGAAGTAACGCCCTTAGTCCTGAAGCGAAAGTCATCCCGGCTTTGGCGTTGGTCTGGGTTTGATTGACTCCTGGGATTTTATATTCTACCGGGTCTTCAATTGTGGAAATATTGACATCTGGAGTATTGAGTTCCGACAAGACGCTGAACAAGCTGGTCGATTTTCCCGATCCAGTTGGTCCAGTCACCAGGATCATTCCGTTCGGCTGGGCCATTGCATCCTTTACCGTTGCGAGCGACAGACCCCAATAGCCAAGCTGATCCAGTTTAACAGCCTGGTTCGATTCGTCCAAGATACGCATGACCACTTTTTCGCCGTCAGCGATTGGCAATGTCGAAACGCGAAGCGCGTATTGTTTTCCTGAAACTTTTATCTTAAATCGACCGTCCTGCGGCACGCGGCGTTCGTCAATTTTCAGATTGGAGAGGATTTTAATGCGGCTCACCAAAGCGCCGTGAACGTTTCGTGGCAATTTGTTAACTTCCTTCAAAACACCGTCAATTCGGTAACGAACCTGAACGTAATCCTCGCGCGGCTCAATGTGAATGTCGGAAGCGTTGGATTTTATGGCATATTCCAGCAACAAATTAACAGTTTGGGCAATTGGTGAATTTTCCGCAAAATCATCTTGGCTAACGTTTTGGTCTTCGGCAGAAGCGTCTTTTTGTACCGCAATAACTTCGTCAAGCTCGGCATTGATATTACCGCGATAATTTTCCAAACAGTCCAAAATGTTGCTTTTTGTCGCTAGGAAAACCTTAGTGTTGTAGCCAATTTCTTTCTGAATAAAGTTCAACGCCTGCACGTCGTCTGGGTCTTCCATCGCAAGCGACAAGCTGTCGTCCTCATTTTTCTCAAAAAGCACAACATTATACTGGCGCGCGATATGTTCAGGAATTCGTTTCAACACATCTTCGGGAATATCCTTTGGCTCAATTCGCACGAAAGGCACGCCGATGTAATCGCCGATCAACTTTGTCAAATCTTCCTCAGAAATGACTTTTTGTTCAATAGCTGTTTCTTGCAATGTTTGCTTCGACCGTTCAGCGATCAATTTCAAATCAGCAAGCTGCGGCTCATCAACAACCCCACCTTGTTTCAGAATGCTCTCGATTGTCTGGTCTGAAACACGCATAACTCTTATGGTTATTGTACTATCATCGCCAAAAAAAAGCTAGCATAGTATAATATAAGAGTGAATATTTCTAGTGAAGAGAAAATACGAGAATTGGGCACGGCAATTGGTCGGGCTGTTTCTGGCGGGGAAGTGCTGGAATTGGTCGGTGATATTGGCGCGGGGAAAACCACATTGACGAAGGGAATTGCGCAGGCTTTAGAGATTGACGAGCCAGTTCAGAGTCCAACTTTCACGATTTCGCGCGTGTACGATTCACCTCGCGGTCTGAGTTTGGCACATTACGATTTTTATAGATTGGGAAATGCTGGAATTATGAGCGAGGAGATTCGCGAAGTGGTGGATTCTAATTCGGTTGTTGTAGTTGAATGGGCTGGCGCTGTCGATGATGCATTGCCGAGTGATCGATTGGTGATAAAAATTACCGCGACTAGCGAAGAAGGGCGGCTTGTAGAATTTTATCCTGGCGGCAAAAAATCTGATGAACTTTTGGGAAAAATAAAGGAGAATATGGCGTGATAATTTTATTGGACACTTCAACATCAACATGTTTTTTAACAATAGTCAATGGAGAAAATCGTCAGGATTTTGAGTGGGAAGCTGGGCGGACGTTGGCACGGAATTTGTTGAAATTTTTGGAAGAAAAGACTGGCGATTTGCATCTGATAAGCGGCATTGGCGTAATGAAAGGACCAGGAAGTTTTACGGGACTGAGAATTGGTTTGACGGTTGTGAATACTTTGGCGGACAGCTTGAAGATTCCTATTGTTGGTGCAAGGGGTGACAATTGGCGTGATTTGGCTTTGGGTAAATTGCGTTCTGGCGAGAATGAAAAAATTGTTATGCCAGAGTATGGTACCGCTGCGAATATCACTGCGCCGCGAAAATAATTTTTATCGCCCAAACCATCAAAACCGTGTATAATTAAATTACGGCGGTTTGCGATTTTTGATTCGCCGAATTAGATAGTTTGAAGTTGATTGGCTGTTGATATTTTTCCTTGAGACGAACACTCAGGGGTGGCCGATCGGAAAGGAATGATAATGATAGAAGTAATTATTGCCGCGGCTATTGGAGCTGGCGCGGGTGCTGCTGGTCTTGTTGGATATCAGAGAACTCGCCAAATTAACGGTAAAAATCAGATTGAGCGAGATCTGGCGGATGCAAAAACTAAGGCGAGCGATATTGTCCTAAAGGCTAAGGATGAGGCGCTTAAGATTGAAAATGAACGTCGCAAGGAGTGGCAAAAGACTGAAAATCGTTTGGCGGATCGTGAGAAGACTTTGGATAATAAGCTGGAAGAGCTTGATCGACGAGCGGAAAAATTGCGCGCGCATGAGGATGAAGTTGATAATCTTAAAAATGAAATTCGCGATATCCGCTCCAGACAGCAGGAGAAATTGGAGAAAATCGCTGGATTGAAGAAAAAAGACGCTGCCGACAAGTTGATGCAAATGACTGAGCGCGACATTAAGCAAGACTTGGTTGGTTTGGTGTCGAAACTACAACACGACGCAATGGATGACGCCGAAGAACGAGCGCAAATGATCCTCGTGACCGCAATGGAACGAATGAGTAGCGAAGTGACTGCTGAGCGCACAGTGACTGCGGTCAAGTTGACTGATGACGAGATGAAGGGTCGAATTATTGGTAAGGAAGGGCGTAATATTCAGGCGCTGCAGCGCGAAACTGGTGTCGATATTTTAGTTGACGATACACCGGGCATGATTATTTTGTCGAGTTTTGATCCTGTTCGTCGACAAGTGGCTCGCTTGAGTCTTGAGATGCTGATGAAGGATGGTCGTATTCATCCTGCGCGTATTGAAGAGGTCGTTGCTAAAGCCAAAAAACAGATTGAAAAAGAGGTTCGACAAGCTGGTGAAGATGCTATGCGCGAAACTGGCGTAGTTGGGATTCCGAAGGAAATGCTGTTGTTGCTTGGTGAATTGAAGTTTCGTACCAGCTTCGGTCAGAACGTTCTGAAGCATTCGACTGAGATGGCGCAAATTGCTGGAATGATTGCTGAAGAAATCGGCGCGGATGTGCGAATTACGAAGATTGCTACACTTCTTCATGACGTTGGTAAGGCTGTGTCGCATAAAATTGAGGGCAAACATCATCACATTGGGGCGGAATTGGCTCGTAAATATGGCATGGATGAGAGAATTGTTCACGCAATCGAAGCGCACCACGATGATATCGAAGCGACAACTCCAGAGGCAATTATTGTTCGAGTTTGTGACGCGGCTTCGGCTGCGCGTCCAGGTGCGCGTAACGTTTCTGCTGAGAATTTTGCAGAGCGAATGCGCGATTTGGAAAACGTCGCTACGAGCTTTGAGGGAATTGATAAGGCTTACGCGATTTCTGCCGGTCGTGAGGTTCGTGTGATCGTTAGACCTCAGACGATTGATGATTTGTCGGCGATTAAATTGGCGCGAGATATTGCGACGAAAATTGAGTCGACAATGCAATATCCCGGCACGATTAAGGTTAACGTGATTCGCGAAACGCGAGCAATTGAGTTTGCTAAATAATGAAATTTACAGATGAAGAGCGACGGGCTTGGTTGGCAAGTTTGGACAGACGTTTTTCTAGTGCGGCGGTACTGATTGAAAATGAGCAAGGCGAACTATTGATCGTCAAGGCTGGCTATAAAGACCATTGGTCGCTGCCCGGCGGCATTGTTGACGCTGGAGAATCTCCGTTGGAAGCGGCGGTGCGCGAGGTAAAAGAAGAAGTTGATATTCAAGTTGACCCTAAGGATTTGAAGCTTGCGATGGTCGCTTCGCGCCATTCTGATGAGTTTTTGACGCATCAATTTGTGTTTTTTACGAAGTTAGAAAACGATGCTTTTTCTGAGATAAAATTGCAGGAATCGGAAATTGTGGCTAGTAAATTTATTGCCAAAAATGATGTCGATTTTGAAGACATGTCACTGCTCTGGGCAATCAGATTTTGGGCAATTGATAAATTCGGTTACGTAAATACGAAAATTATTGATAATGACGGCGTGAAAAAAGAAGTTGTAGAATTTTTTGCGCCGATGATTGGAGGGAAATAATGGGAATATTAGTTATTAGTCGGCACGGTGAGAGCGAGTGGAATCTGCTCGGTAAGTGGACTGGCTGGACGGATGTTAATTTGACGGAAAAGGGTCATAATGACACCGTGCGATTGGGTGCTTTACTGAAAGGCATGGTATTTAATGAAGCTTACACTTCGTCATTAAAACGCACACAACAAACTTTGGCTGCGCTACTCGAAGGGCGCGGAGTCGAAAATCTACCAACAACGCATGCAACTGAGTTAAACGAGCGTGATTATGGTGATTTGACTGGAAAAAATAAATGGGAAGTTAAAGCGGAGATTGGCGAAGAGGCTTTTAATGGTATTCGACGCGGTTGGGATTATCCAGTGCCGGGCGGCGAAACTTTGAAAGATGTTTATGCACGGGTTGTTCCATATTTTGAGCAAGAGATTTTGCCGAAATTGCAGAATGGTGAGAATATTCTATTGGTGGCTCACGGCAATTCTATTCGGGCTTTAATTAAACATCTTGACCAAGTTCCAGAAGCCGAGATGGTGAATGTAGAGATGCCATTTGGTCAATTACTGGTTTATACGTTCGAGCCCGGTCAATCTTTGCCAATCAAAAAAGAAGTATTGTCGGTTGAGATTGAAGCTGTGAATGCTTAAATAGTTGTATATATTTCGTATGCACTTAACGCTGATAAAAATTGTTGAAATCTAAGAGTGTCGTCGCCATGATATGGCCACGTTGCATGGTTTAGCCAGAAACCCATTAAGGTTAGGCAGTGATCTAAATTTATTTCTTTGTAATAGTTTGAAATATTATGACCGCTTTTATGCAGGTCGATTAGTAAGCTAGTGATATCGCTGCCGGATTCTCCAGGTCCAGACCAACTCCAGTCGATTAACTTAGTGCCGTGTTTGGGATGCCAAGCCATATTTGATTGTCGAATGTCGTGATGACAAAAAACTAATTTTTTTATATCGCTATGTCGACATCCGGCATTTAGTAAGGCGGGTAAGTCTACCAATAATTTCTTAGCTATATTTTGACTATGGGGCGTTAATCTGTCCAAGAATCCTAATGACAACTCTCTCAATTTAGCTATTTTCTGCTCGTCTAACGAAGCCCACCCTTCTTTAATAAAACTATCGCGTGATGATTCGATATCAAAAGTATCAGGCGGCAATGGTATATTTTCCAATTCGTCAAATTTTTCCTTCGCTGATTTGACATAAGCGTCTAGCGTTTCGTTCTTTGCTCGCCATAGCCAACCTTCGTTGGACGTCATTGTCTCCATGATAAAAGTGTCATCGTCTCGCAATATTGATCTGTGTGGAATTCCACTATATCCATGGCATCGCAGATAAGACATCGTGAACGCTTCTTTTCTTAGATATTGGCGCAGTCTATTTCGTTTAATATCATCGTATCTGGTCGATGTTTGTTTAATAAATACCGAATGATCATTTTTTGTGGCGATAATCTTGTCGTATTGCATATGGCCGCCGTTAATATTGCGATAATTTTCGGAAAACTCTGCTATATTAATTAGCGACCGACAAGACAAATAATCAATAGCTCTGGCTACTATTTCATCATGCGATGCGTATAATTTAGGCAAATTATTGAGTGGCAGCCAGGCTGCGTCAATGGCATCGTCTTGTCCTGACACCTCTGATAGTTCGTTGACTATGAACAAATACGCACTAGTTTCAACCCATGACGTCTGGCTGCTGCGTGGATCATTAACCAGCCCTTTGTATATTAATATTGGACTGTCACTAATTATTGTTCCAGTTTCTTCTTTTGTTTCGCGAGTTGCTGCGGTAAAGGAATCTTCTTCGGAGTTGATGAATCCTCCAGGTAACGCCCATTCACCGCTGGATCGTTTTATCAAAAGAATTTTTTGTGCGATTGGGTTGATTATTACACTGTCTGCAGTGTAATTTGGACCGTCATACCATAATTTACGATTTATAGATATTGGCATTGTTTTTTCATACAGCAACTAGAGTGTTATTCAGTGCATTTTCAGCCAAAGCTGCTTTTACATGTTCACTATACTCTCTAATTTTATCACCTGGACCTGTATGTTTGCCGGGGGTGTCGCTCAATTTGACCGTAGGTACTCCATCGACTTCTGTGGCTTTCATAACAAAGTTATTGGGTGTAATTCCAAGGTCGTTAGTCAAAGTTGTACCCCAACCGAATGTTGCATTTATTTTGTCCTTAAAGTAATCAGCTATCCGAATGATTTCATCTACATCAAGTCCGTCACTAAAGACGATAGTTTTCTCTAAAGGATCAATTCTGTTCTTTTTGTAAATTTCAATAGCCTTATTTCCAAATTCTATTGGGTCGCCGGAATCGTGTCGTAGTCCTTTCCATGAAGTCATTTGTTCGGGCGTAAAGTCGGCAAAGAAGAAGTCGGTTGTAAATGTATCTGTTAGGGCAATTGATAGCTCGTCGCCGTATGTGTCTTGCCAATCTTTTAGTGCCTGACTGTGGCCACTTAGTGGGTTGTCTCCGGCTTTATCTGCAAGTGCAGCGTAGACCATTGGCATTTCGTGCGCAAAAGTTCCAATTGGTTTTAATCCTAGTTTATGCGCCAGGTATATATTTGAAGTTCCGACAAAATTATCAGGGAGTTCATTTGCAACTCGTTCAATTACGTGCCTATGCCAATTAAAGCTAAAGCGTCGTCTTGTGCCGAAATCGGAAAACTTAATGTCTGGGCGGCTTTTTAATAATTTGATCTTTTCGTCTAACCGGCGATCTCCTTCGGCATACACTTCTTCCAAAGAGTAACCTTCACGTGCGAGTTTGTTACGAAAATATATTTCATTTATCTCGCTCATGATAACGGTTTCCCAGAATGTAACTAGGGGCCATTTTCCCGTAGCCTCAACCGCTAGATCGCCGCATTTATCATATTCGATATTGACCGGAGGCAAGGGGTTACTTATTAGGAAATCAAGGTATTCTTGAGAAAATGTCGCTTTGCCGTCTTGGCTTTGTAGTCCGGCTAAGTAGGCAATCTCACTGGGCTGCCATCCTTCAGCTAGATTGTTTAGGCTGTTTTGCAATTCATCTGGAGTTACAAACTCTGACAGTAAATTAGGGGAGCGATTTTTCAGTGTGAAAGTAACTTCCGCTTCAGGATGTTTAAAGAACTCGTTCATCCCCATAGTTGCTTTGTAGTAATCTAATCCTTGTGATATTTTTGAACTCTTCTCCATTTAAATTGCCTCCTGAATTATCTTCTTTGCTTCTTCGGTTGATATTGCTAATATTCCAGCCTCCTTCATTGCGGATAATGCTTCTTCTTCGGCTGTTGGGGTTAATCCTACAGCACGGATGGCGTCTATAAGTAGGTATGTAGTAACACGCCTGTCATCTTTGAAATGTTCGGCGATATCTAGGGCGGTAGATTTTACACAAAAATCTGTTGCTAACCCGCCGAGAAATATTTTAACTTTTTCATGGGGTGTTTTTGGCGTTATGATAGATTCTAACGTTTCGTTTGTTTCGCTTTTACCCTCCCATCCAGAATATCCGTCTGTCTGACCGACGCCTTTATTGATGATAATATCACTAGGCTGAATATTTAGGTCTTCGTGAAAATCAGCTCCTCTGGTGTTGGCTACGCAGTGAACTGGCCATTTGTCAAAATGCGGTGTTTTTTCGGGGTGCCAGTCTCGGGTGAATACAACCGTGCCGTCGTGTTTTCGTATCTCGTCGGCAATGGAGTTGATAGGTTTGATGATTTGCTCTGCTTCGGCAACGGCAAGACTCCCATCGATAAAATCATTTTGTGGGTCAACCCCGACAAATATATAGTTAGACTTTTCCATAATGTTAAGATCCTCCTTACTTAATGTATAGCTTACACTTACTATCTAGTCTAATAGCAAGTTATTGTATTGTCAACACTAATTTATAAAAAATATAAATTTTCTAGATTTTTACAGGGAGGTTAGTCTAAGCTACGATCTAAATTCTCGAGCTTACTTGAATTAAATTCATATAATTTTGCCGGACGATGCGCGCCGTCTCGCCACAACTTGTTAGTTTCATGAATTAAGTTTAAGCTGAGGAATTTTTTTCGAAAATTACGCTTGTCAAATTCACGACCAAAAACTATCTCGTAAACTGTTTGCAGTTGTGTTAAGGTAAATCTTCGATCCAGAAAAGCAAATGCCGAATTGGTGTATGTCATTTTTGCAATTAGGCGTTCTTTGGCGTATTTAATGATGTTGGTGTGATCGTATGCCAGCTTTGGTATTTTATTTACATCAAAAAATGCCACTTCTAAATCTTCATTGTATGTAATATTGCGTCCACAACCCATGTAGGTTACAGACACTGCATGTCCTCGTGGATCACGATTGATCGTATCGAAAGTGTAAAGCTGTTCAATATATCGTAGGTCGTCTTTAATTTTTACGCCTGTCTTTTGGAAAACTACACGTTCGAGCGCGTCTGTAGTTGTCTCGCCCTTGGCGTTATACCCTCCAGGGAGGGCCCATTCTCCTTTAAAAGGTTCATTCGGTCGTTTTAATAATAGCACTTCCAGGGTATTGTTGTTTACTTGAAAAATTACTGCATCCACGGTTAGCGTTGGAGGTGTATACGGTTTTGTGTAATTCATACAATATATCTTATCCTGAAGTAAGCTACTTGCCAAGTTATTTTTATTGCTTCACGAAGTATAAAAGTTTGTTTGCAAATTTATTCTGTACTTATTCAGCGATATATGTTAAGATAGATCAGAGCGAATGATAGAGATATCTTCGGGGTGTGGCGCAGTTGGCTAGCGCGCGCGGTTTGGGACCGTGAGGTCGAAGGTTCGAGTCCTTTCACCCCGACCAATTGAGATCGTTCAATGTATTAAAATAACTGGCATTTAACCAGTTATTTTTTATTTTCGTATAGTCCAATAATCAAGTCGCCATCATGGAATTCTTGCTTTAATTGCCAATAGAGCGGAACTTGTTTTTTATATTCGTCATATGTTTTTTCGCGAAGAATAAGCCAGATTCTTGGAGATTTTACTGACTCTAAAGAACTAATTTCTGGAGTATTCAATTTTTTAATTAATCCCCATTCGCCAACCCAGCCTAGCTCTTCTTTTGGCTTCAGGAGAATAATCTCTTTATTTGTGCGGTTGTGATAGGAGGTGTGAAAATAAGTGTAGATCTCGCCAGAAATAATAGCATCACTGCTCTGGATATTTTCGTTTATGTGATTCATGGCCGTATTGGTGTTGTTCCAGGATGATTCTGCAATGTTTTTACCGCCGATATGCCACATATAATGACCGATAAATAATGTCAGGACAATAGATATTCCAATAGGCCACCATTTTTTATTAGAAAAAATAAGCCCGATGAATATTGCAATCAAGCCGTAAAACGCTGGCGCTGAATAAGTGAAGTAGCGGTCTAAGTAAACTGGTCGACCCTGGCTGAGTGTGTAAACGATGATCATCGGTAGCAGTAACCAAATTGTTAAAATCCAAATTGCTGCTTGATATTTTGGGCGTTTTTTGGCTAGAATGAATGAAATTACGACTATAATTGGCGGCAGTAGCAATCCAAAATAGCGGACAATCCTGTCGTCGTAAGTTAAGAACATTGATAGTGTTGTTGGGATGGTAAATTTAGTGACTTCGGGGATCCAGAAGCCGCCACTTACTCGGCTGGTTTGGGAGGTCATAACTGGTAGCCAGGGGAGGAATAGCAAAAAGCATGTTCCTGCGGCAAGCCAAACGTTTTTGTCCTTAAATATATTTTTTATGGCAGTGCGATTTCCGCCAAGTTTTAGCCAAATGTATACGAAATGTGCGGGCAGTATTAATGCTAGGAAATATTGCGTATAAAGGCCGAGTGTCACTAAAATTCCGTATAGTGTCCACCAGAACTTCTTATTTTTGCGCTCGACCGCCACGACGAATGCGTATGTCATTGCTACGGCCAAAAATGCCGCCAGTGCATACATTCGAGCTTCATTGCTATAGCGGATTAAGAATGGTCCTAGCGCTGCTAAAAAACTTCCAAATACGGCGATTCTTTTAGAGAAAAGTTTTTGGAGTAATAGAAACAATAGGGCAATCGTCAGAACTCCGCACGTAACGCTAAATCCTCTGAGCGAAGCTACGGAATTGCCGAAAATCGATTGCCAAACGTGCATAATAACGTAATAAAGCGGCGGGTGAACATCTGTGGTTGTGATGGTAATAATTTCTCTGATTGGCTGCTGAATGATGGCTACCGTATACCCTTCATCGTGCCAAATATCGGCTTTTGTTAAATAGGTAAGTCGAACGTTGATGGCTAAGATTAAGATTGGAATTAGCCAAATCCAATCGGGCATTTTATAAATAAATGCATATAGCTTTTTAAGATATATACGGATTTTTTTCATGAATTATCTGGATAATTTTAACGCTATCTCTCTCGCTTTATTCGCTAAAGTATCGTCAATTTTTCCCAGCCCCGAATCCGCGCTTACGCCGCGTCGCTCTAGTGCTTCGCCAATAAGAAAGTCTGCAATCTGTGGGTTTTTAGGTAGAATCGGGCCATGAAGGTAAGTGGCAATGACGTTGTTATAGCGAACACCTTCGTTTGCGTCGATCATATTATTGCCGGCGCCTTTAATAACTTGCCCAAGAGGTTTGGCTGTCTTATCTAAGAAAGTTTGTCCGCTGTGATTTTCATAGCCAACGATATCGCCAAATTCCTGGCTTTTGATGACAATGTTACCGATCATCCGCTCGTCGCCAGCAATCGTTTCAATTGGCAAAATGTTAGCGCCAACAATTTCCTCGCCCTTGAGTGTTCGGAAAAATCGACCAAATAATTGATACATTCCGCAAATCATCAACATCGGCACGCCGTCTTTTGCTAATTGTCGTAGTTCATCAGCTCGCGCCAGAAGGTCGTTTTGGATAATCGTCTGTCCAGAATCTTGTCCGCCGCCGCCAACAAAAATATCAATTTTAGAAAAATCCGTTGAATCGCCTGGATTGTGATCGATAATCTCAACATCGAAGCCGCGTCGCTCTAGACGTTTTTTTAGGACTAGCGTGTTGCCCCAGTCGCCATAAAGATTCATATCTCGCGGATAAAGTTGCGCAATTGTTATTTTCATTATGATATTTCCTCCACGTCGGTTTTTTCGCTCAGCAAGCGACGAATCGCTGTCATGGCCGTGTAGCTACAAAAAATCTGTTTTGGCTCATCGGGATTAGTATTGATGAAATCTTCCAGGGCTTTCGAAATATTGGTGTCGATTTTCCCAATTGAAATGTCGTCATATTGAAGTCGCAAAGCCATATCGTAAGCGCGCGCGCCGCTGATCATTGCTACGTTTTTTAATAGCGAAAAATCGACGTCCCAGAACCAACTTACATCTCGTCCGTCGGCGTAATTGTCATTAACAGCGATCATCGTAGTGTTATTGTTTTTGGCGAATGACAGAAGTGCCAACCGAAAGCCGCTCGGATTTTTCACCAAAATAAGCTCAATTGGCGTGCCGTTCAGGTAAATCGTTTCGCCACGACCAAACGCCGGCTTTATGCTCTCCAGCGCAGATAAAATTGTATCGGTAATTTCCGGTCCCGCGATTTGTCGAGCCAGAGCAACCGCTGCCCCCGCATTGAGGAGATTATAGACTCCAGTGAGTTGCAGATCTACGTCAATTTCTTTATTGTTAATTTGAAAAGTCGCCTGTTGAGCGTTAATTTTTTTCAATAAAACATCAGCCGCCACGCTTTGATTTGCGACGGCGGTTCCGTATTTTAGAGTGTCGTCCGTTGGCATCAATTGAAGTAATTTGCTGGTTGTACCGAAGAAAGCTTTTTTAGCCTGAATATGTTCGCTAATCTTAAAAATCCGTGGATCGTCGCGGTTGAGAACGACAGTGTCGCTGGTGGCTTCAGCTATTTTTTGAAGCAATGCGGCTGTATTGTCAATTTCTCCAAATCTGTCCAATTGATCGCGCATAACATTCAGAAGCAGGGAAAAGCGCGGACGAACAATCTGCACGAATTTAACCGCCCAAGCCTCGTCCAGTTCCAGAACTGCGATGTCAGCGTCCAGCTTGCCGCGGATATTGACCTCATCAAGTAGTGCTGCTGCCACGCCTCGGGAAAAATTACTACCAGTGCGATTTGTGAAGACTTTCAATCCGACCGATTCCAATAGTTCTACGACAATTTTTGTCGTCGTCGTTTTTCCATTCGTTCCGCTGATAATCACTACGCCTTGCGGCAAATCTGCCAACGTTCTCTGAATAAATTTTGGGTCAATTTTTTCAATCACCAAACCCGGCAAGGCTGAACCGCCGCCGCGTAATTTAGCGACTTTCTTGACGCTTTTGCCAATAATAGTACTAATCATCTGTCTTGCCATATTGTCTATTATACTCTGCCGGGCCGATGTGCTACAATATCAATATGTTTTTGGTGGGTATCTTTCAGTGGTGGTATGGCAATGGCTTGTTGCAATATATTCGCCAAAGTTTTCTGGGAGTTTTACGAACCGCAGATTTTTTCTCAGTCGGGCTACTTTTGAAAACCTTATTCAATCCGTTTCGTCAAATTTCAGCTGCTCCGGTTGGCGGCGACTTGTCCGTGCAGCTATCTGCGTTTTTTGACAAAATGTTCTCGCGAGCAATTGGTGCGGTGGTGCGCTCGATGGTGATAATTATTGGGATATTGATGATATTGCTACGATTTTTGTGGATGATTGTAGGGGTTATTATGTGGCTGGCGCTGCCACTGATGCCGTTTATCGGAATTATTTTATGGCAAATGGGAGTTTCTGTATGGAAATAGAGCCGAGATTTAATTACGACAGTTTACGAGCTCAGAAGGCGCGATTTTCTGTAAGGTTTGGTAATGCTTGGCATATCGTGGCGATAGCTGTCGGTATTATGATGGTGCTGCTTGGTTTGTGGTCGTTGATTGAACACGGGGCAACTGGCTGGCTATTATTTGGTCTGAGTGGTCCGATGATTATGGTGTCGATTTGGTGGGAAAAAGATCTTAAGACGGCAGAAATTAGTAAAAATCCTAAGACAATTGATGATGTGATGGCGGCGGACGTTTTGGGCAAATTGCCGCGCAGACCGACGCCGATTGATATTGCTGAGGCGATTACAGGTACGCGAGCCGGGCAATTTTTGGCAGTGCGGCTGGGTTTGACGCCGAATTTCTTGCGTAATATTTCCGTCGACGATCCGGATCGAACGGAGCAGATTTGGAAGGCAGCGATTGAAATTTGGCATAGCACGGAAAGTCCGAAGATTACTAGCGCGGTTTTGGCGGCGGCGATAGTGAAGCAATTACCACAACACGATTCTTTGCTGGCGAATATGAAGATCGATTTTCGTGATATCGAGGAGGCTATTCGATGGTACGAGCGAATAAAGGCGCTGATTGATCAATATAAAGAGAAGCCGCTAAATACGGGCGGAATTGCTAGGGATTGGTCTTTTGGTTATACGCCGCTGCTGAGTCGATTTGCTCAGAATATTAGCGTCAGCGTATCTGGCGGTGCGTTTACAACTAAGTTGGCTGCGCATGAGGAGGCGTTGGGGCAGATGCTTAAAACGTTTAGTTCTGGCGGGCGGCAGAATATTACGCTAGTTGGTGCTGACGGCGCGGGAAAAAGTACTGTCGTGTCGGCGTTCGCTGAAATGCTGATTGACGGACATCGAGGCGTTCCTGGTTCGCTTATGTATCAGCAAGTTTTTATGCTGGACGCGTCGTCGTTGATTAGCGTGGCGTCGGGTCGTGGGGAATTGGAAAATCTAGTCACGATGATTTTGAACGAAGCTTTCTTGTCGAAGAACGTGATTTTATGTCTGGACAATGCGCAATTATTCTTCGAAGAAGGCGTCGGTTCGGTTGACCTGAGTAATGTATTATTACCAATTCTGGAGGCAGGCAGACTTAGGACGATTTTAACGATGGACGATCAGCGATTTTTGCAAATTTCCCAGACTAAGCCGCAACTCGCCCACGCTTTGAACACAATTGCAATTCAGCCGTCAAATGAACCCGAAACTATGAAAATTATGCGTGATCAATTGGTTTTATTTGAGGCGCAGCACAAAGTGACATATATGTATCAGGCACTGGCGGAGGCGTATCGTGTTGGTGATCGTTATGTTCAGGATTTGGTAATGCCAGGTAAGGCGTTGAAAATTTTGGAAGCAGCAGCAAGTTACGCCAGTGGCGGGCTGGTGACCGCGCAATCTGTGGATGACGCGATTGAAAAGACTCTTGGTATAAAAATTTCGGTAGCATCTTTAAGTGACGAAAAGGAAAAATTGTTAAACTTGGAGTCATTAATTCATCAGCGAATGATCAATCAAACGCGAGCCGTGACGGTTGTTTCTGACGCTATTCGCCGCGCGCGCACAGGTGTTAGAAATCAGAATCGACCGATTGGCGCGTTTCTGTTTCTTGGTCCGACTGGTGTTGGTAAAACGGAGCTTTCTAAAGCTTTGGCGGATGTTTATTTTGGCGGTGAAGGCAATATGATTCGCTTGGATTTGAACGAATTTGTCAGGCCGGATGACGTGGCTAGGTTAATTGCGGATGGCGCGCGAGATCCAGGGAGTTTGACTGCTCAAGTTCAGAAACGCCCGTTCTCTGTCGTGCTTTTGGATGAAATCGAAAAGGCTCATCCGCAGGTTTTGACGACACTTTTGCAGCTTTTGGATGAGGGAATATTGCGTGATGAAAATAACCGAGAAATTAGTTTTCGCGATACGATTGTAATTGCGACGTCAAATGCTGGCGCGGATAGAATTCGTGAATATATTGAGCGGGGTTATCAATTGGAGCAGTTCGAACAGACGTTTATTAACGAGTTGATTAATGCCAATTTATTCCGCCCAGAGTTTTTGAACCGTTTTGATGAAATCGTTTTGTTCCGTCCGCTAGGAAAAGAGGAATTGTTGCAGGTTGTTGATTTGATTTTGGCGGGAGTTAATAAGACTTTGGCGCCGCAAAAAATTCAAGTTGCGGTCGAGGAAGAAGGTAAGAAATTGCTAGTCGAGGCTGGCTATGATCCAAGATTGGGAGCTCGTCCGATGCGCCGTGTTGTTCAGCGAGCTGTCGAAAATACCGTCGCCAAGCAAATGTTAGCGGGAACTGTCGCGCCCGGCTCGACTACAATTATCACTGCTGATCAAATTCGCCAAATTTTAGGTTCGCAATCTGCGCAAATGTCGCCAGAGATTCAGAATCCGCCATTGAATAGCTAGCCCAGCTACTCGACTAGTGTTTTTATGATCATCATAAATAAAAACCCGTCATAATGACGAGCTATTTTGGTACACCCGGCAAGATTCGAACTTGCGACCCCTTGGTTCGAAGCCAAGTACTCTAATCCGCTGAGCTACGGGTGCGTATGAAGTTATTATATCATAGATGACGGCCGAGTAAAATGATATACTATACGTATGGACGTTATGACTAATATATCACTGAAACAATACACAACTATGAAATTGGGAGGTGAGACTCGCTATATGGCGACGGCAGATTCTGCTGGTGATGTTGTGTCGCTATATCGTAATGCCCGAAAGGAAAATTTGCCGATTTTTGTGTTGGGTGGTGGCAGTAATGTGATTACTCATGACGAGGTTTTTGAAGGAATCGTACTATTGAATAAGATCAAAGGTTTTGAGGTTATTTCTGAAACTGACGAAACAACTGATGTGAAAATTGGTGCGGGCGAAGTCTGGGATGAGGTTGTTGAGAAGGCTATTGGGCTTGGACTTCAGGGAATTGAGGCTATGTCGGGAATTCCTGGAACGGCTGGAGCTGCGCCGGTTCAGAACGTTGGGGCGTACGGTCAAGAAATTGCTGACACGTTGATTAGTCTGGAGGCTTACGATTCAAAAACCGACACAATTGTAACTATTTCTGCTGATGAATGTGACTTTTCTTATCGAAATAGCATTTTTCGCGACAAGGAAAAAGGACGATATTGCATTCTGAATATTACTTTGCGCCTAAATAAAGCAGAGCCGAAACCGCCGTATTATGCCTCTTTACAGAGATATATTGACGAGAATGATATTCGTGAGGTCAATTTGTCGGTGATTCGCGTGGCAGTTCTTAACATTCGTTCGGAAAAATTGCCAGACCCAGCGGAATTGCCAAGTGCGGGCTCTTTCTTCAAAAATGCGCTGGTTGAAAAATGGAAACTGGAAGAACTGCAAAGAAAATATAGCGATATTCCAAATTATGCAATGTCTGACGGAAGATATAAAATCCCGACAGGTTGGTTGATAGATAAGGCTGGCTTAAGAGGTTATCGCAGTCACGGCATGCGAGTTTACGAAAAGAACGCGTTGGTGCTTGTGAATGATTCGGCAACAGGATATGATGATTTGGCGGCGATTCGTGAGGAAATTGTACAAATTGTCTTTGACAAGTTCGGTATAAAAATTGAGCAAGAGCCGTTAGAACTTTCCTGATAATAAGCATATGCTTTTTTGTAGATTTGCGCTACAATATTGATATGAATCGTGGGACGGGTGGCTATACGATAGTTGAAGTGGCAGTAGTTATTGTGGTTGTGTCGATTTTGGCTAGTATCGCGTTTGTTGGTGGCGGAAGATTTTTGAATTTGACTAGAGATCAGGAGCAAAAAGCTGATGTATCTGAGCTGTCTTTGAGATTGGAACGATATTACAAATATAAAAATGTAAGCTCTATCGGGCACGAATATCCTTCTTGTGCTGATCTTATTAAGAGTTTTTCGTCAATCGTAGGGAGTGATTCATTAAAAAAAGAAATGATTAAATGCAGTCGTGGTGATTGGGCTGGCGGTAGTAACGGCGAATTGTTGTACGAGGCGGCAAACATAGACGATGGAGATTGTACGAAGCCGACTTCTGGTCCCATAGCTGACGTGGCGGCGGTAACTTGTGTGAAATATAACATTATATATAAGGAATTTTCGACGGGGTCGGAAAAAAAGGTGAATAGCATATGGCGCGATTAACAGGAAAAAGCAATGGGTTTACTATTGTCGAGGTTGCGGTTACTCTGGTTGTTATTGGTATTTTCATGGTCGTTATATTAAGTATGCAAGCGCAAGTTAGCCAAATATCGGTTTTAAGCGCTCAGCATAATAAAGCAAGTCTTCTGGCGTATAATAATATGCGTCGTTACGCGAATGACTCCGCTCCGTCGTGGTTTAAGTGTGTAGATCCTCCTCCGAGCACTAGAACCCCGGGCTCCAGATATTCGGTTATGAGTAGTACGGGTAATGTCGATGGATTGCCCGGAGTGGTTAGACAGCAAGTATATGCATCAGCGCCATACGGATGTAAGAGCGGAACAGTTAGTCTGGGAATGCCGATTAAAGTGTAATCTATCGTAGAATATGGATTGCCAAGCTCTGGCGTAGGTAGCGGAAAGAAGGTGGTACATGCGACGTATGTGGCGTTCTAATGAGGGCGGTTTTACTGTAGTCGAATTAGCGATGGTGATGGTCATCATTGCAATGGTCGTCGGCGTGTTTAGCCAGATGTTAATTTCAGCAAACCAAAGTGCGTCTATCAGCAAGGCGAAGGTTGAGATTAGCCGAAATATGCACAATTCCATGGACGCAATTGAAACTGACGTACGTCAAGCTTCGCGCTTTAAGATGAGTAGTTATGACGGGGAGGATACGTTTGCTACTGATAAAAATTTCCCTAGTGCGGCGCCTAGAGAGTGGGGATATAGAAGTAATCCATATTCAAGTAGTGCCATTACTGATCCTGAAAAAAACTCACTTATACTGCTCCAATATGCTACAAATATGGGGCGAGGCGCCGATTCTAGGGAGATTGTATATCTAAGAACTCCAAAGTTTGACTGTAGTGCAAATAAGACTCAGCAGCCGAAGTATAAAAAGATAGTCATATATTTTTTGAAGAATGGAGAATTGCATCGACGGACTATCTATAATGATTTAGTTGATTTCTCCAGTTATCCTCCAACGCCATACTCAGGATCTGCCGCGGGTTACTTTTGTATGAATGGTCCGGATGCTGATAAGTTTAAAGATCGAGCCATGAAGCTTCGTGAAGATTCGATTTTAGCGACTGGAGTTTCAGAATTTAAGATTAATTACTATGATGGAAAAACGCTGATAAGCAAAAATAGTGACGCTCCAGATAGCGATAATAAAGCTCTTGACGGTGCGGATAATGTAGAGGTTACTTTAACAATACAATCGCCAAGTAAACAAGTTTCCGATTCTCAAACATTAATGATACGAAAGATAAATAACTTATGATTCGACAAAAAAATGGCTATTCTTTGGTGTTAATTGTACTTATGAGTACTTTCATATTGGCTCTTTTGGCTGGGGCTATGAAAGTTGTAACTCAGTCATATGTCTACTCTCAGGAAGAGTATTATTACAAGTTAGCCCAAGAGGCTGGCGAGGCGGGTACGGCGTATGCTAACGCCTGCTTGGACTCTAATGGGGCTGAGCAATCATGGGGGTCGGTTCCTGGTGGAATTGGTCCGCTTCGTCCAGAAACCAATTGCAAGGGGGTTGTAAATCCGAGTTATGAGAAATACGTATTTGATGAAGGTAATAAATTTAGGACGACTTTTGAGGTCGGTGATTTGGAGGCTTCGACTAGAAGCACGGCTCTGTCGGCTGCTACCGCCCAAATCTCATCCATCGGTCGTGTTGAAATAACAAATGGCAGTGGTGTGGTTCTTAAGACTTATACTGCTGTTGTAAAAAAATCAGTTACTTGGCCAGCCGATATTGATGCAACGCGTACAGTAAGTGGCACCAACCGTACGTGTGCGATTCTGTCGAATAATGTATGGTGTTGGGGTAAAAATAATATGGGGCAATTGGGTGATGAAACTACTAGCGACTCTAATATTCCAGTGAAAGTTCGTTCTATTGGCGATATGAGGAATGGTGAGATCATTGATATTTTTACAGCGCAGCATCATAGTTGCGTGTTAACTAAATCAAGTACTGGCAGGAGAATATATTGTTGGGGTGATAATAGGTCTGGGCAACTGGGCAATAGTGATTTTGGTGGTAGCTATTCTGCCGTACCAATTGAAATTAAAGTCGTTGGCTTGGCTGCAACCTCGGATTTTTCTGGAAATAAAATCAGCGCAATTGGAGGGACGGGTGATACTTCGTGTGCTATCGCATCAGGTAAGGTGTATTGTTGGGGTAGTAATAGGTTCGGGCAATTGGGTTACGGTAGTCCAGGTAGTCCTGGCTATAGCGCAGCGCCAGTGATGATTAATTCGGGCGGATCTAACGGCATTCCTAATAATTATTCTGCCACTAAGTTGTCGACTGGCGGATCTCGCTCGCAGACTATGTGTGTTATAACTACCGAAAAAAGGGCTTACTGTTGGGGGCAGGCTAAGTTTGGGCAACTGGGTGTTGGTCCAGTAGCTGGCGATAATTATAGTCGAGCTACTCGAGTTAAGGGATTGGAAGATGTGGATGATATATCTCAGGATGGATACTGGTGGACAAAAGATCCTGATTATGTAACTCACACCTGCGCTATCGCCAATGCGGGCAGGGTATACTGTTGGGGTGGCGCTGGACGTGGACAGGCTGGATCTCTGGGGAGTGGTACTCCTAAAAAGCATATTGAGCCGAGGTTGGTCCATGGTTTGCCTGGGGTGGCTTTGCAGGTTGAGGTTGGTATTTCTCATTCTTGCGCTTTAATGAATAATGGCGGGAAAAAGGAAGTGTATTGTTGGGGAAATAATGAGATGGGGCAATTGGGGGCAAACGAGGAATACAACGATCCACCCCACGGAACTAAATGGACATATAAACCTATGATAATTAAGGGTGGACTGCCCGCAGGAGAGAGGATTGTTAGTATGTCAGCCGGAGCTAACCGCGGCTGTGTCATTATGACAAATAAACGCTCGTACTGCTGGGGGTTAAATAATGAGGGGCAAATCGGTGACGGAACCAATATAGATAGGATTAGTCCAACAGAGTCTTTATTCTTGCGTCCAACACAGAATCGATATATATATTAAAAAAACGCTTGCGCTTTTAAAAACGTTGTAGTATTATCAAGTTACAAATCAAACTAACAATTTAGGGGGCACATTATCGTGACTACAAAGAATATCAAAAATCAAGGTTTTACACTAGTTGAGCTTTTGATCGTTATCGTGATCATCGCAATTTTGACAGTCGTTTCTTTGGTTGCATACAACGGTTTGCAAAACCAAGCAAAGACATCTGCTGCTAAATCTGCTGCTGACGCTGTTGCTAAGAAAGCTGAGCTATACAATACAGCAAAGAGTAAATATCCAGCTAACTTGGGAGTCTTAACAAGTAAGACTGTTGGCGCTTCTTCTGATTCACAGACTGGCGAGCCATATTACTTGGACGAAAAGACAGTTAAAACTCCTGACTCAGCTCTTACTGATGGTCACGCCCCAGCAGAAGCTAATACTATTGAGTATAAGCAATGTCCGGATACGGGTGATGCTACGGGTGCGCACGTTAAGTACTACAATTTCTCGACAAGCAAGGTAGAAGAGCGAACAATCGGTTCTTGTGCTAGTTAGTTAAGAATCATATAAATAAGAAACTCTGGCATTAAGCCAGAGTTTTTTTATGTGCGGGTTTACATTAAATATCGCGTAGAGTATGGCAGAATTCTACGACTTCTTTACGGAGTTCAGTCAACTCATCGTCATTATCGCGATTGTCTATTGACCGCCTCATCCATTCCGCGATTTTTTCCATGTCGTCTTCTTTGGCGCCTCGCGTCGTGACGGCTGGCGTGCCTAAGCGAATGCCGCTTGGCCTAAATCTTGGCAGAGGGTCATCTGGAATCGCATTAGCATTCAGCGTCAGACCAATTTTATCCATGGCGATTTCCGCTTCCTTGCCATCAATACCGAAACTGCTGTGAATATCCGCCAGAATCAAATGGTTACTGGTGCCGCCAGTTACTAACTTAAAGCCACGCTTTTGCAATTCTTCCGCCAGTCTTTTTGCATTTTTAACGATTTGCTCGGCGTAATCTTTGAATTCTGGCTGTAAAGCTTCGCCAAACGCTACGGCTTTTGCGGCGATGGTGTGCATGTGCGGTCCGCCTTGTGTGCCAGGGAATACCGCTCGATCAATCAACGTAGGTAAATTTTCGAGAGTTTTCTCTGGTTTTTTCAATGGATTACCAACTATTCCTCGACTAAGAATCAGTCCGCCTCGTGGTCCACGCAGAGTTTTATGAGTTGTTGTGGTAATTACGTGAAAACCGTAATCGAACGGGTTTTTGGCAGCACCACTAACGATTAGCCCCGCAATGTGGCTCATATCCGCCATTAGCATAGCGCCAACTTCATTGCCAATTTCGGCAAATTTTTCATAATCTAACTCTCGTGGATATGCCGAAAATCCCGCCAAAATGATCTTTGGTTTGTGTTTTAAGGCTAATTGACGAATTTCTTCATAGTCAATTTCGCCAGTGTCGATATTTTTTATACCATAGCGAATGAAGTTATACTCTCTGGCACTGCGGGTGACCGGGGCGCCGTGCGTAAGATGTCCGCCGTGAGCCAAATCCATAGCCAGAATAGTGTCGCCAGGCTCGCACCAAGCGTAATAGACTGCCTCATTAGCCTGCGCTCCAGAATGTGGCTGGACGTTAGCGTGATCGGCTTTAAAAAGTTTCTTAGCGCGGTCAATTGCCAACTGTTCGACTTGATCAGTGTTTTCTTGTCCGCCGTAATAGCGTCGACCAGGGTAGCCTTCTGAATATTTATTAGTGAAAACGCTACCGAGCGCCTGAAGCACATCTGATGAAACGTAATTCTCGCTAGGAATCAGTTCCAGGCCGTCCGTTTGACGCTTTTTTTCTGCTTTTATAAGTTCTTCAATTTGCTTGTCTTTCATGACTAAACCTCCATTAATACTTATTATATCATTGCTTATATATATCATTAGTGATATAATTTACGCATGATAAAAGACAAGTATCTTCAAAAAATCGGCAATTTAATCGCTGAAAATCGTCAAAAACAAGGTCTGACGCAGACGCAATTAGCTGAGGCGATTGGTACGTCGCAAAGTGCTATTAATCGCATTGAAAACGGGGGTCAGAATATTAGTATTGAAATGATTGCTCGAATTAGTGAAGTACTTAATAACAATATTGTGACCGTAAATCATTCCGGAAAAATGAATTTTAAGGTAACTGGCGGCAAAAAATTGTCTGGTGAGATACAAGTTAAGACTAGTAAAAATGCCGCAGTAGGCCTTCTCTGTGCAAGTTTGTTGAATAAGGGGAGGACGACGCTTAGGAAAGTAGCGCGAATTGAGGAGGTTAACCGAATTATCGAGGTTCTGAACTCGATTGGTGTTAAAACTCGCTGGTTGGACGGCAGTGATCTTGAGATCGTGCCGCCAGCACGCTTGAAGCTTGAAGATATGGATATTGCTGCGGCGAAGAGAACTAGGACGGTAATTATGTTCCTTGGTCCGCTATTACATCAATATGATGATTTCAAATTACCGTTTGCCGGCGGCTGTAATTTAGGCAAGCGCACGGTTGAGCCGCATCTTAGTGGTTTGAGACATTTTGGAATGAATGTCACGGCGGAAACTGATTATTATCACGCAAAAACTGATGTCAATTCTGGTGATCGAACAATTTTGTTGACGGAGCGCGGCGATACGGTGACGGAAAATATCATTATGGCTGCTGCGTTGTCGCCAAACACTACAATCATCCGCAATGCTAGCCCGAACTACATGGTCCAAGACGTTTGCTTCTTCTTGAAAAAGTTAGGTGTGAAAATTGAGGGAATTGGTACGACGACCTTAAAAATTACGGGTCGTAAACGCATTAGTAAAAATCTGGACTATTATCCGAGCGAAGATCCGATTGAAGCGATGAGTTTTATTGCGGCGGCTGTGGTGACAGACTCGGAAATTACCGTTCGTCGTGCGCCGATTGAATTCTTGGAGATTGAATTAGCGACATTGGCAGAAATGGGTCTTAAGTTTGAACTTAGCAAGGAGTTTTTTGCCAATAACGGGCAAACTCGTTTGGTTGATATTAAATTGCAGCGTTCCAAGCTTCAGGCTGCCAAGGATAAACTTCATGCCTTGCCATTTCCTGGAATTAATATGGACAACTTGCCATTCTTGGGGCTTATCGCGACGGTGGCCGAGGGGCGCACGTTGGTTCACGACTGGAGTTACGAGAACCGAGCAATTTACTTTACAGAGCTGAGCAAGCTGAATGCGCAAATCGAACTGGTTGATCCACACCGTGTTTATATCACCGGTCCGACAAGATGGAAGCCGGCCGATGTTGTCGCTCCACCGGCGCTTCGTCCATCTGTTGTGATACTTTTGGCAATGCTTGCCGCTCCAGGCGTGTCAATTCTACGCGATGTATATTCGATTAATCGCGGATATGAGGAATTGGCGGCACGCTTAAATTCGCTAGGTGCTGAGATTGAAGTGATTATTGAATAGGAATTCGCTTAATCTGCGGTTCTTTTTTAGGCTGAATTTGCGGTTTTGGAAAAATAAATTTGAGATAATCTTTCATCATTCGGGCGCCAGAAATAATTGGCAAATAGTTGCTTAATTGGTGGCGGATATGCTTTTCTAGTAATTGGTCATTTTTCAAAATAGCGGCAGCTTTATGCATGTTGACGTACAGAGATGAAACTTCGGCTTCGTAGTTTCTACCGGTAACCTCGAGGCAGGCGATTGGCTGGATATCGGCAACTCCGCCGTCGCTAGTGGAGATGAGGAGTTTTAAGTTGGCGACGTCTTTTTCCCATGAAGTGCCGCACGCCTCTAATCCGACAATAGGAATATTTATCGAGGCATCCGAGCCGATTGCTAACGCTCGTCCCAGCTCTTCGTCGTAATCTTGTATGTAATGAACACGCTCCTTGAGGACTGGATCGTTGTCAATCAATTTTAATACCTCGAGCAATTTCTGATACATTGTCACGTCACCTTGGTGAACTTTTCCTGTCAGAATATAATGCGCGTTGTGGCTGATGAGAATTTGGCGCAATGAATCCGGGTTTTCAAACGGCATATAAGGTCGTTTGTAATTGGCAAATCTTCGCTTGAAATCGAATAATATTGCATTTTCTGGGATTTGTATGGATTTTCCGTACTGATCTTTGCGATTCAATAGGACTCTATTCAATTCCTTTCGACCGAGTTTTTTCAAATACCTCAAATCCGCGCTACTCAGCGAGTTTAATTTTTCAGAAAAATCATTTGTGGGCAGCCCAAATTTATCGATAACACCGTGATCGCGATATGTTTGCAGCGTTTCAGGCAGCACCCACGTTTCAAGATCTATTCCATTGGTAATGGCTTGAAATTTAACTTTGTCGTTGTTGCGGTCGCGGAAATTTGCTACGCGGGCGTGTAACTTACTCACGCCATTCTTCGCTTCAGTAAGTTCAATTGCCAAAAGATTTGGCCTCAGTCTGTCATTACGGAATTGCTCCATTAGCCAGCAACGCACGGCATTGCTTTTTATATTTGGCAGAACTAATTTTTCAAATTGCGAACGATGAAATTCCGGTTCGGCCGCTTGAAGAAGTGTGTGGTTCGTGTAAAGTGTGTGCTTGCGAACGTAAACGATGGCTTCGTATAAGTTCATTCCGTTGGCGCACAGCTCGTCCAGTCGTGCTAATGCGGCAAAAATCGTTGCGGTCTCATTAAGTTGAATAACAGCCGGCTTAATACTGAGGAGTTTTAATGCTTTATAGCCACCAAATCCCAGTGCTACTTCTTGGTATAATCTATGGTCACCAGATCCGTCGCCTTCGTACAATTGTCCAAAGTTCGGTTCTGAAATTGTAACAAATTGTGTTGAACCGAGTGTCTTCTTAAAAATACTTAAGCTTGTATCTGGGAATCCGTTTGAACTTACGAAAACTTCGTCAATGTATTCAAATCCGTAATCTTGAGGTGAAACGGATTCCGAAAACTCTTCTTGTGCGAGGTCGGTGATTTTCTGGTGTGATTCGCTACGATAAAACGGCGTTACTACTACAAACGGGACTTCCAATTTTTCGGCCACACGCCGCGTGTCCGCTGCCAAAACTCCAAGTCCTCCGCCACCTTTAATGCCATTGGACTTATCATAAATTTCCATTGTCCAATAGACATATGGTCGGTTTTCAGACAATTGATGTGTTAAACTACTTCGTTCAATTACGTCATAAAATTCGGACGCATCTTCGATGTCATGCGGTTGGTATTTTGGCTTTTCTGTATAAATATATGGATCCATCGATGCCCTTTATGGATTGAAATTGTCTAACTTGGTGCGGGTGGGGAGAATCGAACTCCCATCTCAAGTTTGGAAAACTTGCATACTAACCGCTGTACTACACCCGCAAGCTTTTACTATTGTAGCAGAAAGATGCTATAATGTGAATACGCCCTGATAGCTCAGTTGGATAGAGCAGGAGACTTCTAAGCTCAAGGTCGTAGGTTCGAATCCTACTCGGGGCGCCATTTCATATAACTAATGGGGGATATATGGATGCGAATAAAAAACCGCAAATGACGCGGGAAATGATGGAAAGGCTATATGGTCGTATGAATACGTTGAGCGACAACAGCTCTAGAGCGTATGGGGATACGGGCAGAATGCTGACCGCTAATCGTAGCGTGAATTCGGAGCGCCGATATATTAAGGGATATGGATCTTCGATATCTGCCAATAATTCTGACAATCGAAGACGATTTGGTACGGAAATAGGCATAGCGCCTCGGTCGAGAGTCGCTAACGATAATCCTGATGGTGCTGGTTTATCTGGCGGGAATCGACGAGTCAATGGTCTACAAAATAACAACGTTCCGTCAGACGTGAACAATTCTCGTCAATCGTTTAATGCTAATCGAACTACTTTTCGTGAGCCGCCTTCTCGCGGATATAATCCATTTGGATAAATAAAAAATCCTCACTTCAATGTGAGGTTATTTTTTGGAGGGCCAGGAGGGGCTCGAACCCTCGACACCCTGCTTAAGAGGCAGGTGCTCTAACCAGCTGAGCTACTGGCCCACGATTTCATTATACAACAATCAATAAAAATGTCTACCGTTTTATTGAAAATAATTTATCGGTGTGAATAAATTGTCGTAAAACTTGGGGCGAATGATGGGGTTCGAACCCACGGCCTCCGGAGCCACAATCCAGCGCTCTAACCAAACTGAGCTACATCCGCCATAAACCAAGCTTCTCAAATTATAGCACAAACTATATCTGTACTCAAGATGGTAAAATTGCTATACTTAATGACAATGAGAGAACTAAATGGCTCAGAATTAGCTGGATTTATCAAGGAGCGCCAGGCGAAACAGGTGCGAGCTTTAAGGCAAGCTTGGCATATTAATCCTCGTTTGGCGATTGTTACTGATGTCGAAAATCCAGTTATTGAAACGTACATGCGTTTGAAACAGAGATATGGCGCTGATATTTTGATTGACGTGGAGATCCACCGAGTCTCTGCGGGCGGTGCTTTGGAGGTGATTCAAGAATTGAATAATCGAGACGACGTTCAAGGAATAATTCTGCAATTGCCGATTAGCAATCCTGAGCAGACCGAGGAATTACTCGAGAGTATTCGAGAAGATAAAGATGTTGACGGTTTGCGTAAAAAGGCGATTTTTCAGGCGGCCACACCAACGGCTATCAATTGGCTGCTGGCTGGATATAGCGTTGATTTGAAGGGTAAGAAAGTTGCGATTGTCGGGCGAGGTCGTTTAGTTGGCGCCCCTCTTGAGAAGATGTGGCTAAAGTCTGGCGTCGATGTGACAGTTTTTGAAAAAGGTGACGATTTATATCAATTGATAAATTACGATATTATCGTGTCGGCAACTGGAGTTCCAGGGCTGATTAAAAGCCAGACGATTAAGACTAAGACGGTCGTTGTTGACGCAGGAACTGCTTCGGAAAATGGAAAAATTGTTGGCGACGTATCTGAAGAAGTACGTCAGCGTAATGATGTAATTATTACACCAAAAAAAGGCGGAGTTGGTCCATTAACGGTTTCTGCGCTGTTTGATAATGTAATTACGGCTTGTCTAAAAATTGCGAATCAATCAAAAAACTAAGCGGCTTTTATGGCGGTTTTGACCTGCTCGACAACTTGGCGTGGCGTTAAGTTTGCTTTTACGATGTAGCTATGAATTCCTAGTTTCTTCAAATCGTGCGGAGCTTCTTCTTCGCCGAGGTTGGTGAGGACGATAACGGGAATAGTTTTTCCCCAATCTTTAGACCTAATTCGCTTCAAAGCCTCTGCGCCGTCCATTTCCGGCATTTGTAAATCTAGCAAAATAATATCTGGCTGAAACTTCTCGACTACTTCTATGCCAATTTGTCCGTTGGCAGCCAAGCGAACGTCAAATCCGTCCGATTCGAACTTCATTCGGTACATCTGGCTGATGGTAGGGTCGTCTTCAATGATAGCGATTTTTATCATGCTCTAAGTATATCATATAAACTATGCTATAATTTTTGGCATGGAAAACTTTAGAGGCGAACAGTATATTGCAGAAGCAGGTGATTTTCTTAATGGAGTTGATCATGAAGCTAATGAAAAATTAAACGAGGAAATTGCGGATCTTAGGAGTGAAGGATGCAGGGTTAAAATTGGAGAAAAGACCGACCCTGCATATAATAATCCGGATAAAATTCAGGACATATACAATTATCTGGAACGAGGCGGATCGGAATTAAAGGATGTTCGTAAAGATATTATCCATATAAATTTGGCGGCGGTAGCACTTGCGAGTGTCCTAGAAAAGATTCCTTTTGTAAGAGAAAATAAATGGGGTAATATTGTAGATGCTTATCTGGAGATTTTTCGTGATAAATTTCTATACGGTAAAAATCAGACTAATTCGAAGCCGTGGCACAATCAACGAGGTTCCGCACTGACATTTTTGACAATTTCTGAAGCTGAGGATTTGAGTGTTTTTGATGAAAGTGGCGAAATATTGTCAGAGGGTAAATATCCAACTATGAGCGGTCCACTGGATGAGTCGGTATTTGATGAGAAGATTAATGGCTTGCCGCTGGCAGAAGTTATGATTCAAGATAAAATCAACAACGGCGTGGATAAAGCGACGGCTGTTGAAGAAGTAGAGAAGAGGATTAGTGATGTCCGAGAGTTTATCCAGGCGCCGGTGACGGAGAAGTTTTCTAACGTCATTCGGCATTGTGCGGATTCGCTTGGTATTCGTGAGCGAGTGGAAACAGTGAATGGTCTATCGATTGATCACTTGAAGAAAGCGGCAGAAAAAGAGAATCGTTCAATTGACGATATGCTGGTGATGAGTTTTGGTTGTGGAACGGGACTGGCGACTTTGAAGATGCTGAAAAAACTTAAGGATGAAACGGGTGAGGCGCCAACGGTTATCTTGCTAGATCAGGATCCGTTGTCTCTAGCGGCAGCGCAAAGCTTGGCTAAGAAATGGAATTTGGAAGATAAGATTGAAATTCATTGCGAGCGATTATTCAGTAAGCTTGGTAAACCTCTGAGTTTGGAGGGAGTTTTGGGTGATCGTAAGCTGGATATTGCGGAAGATTCTGGCTTGCGAGAGTATCTGCCAGATGGCGTTTATAAGCAATTGACACGAGAATCATTGAAATTTTTACGAACCGGTGGACTAATGATCACTGGCAATATGAACGTAAATCGCCCACAAAAAGAATTTTTGCATGGACTAATGGGGTGGGTTCCAAAGGTTAGGGTGCGTTCAATTAAAGAAGGTTTTAAATTGCTCCAAAAATCTGGCATATCAAAAGAATCTATTGAAGCTACAGTTACTGCGAGCGGCGTTTACACAGTTTTTGCGATTGAAACGTAGAATAAAATGCTATAATAAGCATTAGTATGATGATACGAGCATTAGTACTAGGATTGGTTGCGTTGATGGCGCTAATTTTGGGCGTGCTCGTACTTAAGAAGTCGAAGCATCGTCATGATGCAAAGTATTGGTTTTTCTTGGTTTGTTTATGTTTGGCTGTGTGGTCGGCTGGACTTGAAGTGTTTTCTCTGGCGGACAACGAAATAGCATTGGACACCGCATCCAGGTGGTTTTATATCGCTTCGGCTGTTTTTTGTCCTGCGTTGGCTATTTTTACTACAAAGTCATTCCTTCCATCGACAAAATCAACGAAGAGTTTTATTTGCGCATCTAGTATATTGATAACGATTTTTTCGCTATATATTATTTTGGTTCCTGAATTTATTGTCAATACGTCAGAAGTTGTTACGCCAGTAGATTTTTCTCGAATTCCGATTCATGCAGTCAACTATGTTATTTTTGCAACTTTTTTCTCAGTATTCTTCTTAATTTCTATGTGTTTTGGTCATATAGCGTGGCGCAAGTCAGATCTTGTTCGACGCAAGCAAGTCGCGATTTATATGATTGGCCTGTTGATATGTAGCATTCCTGGCTTTATAGTAGATTTGTTCCTTCCGGCGCTTGGTGATTATCGATATATATGGATTGGTCCAATTGCTACGATTATTTTCTTGTTTGCAATTATGTATAGCATTGTCAGATACCGATTGATGGACGTAAAAATGGCGGTGGCTCGAAGTGTTTCGTATATGTTGCTATTGATCGCACTAGCTGTCGTTTACGTGATTTCTGCATATGTTATTTCAATTTTGGTTTTCCAACGCAGCCTGACGATTGATAGTCACGTAAATCTCATGAATATGATTTTGGCTATGATTTTGGCGGTTATGTATCAGCCGGTGAAGAAAATATTTGATAAATTTACTGATAGAGTTTTTTATTACGGAGAATATGACGCCGATACGTTTACGCGTGAGATTAGTAAAATATTAACCTATACGGCGGATCTGCAATTGCTAACTCGACGTGTTGGCAATTATATAGCGACTTCTCTTAAGGCGGAAAAAGTGGCGTTTTGTATTCCAGAAAAAGGAATATACGGTCGGGCCGGTCGGCGACGAATATCTGTTGTCGAGGAAGATGTTCACAGGATTATGGATTACTATTATAAGAATTGTAGTTTTCCGGAAGTTATTTTGGCAAATCAAGTAAAAGATCCAGAACTGAAGAAGCTTTTGGATATTCATCGAACGAAAATTGTTATGCCGCTGCTGCATCAAAATCAAGAAACGGGAATTCTATTTCTGGGCGAGCATAAGAGTTTGGGATATAGTTCTCGCGATATTGAAATGCTGGAATCGATTGCTGGGGAACTGGCAGTGTCGATTCGAAACTCTTTGTCTCTGGAGGAGATAAATGAGTTGAACAAGAGCTTGCAGCGTAAAATTGACGAGGCGACGAAAGAATTGAGGTTCAGTAATCGACAGCTTCAGCGACTGGACGAGGCGAAGAATGAGTTTATTTCTATGGCTTCACATCAGTTAAGAACGCCGTTGACTAGTATTAAAGGTTATCTGGATATGATGCTGGAGGGAGATTTGGGGAAGATTACGCCGACGCAGCGTGCGGTTCTTAGAGAAGCGTTTTCTTCGAGTGAGCGTATGGTGAGACTGATAAACGATTTTCTTAATGTTTCTAGGCTTCAGACTGGCAAATTTAATATCGATAAGCAGAAGATAGACATTGCTCAAATTCTTCGGGATGAAGTTGCTTTGCTTAAGGTTGTGGCGGATCAGAGGTCTGTTGAAATGGACCTAAAGATTGATAAAAAAGTTCCATTGATTACGGCCGACTCTGAGAAGATTCGTCAAGTTATGTTGAATATGATCGACAACGCCATTTACTATTCAAATCCACATAAAAAGGTAATAATTTCTCTGAAAAATAATAATGGTGCGATTGAATTTACTGTGAAAGATTCGGGAATTGGTGTACCAAAATCAGAGCAAGCAAATCTGTTTGGTAAATTCTTCCGCGGCACAAATGCCAGAAAAAAGCGACCAGACGGCACTGGTGTTGGCTTATTTTTGGCGAGGAAAGTTATCTTGTCGCATGATGGCGAAATGATCTTTGAATCAGAAGAAGGAAAAGGCAGTACTTTTGGGTTTAAGTTGCCAGTTCGTTAACGAAATAAACTCAGTATTCCAGAAATAACGATAATTAAGACGACTACAACGAGTCCCGCCATGCCAATGGTGCGAATGAGCTTTTTCCGATCAAAAAACCATTGAGATAATTTGGAGCGATTCGTTGCTGTAATCCTTGTTACCTTTGGTTGCTGAGATGTCGCGTCCATCCCAGAATATTTTTTATTGCGCTTTTTCTTCTGCTTTGTCATGGAAATATTATACATTAATAGATAACGGCGGAGAAGTGGCTGATTTGCTATAGACAATTCGACGATAATTTGTTATGATATCTGAAGTCGTGGCCTTATCGTCTAACGGTTAGGACACCAGGTTTTCATCCTGGCAATCCGGGTTCGATTCCCGGTAAGGTCACCATGTAACAGACAAAAGGCCTCACTGGTCTTTTTTATTTGTTTTTAATCTTGCAAGAAACTTATGCTCACTGTAAAATGATGCTAAGATAGTGGTAATAGCAGGGTAGGGATCTAATGATAAAGAGTGGCGCGATAAAAACAAAACACGCAAACGTTAGAAAGGTCCAGGACGATAAAAGATCGCCTAAAAACACTCCTGTGAAAAAAGTACATCCCAAACTAAAATCCGTCCGAAAGTGTATATCAAAATTCTGGACTATAGCTGGAGTTACTATATTAATAGCCGCTATCTACCTGCTCATCAATGGCGGTGCCTTGGTAGAGCAACATAAAATGGCGCAATACCTTAAGGAAAAGTATGGGAAAGAGTTTATAGTAGAAAATTATCGCATTGAGGGTGGCGGTATTGGAGTTGAAGGCGATCCGTATGTGGATGCTTATCCGGTTGATGATAGTAGTCTTAGGTTTGAAGTGTGGAATAGAGCTGACTATAGAAAAGGCGAGAGTGCTTACTCTGATACCTATCCAGATCGTATTTGGGAAAGAGAGTCTAGGAATGATATAGCTAACCTAGTTAGCAAGCAGTTTGGCGGTAGAGTTAGACTCAAATCAATAAGAATAAACAGCAATATAGAGGTTGGCAGAGCTATTACGAAAAACATACCCTCCTATAAAGATGCATTTAATAAATTTGGCAGAAAAATATATATGACGATATCTTTAGAGAATGACGTTAATTTTGATGATTTGTCAGAGCGTATATATAGAGTGACTTCTGAAATAAGAAAGCAAATGGGCGTAATGCTGGCTATAGACTATCATGATTCACTACATGAGCTATGGCTGGAGGATCAGGACATTAGCAATATGAAATCTTCGAGTGACGTAGATAAATATATAAAGAGGAGGTTGGTTGAATATAACTAATGAGCAATATCTGATATTAAATGCTGTGTTTTATGGCTATGCCAGAGGTATTTTGGACGTGCATTTATCAAAATATCTTCAAACTCTCTTTTCCATTAGAAGGTTAAGCGTTATATAATAAGGTCTTCTTGTAGTATAAGTTATGCTTAAGCTAAAATAGTATCATCTAGCAAATAACCGGAGGGGGTGATGGTAAAAAAGGTCAGCAAGACGAAGAGATGTAAGATGGACAAATTATTGATGGTCCTCTGTAGTCTGGTTATATTGATTATTGCTATAGCGATTGTCTTGTATATCAAAAATGAGAATAAAATATCTAATGCCCAGAATGGGATGTCTGAGTATCTGAAAAATAAATATAAAGAAGACTTTAAGGTCGAAAGACCCGAGCATAAACACGGAGGTTTTGGGGTCAACGGTATATGGATGTCGCAAGCATACCTAGTGTCAAACCCAAAACTAAAATTTGACATCGATTGCAGCTATTTGAATCCCTCTGACTGTAGCGACCAATATATCGCCGCCATCTGGTCGGTCCAAGCCAGCAAGGGGCTAGAATCTATAGTAAAAGAAGTTAATGCCAGTAGCAGCAATGGCTATAAAGCAGATAGTGCACGGGCAGAAATTATCCTATCTGGAAAGCTGGTAAATTCAGTAAATAAACAGTCTAAATATGAAGACAATAAAACTAAAGACGAAGGCTTCCTTTATAGATTAATAATAGACGCCCCAAACGACAGCCAAAAGACCTCTTACATATTTAAAATTGTAGAGAAGCTGCGAGAAGAGGGTGTGTATAGTGTAAAAATAAACACCAATAGCAAAAGCCGTTCAACTGGCAGATGTACAATTTTTCTAGATAAAAAAGATTTGGGGTCCGAAAAAGACTTGAATGATTGTATTAATAAGATAGGGGAATAATATGGCATTAAACACCCTAGAGTATCTGAGCTTAAGTGCTGTAGCATATTTAGATTTTGATAAATTAGCAATAGGGAAAAACATAGCCCAGCTCATAGGAGATAAAGTCATTTCAGAAAAAGATATTAATAGCCCTGAATTCTCCGCTCTCCAAGATCCTTCTAATCTACCATATTAAAATAATAGGCTTCACCAATTAAAATTTTGTCTTGAGGGTTTTGCAAGCTTATTTCCTGTTAATGATTATTGTCATATGATATTGTATCAAGCGTTTTTCATCACTGTTATTTCGTGGTATAATTTTAAAAATGAGTGATAATATATTTAAACGAACAAAAATATTAGCAACAATTGGGCCAGCAACGTTCAGCCAAGAAAAGGTTTACCAATTGTTGGAGGCCGGCGTTAACGGCATCCGTATGAACTTTAGCCACGGCGCTAATGAGGAGAGAATTGAGCAGATCGATTGGGTGCGCACAGCTAGTAAACAGTTGGGCAAGCCTGTCGCAATTCTACAAGATTTGCAAGGTCCGAAGATTCGCTTGGGTGTTTTGAAAGATAACATGCTGAATGTTAAGGTTGGCGATATGCTGGTCTTGGACTCAGAAATTACTGAGCATGACGGCAGCTTCAATTTGCCGGTGCAGTACAATTTGGCGGAGAAGATGAAAGTCGGCGAGCCACTTTACATGTTTGACGGCAAGATCAGGACGGTTGTACGAGAAATTGTTAGCCCAACTGCAATTCGCGTAGAAGTTCAGAATGACGGTTTTTTGATGAGCCGCAAGGGTTTGAATTTGCCAGACACAGATTTTGGTGGCGACATTCTTACTCAGAAAGATATTAACGATTTGGAGTGGGGCGCAAGCCAAGATTTTGATTACGTTGCATTGAGTTTTATTCAAAAAGCTGATGACATTATTGATTTGCGTCGTCGATTGACAGACCTGGGTTCGACAGCCAATATTATTGCCAAGATTGAAACTAAGTCTGCCGTTGATCCAGAGAATTTGGAGGAAATCGTTAAGACTAGTGACGGTATTATGGTCGCTCGCGGCGACTTGGCGGTGGAAGCTGGTGCGGAAATTGTCCCAGTTGTACAGCGTCGAATTATTGCCTTGTGTCGTAAATATTGCAAGCTAGTAATCGTTGCAACACAAATGATGGGCAGTATGGTTGATAATCCAGAACCAAGTCGCGCTGAAGTAAGCGACGTTGCTAATGCTGTAATTCAAGGCGCTGACGTAGTCATGTTGTCTGATGAGACTGCCAATGGTAAATATCCTGTTGAAACCGTTCGCGCGATGCGCAAGACTATTATCTACACTCAAGAGCACAGTGAAGTAATGTTGGTAGAAAAGGCTGAAATGCGTGAAAAAACTGACGCGATTTTAAGCTACACGGCAGCTCAATTGGCAAGGAGAATTAAGGCTCGAGCTATTATTGCGGAAACGCACACTGGCGCTACTGCAATTAACGTTGCCGCATATCGTCCGAACCTGCCAATTGTTTGTGTGACCGAAAATGTGAAGACCGCGCAAAAGTTGGCGCTAAGGTACGCTTCTCGTCCATATGTTCGACCAAACGATTCAAATGCAGCAACTAAGCTAGCTGATGAGTTGAAGCAAGAAGGCTATTTCGGCGCAGACCCAGTTACGGTTGTACTTGTTAGTGGCCATAATCCAGAGCCAGGCAAGACTGACAATATCCAAGTCAAGACGTTGTCGTAAGGAGAATTTGGGTGGGCAGAAAATTTCCGAAGCAAACAATTCGCGATGTTGATCTACGTGGAAAAACTATTCTTCTGCGAGCGGATTATAATGTGCCGCTAACAAAGCGTGGTCAGATTTCTGATGATCTAAGAATTCGCGCTTCGCTGCCCACACTCCGATATTTGTTGGAGCAGAATTGCAAGATTGTTATCATGTCTCATCTGGGTCGACCAAAAGGTAAGGATCTTAAGTTTAGTCTGAAAGTTGTCGCAGATCATCTGTCTAAGTTGTTGAACCGTCCGGTAGAATTGCTGAATGATTGCGTGGGTGAAGCCGTTCATCAAGCTGTTCGCCGCGCGCCACGAGGTAGTATTCTTATGTTGGAGAATTTACGCTTTTATAACGAGGAGGAGGCTGATGATTTAACATTTGCCAAGTCAATTCAGCGCGCTGTCCGAGCGGATTATTTTGTGCAGGACGGATTTGCGGTCGCACACAGGGCGCACGCCAGCACTCATGCGATTACGTTGTGTGTTCCAGGATTAGCGGGATTACTATTGGAAAAAGAATATGTAACTATCACCGAGGCGATGAATAAGCCAAAACGTCCATTGATTGCGGTTATTGGTGGTGCGAAAGTTAGCGATAAAATATTGCTGATTAAGCGTCTGATTAAAAAGGCGGACCGGATTTTAATTGGCGGCGCTATGTCAAACACGTTTTTGCATTGTCGTGGATTTAATGTCGGCAAGAGTGTGTTTGAGTCGGGAATGGAAAAGGTTGTCGCGGAAATTTATGATTTGGCGGCGGCTAAGGTCGGCGCAGAGAATGTTGACAATTTTTTGGTATTGCCGATTGACGTGGCAGTTGCGCCAGAGATTTCTAAGGATTTTCCTCGTCAAGAAGTTAATATTGATAAAATAAGAAACTCAGATATGGCGCTGGATATTGGAAGTCAGACAATTGAGAAATTCACGAAAATACTGGCCGGCGCGAAGATGGTTATTTGGAACGGTCCGCTGGGCTATGCTGAAATTGATAATTTTGCAATCGGTTCAGCGCGAGTGGCACTAGCTATTGCCCAGAATAAAGGGGTCGTTTCAATAGTTGGTGGCGGAGACACAGCTGATTTTATATTGAAATGGGACGGGCATGACGGCGCCAATTTTACTCATGTTTCCACTGGCGGCGGAGCTAGTATGGCCTTGATGGCTGGTAAAAAATTGCCAGGAATTGAAAGTTTACTAGACGCATACGGCTTGAGATGATAAACTAAGCATAAGGATTATCTCATGAGAAAAAAGTTAATCATTGGTAACTGGAAAATGAACTTCAATATGCAGGAGGCTAGCTTATATTTGCATAAGCTGATGAACACGCTGCCGTCGCATAGAGATGTTGAAGTGGTGCTGGCGCCTACTATTTTGACGCTGCAGAGTTTGAGCTTGCAAATTAATCGTCGAATCGCTAAGTTGGCGGCTCAGAATTGCTATTGGCGAGATTCGGGGGCGTACACGGGAGAAATTCCAGCGGCGCATCTTCGTGGAATTGCTGATTATGTGATAATTGGACATTCGGAGCGTCGCTATATTTTCATTGAAAGCGAAAAAGATATTCGACTGAAAGTTCAGGCGGCAATTCGAAATCGTATTCATCCGATTCTGTGTGTCGGTGAAACGATTCAAGAGAAGACTCTTGGCGAAACGAAGGATGTTCTGGCTGATCAATTGACTAGCGGTCTGGCTAATGTGACGGCGGACGAGTTGGATGAAGTAGTCGTCGCATATGAGCCAGTTTGGGCGATCGGTACTGGCGACAGCGCTAAAGCGTCTGATGTAAAAAAAGCTACACAGATGATTCGACGACATATTTCTCATTTGTATGGTAAAAAAGCGGCGGAATCAGTTCGAGTTGTCTATGGTGGAAGTATTACGTCAATAAACGCCGCAGATTATTTAGCAATTGATGAACTTGATGGTTTATTGGTTGGGGCAGCCAGTTTGGATGCATATCAATTTAAGGAGATAATCTCGAAAGCACATAAAGGTTAAAAAATAGGGGGCATATGACAGATATTGATTTTGATGAGTTGGATAGAGCGGTAAGCTCTCTTATGGATAAGCAGCGAGAAAAGGAAGCTCCAGCGGTGGCTAATGAAAATAATAGCGAGGTTTCTATGTCTGCGCCCGTAGAGGAAAAACCTGTGCCAGAGAACTCTATTGGTACTAGTTTTGCACCTCCAGTAACTCCATTTACGCCTTCGTCTGTTGCTTCTACTCCTTTATCATCGACCTCTCAGCCTGAAGCAAAAAAAGAGCCTTCTAGTGACAATACGATTCCTAAAGAGATTGATAGTCCTACGAATGAGAAAGTTACTAATGATTTAATAGCTAGCAGGACTCCTGGCGTGGCTGCTAGCGAAGTCAAAGCTGCGCCAGTAATCGCGAGACGCTCGACTGGTCGTTTCATGGATGTTGTTAGACCTTCATCTGTCAGCACTATCCAAAAACCTGCTGTTCCCGCTCCATCCCGAACTGGCACGACGATTCAGCCCTCACCTGATTTGGTGGACGTGATTAGCGCAAATAATAGGCATTCTGCGGTAGGGAAAGAAATGTCTGATATAGTTTCTCAATCAGATAATCTTAGTGATACCCCTGATCTTAAAGATGTACATAATGAATCTACTTTTGCGGAAATTGAAGATATGCCTGCTGAGGAGTTGTCATTGACTGATAAGATAGCGCAATCATTAGCCGTAAGTAACAGCGAAGCTCCTGCTACACCGATGACTACGCCGTTGGAGTCTCCGTTTATCGCTAATGTTGAAGTGGAGAAGCGACCGCTTGGTTCTGTTAACCAAACTATGACTAGCTCCGAGATGAATAGCGATGAAGATGCGTCTATGCCTGCTGATTCTGAGGATATAAAATTGGAACATCAATATAATACCAATTTATCTAATTACAGCATGAGCGAAAATTCTTTGGGTGATGCGCCCGACTCGCCAATGGATTTGAGTCCAGAAATTATAGCAATTGAGGAGGCTGGCGTTCCTGAAGATTCAGACGATAAAATGTCCACTGACATTGACAGCTCTTTGATTGAATCTTCTGAATTATCCGAAAAAGAAACTATGGATTCTGAGCCAGCACCGATGTTTGCCGCCGTATCTACAGAGGTCAAACCTTCAGCCGACAAAGAAAAGAAAAAGTCCGGATTATTAATAGCATTGCTTATTGTTCTATTTTTGGCAATTGGTATGGCTGGCGGCGCTGTTTCGTACTTTTTGCTGATAAAATAGATATATGTCTAATTTTACTGACGGATTAAATAGCGAGCAGGCTCGAGCGGTAACGCACGCTGATGGGCCACTGTTGATTTTGGCTGGAGCCGGATCTGGAAAGACTAAAACCCTGACCCATAGAATTGCCTATTTGATTGGCGAGTTGAAGATATTTCCTAGTCGAATATTGGCGGTTACATTTACTAATAAGGCCGCGAAGGAAATGCGTCAGCGATTGGCGCAAATATTGGGTGAAGATTCTGAAAATCGGCAATTTATGCCGTGGATGGGAACTTTTCACAGTATTTGCGTGCGAATGTTGCGGATGGATGGTGAAAATATTGGCCTGAACAAGCGATTCTTAATTTACGATACCGACGATCAAATAAGCTTGATGAAGCAGATTATGAAGGCTCGCGGCTTGACGGATAAAGATATTAAACCTCGAGCTGTACTTTCGGCTATTTCAAACGCTAAAAATGAGATGAGAAGTGCTGAGGATTTTTCGGCTTCGACTCGTGGCCCAAGAGAACAGAAAATAGCTGAGCTGTTTTTTGCTTACGAAAAAGCTTTGAAAGACGCTTCGGCGTTGGATTTTGACGATTTATTGATAAAAACTGTGGAATTATTGAGAAATAAGCCGGATATCCGTCATAAATGGCAGCAGCAATTCGAGCATATTTTGATTGACGAGTATCAGGACACGAATGCGGTGCAATATGCGCTAATTAAGCTGTTGGTTAATTCGCGTCGTAATTTATGCGTGGTTGGTGATGACGCTCAGTCGATTTATAGTTTTCGCGGGGCTGATTACACTAATATTCTCAATTTTGAGCGTGATTTTCCAGGTACGACGGTGGTTAAGTTGGAGCAAAATTATCGTTCGACTGGCGCGATTTTGAATATGGCGAATGCGCTGATTAGTCATAATATTCATAGAACTGATAAAAACTTATGGACGGCGAATGGTGACGGCGTTGAGCCGAAATTATGGCAGTTATACAATGAGTCTGAGGAGGCTTTGGCGATTGCGAATGAGATTCAGGCGCAAATTGCGAACGGCCGTCAATATGGTGACGTGGCGGTGTTGTACCGAACGAATGCGCAAAGTTACGCAATTGAGCGAGCCCTGCGTCAGAGCTATATTCCGTATAAAATTGTCGGCGGTCTGCGATTCTTAGATCGAGCGGTCGTTAAGGATTTATTGGCATATCTTCGATTGTTATATCAGCCGAGTGATCGAGTTAGTTTTTTGCGAATTGTGAATACGCCAAAACGTGGCGTTGGCGCGGTGAGTATTTCTAAGTTTTTGGACTGGAATGACGCGTCAGGGCGAGATATAATCAGTGGTTTGCTGATGGTTGAGGAGGCGGATACTTTGACGGCGCGTGCAAAACGTCCGTTGCTAGAGTTTGGTCAAAAACTGCACGATTTGCAGCAGGAAATTGACGGATCTCCAGCCGAACTGATTGAAAAAATTATGAAAAGTACTGGCTATGAAGATTTTATAAACGACGGAACGCCGCAAGCTGAGGAGCGAATGGAAAATATCGGCGTGCTTTTGTCAGAGGCGAAGGCTTACGTTGACGTGGCGACGTTTTTGGAAGAGATGGCTTTGATGTCTTCGACGGATACGACTGCCGATCAACAAGTAACGCTCATGACGCTTCATGCGGCTAAAGGTTTGGAGTTTCCGGTGGTTTTTCTGGCGGGACTGGAAGAGGGGATTTTGCCGCACGCGAGAGTGTTTGATAGCGGCAATGCTGATGACGTCGAAGAAGAACGCCGATTGTGCTACGTTGGCGTAACTCGGGCGAGGGAAGAATTGTTCGTTAGTTGTGCTAGCTCTCGGACGCAATTTGGTCAGATCGGCTATAATATGCCATCGAGGTTTTTGGACGAGATGGGCTTGATGGCTGGTGGTGTTGATAGGCCAGCTCAGCCGATTATAGAACCTGATTTTTATTCGGAAGATATTGGCTTGGAAGTTGGTGATCGAGTTCGCAGCCCGAGTTTTGGTTCGGGGGAAATTATTGACAGCGAAGGGCTGAGTGTTACGGTTCAGTTTGACAATGGAAATATTAAGAAATTGAACGTCGAGTTCGCGCGCTTGGAGAAAATTTGATATAATAAGAATACCTGCGTTGTGGGTGTGAACTTATGGGTATAAGATTACAGACAAAACACTATTCTAAGAAAATTACGTTCGTTTCTGGCGCGATATTGATGCTGGTTGGCGGTTTATTTTTTGTCAATCAAGCATTGGCCGACGCCACTAAGCCAGCAGCCAAGGCTGGTGAGAAGTTGGTGACGATTTACGACAGGGGCGCAGAAAAGACGATTGTTACAAAAGCGAGGACGATTCGCGAGGCTTTGAAATTGGCTAAGTTTTCTATTGATGAACGCCAAGATGTAGTCGAGCCGAGTCTTGATTCGGAGATGGTGGCGGAGAAGTACAGCATTAACATTTTCCGCGCTCGTCCAATAACAATCGTCGATGGAAATAAGCGTCTAAAGGTAACTACTGCCGAGCAGACGCCGGCTTTGATTGCGAAGGCCGCTGGAATTGAAGTTTTTGAAGAGGATAAAACTACTTTATCCAATTCCGATAATATGGCGGTTGATGGCGCAAACATGGTGATGAAAATTGACAGAGCGTCGATGGTTAATTTTGTGCTTTACGGCAAAGAGTCTGTCATTCGCACACATGCTAAGACGGTTGGCGAGCTATTGAAAGAGAAGAATATAGACCCAAAGAAAGATGATACGCTATCTGTGGATCGTTCGGCAAAAATTATTCCTGGAATGAAAATTGAACTCTGGCGTAATGGCAAGCAAACTATAACCGCAGAAGAAGATGTGAAATTTGAGGTTGAAAAAGTTCAAGACGCGAATCGAGATTCGGGATATCGCGAAGTAAAACAAGCGGGCGAGAACGGTAAGAAAAATGTCACTTATGAAATCGAGATGAAGAACGGTGTGGAGGTGAGTCGTAAGGAAATCGCTAGCGTTATAACGAAAGAACCAAAGAAGCAGATTGAAATTGTGGGGACGAAAAGCTCTACGTCATTTTCTGGTAGTTTTTCTGAAGCACTTGCTAGACTAAGAAGCTGCGAGGGTAGCTATACATCGAATACTGGAAATGGATATTACGGCGCATACCAGTTTGACAAACGAACTTGGGGAAATTATGGCGGATACGAACTGGCTTCTGACGCTCCAGCTGCTGTGCAAGACGAAAAGGCATGGCAAACTTATAAGGCTCGTGGATGGCAACCGTGGCCGACCTGTAAGGTTAAAATGGGACTTCAGGACATCTATAGATAATAGTTCCAAAATATGATATAATTTTTCTAATACATTGTGTGAATTGTCAAATTATTATGCGCGCAAAAGGTTTATTTTTTGGAAAAATTATTGGATTGGCTATGCTGGTTGCGATTGCAACTCCAATGATTTCGTTTGCTGACGGAAAGACTTCTGATGAGCATTTGGTTCGTATTTATGATCGCGGCGAGGAAAAGACCATTATCACAAGTGCATTGACCGTCCGACAGGCTTTGCGTGCAGCTAAGATTACGATTGACGAAAAGATTGACGCGGTTGAGCCAAATATTGATATGGAACTGACGGGCGCGAAATACCAGGTCAATATTTTCCGCGCTCGTCCAATAACAATCGTTGATGGAAATAAACGCCTGAAAATAACCACTGCCGAACAAACGCCAGCTTTGATTGCGAAGGCCGCTGGGCTGACTTTGTATCGCGAGGACAAGACGCATTTTACGAATTCTGACGATCTTTTGGTGAACGGCGTTGGTTTGGTGATGAAGATTGAACGATCAAAACAGCGAACAATAACCGAAGAAGTTGATATTAATTTTGATATTGAGCAGATTAAGGACGATTCTCAGCCGATTGGATTTAAGAGTGTAAAACAACTTGGAGAAAAGGGTGTGCGGAAGGTGACTTATCAGGTTGAGGTAGAGAACGAGCGCGAGATTAGTCGTAAGGAATTTGCTAGCGAAATCACAAAGCAGTCAAAGAAGCAGATTGAAATAATTGGCACGAAGCCTAAAAATCCATTGACGAAAAGTAAGGGCGCGCAGATATTTACCGATTCTAAGGGCGTGGCGCATCGTGAAACGTATTATGATTTGCCGATGAACATTGTGATAAAATCCTGCGGCAGTGGCGGTACTTATACAGTGCGGGCGGATGGTGCGAAGGTTGATAAAGATGGTTATATTTTGGTGGCGGCCAATTATGGCAATTATCCACGATGTTCGGTGGTTGAGACCAGCATGGGTCCGGGAAAGGTTTACGATACCGGTGGATTCGCAGCCAAACATCCGCACGGATTCGACTTGGCGACTGACTGGACGAATGGAGATGGTCGCTAAATGGCTTCTTCTCATGGACCAAAAAAATCGCTCGGACAGCACTGGCTGAAGGATCCGGAGATTTTGGCGGATATTGCTGAAGCGGCCGAATTGACGGGTGATGATGTTGTACTGGAGATTGGACCAGGGCTAGGTACTTTGACTAGTCGCTTGTTGGCTCGGGCTAATTCGGTGACCGCCGTGGAATTTGACGCGGATTTGGCGCGAAAATTACCAGGGCAATTTCCTGGGAAAAAATTAACTGTCGTAAATCAAGATATATTGCAATTTGACCTGAACCAATTGCCAAAAAATTACAAAGTCGTAGCTAACGTCCCATATTACATCACCAGCAAAATTGTTGAAAAATTGATGACCGCGGAAAATAAGCCGAGCATTGCGGTGCTGTTGGTGCAAAAAGAAGTTGCCGAGCGAATTGCGGCAGAGGCTGGGAATATGAGTGTTCTGTCTGTGAGCGTTCAGATTTTTGCTGAGGCGGAGATAGATATTGAAGTGCCGCGGCAATTCTTCACGCCACCGCCAAAAGTTGACTCGCAGGTTGTGATTTTGAGAACTCGTAATAATCCGTTAATTACTCCAGAAGATCAGAGAGATTTTTTCCGCATTGTTAAGGCTGGATTTTCTGCAAAGCGTAAGAAGTTGCGCTCCAGCTTAAGCGGTGGGCTGGGGATTGATAAAAGTGCCGTGGAAGAATTGCTGAAAAATGCAGGAATTTCACCAGATGCTCGCGCTGAAGATTTGGCGATTGAAGATTGGAAGAGGCTACTGAAAGAGTGGCGGAATTAAATAAGAACGACTCAGCGGTTTTAAACTGAGTCGTTCTTTACGCTAAAAGACTGAATTAATCTATCAAATTCTCGTGCTTTAAATCCTTAACGGCGTTGGTGGCTTCTTCTTCGGTGAACTTATAATAGCTGATAAGAGTTTTTATCAAGTTACTTCTACTATATTTTCCATTGTTCAGAATATCTATAGCTCGTAGTCGTGCTCGTTCGGTGTAATTGATATTGTATTCTGCTAGCACTTCCCGAACTTCTGATTCTACGAATTCATTAATATCTGTCAGATGACGTATTATGCTATTCTTTGAATATAGTTTAATCCACTCCCAGTCGCCGCTATCTATGTAGTGTCTATTTATCCAATCGCGTATATTTATCTTGAAGTCGTAATTTAGTCGATTAACTCCTGTTTCTGCCTCTTCTTTAGTGAAATGGTCCTCATTCTGCAGCCATTTTATGATGCGCGATTTTGAAGATCCAGACAGATAGTCTTTCAGTAGTCTTTCTGCTTGTCGTTGAGCGTTATATGTAAAGTCAATTTTTACTGTATTAAAGGCATTGTCGATCTCTTCTTTTGTGAATCCTTTAGCTGTGAGGTGTTTTTCGTAGTTGATTTTTGATGAGATGGTATACGTGTGTTCTATATTCTGTAGGTTCTTTATAGCTTGATCTTTAAAGAATTTAGAAAAGTCAATTTCGCTGCTCAGTGCCGCAAAAGCCTTATTAACCTCTTCTTCTGAGAACATGTAAGTACTGTGGCTATTTTCGCTAACGTTACGGAGAGTGAGGCTGCGTATCATTGAATATTTCGAGTATCGAAATGTCATGGAATTATTAGAGTTGTTCTGGTCGTCTACGATTTTTTTAATTGCTCTTTTCGCGTTATCTACAGCGTTGTATTCTGGGTAAATTGTCTCGATTAGCTGAAGCGCTGTATTGTATTCATCTCTTTTTCCAAAGGTGATACTATAGGCTTCGCTATATTTGGAAATATCGGACCTATATAGGTTTAGTGTTTTGCTGTTGAATCGGTTTTTGGCTTTCTCTGCTAATTCTCTTGAAAACCTCTTATCCCATTTTCCATCGCCTCCAACTACATAGTTATCTGGTGTGACGGCATTCTTTAACATATCGCCATTTTGACCGACGTAGTAGTCGCCGACCCACTGGTCGTGCAACATGTGACCTTTAGTGTCGAAGTAGTACCACTTGTCTCCGATCATCTTCCAGGTGTTTTCGGTCATGTGACCGCTGGTATTAAAGTAATACCAATGTCCGTTTATATATTCCCATTTACTGTGAATGATATATCCACGCCCATCAAAGTAGTACCACTTGTCGCCAATCCTCTCCCATTTGCTCTTTGGGTAGCTACCGTCCGAATTTCTATACCACCATCCGATTGAGTCTTTGCGCCAATCTCCGCCTGCTGCATGGGTTATTGTAGGTGTGCTTGCTGTGACTATGGTGGTACTTACGATCATTGCTGCCACTAAGCTTTTTAAAATTTTCTTCACAATCTCCTCCTGTTAAGTATTGTTTCAATTTTTATTATAACATACTATGATTGACATTTACGCCAGTGGCGGCACTCTGCTGAATCTGTTATAATTTCTTTATGACTAAGAAACACGCTTACATCACTACCGCTATTCCTTACGTAAACGGCTTGCCGCACATTGGGCATGCTATGGATTATATGTTGGCAGACGTGTGGGCGCGTTATTCCAGGCAGAACGGGCGTGAAGTTCGTTTTCAAGCTGGTGTAGATGAGCATGGTAATAAAATTGCCGCCAAAGCTGCCAGCCAAAATCAAACACCTCAAGAATATGTCGATCAAACGCACGTCAATTTTAAGAAGATGATCGCTGATCTGAATATTTCAGTGACGGATTTTATTCGAACAACTGACGCGCATCATGTTGCTGCGGTGCAATATATTTGGCAAAAACTCGTTGAGGCTGGCTATATTTACAAAGGTTCGTATGAAGGCTGGTATTGTCAGGGGTGCGAAGCTTTCGTTACGGATAAAGAAGCTGCCGATAATAATGGGGTTTGTCCAGATCACCAGACGCCGTATCAGCGTTTGAGTGAGGAAAATTACTATTTTAAGACCAGTGCTTTTTCAGACAATATTCGTCAGGCAATTGAGTCAAATAAAATGAGAATCGTGCCTGAATTCCGTAAAAAAGAGTTTTTGGAATTGATGAAAGATGGCTTGAAAGATGTGTCGGTTTCTCGTCCGCGTAAAAATCTTAGCTGGGGCGTGCCGGTTCCTGGCGATGATAATCAAGTCATGTACGTTTGGCTAGATGCTCTGAGTAATTACATTACGGTTATCGGTTATCCTGATCGTCCAGAAGAGTGGCAATCATTCTGGCCGGCTGACGTGCAAGTTATCGGCAAGGACATTCTCCGCTTCCACGCTGGTATTTGGCCGGCAATGCTCATGGCGCTAGATTTACCGCTTCCGAAGGTTTTACTTGTTCATGGATTTATTAATTCTGGCGGGATGAAAATGTCAAAGAGCCTTGGAAATGGTGTTGGTCCGACTGACATTATTCCAGATTACGGCGCCGAGGCGTTTCGATATTATTTCTTGCGCCACGTACCAACGCAAGATGACGGCGACTTTACTTGGGAAAAGTTTGAGGCTGCGTATAATGGTGAGCTCGGTAATGATTTGGGCAATTTGGTTCAGCGAGTTGCTAAAATGGTGCAGAATTATCAAGCGGGCGTTATTGGTGACGCTCCACAATCAGAGCACGACATGGGGCCGTATCGTCAGGCAATGGAAAGTTATATGTTCGATCAAGCAATGGACGAAATTTGGCTAATTGTTCGCTCTTTGAATCAATATATTGAGCGAGTTCAGCCTTGGCAAGTTGCTAAAAATCGTGATAAAGATCCAGAAGCAGAGTCGCATTTGAGTGAGATCTTGGCGCACGCTTGTGGCACATTATTGCAAGTGTCTGACATGCTTCGTCCATTTATGCCGCAAACTGCCGAGAAAATTCATGATATGTTTGCTAGTGGTGTCGTGCCGTCAGAATTGACGCCTTTGTTCCCGCGCAAATATATTCACACGCCAGATCCACGCGCTCCGAAAACAGAATCTCAGGTTAAATAGTTTATGGTCGAAGCAGATAAGAAAAGTGCGACTGAGGGTTTACGTCTGATAGATTCGCATTGTCATTTGCACGATACGGAATTTTTTACGGACAATCGCGAGCAATTTTATAAAGAAACGGTCGAGGCGAATATTGGCATGGTTTGTGTCGGTACTGACCAACGAAGCAGTCGCCAGGCTGTGGAATTCGCCGCGAATCATGAGTTTACTTGGGTGGCAATTGGTGTTCATCCGCACGATACGAAAGATGGCTGGAGAGATGTAAAAACTTTGCTAGAGAATAAGACGGAAAACTCTCCGATTGTGGCAATTGGTGAGATTGGGCTTGATTATTATTACAATAACAGTCCGCGGGAAACGCAAATTGAGGGCTTGGAGGCACAACTTCAAATGGCGATTGATTACAATTTGCCAGTAAGTTTTCATGTTCGCGATGGCGCCGCAGGTCAACCGTCGGTTTGGGATGATTTTTGGCCAATTTTTGACAATTTTCACGGGCTTCGCGGCGTACTACATAGCTTTACGGATACGCGTGATAATTTGGAAAAGGGTTTTTCGCGAAATTTGTACGTTGGACTTAATGGAATTAGTACATTCACAAAGGATCAATTGCAGAAAGAATTGTTCGCTTCAATCCCGCTGGAGCGATTATTACTAGAAACTGATGCGCCGTTCTTGACACCAGCGCCGTTTCGTGGTAATATAAACAAGCCAGAATATGTGAGATTGGTGGCTGAATATTGGGCGAAGCAGCGAAATATTGATTTTGATGTTTTAAGCCAAGCTACTCTTCACAACACAAAAGAACTTTTTGGCATTTGAAAGTGGAGAAAATGAATAGTACGCCGAAATGTGTTACAGAAACACTTGAATTAGAGGCCACCCGCGAAGAACTTGCCGCGATTCTTTCTGATGCCGAGCAACGCGATAATTCTAAGGTGAACCCTGAATTGGGGAAGACTGCGTTTGACGTAGCGAATATCCCTAATAACGAGGCGGTTGATTTTTGTAATCAAGCACTTGGCGGTTATGAAAAAAGACTTGATTATATTAAAAACAATCCGCTTAAAACCGTGCAGACAATTGGTATTTCACTTCAACGCTTACGTGAATACAAAACAGAGGGGAGTTGTAGGTGACTAAGTTTTTGAAAAAAGTACGAAGTTTGGTTTTTGCTGATGATAGCGACGCGGTGTCTTTATTGAAATTCCGTAAAAAAGATCGTCCATTAAAGAAATTTACCGAGCGCGAGCTAATCCAATTGGAGAGTGAAATTGGCGCAACAATTTTTGGCGAGAAGCCGGCGTATGTTGCGCGACGAGAATTTTTTAATTTAGATAAAGATACCTGGATTTGGTACGAAGAAGTTGCTGATGGTAAGGGTGGCCGGCAAGAATTGACGACACGTTATGAAGTGCAACCAAAGGGAATTTTGAAGATTCAGCCGAATTATCGCTATAGTTACTTGGAGGGCGACGAACTTCAGAATTTTGTCTTGGCAACTAAGGAATATTACGAACGAGTTTCTCGGCAATTATATAAGAAAGATCCGCAAACCGGTCGGCCGCTTTGATATAATAAAAAAGTGAATAAAGACTATATCTATCTTGATCATGCTGCTGCTACGCCAATGGATCCGTTGGTGATTGAGGCGATGTTACCATATTTTTCTGAAAAGTTTTTCAATCCGTCTAGTCCGTACGCTCCGGCAATATTCACAAAGCGTGAATATCAAGACGCGAAGGCTCGGCTGGCGCGCTGTTTGGGTGTGATGGCTGATGAATTGATAATGACAGCTGGAGCAACTGAGTCTGTCAATTTGGCTTTCAATGCAGCAAATGGCGTAAGTTTAATTTCGGCAATTGAGCATGACTCGGTGATTAATTCCGCGAAAGCGCGTTCGGAAGTGAAGCTAATCCTGCCAATGAAAAATGGACGAATAGAACCGAACACGGTTAAAAAAATGTTAACGCCAGATGTTGGATTTGTTAGTGTTGCGCTGGTGAATCATGAGCTGGGCTACATTCAGCCAATTGAAGAAATTGCGGAAATTGTAAAAGCCGAGCGACTTAGGCGCCAAGAAAATGGCGAATCTTTACCGTTGATTTTCCATACAGATGCTTCGCAGGCGGCGGCTTTAATTGACGTGAAGATTAAAAGGCTGGGCGTTGATTTATTGACATTATCTGCGGCGAAAGTTTACGGTCCAAAGCAGGTTGGTTTACTGTGGATGCGGCCCGGCGTTACGCTGAAAGCTAATATTTTTGGTGGCGGTCAAGAATTAGGGTTGCGCAGTGGAACTGAAAACGTTGCTGGGGTGGTTGGCTTTGCGACTGCTTTGGAATTGGCACAAAAACGACGTTCTGCCGAAGTGAAGCGACTGCGAAAACTACGAGAAAATTTGGTAAAAGATTTGAAGCAAGTTTTTCCTGATATGTTGATATCATCAGATATGAAAAAAAGTTTGGTGAGTTTTTTGAATATATCATTTTCTGGAATTGATGCTGAAAGATTGGTGTTTTTATTAGAATCTCGCGGGGTTTTAGTGGCTACGGGGAGTGCTTGCGCGGCTAATTCCGGGACGCGTTCTCATGTACTGGCGAGTGTTGGTCTGAGTGAAGTAGAAATTGACGGAAGTCTAAGGCTTACCTTAGGTAAGTTGAATAATGATGAGAATATAAAGCGAGCTGGCGAATTTATCATTGAGACTGTGCAAGCGGAAATGAAGAGGACTCGTCGATGATTCATAAACTAGTTGGCTTGATGATTTTTGCTGCTTTGGTGATTTTTGGGCTTAGCGCATATTTGTCGCCGAATGATTTGGGAAAATGCCAAAGTGTGGGTGAGGGCGATTGCCGTAAGGCCGATGCAATAGTTGTTGTCAGCGGTGGCGATACGAATGCGCGAACCGACGAGGCTATTAAACTGTATAAAGAAGGTTGGGCACCGTTGATCGTTGTGTCGGGTGCGGCGGCTGATAAAACTGGTCCATCTAACGCTAAGGCTATGTACCAGCGAGCGATTAATAGCGGCGTTCCTGAGAAAGCTATTGTTATGGACGAATCTTCCGAGACAACCAGACAAAACGCCACCGAGGTGAAGAAAATTGTCGATTCGCGAAAAATTGAAGATGTGATTTTGGTGACAAGTGGATACCATATGCGTCGGGCGCAACTCGAATTTTCAGCACAATTTAACGACGTGAAGATTCGAAGTCATCCTGTCGCTTCTGATAAAAACTGGAGTTCGTGGTGGTGGTTAACGCCGTGGGGCTGGTGGTTGGCAATGGGTGAATTAATGAGAATTGGGCTATTCGCCCTGGGGTTGTCCAGATGAGCAAGAAAGTTTTTGTTGGAATGTCGGGCGGTGTAGATTCCTCTGTGGCCGCGGCACTTTTAGTTGAGCAGGGTTACGATGTAACGGGTGTTTATATGAAAAACTGGTCTGAAGATCTTCCTGGAATGCATTGTCCGTGGGCGGAAGATGTTGCTGACGCTAAGCGTGTGGCGGTTGGTTTGGGTATTGATTTTCGAGTTTTTGATTTCCAGAAAGAATATAAGCAAAACGTTGTCGATTATATGATTCGTGAATATCAAGCGGGTCGCACGCCAAACCCAGATATTATGTGTAATCAAGAAGTGAAGTTTAAGATATTTTTGGAGGTTTCGTTGGCGGCTGGAGCGGATTATATCGCGACAGGGCATTATGCGCGTGTTGCTCATGAATCGTCTTCGTCAGCCAAATTGTTACGCGCCCGTGATGATAATAAAGACCAAACCTACTTCTTATATCGAGTGACTTCGGAAGCTTTGTCAAAAACCATATTTCCGTTGGGTGATTTTACTAAGGCGGAAGTTCGCGAAATGGCGAAAGAGCGCGGTTTGTGGACGGCTAGTAAAAAGGAATCGATGGGAATTTGTTTTGTTGGGCAAGTTGGAATTCGCGAGTTTTTGTCGGAATATGTTAAAACTGCGCCAGGAAATATCATTGATCAGCAGACGGGATCTGTCGTTGGTAAGCATGACGGCGCAATTTTTTATACGCTTGGTCAGCGTCACGGGCTGAATGTTGGTGGCGGATTACCTTATTATGTTGTGGGCAAGGATATGGAGAAAAATGAGGTTTACGTGTCGCGCTCAATTGATAATGAAAGTTTGTGGCGAAAAGAACTTAGGCTGGCGGATATTCATTGGATTAATCAAGCGCCGCATAAAGATAAGGATGTGCAAGTTCGGTTGCGTCATCGAGGCGCTTTATTTGATGCGAAAATTGACGGAGATATTGTGCGTCTTTCTGCTTCGGAGCGTGCCGTAGCCGCGGGTCAATCTGCGGTAATATATGACGGCGATGAATGTTTGGGTGGCGGAATCGTGAAAACAGATTGACGTTATAGGAAAAATAGTGTAAACTGTTCTAAAGTAAGGAATAATAAAACGTAGAGTTAAAGGAAGAATTAATTTTATGCTAGCAATTCGTTTGCAACGTTTGGGTCGCAAAGGTTATCCAGTATATCGCTTGGCGGTACAAGAAGCACATCGTCATCCATCAAGCGGTCGTGTAGTCGCTTATGTAGGTAGCTACAATCCACACATTAAAGAATCAAATATCCAAGTTGAGTTGGCTCAGAAATATTTGGACAATGGCGCACAGCCAACACCACGCGTAGTTAAATTATTGAAAGAAGCTGGCGTTAAATTGCCAAAGTGGGTTAAGGAAGTCTCAGCTGACAAGCACAAAGCCATCCGCAATCCAGAAAAGCTTCGCAAGAATCAACCAAAAGAAGAGCCAGCTGAAGAAGTAGCTGAATAATCTGTTAAGATTGGCGATTTGACCCATAAACCCCATCTGTAAGGTGGGGTTATTTTATGGTATAATAACACTCATGAATGCCCAAAAAATACGTAGTAAATATCTTGAATTTTATAAAAAACAAGGTCACGCCGTCGTTGAGCGTGCGCCGTTGATTTTAACTAATGACCCGACGACTTTATTTACAGGCGCCGGAATGCAGCCGATGATTCCGTACTTGCTTGGTGAGACACACCCCGAAGGTAAGAGAATTGCCGATTCTCAAACGTGTTTGCGAGCGCAGGACATCGACGACATTGGCGACAATCGTCATACAACGTTTTTTGAGATGCTTGGAAACTGGAGTTTGGGCGACTATTTTAAGGAAGAGCAAATTGGCTGGATGTGGACGTTTTTGACCGAGGAAATTGGTCTTGATCCGCAGAGATTGTATGTAACGTGTTTTATTGGTGCGCCGGAATATAATATTGAGAAAGATGTTGAAGCGGCTAAATTGTGGCAGAAAAAGTTTGCAGAAAAGGGCATCGATGCAAAAATGGCGGATATCGGCAGTGAAGAGCAGGGAGCGGCGCGTGGTGTAAATCCAGGTGAAAGAATTTTCTTTTATGACGGCAGTAAAAACTGGTGGAGTCGCAATGGCGGTCCAGAAACTACTCCGGTTGGCGATCCGTGTGGTCCGGATAGCGAGATGTTTTATGAGTTTGATTTCATTGAGCACGACCCAAAATTTGGTGAAAATTGTCATCCGAACTGTGATTGTGGTCGATTTATGGAGATTGGTAATAACGTATTTATGGCGTACAAAAAAGTTGCTGAGGGGCAATTTGAACCACTCGATAAGCCAAATATTGATCATGGATCTGGACTTGAGCGAATCGCGGCTGCAGCAAATAATGATCCTGACGTCTTTAAGATTAGTTTGCTTTGGCCGATTATTGAAAAACTGCAAGATCTGAGTGGCAAAGATTATGCTTCACATACCGAAAGTATGCGAGTGATTGCTGATCATTTGAGGGCTGCGACGTTTATGGCGGTTGATGGGTGCGTGCCAAGCAATAAAGAACAGGGCTATGTGATGCGTCGTCTGCTCCGTCGGGCAATTCGCTATAGTTTTGATTTGGGAATCGAGCAGAATTTCCTACAAGAAGTTGTGCCGACGATTGCTGATTTGTATGAAGCCGATTTTCCAGAGGTAAAGAATAATCGCGATAATATAATTGCCGTCCTTGTTAAGGAAGAGAAAGCTTTTCGACAGACTTTGAGAAAAGGTTTGCGACAAATGCAGCGCTACATTGACGATGGCTTGACCGGTGAAGAATTGTTTACTTTGTACGACACTTTCGGTTTCCCAGTTGAACTCAGCACGGAAGAGGCATATAAACAAGGAATTAAGCTTTCGGACAATTGGCGCGAGGAATTTACCGCGAAAATGAATGAGCAGCGACAGCGCTCTAAGACGGCTCGCAAGGGGCAATTTAGCGGTGGCTTGGAAGGTCATGACTCTATTCATCTGAAATATCACACGGCGACGCATCTGTTGGGTGCGGCGTTACGCAAGGTTTTGAATGCGCCAGATTTACAGCAACACGGAAGTAATATTACCGCCGATCGATTGCGCTTTGATTTTAATCACGATAAATTGACGCCAGAAGAAAAACAGGCGGTCGAAGATCAAGTTAACGCTTGGATTGATGAAGATTTGCCAGTTGGTTTTGCTGTTTATCCAACGAGCGAGGCGCTAAATATGGGTGCAATTGGCGCGTTTGGTGAGCGTTACGGCGACGAAGTTAAGGTGTATTCTATTGGCAAGGATGATAATGTCGTCAGCTTCGAAGTTTGCGGCGGTCCGCACGTCGAGCGTACTGGAGTTTTGGCTGAAGATGGCAAGCGATTCAAAATCACCAAAGAAGAATCTAGTTCGGCTGGAATTCGTCGAATCAAGGCTGTTTTAAGATAGATAATTAACTGTTGCTCTAAAATCACAAGCGTTATATAATATTTCTTATATGGCATTGAAAGACATGTTGAAGAAGCCTGACAAAGATAGTCGCGAGCTATTGGTTAGCTTAGATATTGGTACGGAAGTGGTTAAGGCGTTGATTGCTGAAGTTAAAGACGACGAGCTGAAGATTATTGGCGTTGGTCGAAAGCAGCAGGAAATGGGCGATATGCACAGTGGTGCGATTGCTGATATTGCTGGGGTTGTGGCGAATTGCGAGGAGGCTCTGTCTGAGGCTGAAGATCAAGCTGGTGTTCAGGGTAAGCGGGTCGTTATTGGCATTGCGGGTGAACTAGTCAAAGGTGTGACGAACACTATTCGCTATCGCAGGCCGCAGCCGAATAAGCCACTAGACATTGCTGAGATGGAGTTTATCATTGAGAAAGTTCAGGAGCGAGCTCAAGGAAAGGCTCAGGCTCAAATTGCACTGGAAACTGGTAATGAAGATGTTGAGGTGAAATTGGTCAACTCGGCGCTGGTGAGTATTCATATTGATGGCTATAAAGTTTCGAACCCGATTAGTTTTCAGGGGCGAGATGTGGCGGTACAGATTTACACGGCGTTTGCTCCGATGGTTCACATTGGCGCGTTGGAGAAGGTTGCGGACGAGCTTGCGCTGGATTTGGTGGCTGTGGCTGCCGAGCCATTTGCGGTGAGTAGGAGCGTTTTGGGATCGGATACGGATAGCAATTTCACGGCGATTCTAGCAGATATTGGTGGCGGCACGACGGATATTGCAGTTGTTAATGACGGCGGAGTCGAAGGTACAAAGATGTTTGGTATTGGCGGACGAAGTTTCACTAGAACTATTGCGGCTGACCTGGATTTAAGCTTCAAAGATGCAGAAAAGTTGAAGCTGAATATTGATAATGAGAATTTGAAGCCTAGTGTAAAGAAAAAAGTTGATGCGGCGATCGATAAGACTTTGGAAGTTTGGCTATCAGGCGTTGAACTGGCGCTGAGCGATTTTGATAATGTCGATTATTTGCCGAATAGGATTTTACTGTGTGGTGGTGGATCGAGCCTAAAGAAAATTACTGAAGCTCTGAAAACTCGACGCTGGCCAGAAGACCTGCCTTTTACTAAGAAGCCAGTAGTTCAATATATCAATCCAAGTGATATTACAGGGATAATTGATGAAACTGGAGATATTAGCGATCATACATTTGTAACCGCAATGGGCTTGTTGCGAGTTGGATATGATACAATTATCGGTAGCCAAGACGGTAATAGTTTAGTTGAAAAAGTAAATAGGTTGTTAAAGATTTAAAATGAATAAAGACGTTATTTATATCGATGTAGAAGACGACATTACGACGATAATTAGTAAGATTAAGGCGTCGAAAGAGCGAATTATTGCGTTAGTGCCGCCTCGAAGAATTGGCGTTTTACAGAGTGCGGTCAATATTCGATTACTAGCTCGGGCGGCAACTTCGGCGGATAAGAGAATTGTGTTAATCACGAATGATTCGGTTTTGGCTGGATTGGCGGCAACGGCGAAAATTCCTATTGCAAAAACGCTTCAGAGCAAGCCAGAAATTGCGGAGATTCCAGTTCTGAAAGTTGATGACGACAATGATGTGATTGATGGCGGCAAGCTGGCGGTTGGAGATATGGCGGATTCCGCGAAAAGATCAAAGAAATCTGATGAAGATTCTGCCGTAGATAATGTTATAGCTGACGCAAATAAGAAGGAGTCTAAGGGGTTGGACTCTCTGAAAAAGATAGTTAAAAAACCGAAGGTCCCTGATTTTAATACATTTCGTAAAAAGTTCTTACTGATAGGCGGTAGTGTATTACTTTTCGTTGTATTTTTGGTTTGGGCAATTTGGTTTGCGCCACACGCTACGGTTATTATTTCAGCAAAGACGACCAGTGTGACAGTCAGTGATACCGTCAGCTTGAATGAAACAGCCACTACAAGCGCGAAATCTAATGTCATTAAATCTGTAAAGAAAGAATTAGCAAAGGAAGTTAGTGTTGAATTTTCTGCTACAGGCAAAAAGAATGTCGGAGAAAAGGCGACCGGAGTGGTGGTTTTTAAGAATGTTTCCCCAGATAGTGTTACTATTGCAGCTGGTACAATTTTAAAGAATAGTGGGTTATCTTACACTTTAAATTCTTCTGTGACTGTTCCAGGCGGTTCTTATCAGCGTAATTGTCCAGGATATATTTGCCCGGGTTCTGCTTCTGGCGTAATTACCGCCAGTGAGGGCGGAGCTCAGTATAATGCAGCCACTGGCAGTATGAGTATTTCGGTTGATGACATTTCTGCGTCGCTACGGTCTGCTACTAGTGGCGGCACGGATAAAACTGCGACGGTTGTGACGGCTAGTGATATAGAATCGGCAAAAAGCAAGCTGAGTGAAAAGAAGATTGATGGATTAAAAGAGCAGTTGTTGTCATCATTCGGCGATTCGGCAACGGTTATAACAGAAAGCTACGTTGAAAATCGATCAGATCCTAATTCAAGTATAGCGGTAGACGGCGAAGCGACTGGAGCTGTAACTCTAAAATCGACAATTACCGCCAGTGCGTTGGCTATTGACAAGAATGAACTAAAGAACTTTGTGGAAGCAAAACTTAAAGAGGAGATTTCTGGTAAGAAGTCACAGAGAATTTATGACAATGGAGTAAACAAGGTTACGTTCTCGCAATTTTCTAAGGCGCATAATACGCAGACTGTGCGCTTAACTACGAATGGCAAGGTTGGTCCAGATATTAAAGAAGCGAACGTAAAGGATCAAGCCAAAGGCAAGAGTTACGGAGAGGTTCAGTCTGCTATTGAATCTATCGAAGGTGTTGAAGATGTTGATGTTAAATTCTCGCCATTCTGGGTTAAATCTGTTCCAAAAGATATCAATAAGATTAATGTCGAGTTTAAGATAAAAGATGTCAAGTAAAAACTTTTTAGCGCTGGATGTTGGATCGCGGCGAATTGGTTTGGCTATGGCAGATTCGCAAGTGAAGATCGCCGTGCCGTTTGGTTGGTTGGAGAATAATGAAAATATTGTCCAGGAAATAACAGAGCTGGTATTGAGGCATGATATCGATACGATCGTAGTGGGCTATCCACGAAATCAATCCGGTGAACCAACGAAGCAGACGGAATTTGTAGAAGAATTTGTTAAGCAATTTGAAGACATTGAGCTTGATACGGAGATTGTTTTTCAAGACGAATCTTTAACAAGTGTGCAGGCTGAGCAGAGATTGGGGAATAAAATTAAAGATAAGGGCGAGATTGATGCGGAGGCTGCTAGCATAATTTTGCAGGATTTTTTGGAGGAAAATTATGAAAATTCGTAAACGACGTATTTGGCTATTGGTGCTGTCAATAGTTGTGGCTATCGCTGGAATCGGCGCCCTTGGGGCAACAGTGTGGTACAAGCAGATGCTTTCTCCTGTCGACGTAAATAGTCAGCAAACCTTCAGAATTAATATTAAAGAAGGTATGGGGTCTAGCGATATCGCCAAAACTTTAGAGGATAATAAAATTATCAAAAACTCTTTAGCGTTTTCTATTTACATAAGGCTTCATAATTCGGCAAGCAAATTCAAGGCTGGTGTTTATTCTGTAAAAGCTTCACAATCTGTCGATGAAATAATTAATCATTTGACCAGTGGTAAAACTGATGAGATTGCTATAACATTTTATCCTGGATCGACTTTGAATAAAAAAATAAAGAATTCTGATGGCAGAGAGGTTGAATCTGTGCTGCTTAAGGCGGGATTCTCGGACGATCAGATAAAAAAGGCATTTGCTGCTAAGTATGACAGTCTAGTTTTTGCGGGTAGACCGGAAAATGCTGGGCTTGAGGGGTATATTTACGGTGAAACATTCTATATTTCCCCGGATGAAACCGCAGAACAGGTTTTACAGCGGTCAATTGATCATCTGGAGAAAATTGTTAAGAAGTATAATCTGGAGGAGAAATTTAAAGCTCGTGGGCTGACCTTATATCAAGGGATAACAGTAGCGTCGATTATTCAGCGCGAATCGATTGGCTGTGGGTCTGGCGTGGAAACTTGCGAAGATCAGCGTAAGATTGCTAGTGTATTTTACAATCGCCTGAAAGCCAATATGCCGTTGGGTTCTGATGTAACGTATCAATATATTGCTGACAAAACAGGGGTAGAGCGTTCGCCAAACCTTAAATCGCCGTATAATACACGCGTTCAAAAAGGCTTAACTCCTGGACCAATCGCTTCGCCTAGTTTGAGCGCGTTAAACGCCGCTGCCGACCCAATAAACTCTGATTATCTATATTTCCTGAGTGGCGACGATGATATTACGTATTTCGCGAAAACCAACGAAGAGCACGAGACTAACGTCAAGGCTCATTGTCAAAAGAAGTGCCAGATTTCTTGACAAAAACGCATTTTATAAAATTTATTGACTTTATTGTCAATGTTGTGTAAAATAGATGTTAGATCATTTGTCTAATTTATCAACAGGGGTGAATTACGATAAATGACCTGCCAAAATTGTCGCTACGGATATAGCAAAACTAATGTAGAATAATAATAATCAATTAGGTCGACAACATATCCTGTTCTGTTGCGAGAAGAAAGACAATTTGGTAGAGGTGCTAGTGGTAACATTGGCGCAAGGAGAACGATTATTCGTAACCATTTTACATCTCTTCGGAGTAAAAAACGTAAACTGCAATCATTTGCAATCTACGGTGGAATATTTTTATTGACTATATCATTTTTGATCTACGGTAATAGCGGTAGTAATGTATCCGCTGAAAGATCAAAAACTTTGGCATCATCTGAAACTACTGGTGTTTCGTCGGCATCTAAGTCTGCTAAGTCTAAAACAGCTTCAGTAGATGAATTAGCAGCAGCTAATGCTGTAACTAACTTGGCGGAAACGGCGGAATTGCCTTCGGCCGGTGATTTACGCGAGTCTGAAACTTCACTAACAATTAAGAAGAATCTTTCTCAGAATGATGCAGAAGTCATAACAAAACCTGACATTATTAAGCCAGACACTTCGGCGGCGCGTGGTATTTCATCTTACGTAACTAAAGAGGGTGATACGATGGAGTCTATTGCTAAGAAATTTAAGATTTCGTCTCAGACACTTCGTTGGGCTAATAATACAACTTCGGACGCTGTAGAGCCGAATAAGACTCTAGTTGTGCCTCTCGTTGACGGTGTTGTTTATACCGTTAAAGACGGCGATACTGCCCAATCTCTGGCAGAAAAGTATAAGACGAGCGCTGAGCGTGTTGTTCTATACAATGACATCGATGACGGCGCCAAGCTGTCTACTGGCTCTAGAATTGTGTTGCCTGGAGGTGAACTTCCAGAAAATGAGCGACCTGGTTATGTTGCTCCGCGAAGCAGGTCGTACGGAAATCGATACTCTTCGGCATCATCTACTACTACGAGCGCGAGTCGAAGCTGGTTGACCGCTTCTGTCGGTAACCGCTATGCAGCAGGTAACTGTACATGGTATGCATACGAGCGTCGTTTGCAGCTTGGTCGTCCGATTGGTAGTTTCTGGGGCAATGCTAATACTTGGGCTACAAGTGCTCGTGCCGCTGGATTCGTAGTTAATAATACGCCAGCACCTGGTGCGATATTCCAGACTACTGCCGGATATTATGGTCACGTCGGTATTGTTGAGCGAGTTGAAAACGGTGTGGTTTACGTTAGTGACATGAACTACGCAGGTTATGGAATCATTACTCACCGTACACTCAACGGTGCAGGCGGTTATCTATATATCCACTAGAACTAGTTAATATTAGCACCTCCGCTATCTATCGGGGGTGCTTTTTGGTATACTAAAGATATGTTTGTAGATATTGCAAAAGTTTTAGTGCGCGCCGGTAGAGGCGGTAATGGCGTAGTAAGTTTTCGTCATGAGAAATACGTCGATAAGGGTGGTCCTGATGGCGGTGATGGCGGTCGTGGTGGTGATATTGTTTTTTTGGCGACGAAGGATCTTAATACGCTTTTGAATTTTAGATATAAACCGGAACTTAAGGCTGAAAAAGGCGGCGATGGCGGAAAACGTAATAAACGAGGAAAAAGCGGTGCGCCGCTAATTGTTAAAGTGCCAATGGGCACCCTAGTGAAGCGCGACGGTATGGTGATCGCAGATTTGACTGAAGACCAACAACAAGCGGTGGTGGCTCGCGGTGGAGATGGTGGATTTGGAAATGCACACTTTACGTCTAGTACGCGTCAAACGCCTAAAATTGCTGAACTTGGTGAGGCTGGCGAGGAATTCGAGGCAGAGTTGGAATTGAAATTATTGGCTGATGTTGGTTTGGTTGGCTTTCCGAACGCTGGTAAGTCGACGTTCCTGAGTGTGGTTTCTAATGCGCGCCCAGAGATTGCCAATTATGAGTTTACGACTTTGACGCCGAATTTGGGGGTTGCCGATGTTGACGATGGATCGGTTTTGATCGCTGATATTCCGGGGTTGATTGAAGGCGCATCAGAAGGTAAAGGTTTGGGTGATCAATTTTTGCGTCATGTCGAGCGAACGGCCGTGCTGCTTCATATGATTGACGTATATAGCGATGACCCGGCAGAGAAATATCAGGCAATTCGTCGCGAGCTGGAAAAATATTCTGAATCATTGGCGGAGCGTCCAGAAGTAATAGCACTGACCAAATGCGAAGGTTTGGGTGATGAGATTATTGCTATGCAGTCGACTGTCCTTCAAAAAGTAGCTAATGGCGCGCCGGTCGTGGCGATTTCTTCTCAAACGCACGACGGAGTAACTGAGCTTCTACGAATGTTGCGTGATGAGGTTGCTAAATATCGAGAGCGTGAAGCTGAGATTGTCGATGAAAAAGAGGAAGATTTGCCGACAATTTCGTTGGACTATCAGGTTATTTCTGATGCTTGGTCTGTAAGGCGAGTTTCTGATACTGAGCCTAATGAGACTGACGATGAAGATGAGAAGATTGAGTTTATTGTTACGGGCGCTAAGATTGAAAAATTTGCTCGTCGGACTAACTTTGATCAGTTTGAATCTGTTAATCGCTTGCGAGATATTATGCGAAAAATGGGAATTACTCACGAATTGTTGCGCCAAGGAGCGACTGGTGAAAGTCTGATTCAGATTGGCGAATCTATGCCGTTTACATTGGTCGAGCAATAGATTTTTAATTGCGTAAATTAGCGTGAGCTTGATGATATAATATGAATATGGCGCAAACATTTTTCTTCTACGACCTTGAAACTAGCGGTCTTAATCCTCGACAAGATCGAATTATGCAATTTGCCGGTCAGCGAACCGATATGGATTTGCAACCGATTGGTGAACCGTACAATATTCTCGTGACGCTAAATGACGATACGCTGCCGAGTCCTGATGCGTTGATGGTGACGGGCATAACGCCGCAAAAAACTGTCGAAGAAGGTTATACCGAGGCTCAATTTGCGCGTATATTAAGCGAGGAAATATTTACGCCTGATACGATTGCTGTTGGTTTTAATAATATTCGTTTTGACGACGAGTTTATTCGTCATTTGTTTTGGCGGAATTTTTACGATCCATACGAGTGGACTTGGAAAGACGGTCGATCCAGGTGGGATTTATTGGATGTGGTGCGCTTGACCAGGGCGCTTCGACCCGAGGGAATTGAATGGCCAATTGATGACAAAGGTGAGCCGAGTAACCGTTTGGAACTCATCACGAAAGCTAACGGAATAGAGCATGAAAATGCACATGACGCGCTGGCGGACGTGACCGCGTTGATTGCTGTGGCTAAATTGATTAAGCAGAATCAGCCGCAAATGTACGACTATTTGCTGAAAATGCGCGATAAGAAATTGGTGCAGAAACTGGTGAATGTCGATGATAAAAAACCTTTTGTTTACGCGAGTGGTCGTTATGATAAAGAATTCGCTAAAACAACCGTGGCTTTTCCGCTAACTACGAGCCGAAATGGTGGCGTGATTGTTTATGATTTGCGATATGATCCGACGCCGTTTGTTGATCTGGGCGTTGAGGAATTGTCGGCGAAGATATTTGCAACGTGGGAAGAAAGGCAAGCTGAGGATTTCGTTAAATTGCCAGTTAAGGAATTGCAATATAATCGTTGCCCGGCAGTTTCGCCACTTGGCGTGTTGACTCAGGGCGATGGCTGGAAGAAAATTTCTCTGGATGCGGAAACTGTGCAGAAGCACCAAGATATTTTACTTTCTCATCCAGACTTTGCTGAAAGGTTGCGTAGTATATTTGAGAATAAGCCAGAGTTTAAGAAAATGACCGATCCAGAAGCGCAATTATATGATGGGTTTTTAGATAATAGCGATCGAGTTCGTGTTGAAGCCGTGCGTAATGCTGGCGAGCGCGAGTTGGCTGATTTTCATCCAGATTTTCAGGATGAGCGATTGTCACCACTATTGCTGCATTATAAAGCGCGAAGTTTTCCTAATTTGCTTAGTGAAGATGAATTGCGACAATGGGAAGAATGGCGAACTGGGCGTTTACAGGCGCAAATGCCGCAATTTATGAAATCTCTGCAGCGATTGGCGCCTAGTGCGACTGACGAACAGCAGTTTATTTTGCAAGAATTGCAGTTATGGCTGGAATCGGTCTTGCCTTCTGTTGACGCCTGAAATGCGGTTATGCTAAAATTGAAGCAATTAGATAAAAAGTGGAATATTAATTAGGCAATTTAAGGAGGGTGGCTCTGATGTCATTTAAGAGTAGGGGTCGTAAATTATATGTAAGTGTGATGGCGTTTATTTCCGTGTTTACACTTTCTTTGTCTGCAATATTAGCGCCGTTAGTCAGGGCGGAAGATGCACCGCTGTATACTTGGAAGGACATAACTATACCTGGGCATGGTGATATTTCGGAGTCACGGGTTAGTCTGGACGGATCAAAACTTTTTGTCTTGCGTAGAGATTTAGCTAGCGGCAGTGTTAATCTTCTTGTTTCTGCGAATGATGGTGCAAGCTGGAGCACTTTCGCTGCACCAGAGGGCGCGAATGGACTACTAGTTAGCTCCGATGGTTCTAAGTTGGTCGTAAAGGGGAAGTATGGTGAAAATGCCATCTATGTTTCTACTGATGGTGGTCGAACTTGGGTTAAGCGTAATTCGTTTGTTCCTCATACTGCGCGTGTATTGATGAGCCCAGACGGCTCCACGCTGGTCACATACTGGGAACATAGTCTCTATAATGATCCTATGGCAGTATCTACTGATGACGGCAATACTTGGATTCCAAAGGGAGATGAATATCCCGACTATGTCTTTAATGGCGGAAAGATGGCTCGCCGGAGTAATGACGGTACGTTACGACAATCTACCGACTATGGCATGACTTGGTCTACGATTGGGGGCTCTGCTGGTCGTGTTAGCTTCAGTTCTGACGGTAAAAGCGTGTTTGACGGTTTTCGCACGTCTATAGACGGCGGCGCCAACTGGGTTCAGTTGCCCGAGTATCCTATAGACACTATACGCACTGCCGAACTTGGCGGTATTAGTAATGATGGTAAAAAACTGTTTATTACGTTTAGGGATGACTCTATAGATGATCCGCTTTTGCCGGTTTTTGTATCTTCAAATGGAGGTAAAACTTGGCAAAAATGGGGGGATGAGAACATTTCTTCCTCATCTGTCTCTATGTCTGCTGATGGGTCTAAGATATTCGCAATATCGCAAGTTACATATCCGGATTTTAAGCCCGTATATCGCCTAGCAATTCTATCAACACCTCCACCTGTAACTCCTGGCGATGCAGGCTCGGGTACAGGCGGAACTGTCGCTTCATCTACAAGCTCTGCGTCCTCGGGCGCTTCAACCGCCGCAACACCATCATCCACTTCCAGTAAAAAACCAGAAAAACCCTCAAGAATTCTTGCGGAAACAGGAAACTCTATTTGGCTAGTTAGTGGGTTAGCTGTTATCGCCATTGTAGCTGGCGGATTAGCGCTAAGAAAACGACCGTAAAATTAACTCATAGACGGAGCGAGCTTTTGAGATTCAATCTCATCATGAGACTCGCTCTTTTTCATACTGGAAAGTAGATAAATTGATAATAAAATAAGTTCGCTTTTTTGATTTGGTGTAAAGTAACGGATTTTTCTGTTGATTCGTCGTTGTGCGATTTCGCCGGCAATGCCAATGAGCTCCCAGAACAGGGCAGAAAGTGATTTTCTGAGGATAATTGCCAACGGTACGATAATTGCCCAGAAAATAACCATTAAAATTGCGGGCAGACTGATGTTTGTGAAGGGGATTTTTCCTAGGAAAAAGAAGAAAAAAAGTTGGTCAATTACAAAAGGTGCGAGTAGTATCGCTCCGAGTGTTATAACTAAGTAAATGCCCAGCTTTCTCATAGATTTAACTGTAACAAATAAGATATTGACTTGCAATCATAAGCGTAATGTGTTTTAACTCTGATTTATGCCGACGGTTGGACTGGAAAAAATTGTCAAAAACCTGTATAATATAGCGGTTATGGCAGAGGTAATTCGTGTTAAAGGTGCTCGTGAGCACAATTTGAAAAATGTAGATATTGAGATTCCGCGAGATCAGCTGGTGGTGATTACTGGGCTTAGTGGATCTGGGAAATCCAGCCTGGCATTTGACACGATTTACGCCGAAGGTCAGCGTCGCTATATGGAGAGCTTGAATTCTTATGCGCGTCAGTTTTTGGGGACGATGGATAAGCCTGATGTCGATTCGATTGAAGGGCTTAGTCCAGCGATTTCAATTGACCAGAAGTCGACCAGCCGCAATCCGCGTTCTACTGTGGCTACGGTGACGGAAATTTATGATTATCTGAGGCTTTTGTTTGCGCGAATTGGCGTGCCGCATTGTCCGATTTGTGGCAATGAAGTGACGCGTCGCACGACCGAAGTGATTATTGATGAGATTCTGCGGCAATTTGTTGATAAGCGAATTTTGTTATTGGCGCCAATTGTTAAGAATAAAAAAGGTGAGTTTGCGCACATTCCGGAGCAATATCAGCGACTTGGTTATGCCAGGGTTCGCGTGGACGGCGTGGTGTATGCACTGGATGAATTTCCGGAGCTGCAAAAAAGTTACAAGCATAACATCGAGCTGGTTGTTGATAGGTTGGTGTTGACGGCGGAAATGCGATCTCGACTAAGTCAGAGCGTTGAGCAAGCACTGGACTTAGGCCAGGGAGTTATCGAGGTTTTGGACGCGGATAGCGACGAAGTGAAGACGTTTTCGCAGAGATACGCTTGTGTTGATCATCCCGATGTCGATATTCCAGAGCTGGAGCCGCGACTGTTTAGTTTTAACGCGCCGCAGGGAGCTTGTCCTGTGTGTACGGGTTTGGGGTCGAGGCTGGAGGTTGATCCAGAATTGGTCTTTAATAACAATTTGACAATTTCCGAAGGCGCAATTCGACCGTACAATAGAATGAATTCTGACGCTTGGAATATGAAGCGATTGGCGTCTGTTGCTGAAGCTCACGGATTCAGTTTGAAAATTCCCGTAGGCAAACTTTCTGATGATGTTAAGCATAAAATATTATACGGAACTGGCGACCAAAAATATCGCGTTGATTTGGGCGGCGGTCGACATTACGATACGACTTATGAGGGTGTTATCCCTAATCTAGAGCGACGCTGGAAAGAAACTGATAGCGATTTTATGCGACGAGATATTGAGCGATTTATGCGCGAGAGGGATTGTTATGCTTGTAAAGGTGCGCGCCTGAAACCTGTGGTTTTGGCGGTGACGGTTCATGGGTTGAATATTGTTGACGTGTGCGATTTGAGTGTTGATGACGCATTGGATTTGTTTGACAATAAGCTTCAATTGACTGAGCAAGAAATGACGATTGCTCGCTTGATTGTGAAGGAGATTAAATCTCGTTTGGCGTTTATGAGTAATGTTGGGCTGAACTATTTGGAGCTAAGTCGAGCGGCTAACACATTGAGCGGTGGCGAGGCGCAGCGAATTCGCTTGGCGACGCAAATTGGCGCTGGACTTCAGGGCGTGCTTTATGTCCTGGATGAGCCGTCAATTGGACTTCATCAACGCGACAACGACAAGTTGATTGATATGCTGAAGCGCCTTCGTGATTTGGGAAATTCTGTGCTGGTAGTTGAGCATGACGAGGACACGATTCGTCAGAGTGATTTTCTGGTTGATATGGGACCAGGAGCTGGTGTGAATGGCGGTCAAGTAGTGGCAATGGGGACGCCTGAAATTGTTGCGAAAAATGAGAATAGTATAACGGGTCGCTATTTATCTGGGGCGGAAAAAATTGCCGTTCCGAAAAAGCGTCGCAAAGTTGTGAAAGATAAAAAGTTGATTGTTCGTGGTGCTCGCGAAAATAATCTTAAGAACATTGATGTGGAGTTTCCTTTGGGTTTGATGACTGTAGTGTCTGGTGTTTCTGGTAGCGGAAAGTCGACGCTTGTGAATGATATTGTGGCGCGGGAACTAGCAGCAGAACTTAATCGCGCAACGACAGCGCCAGGGTTGCACGACGTTATAGAAGGTGTGAATTTGCTTGATAAGACGATTGTCATAGATCAGTCGCCGATTGGTCGAACTCCGCGCTCTAATCCAGCAACATATACTGGGATTTTTACGCCGATTCGCGAACTTTTTGCCAGCACTCCCGAGGCTAACGTTCGAGGCTATAAATCTGGACGATTTAGTTTTAACGTTAAAGGTGGTCGCTGTGAAAATTGTCAGGGCGATGGTGTGATAAAGATTGAAATGCACTTTTTGCCGGACGTTTACGTTCAATGTGACGAGTGTCATGGCAAGCGTTATAATCGCGAGGCGCTGGAAATTAAGTATAAGGACAAGACGATTGCTGATGTTCTGGATATGACAATCGATCAAGCGGCGGAATTTTTTGACAGCGTGCCGAATATTGCGCGTAAACTTCAGACGTTGGTTGAGGTTGGGCTTGGCTATATTAAACTTGGTCAGCCAGCAACTACCTTTTCAGGCGGTGAGGCACAGCGAATTAAATTGGCAACGGAGCTTTCCAAGCGTTCCACTGGAAAAACTATGTACATTCTGGATGAGCCGACCACTGGGCTTCATTCTGCTGACGTAAAACGATTGTTGGGGATTTTACAGCAATTGGTTGAAGGTGGCAATAGTATGATTATCATTGAGCATAATTTGGATGTCATAAAGTCGGCTGACTGGATAATTGATATGGGTCCAGAAGGCGGAATTGGTGGTGGTACCGTTGTGGCTTGTGGTACGCCTGAAGATATCGCCAAAGTGCCAAATTCGTTCACTGGCAAATATCTGAAAAAGATGCTTTAACACTACTTTTTACGCTTGGTTTTTGAGAGAAGAACCGACAATTGTTTTCTTAATAAAGCGCGAGTATTTGGTTGTTTCAAAGCATGAATAATCATTGGTGAGACAGACAGGAAGATGATGAGGATTGCTGCAACTTCAATATTTACGCCTGCTTTGGTCAAAAACTCGCCAGCGTAGAAGCCTAAATAAACGAATGCTGACGACCAAAGAAATCCACCGATAAGATTGAAAGTTAAGAACGTTTTATAGTGCATTTTACTAGCGCCGGCAACGATTGGGGCGAAGGTTCTTACAATTGGTACGAATCGAGCCAGGACGATTGTCGCTGAGCCGTGCTTGTCGTAAAACTTTTCTGTTTGCTCCAAATATTTTTTCTTGAAGAATCGGGAATTTTCTTTTTCAAACAGCTTGCGTCCAACTTTGTGACCAAAACTATAACCAACATTGTCGCCCAGCACTGCTGCTGCAAAAACCAAAAGTGCAAAAATGTGGATGTCAATGTGTAGAATGTTTTGCTGAACCATATATCCAGCGGTGAAAAGCAGGCTGTCGCCGGGTAAGACGAAGCCGATTAGTAGACCGGATTCTGCGAAAATTACTAATAAAATTGCCAATACGCCGAAGCTAGTTATCAAGTGAATAAAAGATTCCATGCCTCAATTATAGCATGATTGGCATGTGTAGAATCAGCTATTCTTCAATAAATCCGCCAGATTGCCGCGCCCATAATTTTGCGTAAACGCCGCGTTTTTTATTGATGAGCTCATCATGCGATCCGTCCTCGACAATTTTTCCATCCTTCAAAACAATTATACGGTCCAACTTGGCAATTGTAGATAAGCGATGGGCAATGACAATTGAGGTTCGATTCTCCATCAACGTTTCCAGAGATTTTTGGATCAACGCTTCCGACTCAGAATCTAGTGCTGAAGTCGCCTCGTCGAGGACTAGAATTGGCGCATCTTTTAGGATTGCCCTAGCAATTGCAACTCGTTGTCGCTGTCCGCCAGATAATTTAGTTCCGCGCTCGCCAACCATTGTGTCAAAACCGTCTTTAAGTCCGACGATAAAATCGTAAGCGCCAGCTTTTTTGGCGGCTTCTTCAATTTCTGCGTCAGTTGCATCAGGTCGACCGTAAGCGATGTTTTCGCGTACGGAGCGGTGGAATAGTAATGGCTCTTGCGGCACGTAAGCGATTTTGGCGCGCAAACTTGCTTGGGTGACTTCGGAAATATCTTGTCCGTCGATGGTAATTTTTCCTGAGTCAATATCAGCGAAGCGTAATAGCAATTTGGTGAGCGTAGTTTTTCCAGAACCGCTCGCTCCAACCAAACCTATTTTTTCGCCCGGTTTAATATCCAGAGAAAAGTCGTGGAATAGAGTGTCGCCTTGACCCTCGTCGTGCGTGAAAGTTATTTTATCCATAGAGATTTCGCCGTTTGTAACTTTTAGCTTTGAATCGCTTTTATCAATCAATGTCGTTGGCGTTTGTAAGATTTCTACCATGTCATTTGCGTTACCGATAATTCGGTTGTAATTGCGCATAATTCCATTCATGTTCCATAATTCATGCGCGACGCTACCAGTGTAAGTGATGATGAGATAAACAGACGCCACTGATACCAAATTATTCTGGGCTGCGTACACTGCGAAGGCGATTGCTCCAATTTTAATAACCATGTTGATTGACGAATATATAGTGCTGACTTTTAAGAATCCGCGCATTACGTCGAGACTTGAATTTCGCCAAGAACTGACGGTTTTTGCGAAAAATTTCTGTTCCGTAGCTTCGGCGCCGGATGACTTGACTGCTAGGACGTTTGAAATTACGTCGGCTAATTGGCCGTTTAATTTATTGCTGGCTTTGGCTTCTTTTTTTGTCAATTTCGCCATTGGCTTGGATCCGTAATAAACGACGAGGCTGAAAACGATTGAGAAGATGAGCAAGAATAACGCGTATTGCCAGAGGAGAGTTGATAGGACAATTATTGAACCGACTAGCGAAACAACTAGTGGCAAAACTGACCAAATTATCGTGTCCCAAAAACTTTCTACCGCGCCGACTAATTTATTTGTTTGACTAACGAGCGACCCGCCGAATTTATTTGAATGAAAGAATAATGTTTGGTTGGTTAATTTGCTGAAACATTGAGCGTACAAATCTCGTTGCATGGCGGTTTCGAATGTCCAGGCGAGATATAAAACTAATCGCCAGCCGATGACGCTTGACCATAATTCACTGGCGCCGTATAAAGCGATTAGCGTCCATAGGTTTTTTGAGTCGTGCAGCTGATTATGTTGGATAATACTAAGAAGTTGAGCAATTATAAGTGGACCGACAAAAATAGTAACCACAAGAGTCAGCATTGCAAAAAATATTGCCAAGTTTCGGCGGTGTTTGTATGGTACTGACGTTTTCCAAAATAGACGAAATATTTCTTTGCTGTTCGGTTTGTTCTTCAAATCAATTCCTTTCGATGATAAATTAATATTTATAAACTGCACAGAAAACTGAGCGTTCTTAATTATTCAAAGTGTATATTAGAGGAACTCGCCGTCGGGAGTTCATAGACTTTGACTATTATATGTAATATATAGATATAAGTCAATTTATGGAGTAAAGCCCTTGTTTATTTATTGTAAATACTTTACAATAGTAACATGACGCAAATTGTTAGGCGATCAACAAAACACACAAATGATGTGATGGCGATTTTAAAGAGCAAGCATCACGCGACGAATGCGGAAATTGCTCAGGAATTGCGGAACATTCATCCTGAAGTCAGCGACACGACGGTGCATCGAATAACTCAGCGCCTGTGCGGCGACGGGATAATTGGTTTGGCGCCGCCGACCAAAAAAGGTTGCTTGCGATATGATATTCGTAAGGACGATCACGATCATTTTGTGTGTAGTGACTGCGATGGTTTGATGGATATTAAAATTGCCGATGAGATGAGAAAGCAAATTGCGCATGAAATTAGCGATTGTTATATTGACGGCCCGTTGGTTGTGACGGGAGTTTGTAAAAAATGCCAGAAAAGGAGGAAATAATGGCTTTATATGAAACTACAACAAAGCAAGAATTCGAAGATAAGGTGCTAAAAAGCGACGGTCCTGTACTAGTTGATTTTTGGGCGCCGTGGTGTCCGCCATGTCGAGCAATGGCTCCGCTCTTGCATCAAATTGCTGAAGAAACAGAGTTTGATATTGTTAAGGTTGACACTGAAGCGAGTCAGGAAAATGCGCAATTGGCTATGGAATATCGCGTGCAGGGAATTCCAAACATGAAGATTTTTGTTGGCGGCGAGGAAGTTGCTGAAATGATCGGCATGAAGCCAAAGCAGACGTTGATTGACGCTTTGGAAAAAGCTGCGAAATAGAATGACTATTTGTAAAACCGGCAATCCACTTTTGTATGATCAGATAGTATCCGATCCAGCTAACGCTGATTTTACAGAAAAAGGATGGTTGCCTGTATATTCCGCTTCACCAAATTCAAAAATTGTGTTAGTTGGACAAGCTCCGGGGCGGATTGCTCAACAAACATTGAAGCCTTGGAACGATGCAAGTGGACGTTTACTCCGTCAGTGGTTGGACGTAACAGACGAGCAATTTTATGACCCCAATCTTTTTGCGCTGATGCCGATGGATTTTTATTATCCAGGCAAGGGTACGCATGGTGATTTGCCGCCACGCCTGGACTTTGCTAGAAAATGGCATCCGCGTTTGTTGGCGCAAATGCCGAATGTGCGATTGATTATATTGGTTGGGTCTTATGCTCAGAAATACTATTTGAACCATCGCGTTGAACGTAACTTAACGGCAACAGTATCTAATTTTGACGCATATTTACCAGATTATTTTCCGTTGGTTCATCCATCGCCACTTAACATTGGTTGGCGTAAGCGTAATCCGTGGTTTGAAATAGATGTTGTGCCGGTTTTGCAGTCTATAGTTAGGGAATCGTTGTTGTAATACATTAATTTAATATGGACTATCTTCCCGAAGAATATTACGCTTTGTATGCTAATAAGCGTCAGTAGGCGACTCTGCTTTTATGTATAATATGAGTATGAACGATCAACAAATTTCCCAGCTTGAAATAGTAAAGGCTAAAGTTCGTCAGTTGCTGGGCGGCGACACCTCGGGGCATGCTGATGATCATGTTGAGTGAGTGGCGTTGCTGGCAGAGTGTTTCGCTAATGAATGTAGCGAATCGGTGAACCTGCAAGAAGTGCTATTGACGGCTTGGCTACATGATGTCGATGATTATAAGTTAGTCGGTAAAACGCAGGCGGAAAAATTGACGAACGCAGTAGATATTATGGCGCAGGCAGAGGCGAATGATGATTTAAGTCAGGCTGTGTTAGAGAATATTGCGGCGATTGGTTATAACAAACGGCTGAACGGCAAGCAGTCGTAGTGGTTGGCGGGGAAATTGGCGTCTGACGCTGATATGTGTGATGCTATTGGCGCGGTCGGCATTGAGCGGGCGTTGGTTTATGCTTGTCATCACGGCGGGCGGATTTTTGATCCTAAAGCCTGGCCGAATGTCAATCTGGCGGCGCACGAATATAACACTGATGGCAATACGCATGACACTGACGGATTTATCAATCACTTCTTTGAGAAGCTGCTGAAATTGAAAGGTTTGATGTTGACTGAGCCGGGGCGAGCAGAAGCAGGAAATCGTCATCAAATTATGGTTGATTTTCTTCGCGCCTACTTCCGCGAGAAGAATGCGTCTGACTGGAGTGATTTTTTGGAGGAATATTTACGTAGTGTTGATTAAATATTGAAGAATGGTCTGCTTTCGCTTTTTATTGACCTGATCAGCGCTTTGTAGTTATATGAAATTATGACAAAGTATAGAATTGAACGGATTTATAAGTCGACCGCGCCGGACGATAGTTATCGTGTGCTGGTTGATCGATTGTGGCCGCGAGGAATTAGCAAAGAGCGAGCTGCATTGGACGAGTGGAATAAAGAAATTGCTCCGACCGATGAATTACGCAAATGGTTTAATCATGATCCAGAAAAATTCCCGGAATTTTCTCGCCGTTATATGAAGGAACTGGATAATAATCCCGCGGCAGCCGAGGCGAAGAATAATTGGAGTAAACAATCTGCAGTTACGTTGTTATATGGCGCTAAGGATACGGAACATAATCAGGCGATAGTTCTCAAAAAGTGGTTGGAAGATTATGTCAATCGTTAGAAGAACGCTTGCATAATTGGCGTATTTAGATTGTAATATATTTAATGAATCAAGCATTGCAAGCCAAGCTAAAAACTTTGCCGCGAACGCCCGGCGTTTATTTTCACAAGTCGGCGAGCGGCAAGGTAATTTATGTTGGCAAGGCGGCGGTTCTTAAAAATCGCGTACGTCAGTATTTTCAAGATTCGCGCGGGCGAGATAATAAAACTATGGCGCTGGTGGCGGAGATTTTTGATACTGATTGGATTGAAACTGAGAGTGAGGTTGATGCGCTGTTTTTGGAAAGCGAGATGATCAAGCGGTATATGCCGCGATATAACGTTCTGTTGCGCGACGACAAGTCTCAGATGTATGTTCGGATTGATATGAAAAGCGATTGGCCGACGGTTAGTTTTACGCGGAATCCTGCCGATGACGGTGCAGATTATTTTGGTCCATTTTACAATAGTTTTGCGCTGAAAAAAGCGTTGCGTTATTTGAGGCGAATTTTTCCGTATCTCACTCACCAAAGACGCCCCGGACAATCAAAGTTGGATGAGGATTTGGGCTTAAGTCCAAAAATAAGTGATGGTTCGGACGCGTATAAAACTAGTTTGCGTAAATTGATAAGTTATATTAAGGGAAATCGCAGGGCTATTGTTGTGGAGTTGGAGCGTGACATGAAAACGGCTGCAGGACTTCACGATTTTGAGCGGGCGGCAAGTTTGAGAAATAAGTTGCGTGCCATGCAAGAGCTTCAGCGACGCGTTATGTTTGGCGATAAGGAATTTTTGGATATTTCAAAAGACAAGGCGCTGGCTGATTTAGCAAAACTACTTGGCTTAAAAAATATTCCAGTGCGAATTGAGGGCTATGATATTTCGCATATGAGCGGACGTCAAGTTGTGGCGAGTATGGTGGTCTTTACGAATGGTGCGAGCGATCGTGCGGAATACCGCAAATTTAAGGTGAGCGAAAAAAACGACGATACTGGAAATATGTATGAGGTGATTTTTAGGCGACTTGGCGAGCGAAATATCAAAAGCTGGGGCTGTCCAGATCTGTTATTGATTGACGGCGGAAAAGGTCAACTTTCGGCGGCGATTAAAGCAAGGGATGAGCGCGGAATAAAATTGCCAATTATTAGCATCGCTAAGCGCGAGGAAGAAATTATTATTCATAAAACTGGCTCACAAATTGACGTAACGCGCATTGAAGAGTTGCAAAAATCTATTCATCAGGACATCGCTATTCACGAAGATAATGATGCGTATGTGGTAAATTTACATCCTACTCAGCGCAACGCAGGCTCGCACTCAAAGAATTTACGAGGTTCTGCTACCGATGTCGATTCCAGCCGGGACAGTTTTACAAAAAGTTCTATTGCGACGACAGACATTGTCAAACTTTTTCAGCGGATTCGTGACGAATCGCATCGATTTGCTGTGAGTTATCATACAGCGCTGAAGCGTCAAAATCAGACGAAAAACCAACTTGAGGAAATTCCGGGAATTGGTCCAAAGACGCGTGCGAAATTGCTGAGGAGGTTTGGCAGTGTGAAAAAAATTATTGAGGCGGATTATGCGGAATTGCAGGCGGAAGTTGGCACGAAAAAGGCGAATTTGATTAAGCGCTTATCTTAAGTTTGGGCGACCAATCGACAATAAAGCATAAATTATATATAATAAGACTAATGAAAAGACAATTTGCAACGTTTTTGATTCGGCTGATTCTTAACTCGGTAGGTATTTGGGTTGCAGTGCGGCTGCTTGGAAATGAAACTCCGGGCGCAACTTCTGCGTGGACGTTTATGGTGGCGGGGTTGATATTTTCGGTAGTGAATAGCGTATTGAAACCAATTGTTACAATTCTAGCCCTACCGGCAATTCTATTGACCTTAGGACTGTTTACCTTAATTGTGAACGGCCTTATGGTTTATATCTCGCTCGCTTTGGCGCCAGGAATTTCTATGACTTTTGCGCATTCAATTGTTGCCGGGATTATACTGAGTTTGGTAAACTATATTATAAGTAGCGCGCTGGTTTTGCAGCGGGAAGAAAAGGAGTAATATGTCAATTGATACAATTTTACCGTACGTGACGCTTGGATCTGCCGTACTGATGATTATCGCAATTTTGTTGCAGCAACGAGGCGCAAGCTTGGGTGCAGGATTCGGTTCGTCTGGGGAATTATTCACTACTCGTCGCGGATTTGATAAAAACTTGTTTGATGTAACTATTGTTTTTGCGGTGATTTTTGTGCTATCGATTTTGGCAAGTATGATTTTGCCGGGATTACAAAAATAGGAGAATAGATTTGAGCTCGGATAATTCGTCATGGAATCGTTTTGCGCGGCTAAAAGTTTCCAGTAAAGATGTCAATAAGCGTCTGCGTAAGATTGAAAAAGGAAGTTTGCGTCATGCGCATAAATTCGTGACATCCAGGTTGGATCGTTTGTCTAATGTGCGACGTCGGGTTTCTGTCTGGATTATCTTAGTATTGGTGATGATTGGCGCCAGCGCGGTGCAGTGGCATATTTCTCGCAATTCTTTCACGACAATGGCATACACTTCTGGCGGATCGTATTCTGAGGGTGTGCTGGGTCCTTTGGAAAACTTAAATCCGATTTTCGCAAAAACCAATGCTGAAAAATCCGCCGCGAAATTACTATTTTCAAGTTTGTATCGATATGACTCAACGGGCAATATAAAGGCTGACGTGGCGGATAGCGTCAGCGTGAACGATAAAGAAACTGAATATACGGTTAAGTTGAAGAAGGGCTTGAAGTGGTCAGACGGGCAAGATTTAACTGTGGACGATGTAATTTTTACGTTGAAGTTATTGGCGAATCCAGAAGTTGGAGCTGAGATATCTGGCTGGAAGTCTATAAAATTCGAGAAAGTGTCTGACGATTCGGTGAAGTTTATCTTGCCGTCGTCATATTCGCCGTTTGTCCACGCTTTGACATTCCCGATTATTCCTAAACATATATTAAAAGATGTTAAACCGTCGAATTTACGTGAACATGATTTTAATAAGTCGCCTATATCCAGCGGTCCATTTGCCTTTAGATTGCTACAGAATGTAACTAGTGATGGTAGTAAAAAAGTGCTATATTTGCAGTCGAATAGCAATTATTATGGCGGCACGCCTAAGTTGGAGCGATTCCAGTTGTATGCGTATCCGACGCAGGATGATATTGCGAAAAGTTTGCGTACGCGAGAAATTACAGGAACTCCAGAATTGATCTATAACGATCAATCCGCCGAGGTGAAATCTATGTACGCCGCAGAAGCACATTCTTTGAATAATGGAGTTTACGCGCTGTTTAATAACAATAGTCAGTTCTTGCGATCAAAAGCTGTTCGTCAAGCTTTGTCGCTCAGTGTTGATACGTCCAAGTTACGCCAATCTTTGTCATTGTCTACGGAAGAATTATCTGGCCCAACGCTTAACAAATTCCTGGGAAAGAATTCAAATTCGTCTAGTTATGACGTCAAGAAAGCGAAATCTCTACTCGACGCTGAGGGCTGGAAGAGTGTAAATAATGTTCGCCAGAAGGGAAATGATAAATTAAAGCTCAACGTGGTTGTTTTGAAGAATAGTAATTACGAAAAGGTCGCCAGGTACTTGGCTCAAGTTTGGTATGACGAACTAAACATAGAATCGGATATTAAAGTTGTCGATCCGAACGACGCCACTCAAAATATCCTTCAGACAGTTTTGCAGCCGCGCAATTTTGATGTGTTGGTTTATGAGCTCTCCTTGGGCGGCGACCCTGATGTTTACGCCTATTGGCATTCTTCACAGGCAACCAACAATGGTTTGAATTTCTCCAATTACAATAATGCGATAGCGGACGATGCTTTGGAAAGTGGTCGATCTAAAATCTCAGCGAAGCAACGCGCTGATCGTTACGCGAAGTTCACTGCTGTTTGGCAAGCGGACGCCCCAGCGATTGCCTTGTATCAGCCGAAGTTCGACTATATCCATATTCGGAACGTTAAGGCTCTCGACGCAAGTACCGAAGTTGTCAATCCCGTCGATCGCTATGTTGATGTTCAATATTGGGCGACAGAGAAAAAGTCCGTTTACAAAACCCCGTAATCGGGTATAATGGTAAGTAGTTATGCGGGCGTGGCGGAATTGGTAGACGCGCTAGCTTGAGGGGCTAGTGAGCATTGCGCTCGTGGAAGTTCAAGTCTTCTCGCTCGCACCAGAATTGATTTTTCTGCTTTTAAGCATTGTAGCGAAAGGCTCTCTCCGGAGGTAGGAGGGGGTCTTTTCGCTATCAAGGGTTATGTTCAAAAGAAGTTTTCTCGCTAAAATGTCTTTTTCTACTGAAGTCCCAGCTCTCATCTTGTCGCCAACTGAATTAACTAAGTTCAAAAACTCTTCCTTTGATAGCTTTATTTGTGTAGGGTCTGCTATCTTCTTGGCTAACTTATCGATACCCTCTTGTACGTCGATCCTTGCTGACTCGAGGTGCTCCAGGTCGTTTATGAGAGTTGATCGTACTGATTTAGGTATATCTGATGTAAGTTCAGACAGTGCTCTTGATTTCTTTTCTATTTCGGACTGAATATGGTTACGTTTTCCTTCAAGACTGCGCTTTTTGGTCCGAATCTCAACAATCCTTTCGTCTGTATATTTATCAATAATGTTACTATACCTGGTATACTCCTTATCGGTGAGCCTTAAAGAATCTAATGTATCGTATAAGTGATTTAGGATATATTTTGCCCTTACGCTTTTTGGCTTCCTATTACATCCTTTGTTGTCACAGCGATAGGTGAGGCTATACGTTCCATTCGCTGATCTATTCTTGCCTACACGCATGGGTATTGGTCCATTACAAACTCCACACAGTACTATTCCACGAAATGGGTAGAATGTTTTCTTCTTGCTATATATCGGCACTCTAGCCTTTGCTCTACCAATTGCCTGAACGGCATTATAGGTCTCTTCACTAATCATTGGTTCAAAATTGGTAATTCTCCTTAGGTCCACCTCCTGATTGTTTTGAATCAAAAGTCCGTAGTAGAAAGGGTCCGCAAAGATATTAGATGCAATCTGCTTAGAGACTACAATTTTTCGAATATGCTTGTTGCGCCTCGTTATTTTAGTTATGCGACAAACGCCTTTATCCTTCCAGAAGTCAACCACTTCCTGCTGAGTGCTGCCACCTAGCCGCAGGTGCCAACCTTGCTTTATTAGATCAAAGTTATTTTCGTCAGGTATATAATACCCAGATATCTCATCTCTTTTGTATCCCCACTTGTATGCAGATGACTTGCCTTGCTCAAAATTACTCGTTACGCCACGAGACACGTTTTCACTCTGGCTATCTGTATAGTTCTTTGACATGGCAAACAGGATATTGAGCAGCAGCTTGCCGGCGGCGTTATTAGTAAACTGTACCGTAGGAAACTTCAGATCTTTAATAGTTCCGCTATCTAGCATATCCATCAGCATACCGCTTTCTAGCATGTTGCGACTAAGTCGGTCGGGATGCCAACTCAGGATACCGTCGTATTCGCCATTTGCGATGTCGGCTAGGATTTGATTAAACTTGGGTCTGTTATTTGATGTCCATGCCGAGGCGCTCTCCTCGATTGGTCTACCTACAATCAGCAGCCCTTCTCTTGACGCATACTCTCGACAGTATTTTATTTGATCGGGTAATGATTGCGATTGAGCATCTTCGCCCTCGGACGACTTACGGGCATACAAAACATACCTAAGAGGTTTATCTGACTTTAATGTGTAAATTTTTGGTCTTTGTAACTTTCTACCCATTATGTATTACGTTGGGCCTAGTACTCAATGATATTGCCTTCGCTATCCCTCATGTGTGTAGAGTTCCACTTGATGCCCTCCAGGCTTGTATCTATACTACTTAGTATCTCTACTAATTCTATCAAGATATCATATTCTTGCATGGAAAATTACGCTTTCGTATTGCGTAATTACCCAAGTACCTCTTGATATAACTACATAGATTTTATTATTGACTAATCTACACCTGCCGTTTCTAGCTCAGAGTAGGTTAGGCTGTACTAAGTTTTTCGGTGTGAGTCTTCTCTAGGCGAACCACCTTTCCGTCTCTTTTGACAACATTAAGATTACAAAAGTCCTCATCGACCAGAGCACTTAGATTAGATAACGGTAGATCAGTATTTGGCATTGCCTTGCTGTGGCTTAACAGAAATTCACCATCTTTTAAGCGCCTAATAAGGAGTCGTTCATCGTTTTCTGGGTCAAGTTGATTTATCTGTCCCAGCAGCCTCTTCTCGTATTCTTTAAGGCGTTGCATTTCTTGAGAGAGATCAGCATTTTTTGCGAAAGAATAGTGAATGGTGGGCGTGGGCTTTCCTATTAGCGATAGAGCTTTTGCTACGAAGTAAGAAAGCTTTAGTTGAATCTCGCCAGCGTTGCGCCTAGGGGTTACCTCTGAGAAATAAGGATCTTCAGTTTCGTATATGCCTAAAAAGGTAGGATCGAGCAGGGCACAAAAGCCATCGGGTTTGAATATCATGGTCACTTCATGTCCAGATAGTACGGCATAGATTGAATGTGCAGAGTGCTTATCGAATATAGTTTTAAAGCTCTTCAGACTGTTAGACTTTAGTCCATATTTACGCAATTCTAATAGAATGGATACATAGATATATTCTGAAAGACCTAACTTGCGCCAGCCTTTGCCTTTTTGATCTCTGGTGTCTTCAATTAGCCTCATCTTTTCTAGATAATTGACAGAGCGATATTTTTTGTCAAGATTAGCCAATGTAAAAATTGGTTCATTTAGAAATGAGCTCAATTTTTTTCTTGTCGCACTATCTGTATAAGTTAGCTCCATCCTTAGTATGCTAGACATTCCAAAAAATGTTTTTGACTCTAGTGTCAATTTTGGCATAAGCAGGGTGTCTAGTACCTTTGTCGTCATAATAAAATTATACATCCTTGTATAATTATTCTCAACGGGTATTTGGTTATTTATTTGAGCCTAGCTTTGGCTATCTCGTTATCGATATATCCCTCAGGCATAGTAGGTATAACAAATCCCCGAATAATGGGATTAGTTTTGACTTCTTCTTCGGTGCTGATATCATACTTGGCTTTGCCCTCGGTGCGGTCGGTGATCTCTTTTGTTTCCGCCAGCGAGCTCGGATCGTCTCTCATTGCACGCTCTATGCGCATTTTTGCTATGTTTTGAGCCTGAGTTGAAGGTGTGAACTCATCAAATTCCTCGTCGGTCATACCCAGAAGTTTATTATACCAATAGGGTATAGAATTATTCTTATTCCACCTGCCGTCACATCGTCGTTCAGGATTTGTGTGAAAGCCAGTACTCGGAATATTGCCATTGGCAAATCTACCCCGCTTATCACGATTAATTACCGCTTGGTTTGTAGCGGCGGAGTTGGATATTTCGTAGCTAATTTCATCCATGATATACCTCTACCTTCATTATAGAGCCTGAGGATAGAAATTTACTGAGTGATTATATCGCATCTAATATCCATGCTCTCGCATACAGCGAGCTACGACCTTGTCTCTCTGGGGCTGTGTTAGCCCAGTGCCTCCAGAGCTTTGTCGGACTTGTTGCTCGCAAATTCTTTGCCAGTCGGACCGACTATATTCACTGCTCGATGGACCGCTGCCTGACGGTGGGGTACTGGGTGTGGGTGGAATATTGGATGATGGTCCTGAATTTGTATAGGGTGGGTTCTTGTCGCTTGGCTCAGCAGGGAGCGTGCTGCTGGTACTTGTGCGATGCTTTGCGTTATAATCATCAGTGCACTTTATATATTCACTTTCACTTAGCCTATAGCTACATCCTGTCACGGTGTTTATATGATTAGTTGATGAGCCGTGCTTATATGCGCCACCACTCGCCAGGTATATATCTTTATATTTACCAGATGAGTCTATTGCACTCTTACGCAGGTTCTCGGTATTAGATTTTCCAGCCAAATCAATTCCTGGATGTTTATCGTAGCATTCCAACTTTTTGTCATATCCGGCTATAAGTTTTGGATAGAATTCAGGGTCATCTGTCTCTGGCGATGGACTGCTACTAATGACATTATTGATACATTCACTAAGTTTTAATCCGCTATCATCTGGTCTACCGGTCTCCGCTGCGTATTTATCAGATCCATTGCTTTCGAACAATAGCGTTCCGCTGTAAATTAGACCCCCTAGGATAATGAACACAGTCAAAACTTTAAAAATAGGCTTTATCCTGTCCATGAACCGCTCCCATGGTGATTCATATAAAATAGACGAGAAATCGTTACTATTGTCACTCAGAGAGCGTTTAGGGCGAGTAGGTAATGATAGTTTGCGGTTTTTCTTAATTTTCATAACTACCTCTTTCTTATAGTGAATAATTTTGTATTGCCAATAAGCACATCAGCTTCTGATGGATTCTTATCATCGCTAAGACTGATAAGCTCTAGAATATGAAGCTGCTCCTCGCTTAGTTCATTTGCATTCTTTTTAATATAGGCCAAGTGTTTTTTTCTCTGGGCGGAGTTCATCATCTTAAAATTATCAAGGACCGCTTGCCATTTACGGTCCGCTTCGTTTTTCAAGCGTGTAATTTCCAGCTCCTCTTGGTGTTCGACATAGCCAGTTTCAATCATTCCTAAGAGCTTCCTTGCCTCGTTTTCGCTAGCCAACTCAAGCCTCTCCTTGACTATAATTAATCCCTCTTTGCCATGTCCAGATTCAACCTCTGAGCAAACCCAATCTAATTGTTGATCTGTAAAATTAGCACCACACTTAACAGCCTGTATATTTATTGCCATCTTAACGCCCTCTCTGGCTTTGCTTAACTCATCACTCATTACCTGTAATTCTTTTGCCTTTTCTTTGTTTTCCGATCGAGCGATAAGGTAGCCGACTATGAATATGAATATTCCGAATGCAACTGCTGATTTCATTTGACACCTTTCTTTTTTAGCGCCTAAAACAAAAAGAGACGCCATGCAGGTGTCTAAGCCTTTATCCACATTTAAGCCGTAAAGCCTATTTGTTTCGCACAGCGTCTCATTTTCAGACTTTACTGTGCGAAAAATCGCCCCTAGGGCTTAGACGTGATCAGCTTAGACATTTATAATTATACAACACTTTATCGATACGTGGATAGTGGATATATTAGGTTAACGGCTGGGATATTGTATAATGTATTTATATGAAAAAAGATACCAGAGTTGACAGAGAGAGGAACTGGTCGGACCTTGCGGACCACTTTAAGGATAAGGTGAATAAAAGAACATCCGAGGTGGCATTTTTACAGACTAAGGCAGGATTTTTAATTGCTGCGTCGATAGTTCTTCTGCAGATAATTACCTCACTACCAAAAATCGACAACTCACTAGGCATTGCTGCCTATATTTTGGCTATAATTTTAGCTTTTGCGTCTATTATCATTTCAATGGTCTCTATGCACATAGGGAGTTCGCCTACGCCATTGAATCCAGACAAGATAATTTTAGAGTTGACAGAGAGGCCTAATATGGGACGGGAGGAATTTTCAAACTGGCTGGCTAAAAGCTATGCTCAAGCTAATAAAGATTTTAATAGTGTCTACAATCTTAAATATCACCAACAGGTTGTCGCCGCAACTTTGCTGGTTGTTTCGTTTGTGATTATAATTGTAATAAAGGGAGTGAGTATGTATGTCTGACACAGATGAATCGTATGTTGAGCCACGAACAATCCAATTGCCCCAGCCGTCGACTGAGGCGATTAAGAATGATGCAAATCAGCCAGCCGCTTCTATTGAAACAATTAAGCTCAGTGAAGACCCGCAGGGACCGCCCGCCCCTTCCGTGGACCATGAAAAGAAAAGCTTGTAGTTGCCGGGAGAGTGATGTCAATTGAGTTGGTGGTTGGCGTATATACGTCGATATTCGGAACCATAGTTAGCGTATTTGGTATATCTGTAGCCACAATTATTGCACTTACTCAGGTGTTGCAACCAGTTATTTCTCATGCACAGGCATGGGGGCTGCTCAAAAGTCGTACAGTTATTTTCACGGGCTTGTCAATGATTTTGAGTGCGGGCTTATGCACTGTGGCTATTGTTGGGTTGACATATCCTCATGACATAGGGTTTAATGAGGTGCTTGGTAGTATGTGGTTTCTTGTAGTATTGATAATTTTGATTTTCTCCTCTGTGGTAATGACAATCAAAGTTATCTATCAACAAAGCTCATTGCTTATACCTCAAAATGCGCTGAAGCATTTTAAAGACAATCTTGATATGGAGCAGGTCAGCAAGTATTTCACATACAAAGGCTCTACAAGACCGTTTCCGCCAACGAGTAAGTATTTAGTCGTATTTACTTATAAAGATAAGGGTGAAACGTCTGATGAAGATAGGAAAAAAGCAGAAGAGGAAGAGTTAAAGAAATACGAAAAAGAATTAGCAAACTATGAGAGGCTGCAAACGGAGGGTGTACATTTAGAAAACCCATTAATTCCACTAGAATCATATTTAACCGCCCATATCAAGAAGGGAGACCTATTCTCATTCGTTGCTACATTAAAAACTTTTGAGTCTATAATTACCGATCTTACGGCTGATAACAACTGTAGGTATCTCGGTCAAGTTATAGCTTACTATTGCAAAGCGCTAGAGCGTATGTCGGAAAGTGCGACGATTAATGGTGGTTTGAGCTTTATATTTGAGGCGGTTGAATCGTCTCATAGAGTTGCTCTAACTCTTATAGAAATAGATCCCGCCCTAACGACTAGCATTCAAGCATATTGGGAGAATACCGCACAGGACTCAATGGGAGAATATCCACTAGTGTTCAAACGGATTATGGAGTCATATAGAGAGTGTGGTGAGTTGATATTAAAGATGGACAAGTCCACCAGGAGAGAGGCGTACCCGCCCGTAGAGGATATTTTTAGGAGTTTGGGGAGGCTTGGTGAGAGATACTTAGAGTCTCATGCTCCGGAGCGTAAAACAATAATGCAAGACCCCCATGGTACGGAGTTTGGTTCATTAGTAAATACTGCCTTGTCATTTGGCTGGGTGTACTCCAATAATAACGCCGAAACTTCATATCCACTCATATATTTTGATATGCTATATGTTATTGGTAAAAGACTAATCGATTACTATAAGCCTTCCAATGATTCTGATTCATATGCGTCTGATATATCCAACACATTATTCAGCTTAATGTATGAACACCTTAGTTATGGCGAGGCGGCGTGCCTTGCGAATAATAATGATGGAGCTTGGTTGTCTGTGAGAGGCTTAAGGTGCTTTATTGAGATATTTGAATCTAGTAAACATGGAGATGAACTTAAAAAGGATGCCCTTAGCGCCGTACTTAGCCTAGGGGCTGCGGCGTATGTCAATAATGTAAAGAAAACTGCCTTGGGCTCAACGCAGGATTATGTACTAGAAGTGCTAAGGGGGCATTCGCTTGGCGTGAACCTATCGCATGAGGGTTTTGAGATATATGTCAGGTCAGGCGGTGATAATATGGAAAAGACCAATGAGTATCTAAAAACTGTTGGTCCAATACTGGGTACTAACTTCAATTTAGACTTAAAATAGATAGAGCCCTGTTCAAATATGCTTGATTATAGAAATACTAGTATTTATAATCTTGTGTCGACAACTGTAATTGCTTCTGAGAAAAGGGAATGTCTGACATCTTAATAGCGTCTGAGTTGTAGCAATTGAATAGCCACTCTGCTATACTACAGATGTGTTCAAAGGTTGTCGCTTTTGTTGCACCAAACATATTGCAATTATTAGATGAATTGTTTGTGATATGTTTTGTAAAATCTGATATAATAAAAGCGGTGGCGCGTTGGCGGAGCGGTTACGCAGAGGTCTGCAAAACCTTTTAGACGAGTTCGATTCTCGTACGTGCCTCCAATTTTTGATAAATAGTCCCGAATATTGGGCTATTTTTTATTTTGCGAAATTGTACAATTTACTTAGCAAATATAGTATAATATAAGTAGTCTGGCGCGCGGGCGTCTGGATTGTATATAAATAAGCGCGAGTGGCGGAATTGGTAGACGCGAGGGACTTAAAATCCCTTGACCAAAAGTCGTGCGGGTTCGATTCCCGCCTTGCGCACCAAAGTTGTAAAGAAAGTAATATTGAATAGGAAAGGGACAAGGTAAGAAATGAGTCCATTGGTAATTGTACTTATTGTTACAGTAGTAGTTTTATTAGTGCTCGTAGGAGTTGTAATTGGTGCATACAACGGTTTGGTTGTATTGCGTAACCGCGTAGAAGAAGCGTGGAGTGATATTACTGTCCAGTTAAAGCGCCGAACTGATCTAATTCCAAATTTGGTAAACTCAGTAAAAGGCTATGCTACACACGAAAAAGAAGTGTTTGAGAAGGTTGCAGAAGCTCGTTCGGCAATTATGAATGCCGGCAGCGTGGCTGAAACCGCCAAGGCTGAAAATGCTTTGGAAGGCGCTTTGAAGAGCTTGTTCGCCGTATCTGAGGCTTACCCAGAATTGAAAGCAAACCAGAACTTCTTGCAATTGCAGCAGGAATTGGTTGACACTGAGGATAAAATCCAAGCAGCTCGCCGATTCTACAACGGTGGCGTTCGCGACCTGAACACGAAGATCCAGACTTTCCCAACAAACATCATCGCGGGAATGTTTGGCTTCCAAGCTAAGGAATTCTTCGACGTTAAGGATCGCGCAAGTGTCGAAAATCCGGTTGAAGTAAAGTTCTAATTGAACTCTGAAATGAAAATCGCTCGTCTATTTTTAGCGGGCGATTTTTGGTATAATTAACATATGTACAATGCAGTTTCTCAAAACAAACGCAACACAATATTAATTATGTCTGTGTTTGTGATAATTATTGGAGTCATCGGTTTGTTTATTGGAGCGGCGACTGATAGCTATTCACTGGCACTTATCATTTTTATATGTGCGATATTGTATGCTTGGTTGCAGTATTTTATAGCTGGTAAGTTGGCTATGATGATGACTGGCGCTCAGGAAATTAGTAAAAATGACGCTCCTGAGCTTTGGCGAGTGGTGGAAAATTTGTCTATCGCCTCTGGTATGCCGATGCCGAAAGTCTATATTATCGACGATCCAGCCCCAAATGCTTTTGCGACTGGTCGCGACCCAAATCATGCCATTGTTGGTGCGACCACTGGGCTTTTGGATGTTATGGACAAGCGAGAGCTGGAGGCGGTTATGGCGCATGAAATGAGTCACGTGCGAAATTACGACATCCGCGTGAGTATGATCGCTTTTGGCCTGGTTAGTGCGATTGGCCTATTTGCAGATTTGGCACTTAGAATGATGTTTTATAGCGATGACCGTGACAGAGACGTTAATCCTATCATCTACGCTTTCGGGTTGATTGTGGGTATATTGGCGCCGCTTTTGGCAACGATAACCCAGCTGGCAGTCAGTAGACAGCGTGAATATCTGGCGGATGCTTCGGGAGTGCTATTGACACGAGACACTGAAGGATTAGCAAGCGCGCTGGAAAAGTTACGTCAATACGGCAGACCAATGCAAAAACAAAGTTCTTCCACCGCCAATTTGTTCATGAATAATCCTTTGAAACCCGGATTTTTCTCAAAACTATTTAGTACTCATCCACCGCTAGAAGACAGAATTGCAAGGTTGAGAAATAACGCAACAAAGATGTAATTATGGCAACGAAAACCTCCAAAAAACGAGTAGTCAAAAATCCTAAGAGGTCAAATGCTGATCATAAAAAAGGCGTATGGTCTGGTATTAAGCGTGACTTTAGTAAATTAAATCAGCAGCGACGTAATTTTCTGCAGCGCCGACCTCATCGTAGTTTTCGGTTAACGAAGCGACGAGATTACCAACGAGATCTTAAAATTCCAGGATATTGGTCGCTGACTAGCGAAGCTTGCCGTCTAGTGTGGCGAAATAAGAAGACTTTTTTGGCGTTAATCGTCGTTATGTCAATATTGACGTTTGCTTTAGCTAGCGTCATGTCGCAAGATACATACCAGCAACTTAAGGATGTGATGAATCAGGCTGAGTCAAATGGATTCGGCGGAATTTATACAACAATTAGCCTGTTCTCTGGCGTTGCGGTTAGCTATATTTCTGGCAGTGGAACGGCTGGTGGAAATATTCAGCAAGCGGCGGGAATTTTTCTGGGGCTATTAACTTGGCTGTCGTCTGTTTGGCTAACGCGAGCTATTTTAATTGGTAAAAAACCGAAAATGCGCGACGGTTTGTACAGTTCTGGGTCGCCCATAATTGCGCTGATAATTGTCATCGGAGTTTTCCTAATTCAAATGGTGCCGGCGGCAGTGGCGGTGATTATTTATAGCGCGCTTAATGCTTCGGGAGTGTTAAATCAAACGCCGATTCTGATGGCGGCTGGCGGTGCGGCGATTCTGATAGTGGCGATGTCCGTCTATTGGGCGACTTCTACGGTTTTTGCGATGATCATTGTAACGTTGCCGGGGATGTATCCGTTTCACGCGCTGCGTCTGTCGGGTGATATTGTGACGGGTCGAAGACTAAGGATTCTGCTGAGATTTGCGTGGGCTGTTGTTCTGTCCGTACTTTTGTGGGCGGTCGTTTTGATTCCGGTAATTCTGCTTGACGGCGCGCTGAAGGGATGGATTAGCGGTATCGACTGGCTACCAATTGTCCCGACAACTGGCTTGATTTTACTTTACGTAACGATAATTATGGTTTCTGTGTATGTCTATTTGTTCTACAGAAAGGTGGTTGAAAGTGACACCAAAAAAACCAAGAATTGACGAAATTAAAGACCTGTTAAATCGTTATAGCTATGAATACTACACCTTAGATAAGCCAAGTGTGAGCGATGCGGTTTATGACAGTCTGATGGATGAGCTGAAGAAAATTGAATCGGATCATCCGGAACTGATTACTATTGATAGTCCTACGCAGCGAGTTGGAAATAAGTTGCTCGACGGTTTTCAAAAGGTAGAGCACGCGCGCCGAATGGTTAGTTTGAATGACGTTTTCGATAAGGGTGAAATTGAGGCGTGGATTGAGCGAACTGATAAATTGATACCGGGTCAGCGACATGAATTTTTTACGGATATAAAAATGGACGGCTTGGCGTGCGCGTTGATTTATGTCGACGGCGTATTGTCGCAAGCTGTGACACGTGGCGACAGTTTTGTGGGTGAAGATGTAACGAATAATGTTCGGACTATTAAAAACGTACCGCTTCGTCTGCGTGAAGCGGCGGGTTTTGAGAATTTTTTACACGGTCGGACAGAGATTCGTGGCGAAATTGTCATGCTGAAACGGGATTTTGAGGAGCTTAATGAAAAGCAGAAATCTCTAGGGCTGCCTACATTTGCCAATCCGCGCAATTTGGCTGCGGGGACAATTCGTCAATTAGATCCTGCACTGGTGGCGGCGCGCCCGTTGCATTTTCGCGGATATGATGTGATTCGCGATGATAGTTCGGAAGTTCCGACGAATAGTTTTGCTTACGAGGCTTTGACGGCGCTGGGGATTTCTCGCAATCAGCAAGCCAGTGTTTTTGATAATTTGTCCGACGTGATGAAATTTGTTGATGAATGGAGCGATAAGCGTCATGATTTGCCGTTCAATACGGACGGGCTGGTTATTAAGATTAACGATCGAGAGATATATGACAATCTCGGGATGGTGGGTAAAAATCCGCGTGGGGCGGTGGCTTATAAGTACGCGGCCGAAGAAGCTACAACAATTGTTCGGGATATAGTCATTTCTATCGGGCGAACTGGCGCGGCAACTCCAGTGGCTGTGTTTGATCCAGTAGTGGTGGCGGGAACTACGGTGCAGCACGCCAGTTTGCATAACGCCGATGAAATTGAGCGTTTGGATATTCGACGAGGCGACACTGTAGTGATTTTTAAAGCGGGCGATATTATTCCGCAAGTTGAGAATGTTTTGAAGGAGTTGCGACCCGCAGATTCTGAGCCAATTGATTATAAAGCAGAGCTAAAACGGCAATATCCGGAGTTGGAATTTGTGCGACCGGAAGGTGAAGCCGTTTACCGAGTTAAGGGCTCTAGTGGTCCGCTGATTTTGAAGCGAGCTTTGGCACACTTCGCGTCTAAGGGCGCGCTTGACATTGATACGCTTGGTGAAAAGAACGTGGAAGTTTTGATTGACAATGGTTTGGTTGGCGATTTGGCGGATATTTTTACGCTTACTAAAGACGATTTGTTGAAGTTGGATCGGTTTGCTGATATTTCTGCGCAAAAGTTAATCTCGGCAATTGCTGATAAAAAAAGCCCAGAATTAGAGCGATTTTTGTACGGTCTGGGAATCCGTCATATTGGCGCGCAAACGGCGATTGATTTGACGAATCATTTTGAAAGTATGGAAAATTTGGCGAAAGCGACGATTGATGATTTGCGACAAGTTGATGGCGTGGGTGAAATTGTTGCCGAATCTGTGGTGGCGTGGTTTGCTGATGAGGATAATGTAAAATTGCTCAATAAATTCACAGAATTGGGAGTTCTTCCTCAGTTTAATAAAAAGTCTGGTAACTTGAGCGGAAAAAGTTTTGTCGTCACGGGTACTCTGAAATCTATGGGACGCGACGCTGCTGCGGATAAAATTCGTAATCTCGGTGGAGTTTTTCAAACCGCAGTTTCTAAAGACACGACATATTTGGTGGCTGGTGGTAAGGTTGGTGCTAGCAAATTGAAAAAGGCTGAGCAATACGGCACGAAAATCATTGACGAGCAAGAACTATTGAAAATGATAAGCGATACAGATCAATAGTCGCAGTGAGACATAAAGCTTGTGTTTTTTTGGGTGATAATGCATAATTAAACATGAGCTGGTACGCATAGGGGCATTCTCCTATGCTTGCCAATTGAAAGACAAACACACATTCAAATATGCCCCGGGTGGGCGCGTAGCAGCTCTTCTATAATGCTTATGGTATGATATAGCTATGGTTACTGTTTCAAAAAAAAGGGAAGAAAAATTAGCAAAATTAGTACGAGAATTTTTTGCTGTTCATCCAGACGTGAAGCTTGTGGCGATAACTGGTAGCGCTGGAAAGGCTAGCGCGAAAATAGCTATCGGTACGGTTTTGGCGCAACAATTTGATATTCAGCTTCGCAATGAAGAGCCGAAGACAAAAGCTGATGTTTTCCTCCAGATGATGGGCGTGAAAATGCCTGAAAAAGGCTTGTTCAAATGGTGGAAAGTAATGCGCGCTGTAAAGAAGAGAATTAAGGCCGAAAAACCGGAAGTCCAAGTGATTGTTCAGGAATTTAATCCAAAGGAACTTGGCTATAACGATTGGTTTAAGGCTTATGTTGTGCCGGATATTACGGTTGTAACTTCTGTGACAAATGGTCGAATGCAGGTTGAATATTCCTTGGAAGAAGTGGCGAATGAGATGATTTCACTGGCGAATTTCTCGCGAATGGCGATGATAAATCGTGATGACATTGACGGGCGTTTTGCTAGCTTTTTGACAAATCCTAATATCACTACTTACGGAAGTGATCCAGTGGCGGAGTATAATTTTGACGATCGTAATTTTTCTCTGAAAGACGGACATCACGGCTTTATTATGTCGCCAGAAAATCCTAATGGACTAGAAGTCAACGTTAAGCTAATTGGTGAGCATAATATTCGTCCAGCGATCGTGGCAGCAGCTATTGGTTATGCGTTTGGTGAAACTGAGGAGAATATAAAAAAGGGCATAGAAAATTTGCGCCCACTGCCTGGTAGGATGAATTTACTGAAGGGTGCGGATAATACTTGGTTGATTGATGATAGTTATAGTTCGACGCCGTTGACTGCTTTGGCGGCTTTACAGTCTTTGTATCGAATTGATACTCCGCAGCGAATTGCTGTACTTGGCAATATGAATGGCTTAAAGGGAATTTTCGAGCAAGCTCACGCTGAACTTGGTTCGCACTGTAGTCCTGATTTGTTGGATTGGGTTGTGACGGTTGGTGAGAAAGCTAATCAATATTTGGCGCCGGCCGCACGCCAAAGAGGTTGTCAGGTGAAGGAATGTAAGAATGCCATCGAGGCTGGGTCTTTCGTGCGCGACAAATTGAAATCTGAAGGTGTTGCTCTGTTTAAGGGTTCAAGCGGCGGCGTATGGCTAGAGGAGTCTATAAAAATCAACCTTCATAGCACCGAGGACGATAAATACTTGGTCAGGCAAACGCCGGAGTGGATTGCTAGGAAAAACCAATTTTTCTCACAATTTAAAGATTAATGTGATATATTAAATTCAAGGTATATAAAACAAGGGGGAATGATGGATCAAGGTAATCAACCTGCACTACAGCCGCAATATAACGGCGTGCCGATGCAACCAAAAAAGAAGAAAACGGGATTGATAATTGGCATAGTGCTGGGAGTTATAGCTCTTATTGCTATTATTTCTGCTGTGCTAGTTTATTTCTTGTGGTGGCAGAATCCAGAAAAGATGGTTACAGACGCTGTGTCTAATGCTATTATGGCAAAGAAGATGACTTCCGACGGTAAGGTAGTTGTTGATATGCGCGACCAAGGAAAAATAGAACTAAACGTAAAGGCTGCTACTGAGTCGGGAAAATCAAAGGCAAATATTGACGCTAAGCTTAATATCAAAGGGGTTGAAAAGAGTATTCCACTAGACGGCGATATGGTTCTTGGTGATGATGGGACGATATACGTGAAGATAAATAACTTTAAGGATTTGTATGGCACTTTGCTTGAAATAGTTATGGAGTCTTCGTCTGGCGGAAATCTATCAAGATCTCAAATAGAAACTTACCGTGATCAGACTTTGGAGAAGATGGGTTCTGAGATAGATAAAATGAGCGACACGTGGATGAAGATTTCTCCAGATGAAATCGGTAGCGAATACAAGTGTGGAATTAACGCTCTGAAGAAAATTCAAAGTGACGAAAGTGTCCGCAAGGAAGTAGTTCAACTTTATCAAAAGAATAGCTTCTTCACCATAAAAGACTCAAAGATTAGCGATCGTAATGGTGGACGTGGTTTTGAACTGCAGGGTGATAACAGTAAATTGTCGAAATTTAATGATGAGTTTAAGAATTCATCAGTCGGTAAGGCGCTCAGTAAGTGTGGAAAATCGAATGGCTACAGGAGTAGTGAATCATCATCTATTGACGAATCTTCATTGAAAGTGTGGGTTGATAGATCATCTCATGAGTTGAAAGCCTTAGAGTTGAAAGGTGATAGCAAGAAGGCTTCTGTAGAAATTTCATTTGACATCGATGTGAATAAATCTGAAGAAATCAAGGTTCCTTCGAGCGCTGAAAGCTTGAAAGAGTTTGTAGAAGGTTTTATGAGCGGATATTCGAGTGGATTGTCATCAACCTCGACTAGGTAAATAGCTTAATTGCCTAATAATAATCCCGTTCGTAATGAGCGGGATTATTTGCTATAATTACAGATATGAGACGCTATAATCCGACAGAAATTGAACAAAAATGGCAAAACAAATGGGAGGCTGACGGCACCTACGCGGTTGATTTTAATGACACGACTCGGCCGAAATATTACAGTTTGAGCATGCTTCCGGGGATTACAGGGGCGGGAATTCACATTGGTCACGGTCGTACTTTTCAATTTGCTGACATTAAGGCACGATTCAAGCGTCAGCAGGGTTATAATGTCTATCATCCAATCGGCTGGGACAGCTTTGGTTTGCCGGTTGAAAATTACGCTATTAAAGTCGGAAAAACGCCACGTGTAGCGCACGATGAGGCGAAGGTCCATTTTAAGGAGCAATTGAAGCGACTTGGGTTTAGCTATGATTGGACAAAAGAAATTTCTACAGCTGATCCAGAATATTACAAATGGACTCAGTGGATTTTTACGCAATTATATAAGCACGATTTGGCGTATCAAAAAGAGCAGCCACAATGGTGGTGTGAAACTGATAACACGGTGCTTGCTAACGAACAGGTTGAAGGTGGCAAATGTTGGCGCTGTGGTAATCCTGTGACCAAGCGCAACCTTAAGCAGTGGTTCTTCCGAATTACGGCGTATGCAGATGAAATTTTAGAGGCAACCGATGCGCTTGATTGGACGGAAATGGTTAAAACCATGCAGAAGAATTGGATTGGTCGATCAGTTGGCGCGGAAGTTGAGTTTGCGGTTAGCGGTCAAGATTCCAAGATTACAGTTTTCACAACTCGTCCTGACACGTTATTTGGCGCGACGTATGTAGCTTTGGCGCCGGAGCATCCTCTGATTTCTCAGTTGGTCAATTCCGACACGCGCGAAAAGGTTGAGGCGTATATCCAAGCTTCGCAACAGAAATCTGATGTTGAACGCCAAGAGAATAAAGAGAAAACGGGCGTATTTACTGGCAGTTATGTCATAAATCCGGTCAATGGTCAAAAATTGCCGATTTGGGTGGCGGATTATGTTTTGGGTGGCTATGGAACCGGCGCAGTCATGGCGGTGCCAGCGCACGACGAGCGCGATTTTGCGTTTGCTGAGAAGTTTGACTTGCCGATTATCCAGGTCATTGATAAGCCTGAGCATTCAGCCGATGCTGGTTGTTATTCTGGTGAAGGTGAGTTGATAAATTCCGGACAGTTTAACGGGACCAGGAGCGAGGATGCCCGTGAGCAAATTGTTGCGTGGCTGGAGCAGCAGAATTCTGGGCGAAGCAAAACCACGTATAAAATGCGCGATTGGTTGATTTCTCGTCAGCGCTATTGGGGTGCTCCGATTCCAATTGTTCATGTTGATGGCCGTGCGCCAATTGCTGTAGCTGATGAGTGCTTGCCGGTGATTTTGCCAGAGGTGGAGAACTTTAAACCAACGGGCGGGAATACTTCTGTTTTGGCTCAAGTTGATGATTGGGTACGAGTCTGGGTGGATGTTGAAACTGGAAAAACTGTGCCGATTACGGAAAACAAGCCTGACGGGGACAATTGGGTAGAAGGTCGACGCGAGACTGACACTTTGGATGGCTATGCTTGCTCTAGTTGGTATTTCTTGCGATATCTTGATCCGCACAATGATAATGAAGCATGGAATCCTGAGAGAATTAACCATTGGATGCCGGTTGATTATTACAATGGTGCCGACCACGCCGTGGCTCACTTGCTATACAGTCGTTTCTGGATGCGATTTTTCTATAAGCTCGGTCTCGTTCCGACTCCCGAACCTTTCAAGCGAATGATGTACAATGCTTACATTATGGCTCCGGATGGTCAGAAAATGTCTAAGTCTAAGGGTAATGTCATTGATCCAATGGAGATTATGGACAGCGGATACGGCGCTGATGCGCTGCGAGTTTACGAAATGTTCATCGCGCCTTATGACATGGACGCGCCATGGGATCCTCGTGGTGTTCCGGGAACTTACAGGTTCTTAAATCGAGCATGGAACTTGGTTCAGGAGTTCGTTGATAAGAATAATGACCCAAGCAATTCTCCTGAGATGGATGAAAAAACAACCCAAGAATTATTGCGACTAACTCACTCGACAATTAAAAAAGTTACTCGTGACATTGAAGATGAGAAGTTTAACACGGCTGTGGCTTCGATGATGGAAATGGTCAATGGTCTGTATAAGATAAAAGAGTCGCACGGAATTGACATGTCAGATGAATGGCGATTTGCATTAGAAAGCCTGATTCAGATTTTGGCGCCTTTTGCTCCGCATATCACAGAGGAATTGTGGCGTGAAATGGGTCATGACGATACGGTTCACGTTGGTCACTGGCCGAAGTGGGACGAAAAATATCTAAAGAGCGATACGATGACTATTATAGTTCAAGTGAACGGCAAGCTTCGTGCGAAACTTGAACTGCCGAGTGATATGGACAAGCAGGATGTTGAAGCGGCAGCCCTAGCTGATGAAAATGTCCAGAAATTCACAAACAATAAACCACCTAAAAAGATGGTTTATGTTCTGGGTAAGCTGGTGAATATTGTGGTTTAGAAAACGGTCTATTTAGATTTGTCTTCTATTTTCGTTACAGCTATGCTTGGCTGTCCGTCACCGTTTATGTCACCTATGGCAACGTCGACGGTAGCTCTTGGTCGGATCCCTGTATTGCCTGTCTCATGTTTGTAGAGATCTTCCATGTAGATAGCAGTTTCATATACGGAGCTTCTTGCCTCATTAGGGTCTATCTTATTTTCAGGATTTTTCTCGTTGTATTCTTCCATGGCTGTTTCAGCCACCGAAGTCGGATTTTCTCCTTCTTTGAGCGTGACAGTGTGAATTTCTGTATCTTCCGGTAGCTCCGTGATGACTCCATTGCTATAATCCTCTACAACTTGAGCTACTTGGTGGGCAGGGCTTGGTCCTTTTTCTGGTGATTTAGGGCTATAGAATAAGCCTAGGGCGTTTGCAACTCCAGCTACGCCTAGCGTGGCTAATGCTACTGCACCGATTTTAACTACAGATTTTGGTATTTCTATTACAGGTCTGTCGTCTTCATTATTGTTTTGTGATGTAAATCGTTCCGTATTCATGTCTTATATATTACCATAAACGACATAAAAAGTCAATATTATTATCTAATTTGCAGGCAAGCTCTTGAGATTGTCCAATAAAAAAGGTATAATGGTACGTAAGTTTTATGACAACCTAAAAGAGGAGAATAAATTATGGCACAACCTAAGAAACAGAGTAGCCCACGTAAAACTGGTCTTCGTCGCAGCCACTTGGTATTAAAATTGGCACGTCGCGTTAACGCAACTTCACCAGTTAAGGTGAAGACAACCAAGCGTGAAACCGGTAAAACAACAAAATAATAATTACGAACAGGACGCTTAATAATGGCATCAAACCGTCATTTGGGACGAATTGTCGCACTGCAAACACTTTATGAACATGAATTTCGCAAAGAGGTTGGTGATAGCGATGTTGATTATAAGACTATTTTAAAGCGTAATTTGGCTGAATATAAATCATCAGTTGATGATATTGAATTTATTGATAATTTGATCAGCGGCGTACTTTCGACGCAGAGTCAATTGGACGAGAAATTGCAGCCATTGGCGCCAGAATGGCCTATTAGTCAGTTGCCGCGAATTGATCGGGCGGTACTTAGAATTGGTTTATATGAATTGCTATATTGTGCAGATACCGTTCCGCCAAAAGTGGTGATTAATGAGGCGGTAGAATTAGCAAAAGCGTTCGGTTCGGATAACTCGGGTAAGTTTGTGAATGGCGTGCTTGGCACGGCACTCCGTACTCTCGTGGAGGAGTCCGACAGTGAGAACAAGCAACTTTGATAAGATAAAAAAATATTTTGGTGGCAGCAAGAAGCCATTGATTCAGGAAATTGTACGCGAGCCAACTGCCGGTGGCGTGATTTTTCGTCGTAATAAAAAGGGCGAGGCAGAGTTTTTGCTTTATCAGGACGCTCGCGACCGCTGGACAATTCCGAAAGGGCATATTGAGCCAGGTGAAACAGCTCAGGTGACGGCTCGTAGGGAAATCGGTGAGGAAACTGGGCTGAAGAAAATTGAACTTCACGGCTGGCTGGGCAAGGTGAATTTTCGTTATCGTCGAATCGATAAATTGGTATTGATGACGACGCAAGTTTATCTAGTTAAGGCACTGGATCCTAATGAGAAACTCCAAAAGGAAGAGTGGATGAATGGTCTTAAATGGTTTAGTTTTCATGAGGCACTGGATGAAGTTGAATATGAAGATATTGGCAAGCTGATTCTTTTGGCAATGAAACGAATTAGACAGGAGAACTTATAAATGAACGGAATGAACACTGCGCCATATCAAGATTTTGCGCGCGAAAAATTAGGTTTTGAATTTACGAATTTGGATTTGCTAATTACAGCTTTGACTCACCGTAGTTATGTGAATGAGCACCGAAAATCCGTCCATCACCACAACGAGCGCTTGGAATTCTTAGGTGATGCGGTTTTGGAATTGGCGGTAACAGAATATTTGTTTACGCATTTTTCTGAGCCAGAGGGAATTTTGACTGCTTGGCGGGCAGCTTTGGTGCGAACGGAAAGTATTGGTGACGCTGGCGATAAGTTGGGTTATGGTCCGCTGATTCGTATGTCAAAGGGTGAGAAGAACGGCTCAGAGCGAGCACATTTACAGATTTTAGCCAATGCATTTGAGGCGGTAATCGGCGCGATTTATTTGGAGCGTGGCTTTGACGATGCTCGCGATTTTATTCACAAGCATATAATTGTTAAGTTGGATGGAATTTTAGAGTCGGGCAGTTGGCGTGATCCGAAGTCATATTTGCAGGAGATTTCTCAGCGAGTTGACAATCAAACGCCAGTATATAAAGTCCTGAGCGAAGAAGGTCCAGATCACGATAAAGTCTTTACTCTTGGGGTTTTTGTTGGCGATAATATGATGGGGCGAGGCATTGGTCCGTCAAAGCAAGTTGCCCAACAGCAAGCTGCTCGTGCTGCAATTGCTAAATATAAAGAATCTGGCGAGAAATAATTAAAGTTTGCACGGCGTAAACTGCTCGTGTATAATGAAAATACAGTTTAATTCCAGGAGGAGGGGCAGAATGTCAACAATAGATCAGCAGTTTGTAGAATATACTGTAAAGGCGTTGGTTGGACGTCCAGAAGACGTCGTAGTAGACCGAACAATTGATGAAAAAGGCGTTTTACTAACATTGACAGTTAATCCGGCAGATTTGGGTCGAGTTATTGGTAAGCGCGGCAGTACGGCACAGAGCTTGCGCACGCTTCTGCGAGCTTTGGGTGCAAAGAATGACGCTCGATACAACTTGAAGATTGTTAACAATGACGGTTTTTCTGGCGCACGCGAAGAAAATGATTATAACGGTAATGCTTCTGTGGATAACTCAACAGATGAAGCTGTGGAAAATGAATCATCTTACGCAGAAAACACCAGAAAAGAGCTTGCAGAACTCGACGATCTTGATATATAATTAAAACCAGTTCAAGCACAGACATTATGCGAGAACAGCTCTATGCGAGACAATGAGTAACCATTGAGAGCCTTATTTGTGCTAAAAAACCGTCCTTATTGGGGCGGTTTTTTGGTAGGGAATAATTTCTGTAAAAAGACATGAAAATAGCCCGCCAAGAGCTTCAGCCGAGGCTTAAGCCTCAAGGCGAGCTATTCTCATTGGCGGGCGTTAGCCCTCTTGCTGGATGGGGCGCGCGACCCAACCGTCAACATTCCTCAAAGGGAAGGGGAGGTGATCCCTGGTCTTCCAGGGGAATGCCTTGCTCAGATGCGGAAGGAGATCTACGCAGGTCTCCTGGTCGTTGACATGAATGATTTCATGTCCCGGACCCCACCGAAGGAGCTCGGCGATGGCTGCACTGTTCGTATAGGAGAACAATGCAGCCATCGAACAGAAGTCGAAGCCAAGCCCGGAGATGCATGCAGAGTATACGCTCTCCGCACGACCCTCGTCATTCCCCTGATGAATCAGGGGATAATGCTCGTCGCTGTTGATGTTGTGCCCTTCGGGAAGGACGACGTCAGCACCGACTGTGATAGTGAGTCTGTCTCCGAAGAAGTTCAGCCGCCAGTCTTCGGCGGAACTTCCCTTCCACGAGATCTCATTGATGAGATGAGACAGGTTTCGCTGGATATCACTGCCAGCTCCACAAGGAACCTGCGTTCCATCATCAAGAGTCAAGGGGACTTGGATCTTGATGATGATGTCACCACATGGGTCGACATACGCATGCGACCTAGGGCTGAGCCCTGCAGTATTGATTGCGTACTCGACACCTTCGAGCGAGAGTTCTCCGGACATATCTCTGTCCTTTCTATGTAAGGGCTACTCCTACTCGGTTGAGTAAAAGTTAATATATGTATATCATACCTGGACAATCACGTCAACACTTGCTACACTGTAACAGATGAGAAAGTTTCAAGTAATTACACTTTTCCCAGAAATGATGACGGGAGTTTTTAATAATTCCATGATGTGGAAGGCTCAGAAAGACGGTATTGTGGAGCTTACGACGGTGAATTTGCGGGAGTTTGGCTTGGGTCCTCGTCGTCAGGTTGACGATACTCCTTATGGCGGTGGCGACGGGATGCTTCTTATGATTGAGCCGTTATGGAAAGCGGTGGAGTTTGCGAAATCTCAGGATGAAACGGCGAAGGTGGTATTAATGAGTCCGCGTGGACAGCGCTGGAAGCAGGCTAAAGCCCAGAAAGAAGCAGATGATGATAGGGGCGTGATATTTATTTGCGGGCGATACGAGGGTGTAGATGAGCGAATCTTGGAGTTGGTTGACGAGCAATGGAGTATTGGCGATTTTGTGCTGACCGGCGGCGAGTTGGCGGCAATGATGATGATTGATTCTATTGTTAGGTTGATTCCTGGAGTTTTGGGCGGCGAAAAGTCTGCGGAAATTGAAAGTTTTTCAGATGGAGAAACGTTGGAATTTCCACAATATACACGACCTGAGGAGTTTAAAGGTTTACGTGTGCCGGATGTTTTATTGAGCGGACACCACGGAAAAATTGCCGAGTGGCGCGCTGAACAATCGCGGATATTGACCAATAAAAATACCCCATAGAGACGGGGTATTTTAAGTTGTGGTGGATTTGTCGTAGAGCGAAAGATACTGTTTTATGGTGTTTATTTTTGTAACGTTCGCTGATTTAACTTTATGACGTTTTTATAAAAAGTGCAAGTGCTTTCGTAAAAAATACAACAAGCTTGAGCTTTTTTGACGCGCAAGCTATACTGAAATTATGTCTAGAAAAGTGAATAAAATTGTTAAATTGATTACAGGACTATTAATAATTGTGCCATTATTATGTCAATTATTTACGTTTGAGAAGTTTTCTGCGGTCATTACTTCTGCGGGGATTATGCCATATTTAAGCCTTCCGATTGCAATAATATTGGTAGTTGTTGAGCTAACATCGTTACCGTTTTTAATTGATATGGATATATCTAAAAAAGCCATTTTGGTTAGTAGGGTGTCTGGTTTTTTGAGTTTGGGGATTATGACGGTAATTAGTTTTTTGGCGTTTGTGAATGGGTATTGGGCGGTGATATTTGGTGCAACGATAAAGAATGTGAATAACGTGACTGCGATTTTTCTGGTATTCATGATGTGGGCTTTACTGATTTGTGCAAATTTATCGACGAAAAAAACAGCCAGATAATTGGCTGCTAAATTTCAAACTTGGCTGGGATGGAGGGATTCGAACCCCCGAATGGCGGGACCAGAACCCGCTGCCTTACCACTTGGCGACATCCCAACGGCAAACATAATTGTACTATAGAAAAATGATTTCCGCAAGCGTTTACTGGTGGTCATTGACGCGATATACTGGTAGTATGAATTTGCAATGGATTGTGAAATTAATTGCTGACGGACTAGTGGTGCCGGTCGTGCTAATTGGTGCGTACGCGCTGATAAAATTGGTTCCAAATAAAGAGAAGTATCAAGTTTATAGCCAGGTGTTGATGGCTGGCTTGACTGCTTATGTGGCGGCAAAAATTATCGGGTCAATTTATCAACCAGATCAGATGCGCCCGTTCGAGATTCTGGGCGTATCTGCCGGCGCGTCATTCCTTAATAATCCGGGTTTTCCGTCCGATCACGCGCTATTTACAATGGCAATTACTTTGGCGGTATTCTTCGGAGCAAAGAGTTGGCGGCTGGCTGTTGTTTGCCTGGTTATGACAATCTTAATATGTGTCGGTCGAGTTATTGCTCTGGTGCATACACCACTTGACGTTGTTGGCGGATTATTGATTGCTTGCGTAGGGATTATTTGGTACAAACCGATGAATCTCTTGAAAAAGCACAATATTTAAGCATATACATTTGCAATATTGACAAGTTTACGTTACAATTTACGTATGAAATTATTGTCAGCTATTTTCCGTGAAGAAATATCAGATTACACATATCCATTTTCAAGGCGAGTTTTCTTGAGGATTTTGGCGATTTTAGTCGCTAGCGGCGTGGCTATCTGGTTGCTGGCGCTTGCGTTTGACAAATTTATGATTGCACCCGTATTTTGCGCAAACGCTGAGCATATTTCTATTTGCGCAAACAGCACGAGCATCGCATCTTACGTTGCGTTAGTTTTGGTGGGAATTATGTTAGTTCCAGTGTTGGCGGTATTTGGTATTAAGCGACCTTTGCTAGTAGTAATCGCGGCAACTGTGTCATTGTGGGGTGCTACATTATGGGCTGGCGGATCTTGGATTTTGTCATTACTATGGGTGGTTTTGGCGACAGTTTTGGTATATTTGTCGTTAATCTGGTTGAATAGAATTCGCGGCAACGGCGCAGCAATTTTATTTATGACTTTATTTGCGATTTTAGCACGAGTTGTCTTAGCATTGTAATCACTGTACACTAAGTGTATGGAAATCATTATCATTATTCTCTTAATTGTTATTACTATTGGTTTGGGTGCGACTTTATTTGTCTTGCAATCAAAAATCAGCGAGCTAAAAAATCAATCATCCGTCGAGCTAATTAAAACTGATGTCGTAGAATTGGGGCGAACTATTGCGAAACTGAATGAATCCGTTAGCGATAAGTTAGAGCGAAGCAATGCGCAAGTTCAGACTTCTGTGCAGAAGCAATTATCAGAAAGCGCGAAGTTGGTGGCTGACGTGACGCAGCGATTGGCAAAATTGGATGAGACCAATAAGCGTGTGGTTGATGTGGCGACCGATCTGAAAACCTTGCAAAACGTGTTGCAAAATCCAAAGCAGCGTGGCGTTTTTGGGGAGTTTTATCTGGAGAGTGTGTTGGATAATGTTTTGCCAGCCAAGCAATATCAAATGCAATATCGCTTCAAGGACGGTGAAATTGTTGACGCGGTTATTTTTCTGGACAAGGGTCAAATACTGCCGGTGGACAGTAAGTTTTCTTTGGAGAATTACAATCGCATGATTAACGCCGAGACAAAATCTGAGCGCGAAATGTGGCTGAATAAGGTGAAGGCTGACCTTAAGGGGCGAATCGACGAAACTAGTAAATACATTCGTCCGCGTGAAAACACTATGGACTTTGCTTTTATGTTTATCCCTAGCGAATCTTTGTATTACGATCTTCTGATTAACAATGTCGGTCAGGGCGGTTCGAGTCGCGATCTGATTGAATATGCATTCCGAGATAAACGAGTGATTATTGTGAGTCCGACTAGTTTTTTGGCGTACCTGCAGACCGTTCTTCAGGGGCTTCGTAGTCTGCAGATTGAAGAGCAGGCCAAAGATATTCAAGTTCGAGTTGGGCAATTGGGCGTTCACATTAAAAAGTTTGACGAGTTGATGACAAAAATGGGCAAGAGTTTAAGCACGACCGTTGGTCATTACAACAATACGTACAAGGAGCTAGGGAAGATCGATAAGGACGTCGTGCGAATTTCTGGTGGCGATAACCAAGCGCAGCCAGAGCTGATTGATCGGCCGACTCAGGAAGATTGACATAAAAAATACCCCGCCGATTAAGCGGGATATTTTATTGTGAAGTTATAATCTATTCTTCGTCTTTGTTTCGGTAATTGACGAGTAGAAATAGGTTACCACCTAATGCTGCGCCGATTAGGGTAGCGGCAATTACTTCCAGGCTAAAGCGTGAATAGCTTTTTTCGCCTTCAGCTGGCAATACTCCGTTGCTGCGTAGTTGAGAGTCGGTTTTCTCTGTAACAGCCAAAGAAACTGCTGGGTTCAAAGTTGCGCCTGAGATGTAGATTTCGCGTGGGTAAGTGCGGCCGTTTTTCTCAGTTTGAGCAGTGCTTTGCTCTTTTTGGATTTTTGCAATAGCGGTACTTTTAATGTACGAAGAGATTGAGCCAGATACGACAAGACCAATCATCAATGCCAAGCCAATTCCAAAAGCTTGACCAACTGCTTTGATTTCTTTGCGCTGTAACACTGCGGCGATGCCAAATACAAATACAGCGGTACCGACTAATTCCATTGCGAAGATGTTCCAAGAGAACGCAGTGAATTGGTCGAAGCTTAGGGCAAATCCGCCGTTTGTTAATGAGCCAACAAGTACGATAGCCGCCATTGCGCCGAGGAATTGTGCGCCCCAGTAAAATGGTACAAGTACGGTCTTTAGCTTACGCATTGTCCATAGACCAAACGTGACAGCTGGGTTTACGTGTGCGCCAGAAATGTTGCCGATAATTGCAACGATGAACATCAACGCAAAACCGACGTACATTGATGACAAAATATCTGATGCGAATAATGCAGCAAGTGTCAAAATGAACGTGCCGATGACTTCCGCAATAACGATGTTAATTAGGTTGTTTGGTAATTTAGAATCTAGTTCGACACGCTTGCTTTTAGCGGTAGATTCAGCAACGACGTACTTGACGGTCGTTTTGTTTTCAGTTTTAGCGGCAGCGGTTTTCTTTTCTGCGGCTTTAACTGGGGCTTTCTTTGAAGTTTTCTTCGTAGCCATATTCCCTCCTTAAAGTAATATCACGACTATTATAACATAATTTGCTATACTGTAGTTATGGGATTATTTGTAAATCAACAGGATCAGCGCAGTGAATTGCAAGAGCGAATTGCGGCGGAATTAAGAGAGAAAGCAAAGGCTTCGAGTTTGCAAGAAAAGGCAACTATGGACGGCGTCGACGACATAAGATATTTGGAAGGCACGAAACAGACGACGACTTTGGCGTGGGCGTGGATTTTAATTGCTATTATGGCTGGTGCGGTGATTGTAATGTTTTTAATGCAAGGACGATAAAATGGTTGATTTAGACGAATTGAGAAGAGAAATAGTTTTGGCGGTTTCGCAATCCAAGTCTCCGCGTGAGTTTTTACGTGATCGACGACTTAGGGAATTGTATGATCAAATCAAGTCATTACCGCCAGTTGAGCGTGGTTCGTTCGGCAAGCGAATTAACGAGCTAAAGCAGGCGATTGAACAGGCTATTGCTGTACGACTGGAAGAGCTGGAAAAAGTTGACTTGAAACCGATTGACGTTACGGCGCCGATGGATGTGAATTCGCCCAAGCCTGAACTTTTGCCGAGCGAACAAGGCACGATTCATCCGCTGAACGCTGAAATTGAGCGTATTTCTGAGATTTTTAATCGCATGGGGTTTGTCACGGAAGAGTCCAGAGAGATTGACGATCAATTCCATATGTTCGAGAGCCTGAATTTTCCAAAAGGTCATCCAGCGCGCGACGATTACGATACGTTTATGACCGAGGAAACTGATTCTAATGGCGATCGTTTGATTGCTCCAGCGCATACGTCGACTATGCAAAATCGCGTGTTGATGAAATATCGCGACAATTTGGAAAAAGGCGAGGCTATTGCCGCTATCGTTCCTGATCGTGTTTTCCGCAACGAAGATTTGGATGCACGCCACGAGCATACATTTTATCAAGTCGAGGGCGTGTACGTTTCACGCCGAGTTAATGTTGGCAATTTGATTGCTACGTTGCAAGAATTTTTGCAGGAATATTACGGCAAGAAGCTGGATGTTCGCGTTAATCCATTTTACTTTCCGTTCACCGAGCCGAGCTTCGAGTTTGCGTTAAGTTGTCCGTTTTGTGAAGGAAAAAATCCTGATTGTAAAGTTTGCTCTGGTGAAGGTTGGATTGAGCTATTGGGATGCGGAATGATTCATCCGAATGTTCTTCGCGCAGCGCAAATTGACCCGAATGAATATACGGGATTTGCTTTTGGTTGCGGAATCGACCGCTTGGTTATGATGAAGTATGGAATCGAAGACGTCCGTCATTTTGAAAGTGGCAAGTTGGACTTTTTGGAACAATTTTAGCAATATGAAACTTCGACAGGTTAAGGATTTTTTATACAAGAATCGCCTTCAGGCGCTCTGTATTCTTAATGGTGTCGTTTTGGCCGTGGGCTTGGTTGTGGCGATGCTGCTTTCTGATGATACTCGGTGGACGAACTGGAGTTTGAGTAGATTGGGCGAAACCACCTCGAATCGTTTGTCTGCATTTTCGTTCAATTCGGGAGTGTTTTTATCTGGTTTGATTATGGCGACGATTGGGTTTTTTATGAATCGTGGTTATCTTAAGCTTGGCCAAATTCGCTCTGCTCGAATATCTGGCTGGATACTTTCGTTGTTTGCGATTTGTATGATAGGAGTGGCGCTTTGCCCGAACGATACGATGCACGCGGCGCATTTTGTTTTCTCGCGCGGCATCGTGATATTGATGGTGCTTTTGATGTTTCTTTTGCCGTCAAGTTTGAGCTATTTAACTCATCGCGAGCGAATCTCATCTTTCAGTTTTCCGATTTTTGCGGCAATTATAGCGGCGCAAGGTTATGTAATGGGCAAGTTTTGGTTTGTGATAGTAGAAGTTTTATTGGGGATTTTTGCGACGATATGGCTAGTTCTGGTTTGCCGTCGAATGGAACTTAAATTGTCCGACCTGAAAGCTTTGTAAAATGCTATAATTTTTTCAAAAGGAGTAATTATGAATCACACAATTTTTGACGACATCATATCTGGAAAAATGAAATCTTGGAAGATTTGGGAAGATGAGAAATTCCTAGCATTTTTAACACCGTTTCCGAATACGCCAGGTTTTACTGTGGTGATTCCGAAGTATAATCCGGGCGATTATGTATTTTCTTTGGACGATAATTTATATTCCGAAATGATGCTGGCAGTGAAAAAGGTTGCTGGTATTTTGAAAGCGGTAAGTTGGACTTTTTGGAGCAGTTTTAAGGAGCTATTACACACGATAATAGTAGTAGCTCAAAAACCTGTAATAAAAGAGGCAGTTCTGTGTGCCGATAGATAATTTGTTGCAGCGAGAGAGATCACTAAAAAAGATAGGAGGAGGTAAAATGGATACACAACAATTTGACGCACTCATCATTGGTTTTGGCAAAGCTGGCAAAACATTGGCGGTAGCGCTGGCAAATGCGAAAAAAAAGGTAGCGCTAGTGGAGCGGTCGCCAAAGATGTATGGTGGCACCTGTATTAATATTGCTTGTATTCCTACTAAGGTGCTAGTCAATGCAGCCGAACATCATCAAAGTTTTGATGAGGCGATGGCACATAAGACAACAGTGGTAGCGCGGTTGAATGAGAAGAACTATCATATGCTTGCGGATCGTGAAACAGTGAGCGTTATTGAGGGTGAGGCATCGTTCGTAGATGATCGTACTGTGAAGGTTGTGGCGGGTAGCGACGAGCTAGTAGTTAGTGCACCGCAGATTTTTATTAACACCGGTGCGGAATCAATCATCCCAGATATTCCAGGTGTTGATAAGCCGTTTGTGTATACCAGTACTGAATTGCTGGATAGAATGACGCAGCCAAAACAGCTAGCTATCATTGGTGGCGGTTATATTGGGTTAGAACTTGCCTCAACTTATGCCAAACTTGGTACAAAAGTAACAGTATTTGAGAGGGGCGATGCTCTGCTTGCACGTGAAGATCCAGCAATTGCTCGGGCTGCTACTGAAGCATTGCAGGCACAGGGTATTGAGATTGTGTTTAGTGTGGATGTGACAGCGATTGAGGGTGAGTCTACTGCGACGATTCGCACAGTAAATCATGATGATTACGCTGGTTATGATGCGGTTTTGATGGCTACGGGCCGTCGCCCGGCAACGATGAGCTTGAATTTACCAGCTGCTGGTGTAGCGACGGATGAGCGCGGGGCAATTGTGGTTGATGAGACACTTCGCACTAGTCGGTCGCATATTTGGGCAATGGGCGATGTAACGGGCGGGCCACAATTTACCTATGCGTCGCTGGACGATTTTCGGATTGTGAGAAGCCAGTTGCTGGGTGACGGTCTGTACACTCGCGCCAAACAAAAAACCTTGCCGTACGCGGTCTTTATGCAAACGCCGCTAGGTCGGGTGGGTATGACAGAGGCTGAGGCGCGTGCGACGGGGTGTGAAATTATCGTAAAAGAGCTGCCTGCTATGGCGATTCCACGCCTGCATGTTGATAATGCTACAACAGGATTGCTGCGTGCGGTGATTGATGCAAACACTGAACAAATTTTGGGTGCTAGTTTATTGTGTCGTAACTCACCAGAAGTCATTAATATTATCAAAACTGTAATGGATAATGGCCTGCCATATACCGTGCTGCGTGACCAAATATTCACTCATCCAACGGTGAGTGAGGCATTAAACGATTTATTTGCATAAAGGAGTAATTATGAATCACACAATTTTTGACGACATCATATCTGGAAAAATGAAATCTTGGAAGATTTGGGAAGATGAGAAATTCCTAGCATTTTTAACACCGTTTCCGAATACGCCAGGTTTTACTGTGGTGATTCCGAAGTATAATCCGGGCGATTATGTATTTTCTTTGGACGACAATTTATATTCCGAAATGATGCTGGCAGTGAAAAAGGTTGCTGGTATTTTGGAAAAAGCGTTTGACACTCCACGAGTAGCGCTGATTTTTGAAGGCACAGGTGTGGCGCATGTGCACGCCAAATTGATGCCGCTTCATGGCGATTTGGCAAGGGGAATTGGTTCGCCAGTGTCACACGAGCAGGCATTTTATGAGAAATATCCTGGCTGGCTAACCACGGCTGACGGTCCGAAAATGGACGACGCTCAATTGGATGAAATTCAGGCGCGAATTTTGGCCGTGCAAGGTAAATAGGATAGCTAGTTCGCCTCTAATTTTACGTCTTTTCCTTCATACATGTTCAGATAGAACGGATATAATTTGTCAGCGTGCTTTTTAACCTCGTCTTGGTTTAAGGCTACAATGTCATGACCGATGCCAAATGAGGCCGGAATTGAATAATATTGGAATTTGGCGCCAGAAGCTGCAGCCATTTGCTTAGGTATATTGACCGCGAGATTTTTATCAATTGCGGTGTCGTTTTCGCTTGTTACGACCCCGACATATTTTAACCCTGGAGCTTTTAGGTCGGATTTATAGTTCTTGGCGATTATTATATATTTTCCAAGAGCACGATATGACAAATTGCTACCTGTGAACGAATCTGGAAGAATGTTACGTCCGTAAAGATTTCGTAAAAGCGGAATTTTCCAGGAAGGAGTTTCCGACTTTGAAGGCTGATAAAAAGGTGATAGAAGTAGTGCTCGTGATATGGTTTGGCTGTTGTATTGCGTAATCCAAGTCGCCATATTTGCGCCGCCAGAAAGTCCGACAACTCCCGTTTCGTCGCCTAAACCACTAATTATGCTGGTGCTGGAGTTCATAAATTGCGCCATTGCTGGAATGGTGATTTCTCCGTGCCGTTTGTTATCTGTCAGGCCGTGGCTGGGGACGCGGGGAATATAGACGTTATAGCCGGCATTGAAAAAGGTGTCGCCTAGGTCTGCGAATTGCTGTGGGCATGCGCTTACGCCGTGAATCATCATGACGGCTTTGGCGGTTTTTTTGCCGTGGGTTTTAATAATCGATCTACATTCTGGTCTAACGTCGGTATTTGAAGTGTCTTCGCTAACAGTGCGATTTGCAGCGGCGATGGCGTCGTTATAGTTCAATTTCTCAGAGCTTGAAGATTGCAATTGCTTGGATATTGCTGGCCAAAAGAAAGCTGCGGCGTCCAATAAAGTAGTTATGACGACAATTGAGCAGACTACCCAAATAGTAATTTTTATGATGCGATTTTTCCGTGAAGTATTCATGGGTATATTATATTGGTTGTGAGTGGAGTTGTGAAGTTTTGTGGCGTCAGCGTTCTTAATAGCCCATACAAATGTCTCGATAAGGTCGCGTCACAATTTCCATTGAATCCAGACCGAGTTTGGTTTCAATTTCACTAATCATCATCAGCGCACTGGTTTCATCATCCGATAAAACCTCAACCTCCACGAAAGTCCCAGCATCTTTAATTTCATCAATGGCTACCGTTGCCTGCGGAAAATCAGAGGATTGAAACGAGCGACGGTATTTGTTGACCTCGACCAGCTGCACCATGCCGAGGTTTGCCAGTAGCTGCTTGGCGGTTGCCGTGTCTTCGGGCTGAATTGGCAGGTTTGTCTCGGGCTTGATGATTACATTATTTTCCGTATGCGTCGCAGTGGTCGTTGCTGGCTTATATGTTATCTCAGCAAAACTATCACGCTGGCGAATCCGCAAGCATTCAACCGTCTGCATAAAGTCGATATCAGGACGAGAATAATACGTATCAATTTCGCGAAGATTACTCTTTAGCTCAAAACCGATGTTTTGCAGCCGCCCGATTAGCTCTTCAATATTGCCCGTTAGCTGGCGTTTGCGTTCGATTTCTAGTAGCTTTTTGGTCATTTGATAGCCTTTCTTATGGAAGCGTAGATATTTGAATACTTATTTATATGATGGTTTAATTATAGCAAGAAAGGTAAATGATTTTATGACCACACACCAATTAAAATTGGCGACTGAGCCGTTTAACGCTATTATTTCTGGCGATAAGACTATCGAGTCGCGACTATATGACGCCAAACGACAGAAAATCCAGATCGGGGATCGGATTATTTTTACAAATAGAGATAATTCTGAGCAAACTGTTACCGCTGAGGTTGTTGGTTTGCTGAGATACGCGACATTTCGTGACTTATTTTCTCACAATAATCCGCGAAAGTTCGGCGGTGATAATGTCGAATGGTTAGAAAATCAAATTTCTGAATTTTATTCTATCGAAGACCAAAAGATTTATGGAGTGATTGGTATTGAGTTTAAGGTTTGTCAGTAAGCTTGCATATTGGCGGCGTTAATATTTCCTCTTCAGAATCTTTTCTTTCTGCTAGAAAATTAGTTAGGATTAATAATCCAGGATTATCGTCGTCTTTACTTGTTTTAGGATTGCATTCATGTTTGCGACGTTTATAGTTTTCGCTAGTGTCGTGATTCGCTGGTAAAGAATATGCTGAATGCAAGTTGTGAATCATGAGTTTATTATATCAGTATGGAAGTTAGACTATATCTTATAAGCTGGGTGGTGTGTTCGCACGAAGAGAAGCTTTATCTTAGTAAAAAAAGAGCGTGCGAAGTCTGCGTATAATATGGGGAAATATGTCGGACAGATCAAGTCTCGGATAAATGCTTTAAATAATCAATAACATCTATATAATAAGGATCTGCGTTCTCTGGAATATTAGCATCTAATAATTCCGATAACGTCATCCAGCGGTATTTTTTATGCTCCCAGCTCAATTTAATAGGAATGTCAGCCTCAGTCTTATCTATGACTATCTCAAAAAGTACATGTTTTGTGTTTTTATACTGCTTAACAAATAGCTTTTTTAAGTCATTTGGATATATACATATGCCAGTTTCTTCTTGTACTTCTCGCGCGGTCGCCGTCTCAGAAGTTTCTTCCGATTCTACTTCTCCTCCAGGAAGGTCAAGATGTCCAGGGAAATTAGGGTGCGTGTCTCCCCTATAAAGCAGTAGATATTTACCATTTCTATTCTTAATAAGCGCTTTTGACACTATTTTAACCATATTTCAATTGTAATGGAGAGGCAATATTTGATCAATGTGATGTACTGTGAATAGTGAAAAGTGATGAATTAAAATCTATATTTGAAGAATTTATGCAAGGTACTTGGTGCGTGATGTAGGTATGAGTTTGGCGAATGAGATTATGATTTTTGTCTTGGTTATTTGTAGTTTTCTAAGGTCGATTACTTGCTGGTAAGATGATATAATTATATTAGTATGAAAGTTAGCTTAAATCTTATAAAACAATTGATTAATTTTGAGTTGCCGCCAGTTGATGAGTTGGTGTCGCGTGTCAATCAGCAGCTTGGTGGTGTCGAGGAAGTGATTGACCTGAAAGCCAAATATGGTGGCGCGCGCATTGTGCGGGTTGTTGAGTGCGAAAAGCATCCGAATGCGGATCGTTTGAGCGTGACTAAAATTGACGATGGTGGCGTAGCGGACGTTCCAAGGGATGATAATGGTTACGTGCAAGTGGTTTGCGGTGCGCCGAATGTTCATGCTGATATGTGGACAATTTGGTTGCCGCCAAAAAGTACCGTCCCAGCAAGTTTTGATGACGCTGAGCCGTTCGTGCTGGATGCGCGACCGCTGCGTGGAATCTTAAGCCAGGGCATGCTGGCGGCGGCTGATGAGCTGGCGATTGGTACGGATCACGAGGGAATTATCGAGATCAATGAGCGTGATATTCCAGCGGGCGTTACGCTTCAGGCTGGTGCGAGCTTTGCGGAAGTGTTTGGGTTGGACGATTACGTGCTGGAAATTGAGAATAAGATGTTTACTCATAGGCCAGATTGTTTTGGGCAACTTGGCGTGGCGCGCGAAATTGCTGGTATTTTTCACCAACGATTTACTAGCCCTGATTGGTATAATGCTATTCAAGAATTCGCAGATAGCGATGGCTTAGAGCTTGAAGTGTTTAATGAAGCCAACGAGCTTGTGCCCGCATTTTCTGTGATTGCTATAAAAAATGTAGATATTCATCCAAGCCCGTTGTGGTTGCAATGTCAATTAGTCGCAATGGGCGGAAAGCCGATTAACAATATTGTCGACGCGACAAACTACGTGATGTTTATGACGGCACAGCCGACTCACGCTTATGATTATGACAAGTTGCGTGGGCATAAACTTGGCGTGCGAATGGCGCGCGGTGGTGAGAAAGTTGGTTTGCTTAACGGCAAGGAATATGAATTGACGGCTGACGATATTGTGATCGCTGACGGCGAAGGCGTGATTGGGCTAGCTGGAATTATGGGCGGCGTTGACACTGAGGTTTCAGCGGACACTAAGAATATCGTTTTGGAGTGCGCCAATTTTGATATGTACGCGCTACGTCGCACGGCTATGCGTCACGGAATTTTCACCGACGCCCTGACCAGGTTTAACAAGGGGCAGTCGCCAGCACAAATTGACCCTGTCTTAAAATGGTTAATTGGTATGGTTGGTGGTGAGCAAGCTAGTCCTATGCTATTTAAGAATCATTCTTCATTGCGACAAGTGTTGGCCGATGGCAAGCACTGGCACGGTGGATTGTTGATTCCTAAAAGGTTTGTCGAAGAACGTCTGGGTGTTGACTTTGCCGAGAATGAGATTGAGGCACTACTAAAGAATGTTGAATTTATCGTTGACGATGGTAATAAATATGGCGAAGCTGGCGTGATGGTTTATAGTCCATTTTGGCGAACAGATATTGAGCTTCCTGAGGATATTGTTGAGGAAGTTGGGCGATTATACGGCTTTGATAGATTGCCGCGTCATTTGCCAGAGCGAAGCATCAAGCCTGCGCTGAAGAATGAGCGTCGTGAATTGAAACAGAGAATTCGTCAAAGTTTGTTGCGAGCTGGAGCGAATGAAGTTTTGACGTATAGCTTTGTTCATGAGCGCGTTTTGAAAAATTCCGAGCAAGATCCGAGCCGTGCGTATCGCCTGAGCAATGCGCTTAGTCCAGACTTGCAATATTGCCGAATTAGCATTTTGCCGAGTTTGCTGGATAAAGTTCACGCCAATATAAAATCTGGACATGACGAATTTATGCTGTTTGAAATTGGCAAAATTCACGATAAGAAATTAGGATTTAACGATGAGAATTTGCCGATTGAAAAGACTTTCATTGACGGAGTTTATGCGAATAAAAAACCTCAAGTTGGCGCGCCGTTTTACAAGGTGAGGAAAATTACTGAAAGGCTGATGAAGGATTTGAGCGTTGAGGTTAATTTTGTGAAGATTGCGGAATCTGACAGCGATGTTCCAGCGCCGTTTGATGCGAAACGCAGTGCTTGGATTGTGTCGAAGAACGGCGACAATTTGGGGATTGTTGGCGAGCTTGTCCAGTCTGCCCGACGCAACTTCAAATTACCAGATTACACCGCGGCGTTTTCTATTGACATTGAAAAATTGCAGGAAAATCTGAGTAAAAATCAGGGCTATAATTACCAGCCGTTAAGTCGTTTTCCATCGACTACCAGAGATATTTCATTGAAAATGGATTCGAATGTTGATTATACGAAGGTGTATGCTTGCGCTGAAGAAGTTGCGAAAAAACACGGTGAGTTGCAAATTAGCATAACGCCGATTGCGATATATCAGCCAAAAAATGACGATTCGACAAAAACTGTAACTTTGAATGTAAAGTTTACGAGCGCCGAGCGAACGTTGGAAGATAAAGACATTGCGCCGATTATTGAGGAGATCGCCGCGATGGCTGCGGAAGAATTCGACGCCGCTCAGGTTTAACATGATTTGTTGCGCTTGATAAAAATTGCTATAATTGAAAGGTAAATAAAGGAGGAATATGGCAACTACAAAAGGCCAGAGAATAGGTATTTGGGTTATTGCCGGCATGATGTTTTTGGGGACCGTTGGCGGATTTGTCGCTATGATGGTAGCTCCTGGAAATGAGGCCAAGGACCAAGCCGCGCTTAAGAAAGCTCAGGATGAATACACCAAGGCTACTGACGAACGGAAAAAGAAAGTAGAGGCTCAGGCTAATGAATTGAGCCAAAAATATTACGGCAAGTTTTCTGAGTTTAGCTCGCGAGTTGGCGCGTTTGAAGCTGGTGACGTGAAAGAGCTTGTTAAGGAAGATTTGGTTGAGGGCGAAGGCGCCGAGGTTAAGGACGACACCAAATTGGCTGTTTATTACATTGGCTGGAACGCTAAGGGTGAGATTTTCGATCAATCAATCGCTGACGGCAAATTGAAAGCTCCGCTCAATATGGACGGTCCGGTGAATACTGCGGTCATTCAGGGTTGGAAAGAGGGCTTGATTGGTATGAAAATTGGCGGCGTGCGCGAATTAACAATTCCAGCCGACAAGGCTTACGGCAACAAAGCTCAGGGTGATAAAATTCCTGCAAATTCTCCACTTAAGTTCGTGGTGATGGCTATTGAAAAGCCAGCCGATATTCCAGAGCCAGAAATGCCAGAAGTGATGAAGCAATATTATCGATCGCGAGGTTTCAATGTCTAAAGATGTTGTTATTGTTGGCGCTGGTCCAAGCGCGTTAACGGCGGCAATTTACTTGTCGCGCGAAGATGTCGATACGACGCTATATGAGCGTGGCGTGGTCGGCGGAATGGCGGCGATTACTGATCAAATTGACAATTATCCTGGATTTGCCGAGGGCGTTACGGGAATGAAATTGGCATCTGAATTGCAGCAACAGGCGGAGCGATTTGGTGCGAAGATTGAGTATGGCGATGTGACGGAATTGAAGCAAGTTGATGGCGAGTTGGAGCTGACAATTGACGGTCAATCTGTTCGCGCGAAGTCAGTTTTGCTAGCGACTGGCTCAAATCACCGCAAATTAGGCGTTCCGGGCGAAGACGAATTATATGGTCGAGGCGTGCATTACTGTGCGACTTGCGACGGTGCGTTTTATCGTGATAAGAATCTAATCGTTGTCGGCGGCGGAAACTCAGCAGTGCAAGAGGCAATATTTTTGACGCGATACGCTAGTCATATTGATCTGCTAGTTCGCAGTAAATTGCGCGCCAGTGATATTTTGCAAAAAGATTTGCAGAAGTATGTCGATGATGGAAAAATTACCGTTCACATCGGCGCAACGACTGATGAAATTATTGTCAAAGATGATAAGTTTTACGGCGTTAAATCGACCCAAAACGGCGAGCAGAAAGAGTTTACTGCCGATGGGTTATTCGTATTTATCGGGCTAATTCCGAACACGCAATTCCTGATAAACTCGGACGTTGAGTTGGATTTGGGCGGACACATCATTACTGACGAACATTTGCACACTAATATTCCTGGCGTTTTTGCTTCTGGCGATGTACGCTCGGGGGCAACTATGCAAATCGCTTCGGCGGTTGGTGAAGGTGCGGTGGCAGCGCTGCAGATTCGTGAATATTTACAAGAAAAAGCCAGAGAGGAGTAAAAAATGGCAGATTTTAATCAAATTTTAACACCTGGTGATGTCGAAAATGGCATCGTAAATGTAGTTGTTGAGATTCCACAGGGATCAAGTCATAAAATCGAGTGGAACCGCGAGCTTGCAGTGATGCAGTTGGACCGTGTTGAGCCAGCTATTTTTGCAAAGCCAACAAACTACGGTTTCATTCCACAGACTTTGGATGAAGATGGCGACGAATTGGACGCGCTAATTATCGCTGACGAACCATTGACGACTGGTATTTTTATGGAAGCAAAAGTTATCGGCGTGTTGGAATTTGTTGACGATAATGAAGTTGACGACAAGGTTATCGTTGTGCCAGCCGACGACCGAAACACTGGCAACGCAATCAACTCACTAGAAGACCTACCTCCACAATTGTTGAAGCAAATTGAGCACCATTTCAATCACTACAAGGATTTGAAGAAGCCTGGTTCAACAGTGGTCAAGGGATTTGGCGACGTAGAAAGAGCAAAGCAAATTATCCGCGAATCAATTACTCGTTGGAACGAAAAATAATCACGTTTGATTATTGATTAAAACCGAGAGACTGGCGAGCGTTACTTGTGTCGGAAGAACGAGGAAACGCCGCCAGTTAATTGTTGTAAGATGCCGTTTGAGTGGGATAATTGTAAGCGCAATTTATCTTTGGCGTGTGGCGTAATTATGACGTCCCGCCAATCTGGTTTTGGACGAGCGGATTTGCTTGTTAAGACTTCAATTGTGTCGCCGTGCTGTAATTTGTAATTGAACGGCTTCATCACACCGTTGATCTTAAATCCGCTTGCGCGGGCTGCGATGTCGGAGTGAATTCGATAGGCATAATCCAAGGGAAATGCTCCGCGAGGCAAATCATAAATGTCGCCCTTTGGTGAGTACACGAAAATCCTGTCAGAAAACAGCTTCATTCGGAATTTGTTGGAGTCGAATCGCTTTCCTTCGCTAATTAAAGCGGCGGCTTCTTGAAGTTCGCGAATCCATGACAAATCGGCTGGCATAGTTCCGATTTTTCCTTTTTTATAGGCGTCGGTCAATTTTTGCTCATTATAATGGAAGCTGGCGGCCAAACCACGCTCAGCATATTCGTGCATTTCTTTGGTTCGGATCTGAAACTCGACGATTTGTCCGCTCGGAGTTTGCACGGTTGTGTGTAGGCTTTGATAGCCATTTGGCTTTGGATTGGCGACGTAATCTTTAATCCTCTCATACATCGGCTGATACATATCGTGTAAAATCCCCAGAACCAAATATCCAGTCGATAAATCATCGACAATTATTCTTAAGGCAATCAAATCATAAATCTTATCAATATCGCCAACTTTGTCCAATTTCTTAAACAAGCTATAAACGCTCTTAACACGCCCATCCATCTGGAAAACCAGCTTTTCTGCCTTCAGTCGCGCTTCAACTTCACGGCGAACGTGATCCAATTTTCGTTGCGATTTTTTCAGTCGACTGTCCATCAAATTTTTGGTTTCCTGAAAAGCTTTCGGCATCAAATATCTAAAGCTCAGCTCTTCCAATTGAACGCGAACTCGTCCCATATTTAAGCGGTCGGCCAGCGGCGCAAAAACCTCAATTGTCTCTCTGGCAATTTTTTTCTGCTTTTCTGGCGTCATAAATTGCAAGGTTCGCATATTATGTAGGCGGTCGGCTAGCTTGATAATTATCACGCGCACATCTTCGCCCACGGCAATCATTAACTTGGTCAAATTGTCCTTCGTGTGTGGCAAATAACTATCTAGGTTTCGCATTCCAGCGCGAGCTTGTGAAACTTTAGTTACGCCATCCACCAGAAACGCCACATCGCGCCCAAACAAACTCTCCAAATCGTCCAAAGTCGCGTCGGTATCTTCAACGGTGTCGTGCAGAACTCCCGCCACAACCGTATCGATGTCCATGCCCCATTCAATTAGAATTCCCGCCACCGCCAATGGGTGATTGATGTAGGGTTCGCCACTTTTGCGCTTTTGTCCAGCGTGCTTTTCCGTGGCGTAATCGATTGCGCTTGCTAAAACCAATACTGGTACTTCGTCGTATTTTTGCTCAGCGATTGACAATAACTCTTCGCGCGTCATGTTTATATTATACAACTTTGTAGTATAATTAAGAAAAGCTAAAGCGAAAATATCTAACAGGGAGGGCGATATGGCTGTAACAAGAATAGCAATTAACGGCTTCGGGCGAATCGGACGCAATGCGTTTAAGATTGCGAACGAGCGAAGCGACTTAGAGATTGTCGCGATCAATGATTTGACTGACACGAAAACTTTGGCGTATTTGTTGAAGCATGATAGCAATTACGGCGAGTATGGACGTCAAGTTAATTTTACGGAAAACGAGCTGATTATTGAGGGCAAGTCGGTTAAGGTGCTGGCTGAGAAAGATCCAGAAAATCTGCCGTGGCGAGATTTGGGAATTGATGTGGTGATTGAATCGACGGGATTTTTCACCGATAAAGACGGCGCGGGCAAGCACTTAACGGCTGGCGCAAAGCGTGTGGTTATCAGCGGTCCAACGAAGTCTGAGGGAGTCGATACGATTGTTTTGGGAACTAACGACGACAAGGTGAAAAATGCGACACCAATCGTATCTAATGCTAGCTGTACGACCAATTCTTTGGGTGCGGTTATGGAGATTTTGGACGCGGAATTTGGCGTTGAAAAGTCAATGTTGACGACGGTGCATAGCTATACGGCTAGCCAAAAGCTTCAGGATGCCCCATCCAAGGATCTTAGAGAAGGTCGCAACGCTGCCGAAAACATTGTTCCGACTACAACTGGCGCCGCAATTGCTGTAACTAAAACCTTGCCGCAGCTAACTGGAAAATTTGACGGACTTAGTGTGCGCGTACCGACTCCAGTGGTGTCGCTTAGCGACGTGACGGCGCTTCTGCGACGTGATGTGACTGTCGAGCAGGTAAATGACGCGTTCAAAAAAGCCGCCCAGAGTAATTTCTATCAAGGCATTTTGGGTGTTTCTGAGGAACCTTTGGTGAGCCGTGATTTTATCGGCAATTCATATTCGGGGATTGTCGATCTTCCGTTAACGAAGGTAGTTGGTGGTAATTTGATCAAGGTTATGGTCTGGTATGACAATGAATGGGGCTATTCTAACCGTTTGGTCGAGTTGGTAGCAGATGTGGCGTATTATCTGAAAAAGAGTGAATAAGGCCATCTTCCAAAAAGGAAATAACCCCGCACCGTGGTGGTGCGGGGACGCCGGGATTTTCGGCGGTTTTACAGAATATTTATCTTAGCGCGCCTTCTGCTGGCGCGGCGCCTCAATCTTCTCCGAAGCAGGACGAGAATCTCTCGTCCTGCTTCAAGATTTCAAGTGATGGGCTTCTGACGAACGAAGGTTCGTCAGAGATATCACTGCCCGGGACCTCCGCGTATATTGTGTCGGTTTGCCTGTCAATGACAAACCGAATCCTACAACTGCCGGCCGAGGCCATGATTACCCCTGCGGCTTCCCCCGAGTCATTGATGGGGACGGGGTCGGTGAACCCCGCCTTGACAAGGTCCTGAGTCCAGACGTCGCTGACGTCTGCACATCCGGTCAACCCGGTCAACCCGAACACGGCAAGCAGCAGAATAATGAGTGTACTACGAGCAGTAGACACGATTTCTCCTTTCAGAGAAATTTTGAGGTGCGGCCTTTCAGAACCGCGACCTCAACCGGGGTGAACTCCCCGGTTAGTTGCTTTTCACGGTTTGAAAAGCTGATATATATATCATACCAGCCGCGAAATGTCAATACTTTTTGTCAAATAGCTATACCCTACCTCTGATAAAATACCTAACTTTTCCTTGCAAAAATCACCGAAAACGCTTATACTAAAATTATGAAAATCTACCTCGGATCTGATCATCGCGGCTTTATGTTGAAAGAAAAAGTTTTTGCCTATTTGGTTAAGAATGGCTATGACGTTCAAGACGTAGGCGGTGTAGAATTAAATCCTAATGACGATTTTCCGCAATTCGCGCAGGCGGCGGCGTTGAAGGTTATTGGTGATGATAGCAAAGATCCGCGTGCGATATTAATTTGCGGCGGCGGTCAAGGAATGTGTATGGCGGCGAACCGATTCAAGGGAATCCGTGCCAGTGTGATTTGGGATGCGTTTGAGGCAAAGATGACGCGCCAAGATAACGACTCAAATGTTCTATGTTTGCCAGCGCGAGTTTTGGAAGATAACGAATCGGCGTGGAAGGGAATTGTGGAAACGTGGCTAAACACTCCTTATGCGAATGCTCCGCGATTTAATAGGCGTAATGCGCAATTGGATGAATTGTCATGAGTAATTCTGTAATCGCACCAGCAATTTTGGCAGAAAATGCCGAACAATACAAAGAGCAAGTTAATAAAATAACCGGGCTTGTTGAGCGTGTGCATATTGACATTTCTGATGGTGAATTTGCTCCGACATTGACAGTTGGAATTCCAGAATTATGGGCGCCAGAGGGTTGGATGATTGATATCCATGCGATGGTTAATGATGTCGCTGAGTATGTTCCGAAGTTGATTGCCTTAAGGCCACATATGATTATTATTCACGCGGAGGCTACTGGTGACGTAAAAACCGCGCTCATGCAGATTCGCCAAGCTGGAATTATGGCGGGATTAGCGCTACTAAAGCCGACGGTTCCGCGAACCGTTGAGGAATTGATAAAAATAGCAGATCATGTGATGATTTTTAGCGGTGAGTTGGGGCGATTTGGTGGAACTGCTAGTTTGATGCAGCTGGAAAAAATACGACTCATCAAAGCTATTAATCCCAATGTGGAGATCGGATGGGACGGCGGAGTGGCGGTAGATAATGCGTATAGTCTAGTTCAGGGTGGCGTTAACGTTTTGAACGTTGGCGGCGTTATTCAGAAATCGTCAGATCCGCGCACTATTTTCTCCAGATTGCAGCAGGAGATTAATAAAACGAGCGTGCTTTAATGGATGTCGGCCAGATAGCGAAATTGAAGAAAATATCGCAACAATTGCGAAGGTCTGTTATTCGCGAATTATTGGCGGCTGGCTCGGGTCATTCTGCTGGGTGTTTGGGTTTTGCTGATGTTATGGCGGTTTTGTATTTTCACGCCATGCGACTAGATCCTGAGAATCCTAATTGGAAAGATCGGGATATTTTCGTAATGAGTAATGGTCATTATGCGCCACTTTTATATGCGACGCTGGCGGAGCGGGGATTTTTCGATAAAAAAGAGTTGGCTAATCTGCGAAAATTTGGCTCCAAGCTGCAAGGCCATCCAGAACGCGGCAGTCTGGCGGGAATTGAAACGACTAGCGGTCCTCTGGGTTGTGGTTTGAGCCAAGCGGCCGGCATGGCGTATTCATTGCAATATTTGGGTGGCAATTCTGAGCGATTCGTTTACTGCAGTTTGGGTGATGGCGAGCTTGACGAAGGGAATATTTGGGAAGCGGTGATGTTTGCGAAAAAATATAATCTGTCGAATTTGATTGCGATTGTTGATAGAAATAATATTCAGATTGGTGGCGATACGGAAAAGGTGATGCCGTTAGGTGATTTGGCGGACAAATGGCGAAGTTTTGGCTGGGATGCGCAAGAAATTGACGGGCATGATCATTTGGCGATAATTCAGGCGATTGATAAGGCAAAGAATTCTCGGCAGCCGAGTGTGATAATTGCCTATACAGTTCCTGGTCGTGGCGTTGATTTTATGGAATATGATTACCATTGGCATGGAAAATCTCCTAATGCCGAGGAAGCGGAGCGGGCGCTTGCTCAATTGAGTGAAGGAGGCGGCGAATGAGTTTCTTAATGGAAAATTGGCAGAATTTGGAACTTGCGGCAATTCGGATGGGTTTTGGCGAAGGCTTGGTGGATATTGCGAAGAAAAATAATTTGGTGGTGGCGCTGAGCGCGGATTTAATGGAGAGTGTTGGCTTTGGTAAGTTTTATGAGGAAATCGGGAAGCCGCGGGCAATTGAAGTTGGCGTGGCGGAGCAGAATTTGGTTACCGTGGCGTCTGGACTGGCGGCTATGGGAAATATTCCGTTTGCGGCCAGTTATGCGGCGTTTAGTCCGGGTCGCAATTGGGAGCAGATTCGAACGACTATTTGCCTGAACAATCAGCCAGTCAAGCTGGTGGGTTCTCATGCGGGGTTAAATGTCGGTCCAGATGGTGCGACACATCAAATGCTGGAAGATATTGTGCTGATGCGAAGTTTGCCTAATATGGTGGTTTTGGCGCCCGGCGACGCTAATGAGGCCAAGCTGATCGCGGCGGCAATGGCTGGAGATAAACGCCCGAATTACGTAAGATTGCCAAGAGAAAAAACACCGCTATTCCTGAATCAATCTACTTTTGAGATTGGAAAAAGTTATACGTTGAGGCGCGGTAAAGATGTTGCCTTGTTTGGAACTGGCGTGATGACTTATCAATTATTGTTGGCAGCGGAAAAGCTTGCGAATGAATATGACATCCAGGCAGAAGTGATTCATTTTCCGACGATTAAGCCGCTGGACGAAGAGGCCGTACTTAACGCAGCTCAAAAATGCCAGTCTGTCATTACGGCGGAAGAAGGGCAGATTGCTGGTGGATTTGGCTCAAGCGTGACAGAAGTTCTTAGCGAGAATTTGCCTGTAAAGATGAAGCGAATCGGCGTTAATGATGTATTCGGCGAGTCTGGTAAAATGTCTGAATTATGGAAAAAGCACGGTTTGGATGTCGATTCAATTGTTCGTAGTGTTGTCAATTTTCTCCAGTAAAAAGCCCGCCAGGAGCTACTGCCAAGATCTGATTAAAGACCTCAAAGCAAGTAGTCCTCCTGACGGGTATGTGTCACCTACGGTCGCAATCGCACTTATTACGATCGTATTTGTGGCGACTATGGTTCCTCTTACATACGAGTATGGAGAGCAAAATACTCCCCACCCCGAATGTTAAGGACTCGAGTGGCCCATAGGCCATGAGGAGGTAGATGGTTATCATCCACCATACTGCACAGAGCAGTGCGACAATGAACAAAACAGTCTTACCCATGAAGACTACCGTTTTGACTACATGGTTCATTCCTTTTTCCTCTCTGTGAAGGTGCTCAAAGCTAAAGGGCTCTTTTGCCCTTAGGGGTAAGCCTTGAGCAAAAGCCATTTTATATTACCACCAAAACAACATGATGTCAATTCTCTTGGCATAGCGGGCGGTAATTGATATAATTACCATAAGTATTTTAGGGGGCAGTATGGGATTATCGATTTCAGAGATTCGGAAAAACACGACGCGGGCGCGTCATTTAATGCAGCGAACACGAGCGCAACGCTTTGCGGTTGGGGCGTTTAATATTGACAATCAAGAGACGCTGATTGCGGTGGCGCGGGCGGCACAAAAGCTTCAATCACCAGTGTTGGTTGAGGTTTCTGACGCCGAAGTGAAGGCTATGGGTCTAGAGAACGTTCGCGATTTGGTGGACAATTATAAGGCTGAGTACGGAATTGAAATGTACTTGAATTTGGACCACGGACCGACGGTTGAGGGTTGTAAGCGAGCGATTGACGCTGGATATGAGTTTATCCATATAGACATTTCTCAGGCAAATCATGACGCTTCTGATGAGGAAATTATTGCGAAAACTCGTGAAGTTGTTGAATATGCCAAGTTTACTGGTGCGCTAGTGGAGTCTGAGCCGCATTATTTTGGCGGAAGTTCAAATGTTCATACGGAAGATATAAATTATGAGGAGATAAAAAAGACCTTCTCTACGCCAGAAGGTGCGCGTGCGTTTGTTGAGGCGACTGGAATTGATACTTTTGCGGCGGCGATTGGCAATTTGCATGGCAAATATCCAGTTCCGAAAGTGTTGGATTTGGATTTGTTGGCTGACATTCGCGAGGCGATTCATTGTCAGATTTCGTTGCACGGTGGGTCTGGCACGCCACTGCATTATTTTGAGGATGCTGCGAAAATTGGCGTTTCTAAAATCAATATCAATTCTGATATGCGTTACGCCTTCCGAACAACCCTGGAGAAAACCTTGCGAGAAAATCCAAATGAGTACGCTATTGTTAAATTAATGCCGCCAGTTTATGCCGCTGTACAGGAAGTGGTGGAATCAAAGATTAAGGCGTTTAATTCCGCGCGAAAGGCAGTGGTTTAATGGCGAAAATCATTACGGTTGGCGCGGCGATTCAAGACGTATTTTTAAGCCAATCAGACGCACTGACGCCAGTTTGTGAAAGTCCAGAACACTGTTTTGCGCGGTTGGATTTGGGGGCAAAGGCTGACGTAAACCAGATTCATTTCTCGACTGGCGGTGGCGCCACAAACGCCGCGGTAACGTTTTCCAGGCAAGGGCATTATGCTAGTTTTATGGGCGCAATTGGTCATGATCCAGCAGGGCAAGCGGTAATTGCGGATTTGGACAAGGAGAATATTGACACGCATTTGGTGCGATATTCGCCAAAATACAGTACGGGATATTCGGTGTTATTATTGGCTTCAAATGGCGAGCGAACAATTTTAACATACCGCGGTGCTTCGACGCATTATCATGAGGCGGATTTTGATTTGTCCGAAGAGGACGCGGATTGGCTATACGTTTCAACTTTGGCGGGAAATATGCCGATGCTTCATAAATTATTCCAGCAAGCCAAACGTCGCGATATGAAAATCTGTTTTAATCCCGGGAAGAAAGAATTGGCGCAAAAGGATAAATTGCTGGGATTATTGTCCGATGTCGATGTTTTAACTTTGAATAAAGAAGAAATGCAGCAATTGGTATCTGGCGAGGATTTGGAAGCCCTGGTTAGAAGAGGTTTGAGATTAGTTCCGGTCGTCTTGGTGACGGACGGCGTAAACGGCTCAATCGCAAGCGACGGAAAAACTATCGTGCGAGCGCTGATGTACGACGATAGACCGTCAATTGACAGAACTGGCGCTGGAGATGCGTTTGCGTCGGGATTTTTGAGCGAATGGGCGCGAAGTGGCAACTTGAAAAACTCTGTAATTATGGGCAGCGCGAATGCTAGTTCGGTGGTTATGAAAATCGGAGCAAAGGCTGGAATTTTATATGCTGGCACAGTGCTTCATGCTATGCCAATTCAAGAAAGGGAATTATAATGGCGCAAAATTTGGGGAAATTGTTGGGCGGTGACGTGAAAAAGCGTCGAGCATTAACCGAGCTCAGGCAGATGACTAGGGACGATAGTGATGTGCGATTGATTGCGGAAATATTGGCTAGAGCGCATTCGATTATTCGCTCTCTAGGTTTGGATCCGTCAAACGCTACGGCAGAAGAAATTTATCAATCACTAATGGCTATCGCGCCGAAAGTGGACAAGTGGGCGCCGTTTAAGGCTTCTGAGTGGGTGCTTTTGGATGTTGATGGACAAGTGATTTCGTTTAATCCGATTGACATTATAAATAATTATCACTGCCAGTTGCCTCTGGGAAAGCAGCAAACAACGTATGGCAAGCGAGGTCTGGGATTTGAGATTACGCGCCGATATAAAAACCACCCGCGTACATATAATCCAGCTGTGGAGCGAGTGGTTTGTCAGGGTGGAATTTGTTGGATTGAGCCGAAAACTAAGAAATAATTATCGGTCGCAACAAGTTCGCTGATTTTTAATTAAATTAACCACCTCTGGAATATCTTCGGTGATTGTGTAGATTTTTTCATCGCCGTCAGAAATCAGCTTATTTGGAAGCATATTTTCGCGCACAAAATCATCCCATTTGCCCCAGAATTTTTTATCAAACAGAACAATCGGCACGGGCGCCATTTTCTTAGTTTGTGTCAATGTGATAATCTCACAAATTTCATCCATTGTACCGAATCCGCCAGGGAAACAAACGTACGCGTCAGCCAGAAGCGTCATAACGATTTTTCGTGGCGCGAAGTGAGTGAATGCGAACGAATCTGTCGTGTAGTTGTTTAAGGATTGCTCGTGTGGCAAGCGAATATTGAATCCGACTGATTTTCCGCCAGCTTCCATAGCGCCGCGGTTTGCCGCTTCCATGATTCCGCCACCGCCGCCGGTGATAATTGTGTAGCCTTCTTTAGCTAATTGAAACGCTAAATCTTTGGCTTTTTGATAATATTCGTTATCTTCAGTTATCCTGGCTGATCCAAAAAAAGTCACAGTTTTATGATATTTTTGGAGAATTTCATAGCCGGCATGAATTTCGTCATCGACTTTTCCTAATCTGAACATCGCAGCCTGAAGTTGCAATTCGCGCGGAATACAAACATTTTTCGGTGTCATCGTTATCCTTTTTATTTTATGATTTTAACTTTATTACTATATCATAAAATGCCTATGGTTACAATACGTTGACGGCAAATAATCCATCATATACAATCAAAACACAATCTAAATGGAGGTTTTATGGAAAATAAATCAACGGCTAATAAATGGCTGATCGCGGCGGTGATTGTTATGGGTATAATCATTGTCGCTATGGCGACATGGATAATTGCTGGTGCTATGCATAAAGATAAGGATTCTAGCGCTTCAGTAAAAACCAGCCAGACAAAGAAGGACTCATCTGATTCACTGGAAAAAACTCGCGGTGAAGGCGAGGAGCCGTCAAATGAGGCAAAGAAAGAATATAAAGATTTCCGAACCAAAGGCGACGGTACGGGTATTCGTTTAACTTCAGCAAGTGATGTTGATAAATTGGATATTGACAGTTCTTTGAAGAAGTTCTTAAAGTCTAAGGTCGGTCAGCCAATTCCAGAGCGTGAAGGTTCTGTGTATGAGCCAATCATCGACCGTGCATACGGAAAATATGCGGCAGTATATGGCTTGACGAACGCTTATACTATTATCGGACCAAAGAACGGCACTGGTGAAATTGCAATTGTTGCAGGCACGCAGCAAGGCGGCATGTCATGCTCAGACTTGAAGTCGGCGTCGGTTCCGAGTCGCTTGGTTGACGGCAAATGTGAAGTTTCTGGCTCATCTCAAACTTATAACCAAGACTAGTTTTCACAAATATAGTAAAATAGAGAGGTGAATAAATTTCGCCTCTCTTCTTTATATCAGCCCACGGGCGATCAGCCGCGAGCAATTGCTCAGTTGGTCGATGGTTTGGAAAAAGGTCAGCGCGAGCAAACTTTACTGGGTGTGACTGGTTCAGGTAAGACGTTTACGATGGCGAATATTATCGCTAAGCGCAATGTGCCGACGCTGGTTTTGGCTCACAATAAGACTTTGGCGGCGCAACTTTTTTCTGAGTTTAAGGAATTTTTTCCGGACAATGAAGTCCACTATTTTGTTAGCTATTTTGATTACTACCAGCCAGAAGCGTATATCGCTTCAAGCGACACCTACATTGAAAAAGATTCGAAAATCAATGATGAGATTGATCGACTTAGGCACGCGGCAACTTCTGCGTTATTGACGCGTCGCGACGTGATTATCGTAGCGAGTGTGAGCTGTATTTATGGCATTGGTTCGCCAGAAACTTACGCTGATATGGCTATTAAATTGACCGTTGGCGAGCGCCGAGTTCAGGATAAATTTATCCGATTGTTAACCGACATTCAGTATAAGCGCAATGACGTCGATTTTGCGCGCGGAACTTTTCGGGTGCGCGGCGATGTTGTGGATATTTTTCCGGCAGGTCAAGACACTGCGGTTCGCGTGGAATTCTTTGGCGATGAAATTGAGCGGCTGACGAAGATTGATCCTTTGACTGGCGAGATTTTGGATCGGCCAGATCAATTGACAATTTTCCCATCCAGCCACTATTCGACACCGCGTGAGCGAATTGAAAAAGCGATTGTTGGGATTGAAAATGAGTTTAATCAACGACTGAAATGGTTTGAGGATAACGGCAAGTTTTTAGAGGCGCAAAGGCTAAGTCAGCGCACCAAATATGATTTGGAAATGCTGAAGGAAACTGGTTTTGTGAAGGGGATCGAGAATTATTCGCGCTATTTGACCGACCGAGAACCTGGCGAGCAGCCGGCAACTTTGATTGATTATTTTCCGGACGATTGGCTGCTTTTGGTTGACGAATCGCACATGACATTGCCGCAAGTTCGGGGAATGTACAACGGTGATCGCGCCCGTAAGGAAGTTTTGGTTGAGCATGGTTTTCGTCTTCCGAGCGCATTGGACAATCGCCCGCTTCGATTTGATGAGTTCAATCAGCACATTCATCAGGCAATTTATGTTTCCGCCACGCCGGGAGATTATGAGCTTTCTCATTCGCCAAAGCCAGCTGAGCAGCTGATTAGACCGACTGGACTGCTTGATCCGCCGATTGAAGTTCGACCAACTGATGGGCAGGTTGATGATTTGATGGAGGAAATTCGCCAGACGATTGCGAAAGGTCATCGCGTGTTGGTGACGACACTAACTAAGCGAATGGCGGAGGACTTGAGCGCTTATTTGACGGAAAACGGCGTGAAGACGGCGTATTTGCATAGCGAAATTGATACGCTGGAGCGTGGTGATATTCTGAAAGATTTGCGGCTTGGAACGTATGATGTACTGGTTGGAATTAATCTATTGCGCGAAGGTCTGGATCTTCCAGAAGTCAGTTTGGTGGCAATTATGGACGCCGACAAGGAAGGTTTCTTGCGTAGTGAGCAGGCTTTGATTCAGACGATTGGGCGAGCGGCGCGGCACGTTGATGGGCGAGTTATCATGTACGGCGACAATGTTACGGATAGTATGCGTCGAGCAATTGATGAAACAAATCGACGTCGGGCAATTCAGCAGAAATATAACGAAGAGCATAATATTACGCCACAAACTATTCAGAAGAAAATTGACGATGGTTTGCGCTCGATTATTCCGCAAAAAGAATCTGATAAAAAGCCAAAGCTTAACCTGAAGAAAATTCCAAAAGACGAATATCCGGCTTTGATTAAAGATCTGACGGCGCAAATGGAATTGCATAGCGCTAATTTGGAATTTGAAAAAGCGGCAGAACTGCGTGATTTAATTGCAGAAATTCGCCATACGATGTAGAATAAAAATATTATTAGATTAGGAGGGATTATGGCAACAAAAGAACAACCACAGCCAACAAACGTCGCGCAACCAGAAATGCCGATGCAACCAAATGCTTACCAAGCATATCCACAATACGCATATGAAGATCCAAATAAGGGCAAGGCAAAGATGTTAACTTTGGAATACGCTTTGGCAATGGGCTCAGCGATTATTTCAATCATGTTGCTGATTGACATCATAACTAAGGTGTTTGGTTTGTGGACGAATTCAACATCAATGTTATTGAGAAGCGTTGGCGGATTTTTTGCCCCATCAATGGTAACTCAGGGAACGGGAATTGTTGCAGCGTCAGTATTTGCTGTACTTTTGGCTGTATTGTCGCTAGTCCTATTTTCACGCGTATCAAAAGCCGTTCCGGAGCGTGAAGGCTACACAAAGCGAACAGCTTACAAATTGGTAACTTACGGCGGTTTGGCTGTTTTGATCATTCCAGCTGTCGACTTGGTTGCTCGATTGGTAAGTATTTTGATCAACTCATTACTATTTATCGGCGTTGGTGACGGCGGCGAATTCTATAAGAGTTTGTACTTGGGTGAATTCTTGCCATACGCATTAGCTCTTGCAATTGTTGCTACTAGCGCTTACTTCATTTGCCAAATTGTCAAGGGACGCAACATGTCAAAGGCTTTGTCTTTGATGTTGATTGTGGCTTCTTCTGTCGTACTATTGACTGGCGCTATCACAATTGCCGTTAAAGCGCACGACACGGGCAGCTCAGCAAAAACTATTCCATCAGACTACAGTCGCTACAAGAACTACCAAGATTACTCAATGTAATAAAACTTGGAAAAATAAAGTCGCTCACTTTAGTGGGCGGCTTTTTTAGTGGTATAATATTGATATGATAACTATTTCTACCAGCGATATTCAGCACTTGGCGAGTTTGAGTAGTCTGGCATTGACTGATGACGAAACCGACGGACTGCGCCAAGATTTGGAAAATATAATTGGCTATATTGAGCAGTTGGGCGAGCTTGATGTGTCGGGTGTTGAGCCGACTTATCAAGTTACAGGATTGAGCAATGTTTGGCGCGAGGATGAAGTTCAGGCGGGGATTCCTGTTGAGAAATTGCTCGATTTGGCGCCAGAAAAACAGAATAACCAAGTGAAAGTTCCGCAGGTATTGTAATGAGTAAGATTAGTGATTTTATCGGCAAGAGCGCGGTCGAGAACGTAAAAAAAGCGTTGCGACGAGCGCGTGAAATTGAGGAATATAATGCGCTGCTTAGCTTGACGGAAGAGCGTGCACTGGAGCGAGCAGAAAAAGTTGATGCTGGCGAGATTTCTGGGCGATTGGCGGGCGTGCCATTTGTTGTGAAGGACAATTTTTTGGCGTTTGGTGCGCCAACGACTGCCGCTTCAAAAATGTTAGAAAACTTTAATGCGCCATTACAGGCGACGGCTGTTGAAAAATTGGAAGCGGAAGGTGCGATTTGCATCGGTAAGGCCAACTTGGATGCTTTTGCGCACGGTGGTTCGACGGAAAACTCGGCATTTGGCCCAACGAAGAACGCTGCGGATGAAACGCGAGTTGCTGGTGGATCATCTGGTGGATCAGCGGTGGTTACGGCGCTTGACGTGGTTCCGTTTGCGCTTGGTACAGATACTGGCGGTTCGATTCGTCAGCCAGCCAGCTTTAACGGAGTGGTTGGAATTAAGCCGACTTATGGGGCAGTTAGTCGTTATGGCGTGGTTGCTATGGCGTCAAGCACGGACACAATTGGCTGTTTTGCTACGAATGCTGAAGATACGGACTTGGTGATGGAAATTATGGCTGGTCGCGATGATAAAGATATGACGACTTTGCCTGATTTTTGGAATAGTCAGCCGGAATTTGCAAAGAAAAAAATAGGTCTGGTCAAGCAGTGTATGACCGATGACGTGGATGCGGAAATTCGTCAAAAAACGCTTGATTATGCGGAGAAACTGGAGCAGCTTGGCTACGAAATTGAAGAAGTGGATTTGAGCATGATGAAACATTCCCTGGCGATGTACTACATAATTGTACCGGCGGAATTATCCTCGAATTTGGCGCGATATGACGGCGTGCGATATGGTCATCGAGCGGCGGAAGTAAAGACTTTGGCGGAGCTTTATGGTCGTAGTCGAAATGAAGGATTTATGACCGAGAATAAGCGACGAATCATGATAGGAAGTTTTGTATTGTCAAGCGGATTCTTTGACGCTTACTATATGCGGGCTCAAAAAGCCAGGACGCTGTTGATTGACGAATTTAAGAAGTTATTTACCGAATATGACGCGCTATTGATGCCGGTTGCGCCGACTCCTGCATTTAAGATTGGAGAGAACGCTAGCGATCCGATAAAAATGTATTTGGCGGACATTATGACTGTGCCGGCAAGTTTGGCTGGACTTCCTGCAGTTGCTGCGCCGGCTGGAAATAGCGATGAAGGATTGCCAATTGGTGTGCAGCTTATTGGCGATTACAAGTCGGATAAGAACTTGCTGAAGCTAGTTTCGGAAGTGGAGAAGATTTGATGGACGGATTAATAGTCGCGATAGTTGTTGCGGCGTTGATTATCGGCGCCTTGCTGATGATTTTTATTCAATTGACTTCTCGTGGTCGCGGTCAAATTGACAGGGAAATGTATCAGAGGGTTTGGCGGCAAATTTTGCGCAATGTCGAAACCAGAAAATCGGAAAGTATGCAGATGGCGATAATGAAGGCGGACAAGTTGCTGGACAAAGCTATGCGCGACTGCGGCGTAGCTGGCGAAACGATGGGCGAGCGTATGAAATCTCGCAAGGGATATTGGAGCGATGAAAATGGGCTTTGGGCGGCACATAAATTGCGTAATCAAATTGCCCACGAAACCAACGTAACGGTAACGGCGCAGAGTTTTCGTCGAGCTATGGCGAGTTTTGAACAGGCATTAAAAGATTTGGGAGCATTATAATGAGTGTATATGATGATTATGAAATGACAATTGGTATCGAATGCCACGTTCAGCTGGCGACGAAAACCAAGCTATTTAGCCCGGCCGATAATGACGCTCGTGACGCTGAGCCGAATAGCAAGACGCATCAGATTGACTTTGGTTTGCCGGGGATGTTGCCAGTTTTGAACAAGCACGCCGTTGAGTTGGCGGTTCGCGCTGGAAAAGCCTTGAATTCGCCGATTGCGCACGTTAGCCGATTTGATCGAAAGCATTATTTTTATCCAGATTTGCCAAAGGGCTATCAGACTTCACAGATGTATAATCCGATTATTTTGGCTGGATATGTTGATGCACCACTAGAAGATGGTTCTTTGAAACGTGTGCGAATTGACCATGCTCACATGGAGGAAGATGCTGGTAAATTGACACATCACGACGGCTATTCGTTGGTCGATCTTAACCGCGCTGGCACGCCGCTGATTGAGATTGTTTCTGAGCCAGACATGCATTCGGCTGAGGAGGCTAAAGCTTACGTTTCGGAACTTCATAAATTGATGGTTTACGCGGGTGTAACTTATGGCAATTTGTACCACGGAAATATGCGATTTGATGTTAATATTTCAGTGGCAAAGAAGGGTGCGACAGAGCTTGGAAAGCGCGCAGAAATTAAGAATCTCAATTCCTTCCGCAGTGTCGAGCGAGCCGCTGAGTATGAGTTCAAACGCCAAGTCGATATTTTGGAACGTGGCGAAGAAGTTGTTCAGGAAACCAGAGGCTGGAATGATGACAAGCAAATAACTATTTCTCAGAGGTCAAAGGAGGACGCGCAGGACTATCGTTATATGCCAGACCCAGATATTCCGCCAGTTGTGCTGACTGACGAGGTGATTAATGAAATTCAATCCAAGGTGCCGATGCTTCCGGGTGAATATAGGGAAAAATGGAGCGCGCTAAACTTGGATAAATCTGTTATCAATTCGCTTTTGTCTAATCAGGATTATGCCCAGATTACATTGGAAGTTCAGGAAAAGTCTGGCGAGGCTTCCGCTAAGCGAGTCGCGCATTGGTTTGCGAGTGCATTGACGGCTTCTGACGGGGATGACTCGCAAACGGATAATGAATCTACGCGCGTAGCGGTTGACGATTTGATAGAATTGGCTGAAATGACAGAGAAGTCTGAAGTTTCCAGCACGAACGCGAAGGAGTTATTCAATGAGCTTCTGGCTGGCGCAAAAAATCCGCGTAAGCTTGCCGAAGAGAAGAATTTGTTGCAGGTTTCTGATGAATCGGCGATTGCTGCAATCGTTGACGAAGTTCTGAACGATCCAGCTTCGGCGGCTTCAATTGCAGATATCAAGGCTGGAAAAGATAAGGCTATTGGCTATTTGGTTGGGCAAGTCATGAAGAAGTCTAAGGGGCAAGCCAATCCAAGCCTTGCGCAAAAACTGATTCGCGAGAAACTTTAGAATTGCTGAAATAATAGGGAATAGGAGCTGAAATATGAGAAAACCAACTAAAGCTATCATCGCCGCTGCCGGTTTTGGTACGCGATTTTTGCCGCAAACCAAAGCCATGCCAAAGGAAATGTTGCCGCTGATTGATAAGCCGATTATTCAATACGTCGTCGAGGAGTTAGTTGAGGCTGGTATTAAAGATATCATCATTATCGGTAGCGCGAATAAGCGAGCAATAGAGGATCATTTTGACGAGCCGAATGAGGAGCTTTTGGCTAATTTGCGCGCTGGCGGTCCTAAAAAACAACCGTTCATTGACGCGGTGCAGAATTTAGCTGATATGGCGAACTTTATTTATATTCGCCAGAAGGGCCCGTACGGCAACGCAACGCCTTTGGCTTGTGCCTCGCATTTGATTCATCGTGACGAGCCTGTGATTTACACGTTTGCGGACGACTTTATCGCGGCTAGTCCAAGTCGTTTTAGGCAGATGATCGAGGCGTCAGAAAGCTTAGATGGAGCGGTTCTGTCGTGTAAGAAAATCACCGATGACGCGGAATTTGATCGCTATGGAGTCATCAATGGTCAAGGAGTGAAAGACGGCGTTATAAAAATGACGAATATCGTTGAAAAGCCGGGCAAGGAGAACGCGCCTTCTGATTTGGCTAGCGTCAGTAGCTATTTACTTCCAGGCGAAATTTTCGGCTATTTAGACAAGGCTAAGGAAGAGTTTGACGGCAACGGCGAGTTTACGATTCAGCCAATTATGCAGCAAATGATTGACGACGGATTTGATTTCTATGGCGTAGAAATTACGAACGGCACTTATTATGACACTGGCGACAAATTGGAATATCTAAAAACGGTGATTGACTTTGGATTGCGTGATCCTAATTTTGGTGATAAATTACGTGCTCATCTGGCGGATCGCCTAAAATAATGTATAATAAATAGCATGAACGGATTGCTTATTATTCTAGTGGTTTTGATGGTGATTTTTGTCATCATGATGATCGCTATGACAATTTCTATCATCAAATTAACGCGTCAAATTCGCCAAACCCAGCAGAACGTGGAGGTAATAAGTCAGCGAATTGCTAACTTAAATGGAATCGTAAGTATGGTTTCAATTGGCGTGGAACTAGCCAAAAGCTTCGCTTCAAAGAGCGGATTTTTCTCGAAATTTTTCTCAAAGAAGAAGGTAAAAAAGAGTGAAAAAGTCAGCCAAAGAACAACCAAATAAGTTGGCAAAGAAAATTGTTCGTGATAATGAAAACGACGCTCGTCGGGCGATTTTGGAGGATTTGTTTTTTGATTTTCATAAATCTCGCCACCAGGTCTACTGGGTGAATTTTGTTCGCGGAATTTTCTTTGGCCTTGGAAGTGCTTTGGGTGCGACGTTATTGATTGCGATATTGATTTGGATTTTGGGGCAATTTGCCGACATCTTCCCGCCGTTGGCTGATTTTATCAACCACTTAATTGAGACAATGCAACGCCGTCAATAGCGTGCTATAATTGTTATTAATGACTGAGGGGACAAGCGAACAATCATCGTCGGCGGCTTTGAAGCCGTCAGATTTCGTGCATCTTCATAATCACACTTTTCACTCGGTGCTGGACGGATTGACTAAGATTCATGACTTGGTCGATAAGGTTAAGGAGCTCGGAATGGAGGCTGCCGCCGTAACTGATCACGGCACGATGAGTGGTATTTTGGACTATTACAAGACCGCCAAAAAAGCGGGAATTAAGCCGATTATCGGAATTGAAACTTACGTGGCGACTCGTTCGCGATTTGACCGCGATCCAGGTAAGGACAAGCAGCGTTTTCACTTGACCGTGCTAGCGATGAACAACACGGGCTTCCATAATTTGATGAAGTTGTCGACGCGCGCCAATCTGGAGGGAATGTATTATAAGCCGCGAATTGACCATGATTTGTTGGAGGAGTTGAATGAGGGGCTGATTGTTCTGAGCGGTTGTGCGAGCGGTGAAATTGGCGTGGCGCTGAAAGAAGATGATTATGATCGCGCTCGTGAGATTGCCAAATGGTATAAGTCAATTTTGGGCGATCGTTATTATTTGGAGCTGCAGGACCACGGACATCCGAAGTCGAACACGCACTGGGACGTGCAGGCGAAGATTAACGAGGGCTTGATTAAGCTTTCAAAAGAGCTTGGTATTGAAATGGTGGTGACTTGTGATGGTCACTATTTGACACACGAATATCAAGACGCGCACGAGATTCTGCTTTGTGTTGGGACGGGTTCGTATCTCAGTGATGAAAAGAGAATGAGCTTGAAGGATTTTGAGCTACACTTGACAGATCCGCGCGATATTATTGATCACTGGGGCGAGGAATTTCCTGAAGTTATTCGCAACACGAAAAAAATAGCTGATCGATGCGACGTTGAGATTGAGCTTGGGCGAATTCTTATTCCAAAATATCCATTACCAGACGGCGAGAATGAACATTCGTATCTGCTTAGATTGACATATCAAGGTTTGCTACAACGTTATAATGGAGCTTCGAAGGAGGAGGCTGAAAAATTAGACCCTGACGAGATTATTCCGAAGCTGTCTGATGAGGTTCGTGAGCGCGCTGAGATGGAGCTTGGCGTGATGGGTAATATGGGCTATGAAGGTTATTTCTTGATCGTCCAGGATTTTATCAACTGGGGAAAGTCGCAGGGAATTGTTTTTGGTCCAGGGCGCGGTAGTGCGGCTGGTTCGATTGTTGCGTACGCATTGAACATTACAGATCTTGATCCGCTGAAATATGGACTACTGTTTGAGAGATTCCTGAATCCTGATCGTATTTCTATGCCCGACATCGACGTTGATATTCAGGATACGCGCCGCGACGAAGTGATTGAATATTGTGCGAAAAAATATGGCGAGGATCATGTCAGTAATATTGCAACGTTCGGCAAGATGTTTGGTCGTATGGCAGTGCGTGACGTTGCCAGGGTTTTGGAAGTTCCGTACGCTGAGAGCGACCGCTTGGCGAAGTTAGTCCCGCCGCCAAACCAGGGGCGTCATATTCCGCTATCTGTGAGTATTAAAGAGGATGCTGATCTTCGGAATGAGTATGAAAATAATCCGACTGCAAAGGAAGTTTTGGATTATGCAATTCAGCTGGAAGGAACGATCCGTAGCCACGGCGTTCATGCTTGTGGCGTGGTGATTGCGCCAGATACATTGGCTAACTATATTCCGCTTGAAATGGCGCAAAAGGGTGTGGTGGCAACTCAATTCCCGATGGGTGAAGTTGAAGAGTTGGGTCTATTGAAGATGGACTTCTTGGGGCTTTCGAACCTTACGATTATTAATAACGCCATGAGGATTATCCGAAAAGCTTACAAGAAAGAAATTAATCTTTCGGAGCTGCCTCTTGATGACAAAAAGACCTATGAGCTGTTTCAGCGCGGCGACACGACTGGCGTGTTCCAGTTGGAATCGGCGGGAATGAAACGGTATTTGCGCGGACTGAAGCCGACTACATTCGAAGATATTATTGCTATGGTGGCCCTTTATCGTCCGGGCCCAATGCAGTTTATTGACAGCTTTATTAGGCGTAAACACGGCGAGGAAGAAATAACTTATTTGCATTCCGGAATGAAAAACTCGCTGAAAAATACTTACGGAATTTTGGTCTATCAGGAACAGTTTATGCAGATTTCTAAGGAATGGTGTGGATTTACTGGCGGTCAGGCCGACACATTGCGAAAGGCTGTTGGTAAGAAAAAAATTGACTTGATGAAAAAGGTCAAGCCTGAATTTGTCGAGGGTGCGGTTAAAGTTGGTGGTGCAACTAAGGAAATTGCGGAAACTTTCTGGACTCAGTTGGAAGAATTCGCTAACTATTGTTTCAATAAGTCGCACGCCGCTTGTTATGGTTTGATTGCTTATTGGACGGCTTATTTGAAAGCGCATTATCCTGACGCATTTATGGCGGCGCTTATGACTAGCGACCATGATGACACTGATCGTCTGGCAATTGAAATCACCGAATGTAAGCACATGGGAATTAGCGTGTTGAGCCCTGATGTAAACGAGTCATTCGTTGAGTTTGCAGTGGTGCCGAATGAGAATAAAATTCGCTTCGGAATGTCGGCGGTGAAGGGCGTTGGTGTTGGTGCGGTCGAGGAAGTTCTGCGAGCGCGCGAGGAGGGTGTGTTCTTGTCGGTGGAAGATTTTGCCAAGCGTGTTTCAACCAGCAAGTTCAATAGAAAAGCCTGGGAGTCGCTTATTAAGTCTGGTGCATTTGATGATATGGGCGATCGATCTGATTTGCTGTTCAACCTGGATTCTATTACGTCATTTGCGTCCAAGCTCCAAAAAGAAGCCGCCAGCGGGCAGACCAATTTGTTTGGAATGCTGGGCGGCGATGACGCAGCGAGTGTCCAATCGACTCTTCATCTCCAGAAGGCTCCCGTGAAACACGACGACAAAGAGCGCTTGATGTGGGAGCGAGAATTGTTGGGGTTGTATATCTCGGCGCATCCGCTTGATAGGTATGAAACGTATTTGAGCGAGCAAACTCAACCATTGACGCAACTAGTTCCTGAATACGACAGTCGAATGATGACGGTCGGGGGAATTATTAGCACGGTTCGTACAATTGTCACAAAAAGCGGTTCAAAAATGGCGTTTGTGGGAATTGAGGATAAGTTCGGCGAGGGTGAGATAATTGTTTTTCCAAATCTGTATGAGAAAGTTGGCGCTAAGCTGGTTCAGGACGCGGTGATTCGAGTTTCTGGTAAAAATTCAGCGCGAGATCGTGACGGAAATTTGGGCAATGAAAGTAAACTAATTGCCGATGATATTATTGCGATTACGGATAACGATATCAATGGCTATGAGTCGACTGGCCGTAAAATGGATGCGCCAAAAATTAGCGCTGCCGTAAAAAAAGAGCGCCGTGAAGCTTATCGTAATCAGAAAAATGGAGTTTCTCCGAAGTCTGCCGTAAAGAATGACGCCACCAAACCGCAGTCAAAAGCTCATTCGACGCCTGTTAATGTTGCGCCAGAAATTCCCGCTTCAAAGTTATTTGTGTATATTAAAGATCCGAATGACCATTCGCGGTTAGTGAAAATGAAGTCTGTTTGTGGTGAGAATGCCGGCACGACTGACGTGGTTTTGGTGCTGGGCGAGAAAGAAAAATCAGCCATGCGTCTGCCGTTTAAGGTGGATGCTAATGACAATTTATTAAGCCAATTAAAAAACACTCTGGGTGAAGAGTGTGTAGTTATAAAGTGATAGTTAGCCCGCTGACAGAGGCCTCGGCCGGAGCCGGTTGCTCTGGCGGGCTAACTATCTGTCAGCGGGACTTGTCCCGCAGTTTTTTGTGCTCTTCAATACAGCCCTTGTGATAAAGGATTGTGTATGTGAGAGCCATCACACAGCAATATATGTATATCACTGCCGTGTGGTGTGTTGGGCGATGAGGCGATTCCTTCACCATGTAGTAGGCGAAGAAAAGTAACAGCCATGCCGCTGAGGCGATGGCTAGCGTATGTGCCTTTAGACTAACGCCCGAAGGTGATGCATAGGCGTACCACGCGATGTACATGGTTGCCAGTATTGCTACTAAGAAGATGTTGTCAAATGACATCTCTTCTCCTTCTCTTTTCTGTAGGGACTACTTTCTCTGAGGGATTTCAAAGAAAGCTCATACAAATATAACACATATAGTTAATAAAGTCAATAAGCAGACTTGAGGAATTTATTTATGTGTTGTTGAGATTATTTCGTTCTCGGGAAAATCAGTCCAAATAGCGCAATTCCTGTTGCGACCGACACGTTGAATGATTCTTTTTGACCGAACATCGGGATTTCTACGGTGAAATCGCAGTTATCCAAAAGCTCCGGCGTGATTCCGTGGACTTCTTCTCCGAGTAGCAGCGCAAATTTTTCAGGCGGCTGAAATTCTGGCAACATCACACTATCTTTCGATTGCTCCAGCGCGATAATTGGCAAGTTTTCTGTTCGCTGATTTTCTTTAATCCAATCGTTGATATCTTCATAAAACTCAAATGGCACCAAACTCTCCGCGCCTAAGGCTGTTTTATGAATTTGGCTGGTGATTTTTTCGCGAATATGCGGCAGGCGAGGATCTTCAGATCGAATTTCTCCATCGACAAGCGCACAAGCAGGCGCCTTGCTACATAAACTCAATTCTGGATACGGCGTGTAGCCACTAAGAATAATCTTTTTTACGCCAAATCCTTCGGCCGTGCGGAAAATTGCCCCAACATTATGCGTTGAGCGAATATTGTGGACTAACAGAGTAATTTCTGGATTCATATCACTATTATATCACTCGTCAAACCGTAAGCTTTTTGGTATAATTTTCATATGGACGAAGATAAAATTCAGGCGCGACGCCGTGAGCAAGATGAGGAAGCTACTCGTCGTCGAGCGTCAATTTTAGGACTTCAATATCTTGACGGGCGGGAATTTGAAGAAACTTTACCTTTGCTTAAGGGTGTTTTGACGATAGAAGAAATGTATAAGGGTCGGCTGGTCCCGTTAGCCTTTAACGAGGAAGACCAATCTTATCGATTTGGCGTTACGTCGCAAACTTCTGAGTCGTTGATGAAGCGGATGCGAGATCAGTATGTTGAAAACGGCAAGCGAATCTTCTTTTTCTTAATTTCTGGTTCAGCGTTTCGGTCAATTATGCTCAGGTTTGATCCGCCGAAAAAAGTGATTTACGACAATATTGAAATTGCCAAGGAGGGTGATAGCGATACTCTAGCACAGGTTACTCAGACTTTGGCTTCCGTGGGCACAAATGACGTGTTTAATTATTTGATTGACCAAGCGGATTTGTTGGGTGCGTCGGATATTCACATCGAAAATCAGCGCGAATCGATTCGAATTCGTATGCGTGTTGACGGAGCTCTACATACGGTGGCGGAACTTAGCAGAGATAGATATCGAGTGATTATGGCGACTTTGGCGTCGCGCGCAAATATCTCTACCGCTTCCAGAGAGCCTCAATCTGGGCATATGCAACAGGAAATTCATAGAGACGGCGCATCGCATGTGCTGAATTTGCGCGTGGAAGCCGTGATGACGGTGTATGGTTTGGATCTGGTGCTTCGATTGTTCAATTTCGATGAGTCGATGTTGAACTTGGATCTATTGAGCATTTCAAAGAAAGAGCGTGAGCAAATTGATGAAGTTATTTCTCATCCGCGAGGGATGTTGTTGATGGTTGGTCCTACTGGTTCGGGAAAGTCTACGACGTTATATAGCATTCTTAATGCTCTTAATACGCCAGATCGAAAGATTATCACGCTGGAAGATCCTGTAGAAAATACGATTCCTGGGATTGCTCAGATTCCAATTGATACGACAAATGGACAGAGGTTTGCTGATGGTTTGCGTAGTGTTTTGCGTCTTGATCCAGACGTGGTGATGGTTGGTGAGATTCGCGACAATGAAACTGCGAAGACTGCGATTCAGGCGTCAATTACGGGACATTTGGTGTTGTCTAGCTTTCACGCCAATTCGACTGCGGCGGCGTTTAGTCGCATGATCGATATGATTGGGCAAAACCCGATTTTTAGCTCGGCGGTTCGGCTGGTGATTGCTCAGCGACTGGTGAGGAGATTGTGGGATGATAGCAAGGAAGAATATGAGCCAGATGAGGCGACTCGCAAGTGGGTGAAAGAAGTCTTGAAGGATCTGCCAGAGAATGTTGATTGCCCAGATTTGGATACGTTTAAGCTTTGGCGTGCGGTGCCGACAGACGACGTGCCGTTCGGTTACAAGGGGCGAATTCCGGTAATGGAGCAGTTGGTTGTGAGCGAGAATATTCAGAAATTCTTGCGCGGTGACGTTGAGGATGTTCACACGGAAGCGATTGAAAAGGCTGCAAAAGAAGACGGTATGGTGACGCTACTTCAGGCTGGCGTGCTGGCGGCTCTTCGTGGCGAAACAACATTAGAAGAAGTTAACAGGGTAATATAATTGACTTTATAGCCATAAACTGATAAAATATTAGTTTATGAGCGAAATTCCGGAGCACTCTTATTACGATGGTGAACTTTCAGAGTCTGAGAAAGACTCTGTCTGTGAAATTTTTGGTACTGTTATCAATTTCCTTGAATGTATATATGAAGACGTTCCTAAAGACTCATCTATGTTTAAGGACTTGGTTGAGAAATATAAGCCTGTAATTGATATGCTTAAGCAGGCTAGGGATGTGTACGGCCAGTCTCCTGAGTATTTGGAGGTGTGCTATGATTTTGACGAAGTGAGCTCTCGGTTAAGAGAGGAATTTAATAAGGAATATAAAACCTCGCTCGATGCTTTTATATCGTCGTTAGATAAAATTTTTCCCGCTAAAATAGCGGAAGTTAATGTTCCGAAATACTGCAATCTTGAAGGATATAAAATTCCTACAGTAAAGAAATTTCAGAGGAATAACAATCTCAGCCCAGATGATGCCGACTCTGGATATATGCAACTCACATTAGAAACTAAGCGGTTTGTGATTGATAGGATTTATAAAAAAGGCAGCACTTCTTCGTCTGTAGAATTTGGATTAAGCCGACCTGAATACGATCCAGTCTGCAAAAAGACACATCACTTGGTTGATCTATTGGCAAATTTTTCAATACTTAAAGCTGATGAGCTTGAGGCGATGTCTGGGAATGAAAGTGGTGCGCGTATGGAGCGCATTGAAGCCTTCTTTAATTATGAAAGAGACCTGGAGTTGGCGAAAACCATACTCGACTATGCAGACGGGATGAGAGATCTGGACGAGGAGTTGTTGGCTCGTGAATATACGGAAATTGTATTTGAGGAAAATCGTCCGAATGTACAGACTTTTGCCAAATCTGTGGTGGAAGAAAAAATGAAGTCAATTCTAGAAGGCGAGCTAAAGGTTCTTTCTGAAAAATTCACAACTTACAAAGTGGCGCCTGAAATTGCGAGTAAATCTTTGAGAAAAGCCACTAAGAAGAAAAGGTCAAATAAACCGAAGCCAACAATCGAAAATGGCGATTCTCAGCCGGTGAAAATTGGATTGAAGGCGGGAGATACTGTGGCGCTTGACGGCGAGACGTTTCCGTGGCTTAAAGAAAATTCTATTGTGAACGTACTGCATATTGAGCGTGGTGGTGACGGTACTGTGGTCGCAGTAGTTGACGCGCGCACTGAAGAGGCTAAAAAGGTCGAGCATAAAATGACTGGATACGAAAACGACGAGAAAAAGCGGGACATTCTACCTATTATTAAGGACAAATTAACTATGACTGCTAAATGTGTAGCAACTTCAGAAGATAAGTCTGTCGGTTTGCCAATTGGCTTAAATAACAGATTAAAAGAGCTTTATCCGTTTATAATTTACGCCTGGAAAGATCAAACACATAACGCCAAGAGGGTCTATATGTCAAAAGTCAGCATTGAAGATATGCCCAATGAAAGTGAGGCTAAAAAATCTCTTCAGGAAGTTGGGGTGACTGAAATAGTGCTATTTTTAGGAGCTTGTGACAAGCAAAACCAGGAGTCGTTAGTAGCTCTGTTTATAGATGGCGACTCTCGTGATGCAGCTAAATACGGTGCTGGTGTTTAGGCTTATCTAATGACATTCGCAACGGCTTCAACAACACCCTCATCAAATGCAGTTGGGACGACTTTATCGACGGTTGGATTTTCAACCAAGTTAGCTAGCGCTTCAGCGGCCGCCAATTTGTGCTGGTCGGTGATTTTCTTAACTCCGTGATCTAATGCGCCGCGGAAAATTCCAGGGAATGCCAGGGAGTTGTTGACTTGGTTTGGAAAATCGCTACGACCCGTGCCGATGATTGCGACACCGGCTTCTTTGGCGACATCTGGCATAATCTCTGGAACAGGATTTGCTAGTGCGAATACGATTGGATCTTTCGCCATTTTTTTGACTAATTCTGGAGTGAGAAGTCCTGCGCGTGATACGCCGATGAATACGTCCGCGTCGGTGATGGCGTCTTCAATTGAGCCAGATTGTGATGCATCGACGTATTCCAATAGCGCGGTTTTTTCAGCGTTCAAATCTGTGCGTGATTTTCCGACAATTCCTCGACTATCCACCGCTACGATGTTTTTTGCTCCGTAAAGATTTAACAATTTGATGATTGCTGTGCCAGCTGCGCCTGCGCCGATGACCACGAATTTGCAATCCGCCAGGTTTCGTCCTGTTAATTTTGCGGCGTTAATTAAGCCCGCCAACACAACGACAGCCGTGCCGTGTTGATCGTCGTGGAAGACTGGAATATCTAATTCTGCCTTCAATCGTTCTTCAATTTCAAAGCATTTTGGTGCGGCAATGTCTTCGAGGTTGATGGCGCCGAAGCTTGGCGCGATGGCTTTAACTGTGGCAATAATTTCTTCTGGCTCGTGAACGTCTAGCACAATTGGCACGGCGTCGACATCGGCGAAATGCTTAAATAGCAAAGCTTTTCCTTCCATAACTGGCATGGCGGCTTTTGGTCCCAAATTACCTAAGCCCAAAATTGCTGAGCCGTCTGAGATTACGGCGACTAAATTGTTTGTCCAAGTGTATTTTGGCAAATCGGCTGGATTTTCGGCAATTGCTTGGCTGACTGCGCCGACGCCAGGGCTGTAATAAGCGCTAAGCTTGTCGCGATTAAGCTCCTCTTTATCTCTGAGGCTAGTCGTAATTTTACCTTTGTATTTTTCGTGTAGTTCGAGTGCTAATTTATTGTAATCCATAACTATATTATACTCCAATTTTATTTAATTGATATTTCTTTAGATTTGTGTTATTATCTTATGTAATTGTACGAGAGTTAAATATTCGAGCCTTGTTTGACGTGGAGCCGCAGAGGTACAACTGCGTGGCCAGTCGGAGCGAGTTCGGAAGATAGGAAAAAATTATGAGTTTTGAGTTAATCAACAAAATCAACCAAGCACAAAAAAAGCAAGCAGTTGTCGATGCTCGCAGTGGTGACACAGTTCGCGTTTACCAGAAAATTAAGGAAGGCAACAAAGAGCGTATTCAGATGTTCGAGGGTGTTGTTATCCGCACCGATAATAAAAAATCACACACATCACGCATTACGGTTCGAAAGATTGCTTCAGGCGTTGGCGTTGAAAAATCATTTTTGATGCACAGTCCACTGATTGAGAAGATTGAGATTGTTCGTCGTGCTAAGGTTCGTCGCAAGTTCTTAAGCTTCCTTCGCCGGCGTAGCGGTAAGTCAGCTCGATTGACGGCTAAGAATTTCGATCGCGTTGCTGTTAATGATATTCATGACGTTAAGGCAGAAGCGGAAGCTGAACGCTTGAAGGAAGAGGCTGCTCAGGCTGCTGCTGCAAAACAAGCTGAAAAAGATGCCGCTCAGGCTGAACTTGACGCTAAGGCTGCTGAAGTTGCAGCTCGCCATAAAGACGCGTAATTGTCAATTGGTTAATCGTTAAAACCGTCTCTTAATCTGAGGCGGTTTTCTCATGTTATAATCTCAATATGGCAATATTTCATTATATATCTGTCCTTGTTCCGACAACTTTGGCTGTGGCGACGCCTTACGCTTTGAGAAGAAACGGCTTTGATAATGAGAAAAAATATCGCTGGCTACTTTACGCAGCGTGCCTGTTGTTTTTCGTATCTTGGTATTTGCCATCGCCGTTAATTGACGGACAGGACACTAGTTTTACGACGCACTTTGTGGGCGGTGGGCTATTTACAGGACTATTCTGGGCGTATTTGGTTTCGTCGATGAAATGGCGAGCGCATTGGCTGGTGATGGCGTTTTCAGTCTTCGCTTTAGTTTCGGCGCTGGGTTGTATTAATGAGTTGGCGGAATTATTTATGGTCAAGGCAGGTTTGGCGAGCATAAAATTGGACGACACGAATTGGGATATTTTGGCGAATACATTAGGCGCGGCAACAATTTGGATTGGCTGGATTATTGCTGATTTTATGACGAAAAAGGGAAGATTGTCGGGTGATTCTGGGGATTGATGAAGTCGGGCGCGGCGCGTGGGCTGGACCGTTGGTGATTGGCGCGGTGGTTTTGGGTGGCGCTGAAATTGAAGGGCTTGATGATAGTAAAAAATTGACCAAAAAACGACGTGAATTACTTGATGAGGAAATTCGCGAGCAAGCGTCGGCTTGGGCGCTGGGTTGGGTTTCTGCTGAGGAGCTGGATGAAATAGGAATGAGCGAGGCGCTTAAATTGGCAACGCGGCGTGCAGTCAAAGAAATTCAAGCGAAATGTCAGAAAAGCGGCTCGAAGTTTGATGATATTATTATCGATGGGACGGTCAATTTTTTGGCGGGTACACCGCTAGAAAAGTATGTAACAATTATAGCGAAAGCCGACGGTCTGATTCCGAGTGTTTCGGCGGCGTCGATTATTGCTAAGGTGGCTCGTGATAAATTTATGGCGGAGCAGGATAATATTTATTCGGGATATGATTTTTCTTCGCACGTTGGTTATGGAGTGGCGAAGCATCGAGCGGCTATTGATAATCTGGGCGTAACTCCGCTACATCGGTTGAGTTTTGCGCCGTTGGCTAAATATGCTAATACTGGGGCGAATTCGCAAAATGCGTCTGACGATAGAAAATCTAAAAACCAGCAAAAAGACACGACGCGTCAAATTGGCGATAAGGGTGAGCAAGCGGCGGCGGATTGGTTGGTGGCTGATGGTCATGAGATTATAGAGCGGAATTGGCGGACGCGATATTGTGAAATTGATATTGTTAGTAAAAAAGATAATGTTTTATATTTTACAGAGGTCAAATATCGTAAAAATGACAATTTCGGCGATGGCTTGGCGGCAATTACAAATAAAAAACAGCAGCAAATGCGTTTTTCTGCAGAGATGTTCATTGCCAAAAATGCGCAGTATGAAGGCTGCGATATGCAAATGCTGGCAATTTCTGTTGATGGAAATCCGCCCGTAGTTGAAGAGTGTATGGTGTTGGAATAAATTGTTCGCTTTCGTCGTTTCCGACTCATCAGCATAGACACGCATCTATGGAGCGAACATGACAAGTGAGAGAGTTGGGAGTCTCTACAGACTCGCCATGTTCGCGAGGTTATTGCCTGCTACTCCTGTTTGTCGGAGAAGTAGACAACAATGTAGGGATCGGGAGTAGCTACCCACGGGTTGGGTTCTGTGTAGTTGAACTCAACGCTATGAATCGTCTCTTCGAGGCTCTTGAGCCTCTCAAGGAGTGCCTCGCGACAGCTGTGGCTGTCTGCGACTGCCTGGGTGATTAGGCGGTTGTAATCATAGACACAGATCGTGTCCGGAAGTTCACCTTTCGCAAGGTATTCATCGATAGTTGCCTCCTCGACTTCCTTGCAGAACTCAGGGATCCCCTCTTCGAAGAAACGGGAGACCTCATTTTTTCTGAGTGTCTCCATCCTCTCTTCTGTCTTTTTGAGGTTGGCAGCCCTCTTTGCCTTGACTTCGGGGGTGATGAACGTAGACATTGCAGTACCTTCTCCTCATCTGGGCAAACGCCCGTGCTGTAAGCACTGATCAACGCCCGGATGGCGCGACCGAAGATGAGGTTTCGGGATACTTCTTAAAATATCACAAAATCTCACCTTCGGCTTATAAACTCTCTCAACTTGTCAAGGTGCGCTTTCGGACAAAACATTTGTTCCGTCAACAAAAGCTAATATATATATCACTAATAGAACAAAATGTCAATAGATTTTGTCAAAAACCGTAAAATAATGCGACCAAATTATTTACAACTCGGAAATAACCGCCTCTTTGTCTCGTTTAATCAGCTCAGCGCGTGCGGATATTTCGGTAATTCCCAGCTTAATCGTTCTGGTGAGGGCTGGAATATTTTCCATCGGTTCAAAGAATTGTTGAAAATCGTTAAGTTCGTTGGTTGTCAGTAGGGCTGTAGCTGCATAGCGAATGAAATCGTCGTAACTTTTATCTTCGCCAAACGTATCTTCGACCCACGCCCAGTTTTTCTTTAACCAATTCCACGCAATCTGACGGCTTTCTCTGGTGCGAATCAAATACACAAACCAACGGCTGGCGTCTTGTGGGCGGATAATATTGGAATCTTTAATGTTGGCAAGAATTTTTTCTGCCGTTTCAGGGTTTTTGGTGGAAGTTAGTCCAATTGCAATATCATTCTGCAGATCATTTGACGGCGTGTTTTTATATGCGGCAAAGAGATTTTCAATCATCTCTGGCGTCTCGAAATGTCTTACGTTTGCACTGATAATTAAAGCTCGAATTTCTGTCGGTAAGTCTTCCAGTTTATTATTGTCAAAACGCGTTTTCGCCTCGTTCAAAACTTCTTCATCTTCGCTATACATCATCAAACTCAAAGCCGTGGTGCGTCGTTCGCGGTCGTCATCAGATTCTCCAGCTTTTTCATCCCAGCCCAATTCCTCAAATGTGGCGCGCGCAAATTCTCCAGAAATTCGCTTTAATGAATCTCTGGCAGCGTCATTATCATCGACGAACTTCCGCAGCTCCGTCAAAGCACCAGCCGCCATCCCGAAGACTTTTTCGTTGGTTTCGGTTTTTAGCGACAATGCTAATGGAAGTAGTGATGCCGAGTTTTCAAATCCAGCGCGGGCGAGTATCGTCGCGTCTTGTAAGATGCAAATCTTGTCCAAGGTTGGCAATTCCGTAATGTTCTTCAATAAATATTCGCGAGTGGATTTGTCATATTTGGTGACGAAGTGGGCGCTTAAGCCGCAGTTTAATTGCAATGGCTTTTCAATAGAAACGGTAACTTCTTTTTGATCCAAGATTTTTACGTCAAGCGGTTGGTTTGCGAATAATGGAATCGGCCATAACGCGTCGGATGGTTGGTGTTCGCCGATGAAGAATCGTTCCTGACTTAAAGTCGCCGCGTCGTGACTGCTTGAAACTGATACGACAGGAAGGCCAGGTTGGGAAATCCAGGCGTTCATTAAATTGACGATTGGCTGACCGCTCGCTGATTCCAATTCTTGCCATAAATCATTTCCGACGGTGTTTTTATATGCGAATTTTTCAAAATATGATTTAAGTCCAGCGCGAAATGCCTCTTCGCCGATAAGTTTTCTAACCATAACAAGCAACCGTCCGCCTTTGGCGTAAACGATTGCTGGGTCGAACAAAGTGCTGATTTCGTCTGGATGATTGACGTCGGCTTGAACCGATTGAACGCCGTCCAAGCTGTCGCGTCTGAGCGCGGCCGTTACTTCGTTCGTGGCAAAATCTTCCCACATATGCCAATCTGGTTGAAGTGCGTCAATTGCTACATATTCCATCATATTGGCAAAGCTTTCGTTGAGCCACAAGTCATTCCACCACTGCATGGTAACCAAATTGCCAAACCATTGATGGCTGAGCTCGTGCGCGATAACCGTGGCAATGAAGCGCCTGGATGATTCTGGGGTCAATTCTGGGTCCGCAAGCAAACAGCTTTCGCGGTAAGTAATTAATCCCCAGTTTTCCATGGCGCCAGAAGAAAAGTCGGGAAGGGCGACGTGATCGGATTTTGGCAATGGATATTTGACGCCGAAATATTCATCATAAAAATCAATTGAACGAGTGGCGATGTCTAACGCAAAATCTAATGTATTTTCATTCTGAGCTGGCGTTGCCCAGACGCTAACCTCGACACCAGATTCGGTGCGAGCAGATTTTTTGTGCAATTCACCGATGACGAAAGCTAGAAGATAACTGCTCATTCGTGGGGTTTTCTCGAAAGTTGTTGTGAGTGAATCGCCATTTTCTTCTTCGCTTTTTACGGGCATATTTCCCAAAACCGTTATCTTTGGGCGAGTTATTAGCGTCAAATCATATTCAGCTTTAGCGGCTGGCTCATCAACGCAAGGGAAAACTTCACGCGTGTGATGTGATTCAAATTGAGTTGCGAAAAGCTGTTTTTTAACGCCGTCGTGAGTAAAGTAGCAAGGATATAATCCGTGCATTGCGTCAGTGATGTTTCCGGAAAAATCGATGCGAATTGTGTGCTTTCTGTTTTTAAGGTTCGGCTGAGATAATCTCAATTCATCAAACTCGCCAAATGAGACGTCGGCAGGCTGATTGTCGATTGTGGCTGATTGAATTGTTAAGCCTTTGGAATGTAGCGAAATTGATTCGCTGGTGGACTCGCCAGAAATGATAACTGTGCCAGAAAATTCTTTTTCCTCGGCGCGCGTTAAATCGAGAGTTAGGTTGTAATGATTTGGTGTGAATGTGTCAAGTAGGCGTGGAACTTTAGTCATAATTTAATTATAATACAGTCATGAGGGTGAATAAAATACGACGTCGGCAAGTGGTGATTGCGCTGGTAATTTTGGTGGCTGGTGTGGCGGTTTGGGCTTCGCGAATTTCACAACCCGAACCTCAGACAATTCAAACCTCAACGCAACGAGAATTATTTGGCAATTCGAACGCCAAATCGGAATTGGAAAAGATAGAAGTTAAAGGACGTGCGCCAAAGACTGGCTATTCCAGAAAGCAATTCGGCAACGGCTGGGGTAAGATTAACGGCTGCTCTGTGCGGGAAGTGATTCTGGCTCGAGATTTGACGGATGAGAAAATTGACGAAAAATGTCGAGTTTTGTCGGGTGTGCTGAATGATCCATACACTGGTCGAACAATCCAATTTCAGCGCGGCGAAAAAACTAGCTCTAAGGTTCAGATTGATCATGTCGTGGCTTTGAGCGATGCTTGGCAGAAGGGTGCGCAGCAAATTTCTCCAGAAGAGCGAGAGAAATTGGCGAACGATCCGTTAAATCTGTTGGCGGTTGACGGTCCAGCAAATCAAGCCAAAGGTGACGGCGACGCGGCAACTTGGCTGCCGAGTAATAAATCTTTTAGGTGCCAATATATTGCGCGACAAGTGGCCGTGAAGCGAAAATATCGCTTGTGGGTGACGGAAGCTGAGAAAAGCGCGATGTCGGGAATTCTGGAAAAGTGTGTAGAAGTATAATATTGACAAAATGTGTTTTTATGATAAAATGATAGAATGAATTCTGAAATATACCTTACTAAATTGTCGGTGAATGATGATGAGGCTTTGGAGCGGGCGGCTTTGGCTCACTCGGAGTCTGTTTTAGGCTGCGAGTTCACGAATGGCGCGAAAAAGGATTTAATAGAATATATAGAAGATATGAATAATTACTATGGTAGCGATGTATTTGCTATCGATGCTTCTGGTGAAGAATTGTCGTTTGGGCTTATGACTGTATACTCTAATGATGACGGCGAAATTACGATAGAAGATCTTTTTGTTAGGGAAGCTGCGCGCAAGCGAGGAATTGGTCGGGCGGCTATTAAAGCTTTAGCTAGTGAATATCCAGATGCGCATGCCGTCAAATTGTACTCCTTGAAATCTGCTGAAGGATTTTACCAAAGAATTGGATTTGATCAGATATCGCCGGCTGATAATAAATGTTTATCTCTTTGGCGAAAAGAATTGGATTGACAGAATAAAATCTTTCCGCTACAATAAGAGAGTACTAATCCGGCCGGCAGGTCGGAGTTTTTCGTTTATGGAAGTTTGAGACGGAAAAAGATATAATTAATAAGAAGGAGAATGTAATGGAAGATTTGAACATTAAGCAGTTGACGTTGGCAGTGCGTACGATTGCTGAGGAAAAAAACTTGCCAGAAGAAACAGTTTTGAGCGTGATTGAGCAGGCGATTGCGGCGGCTTGGCGTCGTGATAACGGCACGCGAGATCAGTTGGTTCGTGCTAGCTTGAATATCAATAATGGTACGGCTGTCGTGTCGGTTGTTAAAACTGTTGTTGACGAAGTTGAGAATGATGCCAATCAAATCGATCTAGAGGAAGCTAAGGAGATAGATCCTGCGGCTGAACTTGGCGGTGAAGTTGTGATGGAAACTCATAACGTGACGACTTTTGGTCGAGTTGCGGCTCAGACTGCTAAGCAAGTGATTTTGCAGCGTTTGCGTGAAGCTGAGCGTGAAGTTGTCTTGGCGGAATTTGAAGATAAAATCGGTACGGTTGTTATTGGTACGGTTCAGCGAGTTGAGCCACGTGTCGTGCGAATTGAACTTGGCAAGGCTGTTGGAATTATGCCTCAGAGTGAGCAAATTCCTGGCGAATATTACGGTGTTGGTCGTCGAATTAAGGTTTATATTAAGGACATTGAGCGCGAAGGTCGCGGTCCGCAATTGATTCTTAGTCGCGGCAATGAAGAATTTGTACGATTCTTGTTCAATCAAGAAGTCCCAGAGATGGAAACTGGTGCGGTTGAGATTAAGGCAATCGCTCGCGAAGCTGGTCGCCGAACCAAATTGGCGGTTTCTTCAGCGCTACCTGGCGTTGATCCAGTTGGTACGTTTGTTGGTGGTCACGGCGCCCGCGTTCAGGCTGTGATGAATGAAATTGGCGAGCAGGAAAAAATTGACATTATTCCATATGAGGAAGATGCAGCTGGATTTATTGCTAATGCAATGAGCCCAGCAGAGGTTTTGAGCGTGACTGTCAATGAAGATGAGAAGCGTGCGACGGTTTATGTTAGCGAAGATCAGCAATCAATAGCAATCGGTCGCGCTGGACAGAACGTTCGCTTGGCAAGTCGATTGACTGGCTATGAGCTAGACATCGAAGCAAAAGCTCCTGTTAAGGCGGAGCCAAAACCTCGAAAGAATATTGAGGATAGCTTGATGAGCGTAGTTGAGGAGGTGGCGGAATAAGCTGCCTTCTGCGAATCGCCGAAAACGAAAGGAGGGCGATATGTCAGAAGATTTTTCTGAATTAGAACCTCGGCTGACGGAAACGGCTCGAGCCAGTTTGGGGCGGGCTGGTTTTCTGGCGCATAATGAGGGTAGTGAATATGTTGGCACGGAGCATATTTTGCTTGGTGTGTTGGCGCAGAATTCGTCGCTAGGCGCAAAGATTTTGGCGGAAAATGGCGTAACTTTGGATCGTGCGGAAATGGCGTTGAATCTGACCGCAAAGCCGCTGGTGATTACGATTGTAAGTAAGGGTTTGAGTGCTGAAGTTGTTGAATTGATAAGGATTGCTTGGCAATTAGCAGTCGAATTTGGGCAGGAAAAAATTGGCACGGAACATATCGTTTATGGAATGTTGCAACAGCACGAGGCGCGAGCTACTAAATTGCTGCGAGATATGAACGTTGACATTGATAATCTGCGTGGAAGTCTGGAAGATGTGTTTGATAAACAGCAATTTGAATCTCTTCAGAGCGAGCGCAGTACGGCGAGTAAAAATTCTGGCGATCTGCGAGTTTTGGAGAAATTCGGTGTCGATTTGACACGGCGCGCCAGCGAAGAATTTTTGGATCCGGTGATTGGTCGAGCGTCGGAAATTCAGCGAATGATCACGATTTTAGGTCGGCGGAGCAAGAATAATCCAGCACTAATTGGCGAACCTGGCGTCGGTAAAACTGCGGTCGTTGAAGGATTGGCACAAAGAATTGCTGATAATAAAGTCCCTGAATTTTTGAAAGGCAAGCGACTTTTTCAATTGGATTTGACGGCGATGATTGCTGGGACGAAATATCGCGGGCAATTTGAGGAGCGATTGCAAAAAGTTCTGGCGGTCGCCAAAAAACACCAAGAAGTTATTTTGTTTATTGACGAGTTGCATCTGTTGGTTGGCGCTGGTTCGGCCGAAGGCTCGATGGATGCGGCGAATGTATTGAAGCCAGCGTTGTCGCGAGGCGAGGTGCGACTAATTGGCGCGACGACGTTTGATGAATATCGAAAACATATCGAAAAAGATGCCGCGTTGTCACGGCGCTTCCAATCTGTGACGGTCAATGAGCCGTCTCCAGAAGAGGCGGTAGAAATGATGCGAGGATTGAGAGGAAAATTAGCTAAGCATCATCAAGTTCAAATTCCTGACGAAATGCTGACTGAGGCGGTGGATTTGAGCCAGCGTTACGTAACGGAGCGATTTTTGCCAGATAAAGCGATCGACGTGATTGACGAGGCGGCGAGTTTATTGAAGTCTAGTTCGCCAATAAAATTGTCACGTAAGGATAAGTTGGCTCGCCAAATTAAGCGATTGGCTGGAAAAATTGACGCCGCGGTCGAAGCTGAGGATTATGAAAAAGCCGCAGAGTTTAAGATGCAAATGAGGCAATTGGAATTACAAGCCGAAGCGCTGAAAGATGAAGCCAGCGATAAACCTGTGTTGACTGATGAATACTTGCGGCGAGCGGTTTCGGCAATGACGAATATTCCGATTGACAAATTATCGTTAAATCAGATGAAGGATTTGATTCGTCTGGAGAAGCGACTGAGTCAAAGTATTCTTGGTCAGAATGAAGCGATTGAGCAACTGGCACGCGCGATTCGTCGTAATAAAGCCGGGCTAAGTCGTCAGAGCGGGCCGCTTGGGTCGTTTATCTTTCTGGGTCCGACTGGAGTTGGTAAGACGGAATTGGCGCGAGTTCTAGCGCGGGAAGTTTTTGGCGGTGAGGATAGCTTGATTAAAATTGACATGAGCGAATTTTCTGAGCGTCACACGGCTAGTCGGCTGGTTGGTGCGCCGGCTGGTTATGTTGGCTATGAGGATGGCGGGAAATTAACGGATAAAGTTCGTCGTCGACCATATAGCGTGGTGTTGTTTGATGAAATTGAAAAGGCGCATCCTGACGTTCTGAATTTGCTTTTGCAGATTTTGGAGGACGGCAAGTTGAGCGATTCTCACGGACGAACGGTGAGTTTTCGGCAGACGATTATCATCTTGACGAGCAACGTCGGCGCTGAGCAAATGATTCAAGATTCGGAGCTGGGATTTGGCGCGTCTGGGCAGAAAAAGTTGGCTAGCGAAACTCGTCACGAGAAAAATTCACGCGCCGCTCTGCGTGAGCTTGAGGAATTTTTGCGTCCAGAATTGATTGGTCGATTTGATAACGTGATTACGTTTAAGCCGCTGTCTCGTTCGGTCGTGCGAAAGATTTTTGACAATCTCACGTCTGATTTGGTCAAGGCTGTCGCTCAACATGGAATGAAGCTTGATATTACTTCTTCGGCGAAGCGTTGGTTGATCGATCGAGGATTTGACGAGCAGCGCGGCGTGCGAGTTCTAAGGCGAACAATTCAGTCGGAGCTGGCGGATCCGCTGAGCGATGTTTTATTATCCAATAAAGCAAAACCTGGCGACACGCTGGAGGCTAAAATTGATAATGATAAGGTGGTGATTAATGTCAATCGTGCGTAAAATATTCAGCGTTCTCACGCCGATAATTGTACTTTCTGCTGCGGTTTTTGTGATGGCGAATCGTCAGCAAATTATTGATGAGATTACGCTGTGGCAATATAAGCCGAGTGCGGAAATTGTCGCTATCGCTTACCGCGTGAAAATGTCAGACACTGGCAGGAAAATGTTCTATGTTTCTAATCCACAAATCAAATCGGCGAATGAATTTAACGAAGATTGTCGGCGTGTGGAAAAGGGAAATGCGATTTTGGGTTGTTACAATCCGTCGTCTAGGGATATTTATATTTATAACGTGACCAATTTTGAGCTTGACGGCGTGAAGGAAGTGACGGCGGCGCATGAGATGTTGCACGCTGCTTGGGAAAGGTTGAGCGCGTCGGAGAAATCTCATTTGAGCGGGCTTTTGGAGCAGGCTTATAATAATGTGAAAAATAAGAAATTGTCCGAGCGGATGGAGTATTATGATCGTGCGCAACCTGGAACGAGAGCTAACGAGCTGCATTCGATTCTGGGGACGGAATTTGCCAATTTGGGCGACGAGCTGGAAGAATATTATCAACGATATTTTACTGATCGGTCTGAAGTCGTGAAATTGCACGCACAATATCAAGAAAAATTTGAATCCAGGGAAAATGAAGCTCAGAAGTTGAGTGAGTCGTTGAAGGTTCGAAAGGAAAAATTGAACAGAGAATTATCGCAATATTCAACTGATTTGGCGGATTATAATAGTCGCGTGGCGGACTTTAATCGACGAGCGGGCGTTAGTGGCGGATTCTTGTCACAGAGTGATTTTTATAGTCAACGCCAAGCCTTGAAAACGGAGCTCTCGGAGTTGAACGAAAGGCGTGCCAATTTGAATTCTGAGATCAATTCTTACAATTCCGATGTTTTGCGACTCAGGGAATTAGGCGTGCAGATTGATGAATTGAATAAAAGTTTGGATAGTTTGGAAGGAGCGAAATAATGGCGAAAGCTCGAAGTCAATTTATTTGTCAGCAGTGCGGAGCTAGCTTTTCAAAGTGGGCTGGTAGGTGTGAAAATTGCGGGGAATGGAATTCGCTAGTCGAGCAGGTCGTTTCTTCTGGCGGGTCATCTGTTGTCGATAAATCTGCTGGGCGCGGCAAGGTCTTAAAAACGTCTAGCATTCGTGAAGCTGCTTCTGAGTCTGGATTGGAGAGACTAAGCACTAGAATTGACGATTTGGATGCTGTTTTGGGCGGCGGTTTTCTGGTTGGCGGCGTGGTGTTGGTGGCGGGTCAGCCTGGAATCGGAAAGAGTACGCTTTTAGCGCAAGTTGCGGCACATATTGCCAAGACAAAATCGGTGTTATATGTAAGCGGCGAGGAATCGGTTTCTCAGGTGAAGCTTCGTGCGGAGCGTTTGGGCGCGGCTGATTCGGAAAAAATGCAGCTCGCCTCCAGTAATAGCGCGGAAGATATTGCGGCGTCAATTCAGCAAGGCGGATATGATCTGGCGATTGTCGATTCGGTTCAGACAATTTCTCTCAGCGAGATTTCCTCAGCTCCGGGGTCGGTTAGTCAGATCACCAATTCGTCGAATGTAATTATTCGTGCCGCCAAAGCTTCGGGCACGGCGGTGATTTTGGTTGGTCACGTTACCAAAGAAGGCTCGATTGCTGGGCCAAAGATATTGGAGCATTTGGTGGACGTTGTGCTGAATTTTGAGGGCGATCGATATGGCGGTTTTCGAGTTGTTCGAGCGCAGAAGAATCGATACGGATCGACTAACGAAGCGGCAATTTTTGAGATGGACGAGCAGGGACTAAGAATAGTGAAGAATCCGTCGGCGGAACTTCTGGCGGAACGTCAGAATCTGGATGGGTCAATTGTGCTGGCGACCATGGAAGGTGCACGTCCGCTTTTGGTAGAAATTCAGGCGCTAGTTAATCCGACGAATTTTGGCTATCCTAAGCGCACGGCGAGTGGTTTTGATTTGAATCGATTGAATTTGTTGGTGGCGGTTTTGGAGAAGCGAACGAAGTTAAAATTGGCGGACAAAGATATTTATGTCAATGTGGTTGGCGGATTAAAGCTGAATGATCCAGCTGCTGATTTGGCTGTGGCGATGGCGATTGCCAGTGCTAGCGCTGGGCGAAGTCTGGATGAAGATACTGTGGTGTTTGGCGAGATTGGTTTGGGCGGCGAGGTTCGCTCGGCGACGAATTGGCAAGCTCGAATTAAAGAGGCGAAGAAGCTGGGCTTCACTTATGCGATTGCGCCAAAAGTTCATAAAGATAAATTTATAAAAGGCGTCAGCGATATGCGGCAGGCGCTGATTGACTATTTACAATAGAAAGGGAAAAAATGAAAGATTTTTACGGATTGATAATAATTGTAATGTTGCTTGGCTTGGCGGTTGAGGTTTATTTCTTGGCGAAACCGCGACGAAATTCATCTGTGGGCGCGGCGCCGATTTTGGTCGACACGTCAGTACTCATGGATGGGCGAGTGACTGAGCTAGCGAAGACTGGATTTCTGCTGGGCAAAATTATTGTGCCAAGGAGCGTATTGACAGAATTGCAATTATTAGCCGACGGCGCAGATCATGACAAGCGTGAAAGGGCGCGATTTGGTATGGATGTCGTGAAGGAGCTTAAGGATATTTTGAAGTCTTCATTCGAGCTTTACGATGACAATATTCGCGTGCCGGAAGGCGTGGATTATCGCTTGTTGAAATTGGCGAAGGAGATGGACGCGGCAGTATTGACGCTTGATTACAACTTGAATAAGGTGGCGCAAGTTGACGGCGTTAAGGTTTTGAATATCAATGAGCTGGCGAAAAGTTTGAGGATGAGCTATTTGCCTGGTGACGAGCTGGATTTGGAGCTGTCGCAGAAGGGACAAGATTCTCATCAAGCAGTTGGCTATTTGAAAGATGGAACGATGGTGGTTGTTGAGAACGCCAAGCGCTACATTGGGCAAACGAAGAAAATTGAGATCATCCGAAGCTTGCAAACCGACGCTGGAAAAATGATGTTTGCGAAGCTTGTGGTTGAACAGAAAAAACCTGTAAAGCAGAAGACCAGCGTTCCTAAAAAACGCACAAATGGCCGCTCAAAAACATCAGCTCAACACGAGGCTGAGCTGATTAATTTGGTGAATAAACAATAGTTTATTTAGTTAACTTGGATGCTGCCAGTTGAAGTGGCGGTGTAATATGCAGAGTCTCTTACGGTTACAGAAATCGTGTGCGCTCCTGTCGTATCAAGCTCTACTGTGGCGGTCTGCTTGCCGCTTGAAGTAATTTCTGAACTCTTAATACTCTTTCCATCCACGGTAATTTCGATTGCCGATAAGCCCCAAGTTCCTGCTGTAACGTCGACATTTATCGTATATTTCTTACCACTGTTGGTGTATGATATCGCTCCAATTTGCGGTTTAGTGTCGTCACACTTGTGAACGTCATCTTCTGCGTTTGCGTCGTAACCTGAAGGAACGGTGATTGATTCTTTCTTAGTCAAAGGATCGATAATCTTTGTCACTTCAATCTCTTCCTTTGCGCCATCCGGAGTACAGTTTGTTGCCTTTTTCTTAGAGACTTTATCGAAGGTAATTTTCTCTGTAGACTGACTTTGTCTCTTATTCCACCATGACGGGTAGAGTTCACCGTTGACATTCTGGATTCCGCTTGGTCGCTCATACCATTGACCTGACTTCCATTTGCCTTCTTTGGCATAAACTTGGGTGTGGGCAAATTCCATAACGCTTCTAATCACCGGCATACCGTAGTTGGAGGCTGATGTACCAATCACGCTGGTGTCGGAGTTTCCGAGCCACATTCCCATAACCAGAGCTGGGCTGTAGTTGATAATCCAGAGGTCTTTTGGTTGCGAACCCTTGTCGGATGTACCAGTCTTTGCAGAGGTTCGAACGCCATTGACGCCCATCCAGCCGTGAAGTCCAGGGGTTCGGTCGGACAAGATGTCGTTCACGATGTATGCTGATTGCGAGTCGATAACTTGCTTGCCTTCATCTTTCCATTTTTTCAGAGTTTCACCTTGGCTGTTCTTTACTTCAATCACGCTTGAGACGTCTTTTTGGACTCCCATTCGCGCCAATGTTGAGTAAGCGTTCACCAATTCTGTTTGTTTGGTTCCACATGCGCCGATTGCCGCACCGAGTCCGTAACCGCCGGCATTCTCTTCCTGGCGGCAATAGTTGGTGTCGCCCATCCTGCGGATTCCCTCGACGACAGGTTTAGCGGATCCGTCGCCAACGATGTAAGCGGCTTTAATGGCTGGAACGTTTCGGGATAAGGCTAGCGCTCTTCGGATATTGATGGCGCCCATAAACTTATTGTCCCAGTTTCTTAGGGTTGCGCCGTACAGTTTATCAATGTTTTCATCAGCTAAGACCGTGCCGCTACCGTATGATTGCTTGCTGTCGTGTTTGTCGAATAATTGGGCAAAGACAAGCGACTTAATCGTGGAGCCTGGCTGAATATAGGAAACTGCGGCGTTGTCCTGACCGAAGCCAGTGTAATTAAAGTCGCGACTACCAACAAGCGCTACGATTTGTCCAGTTTGAACGTCCTCGACTGTTGCGGCGCCGTTACTAATTCGCACAGAATCTGGTCGACCCGTTGCAAAGAACGATTTCATTTCATTTTCAAGTTTCTCCTGAATTCGCCAGTCGAGGGTGGTTTTAATCGTCAATCCACCGCGTCCAACGACTGACTCGCCGAGTTCTTTACTCAACTGATTGCGAACCATCAATAGGAAGTGAGGAGCCTTAATATTCTCCAAGTGCTCGGTCTGTGGCTTAAGCGTGCTTAAAATGTCAATCTTTTTAGCTTTTTCAGCCTCGTCCTTGGTAATAACGCCTTGCTCGGCCATGTAGTCCAGAACTGTATGTTGTCGGGCAATCAAAGCCTTATTTCCGGCAGTGTTATACGGATTGTAGTAAGTCGGATTCTGTGGAATACCAGCAATTAGCGCCGCTTCCGCCAGTGTTAGATCTTTGGCGTGCTTTCCGAAGTACGTCTGAGCTGCAGACTCTGCGCCGTTACGACGACCGCCGTATGGAGACTCATTCAGGTATAATGACAGGATTTGATCCTTGCTGTACATACGTTCGACTTCAATTGCGAGGATGATTTCCTTGATCTTTCGAGGAATACCGCTAATTGATCGGTCGCCAGCCTCATCTGCGAAGAAAACCTGCTTGACGAGCTGCTGAGTCAGAGTCGATCCACCCTGAACTTGGCGGCGTGAAGCAGTCGAGAGCATTGCGCGCAACATACCGCTAAGACTGATGCCGTGGTGATTATAGAAGTTTCGGTCCTCAATTGCGACAGTGGCTTTTTTCAAATAGTCGCTAATCTGGTCAGATTCGACAACCAATTGATAATTGCCCGTACCTTTATCTTCCCAAAGCAAATTGTCATTGCGGTCGTAATATTTAGTGACGGTCGTTTGAACGCGCTTAGCAAGCTCACCAGGGCGAATTTTATCGAGGTCTTTACGGAAATAGGCGAACATTCCGCCGATAAGTAGCAACATCAACAAAATACCGACGCCAAGAATTTTCAGCGCCATCAGTCCGCCGCGCTTGGAGAACCAATATTTCGCTAGTCGCTTCGGATGTAATCGATAAAAGAATCGCTTTACGGGATGTTTCGGCAAAGTCGCCAAATATTCCGCTCGTTCGCGCGCGTCCTTATCTTTTTTAGTCTTATGTTTCTGCGCCAAATTGGCATATAAGTTCATCCGTTTCGACGGAGATTTCTTATCGCTCGAGCCGTGTCCGGCGGTGCTTATCGTAGTCTTTTTCTTCACAATTCTATTATATCACGCATATGTTTCGCTTCAATTGTAAAATTGCTATACTAATATGTAGAAAAGGAGTGATATGAAATTATCAGAAGAATTACAATGGCGTGGATTCTGGAATCAGACCACATTTACTGACGACAAACTTATCGATTCGGAGAATTTCACGCTCTATCTGGGGACGGATCCTTCGGCGGACAGTTTGCACGTTGGGCATTTGGCGGTTTATATGATGGTTCGGCATTTTTTGGAGCGCGGACATAAAGTGTTTTTGCTCGTTGGTGGCGGCACGGGAATGATTGGCGATATGCGCGATACAGAAGAGCGAAACCTGCTTTCGTACGAGGAAATTGAGCATAACAAGCAGGCCTTAAAATCCCAAGTTTCGAGGATTTTTGCTGGACGAGATTTTACTTTGGTTGATAATGCTGACTGGCTGGCTGATCTGGAATTGCTGCCGTTTCTTCGCGATATCGGTAAGAATTTCAATATGGCGGATTTGGTGAGCCGCGAATTTTTCAAGGCGCGCATTAATAATGGCAAGGGTTTGAGCTTTGCGGAATTCACTTACACGTTGCTTCAGGGTTATGATTTTTGGCATCTATTTAATCAATACGGAGTGAATCTGCAAATTGGCGGATCGGATCAATGGGGTAATTTATTATCCGGCGTGGATCTGATTCGTAAAAAAGAAAACACCGAAGTCTACGCAATGACTGCACCTTTGCTTATCAATAAGTCGACTGGTCGTAAATTCGGTAAATCTGAAGGTGGCGCGGTTTGGCTTGACGAAAATAAAACCAGCGTCTATAAATTCTACCAATTCTGGCTGAATGTTGATGACGAGAGTGCGATTGAATATATGAAGATATTTACGATGTTGGATCGCGATACAATCGAGGCCATCGCCGAAAATCACGCTGTTAATCCGGGTGCGCGTTCGGCACAGAAGGTTTTGGCGCGTGAAGTTACTGACATTGTTCACGGTAGCGCACGTCGTGAATCTGTTGAGCGCGTAACTGAAGTTTTGTTTGGCGGCGGCGATTTTAAGAAATTGTCGGACGATGATTTAGGTGCTTTGGCTGAAGAAATTCCTTGCGTTGATGCTGGAATTGATGTGATTGAAGCGCTGGTAGAATCTGGGGCGGTTGGCTCTAACGGCGAAGCAAAGCGATTGTTAAAATCTGGAGCCATTAGTCTAAACGGCGAAAAGCTTGCCGAAAATAAAGTCGTCAATGACACGTCGTTATTAAAGAAGGGTAAAAACACGTTCGTATTAATTATGGAAGGGGATGAATAATGAAGAAAATTATCGGTTTTGATTTGGATGACACATTGGCAATTACAAAATCGCCAATTAGCGATCGTATGGCGGGGATTCTTAGTCGATTACTTGAGAATTATAACGTTTGCGTGATTACTGGCGGCACGTTTCAACAGATAAAAAAGCAGGTGATTGATAGATTAAACGTTACTCCGGAGTTGCTCCAGAAGTTCCACGCGATGCCGACTTGCGGAACTCGATATTATCGATTTGACGCCGCTGATGACGAATGGAAAATTCAGTATGCGAATGATTTGTCTGACGAGCAAAAAACTCAGATAACTGCGGCGTTGGAAGAAGTTGCGAAGGAAATGGGCATTTGGTGCGAGAATCCTGCGGGTGAAATAATTGAAGATCGACATAGCCAAATTACTATGTCGGCTTTGGGTCAGCAAGCCACACCTGAAGATAAATATGCGTGGGCTGAAAAATATAAGGATGTCCGTCCGATATATCGCGACAAGGTGGCGGAAAAGTTGCCTGGGCTTGAGGTGCGAATTGGTGGCACGACCAGCACTGACATTACGCTTCCGGGAATTGATAAGGCTTATGGAATTGGCAGGTTGCTTGAATTGAACGGCTGGTCGAAAGAAGAAACGCTGTTCTTTGGTGACAAAATTGAAGAAGGCGGCAATGATTTTCCAGTGAAGCAAATGGATGTAGATTCAATCGGCGTGAGAGGCTGGGAAGATACGGCTTACGCCCTGGAAGGCATCAACGCTGTTTCGTAGATGAAATTAGCAACTCCTCTCGAGCAAATTAAAGGCGTCGGGCCGAAAACTGCTCAGGCTCTAGCGGCGGCTGGTCTTAAAACGATTTCTGACGCTTTGGGTTTTTTGCCACGAGCGTATGATGACTATTCAACTGCGGTTAATATCGCAGATCTTCAGCCGGGAAAAGTTACGGTTAAGGCGCGCTGCGAGTCGGTTTCGACACGTATTGTTCGGCGTGGACTTAGAATCACGACCGCGGTTTTGGCGGATAAATCGGGCAAAGTTAAGGCGGTTTGGTTCAATCAGCCTTACCGCGAAACGCAATTAAAATCTGATGCAGAATTTATTTTTTCTGGTCAATTTGGTATGCAATATAATCGCTATCAAATCAATAATCCGTCCGTCGAGCTGGCAAAAGAAATTGCCAAAACTGCTGCGGAAAATAATTCTGGAATTCAGCCAGTTTATAAATCTATCAAAAATCTCCGCCCAAAAACCGTGCAAGATTTGATGAAAAATATTCGTCCAATTATGGATTTTTTGCCCGAGACTTTGCCGGAAAATATTATTCAGCGCCAAAAATTGGTTAGTCGTTCTGAGGCGGTTAAGTTTCTTCACGCGCCAAAAACTCACGAGGAAATTTCCCGCGGTCGTGAGCGTCTGGCATTTGAAGAGTTGTTCGAGATGATATTGGCGGCACAATTTAACAAGCAGGAACAGACCAGATTAATAGGCTGGAAAATTCCGTTTAATAAGGCGGTCGTGAAGAGTTTTGTCGATCAATTGCCGTTTCCTTTGACGAACGCTCAGCGCCGAGCTGCGTGGCAAATTCTGCAAGATTTGGAGTCTGATCATCCGATGAATCGGTTGTTGCAGGGAGATGTTGGCTCGGGAAAAACTGTCGTTGCGGGATTGGTGGCTGCGGAAGTAGCGAAGGCTGGTTTTCAGACGGCAATTATGGCGCCGACGGAGATTTTGGCGCAGCAACACGCGAAGACGCTTGACGAGTTATTGTCGCCATTTGGTGTGTCTGTTGCGCTTCTGACGGGCCACGTGAAGGGTGCGGCGCGCAGTCAATTGTTGGATAATTTGGCTAGCGGTAACATTGACGTTGTGGTCGGCACACACGCGTTAATTCAGGAAAAGGTTGCGTATCATAAATTGGGGTTTGCGGTGATTGACGAACAGCACCGATTTGGCGTGAAGCAACGACAAGCTTTGTTGGAAAAGTCTGATTTTATGCCACATCTTTTAAGCATGACGGCCACGCCGATTCCGCGCAGTCTGGCGCTGACGTTGTATGGAGAGTTGGATATTTCTATTTTGGATGAATTGCCCTCTGGTCGCCAGCCGATTCAGACTAAGATTTGGTCGCCAGCATCAGCTCCGAAGCTTTACGAATCGATTAAAAATGAGTTAGCTAAAGGTCGCCAAGCTTACGTTATTTGTCCGTTGATTGATGATAATCCAGATAATGATAAAAAATCGGTGGAGGCGGAATATAATAAATTGTCCAAGACTATTTTCAGCCATCATCGAGTTGGGTTGTTGCACGGAAAGCTTCCTGCTGAAGAAAAAGCTGAAGTGATGCAGAAATTTGCGGACGGCGAGCTGGATATGCTAGTTAGTACGACTGTGGTTGAGGTTGGTGTGAATGTGCCGAATGCGACAGTGATGTTGATTGAGAATGCGGATAATTTTGGATTGAGCCAATTGCATCAATTACGCGGACGAGTTGGACGCGGGAAACATCAGAGTTTTTGTCATTTGATGATGAGCGGCCATGATAAGCCGAGCCAACGACTTCGGGAGATTGAGAAATCGCAGGATGGATTTTATTTAGCGGAGGTTGATTTGAAATTACGTGGACCTGGCGAGATTTACGGCAAAATGCAACACGGTGATTTGAACTTGAAAATTGCTTCGCTGGCGGATACGGCACTAATTGCTCGCGCTCAATTCGAAGCTGAACGCTTTGTCAAAGAGGGGCAAGATTTGCTACAATATAACCATCTGGCGCACGCCGTCAGTCGCTATCAGCGATTAACTGTTTTAAATTAATATGTACGCAGGAACAACAATTAGGGATAGCTCTGGTCGATTTATTGGCGTCCACCAAAAAATAGATCGAGTTGCAAGGAGAAATATAAAACCAATTCTTCCGGATTGGTGTGATTTTCCTGATATTAAAAACATTCTTCATTTTGAGGGTAAGAATGGCCCTGATGGCGTCAAGCGAAAAAGTCCAGCTGTGGACGAACCGTGGCATTTTATAAATCCAGACGATCCGAATGACACTGCGCTTTTGGAGATGATTGACGGACATATTGGCAATTTAGCCCGAGCACTACGAACGAATAATTCCGAGCGAGCAGCGTTTGAGGCGGCTTGGATGGCGCATGCGATTACCGATGGTTTGACTCCAGCGCATCATTTTCCTCTGGAACAAGCTATGGCGGAACTTCGCGGTGGTGAAGGGTTGGAGACGCGAACCTCAATTTTGAAGAAAAATCTCATGAAGGGCGATAATGGAATTGAACTGATTAAGAACAACTGGAAATTCTGGGGCGCCAAAGGTATGATGACGACGCACGTGGCGTTTGAGGCTGGCGTAGCTAGCGTGGTATCGTATCCGCGTTTTAAGGATTCAATTCCGAGCGACGATGAGATATTGCAAGTGAAAAATCACGGCTATCGTGAGTATTATTTGGACCAAGTTCACGCCGTGGCATCGATGAAAATGTATGACAATTTTAGCAAGAGCGGCTGGACAACAGACCTTGCTTGGCAGACAAATCACGAGCTGATGCCGATTATTATAAAGTCGGTGATGTTGGGTTGGCTGGCGTCCGTTTGGAAACTTGAGGCAGAAAAAAGTGAGAGTTAGGATTATCTCTGGCGAATTTGGCGGACGATTCATAAAAACTCCGCCCGGCTCAACGACGCATCCTATGGGCGAGAGAGTGCGCTCGGCTATGTTCAATTCGCTAGGTGAATCGATACGCGGCGCGCGGGTTTTGGACGCTTTTGCGGGATCTGGTGCTGTTGGGCTAGAGGCATTAAGTCGCGGCGCAGAGTCGGCGGTTTTCGTGGAGCGAGATCGGGTCGCTCAGCGAGTAATTGCTGAAAACATAAGTATTTTGGGTGTCGAAGAAAAATCTATTGTAATAAAAACAACGATAGCAAATTGGTTGGAAAGCGCGAGCTCAACAGGGGAGTTTGATATTATTTTTGCCGATCCGCCATACCATAATCCACAGTTTTCCACAGTTTCCAAGTTAATGAGACTACTCAAACCGGGTGGAACTATGATATTATCACATCCAGGAATAGGTGAGGTGCCGGTTCAAGACAAAACTGTTGTGGTGGACAGTCGTAGTTATGGGGAGGCGCACCTCACCAAGTTCCTACGATTGTAAAAATACAGTATGACTTAATAATCTCGTTCTGATGTTTGTCAGGACGATTTTTGTTGTATAGCAAAATTTCTGGGTTTTTACGGCTATAGAGCCACTGTGTATTTAGATGCGCTTTCCGTACGTCGTCGCAATTCACTATTTATATCTTCAAGTATGGAAGTTGCCTCATCTACGCTTAGTTTTCTTGCTCGTAATTGCTCGACTATATCTGAATGTAGTTTTAGCAATTCTTCCATCAATAAGGCCTCCAGTAAGGCTCCTTTTCCTTTTGCGTCACAGACTTCTCTTCTGTTGATTTCCATTGTTTATATTTTATAATAATTATTCTATTAATGCAAGCGGCAAACTGATGATGGGGCTGTTTCGTTTAATGGTGTTGTGAAGTTAACTCTACCGCTACATCTGGTGGTGTCGTATAATGGTTTATAGACAAAGTAAAAAGAGGAGGAGTGTAGAGAAATGCTGTACGATGGTCATGTTAATTGTGGGGCAGATATTCTGAGTGAAGATACTTCTGACGAATCGGATAAATATAAATATTACGAAGAAATTGCAAATGATGAAGATTTGCAAAGAAGTGTCGGCAGCGAAGAGCTAGGGGGTGATACGACAGAATCTAGCCAAAACAGTGATGATTGCTATCTAGACTTAGAAGCTCTCACCGAGGCTGCTAATGACAAGGAAATTAAAGAGAATATGGCTAGGTTGGCGACTGAATGCGCGGGTCTCTATCCCATAGAGGAGTGCGATACTGAAGATGGAACCTTATTCTAGTTGAGTGTTTTTATTACTGGACAATAAGTAAAACTCCGCAATATCCTGGAATTATCATTTGGAGATTTTCTGCGGTAATTGAATCGACAGAGTGAGTTGAGGCAATGATCTTGGCGTTTTCTGGAGTGGAAAAGCTTTGTTTCTCGTCTGCGAAATTGATGAAAATATAAGCACGTTGACCAGCCATCTCTTTTTTTAACCCGAGAATAAATCCGTTGCCCATGTTTTGCACGATGCTCAAATTGCCATTTTTAAGAATTGGGAAGGTTTGGCGTAATTTTAGCAGCTTTCGGTGCATATTAAGCAGAGAATCGTTTGTGATTTTTTCGCTATCAACGTTAATTTTCGTGCGATTTTCATTAACGGGAAGCCAAGGTTTTGCACTTGAAAAGCCCGCAAATTGCGAATCATTCCATTGCATCGGCGTGCGTTCCAAATCTCGGCTATCAACAACAGAATTGGCAGGACTAAAATTATCTTGAATGTCATCAGCGGTCAATTCTCCGTTTGTCATGCCAATTTCGTCGCCGTAATACACTACGCTAATTCCTGGAGTGAGGAGATTTAAGAAGCTGAGAGCGCGGGCACGTTCTTCGCCCAATCTGGAGGCGACTCGCGGCTGGTCATGATTTCCGATGCAAAAAAATGGCGTGGTTGAGTTCGCTGATTGTAGGTAATTATCGATTTTTTTCTCAATATTTTTAGCGTGCCATTCGTTGTCGCGATATTCCATAAAAAACGCCGAGGCTTTTGGGTGGACTGTCAGGATCTGGCTGTATTGATGATAAATATCGCCCAGCTCATCGTCGGGATAAAATTCAAACACCATTTGCTTGTCGTCATATTTGTCGCAGACTGACGCCAATTCTTGCAAATATTCCTGAAAATGCGGTCCCATTTTACAGTGGTCGTGGATAAACGCTCCGTAATCGTTTGGATTGCCATAAAAATCAGGATTTGGAGAATCATCTTTAAAGTCGGGGTCTTTGGAAATTCCCCAAATTGCATCGACGCGCATTCCATCGACGCCCATATCAAACCAAAATCGCACTATGTTTTTCATTTCAGCACGCACTGCGGGATTGTCCCAATTCAGATCTGGCTGCGTTTTTAAGAACGAATGCAGGTAAAATTGCCCGGTGAGTTCGTCAAACTCCCAAGAACTGCCGCCAGACAAACTTCGCCAATTGTTAGGCTCGCTATTATCTTTTCCATCACGCCAGACATAATAATTACGCTTGGGGTTATCGCGTGAAGATCTGGATTCTTGAAACCACGGATGTTGGTCTGAAGTGTGGCAGGGAACGAGGTCGATCATAACTTTAATGTCGAAATCGTGGGCTTTTTTAAGAAGCGCTTGGAAATCGTGCATTTTTCCGAAAGTCGGATCAATAGCTCGATAATTTGCGATATCATAACCAAAGTCGGTCAGCGGTGATACGAAGAATGGGGAAATCCAAATCGAATCGATGCCCAGCCATGATAAATAATTCAGCTTCTCGGTAATGCCGTTCAAATCGCCAATTCCATCGCCATTCGTATCCAGAAAACTGCGCGGATAAATTTGATAAAGAGAGGCGACATCTTGCCAAGTTTTCATGATTTAAGTATAAGCGAGATGAGAGGGAAAATCAAAATAAATAAATTACATGTGATGATAATGATGAGTCAACGCGTGACCTTTGCCTCGGCGTAACAAATATAGATTGACAGGATATGATACGGCAAACGCGGCGAGCATACAAATTAGCCGACTAACCCAATAAATCGGATGAGCTAAGTTCTTATCCATGGCGCCCGGAATGATTAGCATGATTATGTTGTCTACGACGGTCATTGACAGTATGGATAGTGTGTCAGCGGCGAAAACTAACTTTAAGGATTTTATGAGCGATAATTTGGCACGTACTAACGGTATGATTGATGCGGTGTAGCCGGAGATGAAAGCTAAGACTGACGCTAAAATAACCGTGGTATGTGGCGCAAATCCAGCGTGTGTGCCGATGGTAACGCCAACCATCTCACCAATCATACATCCCGCCAGACAGTGTAAACTTGCCGCTAGCGCCATACGTTTGGTTGAATTTTTTGTATTGCAATGATTATGAGATTCGTGATTCATTATTTTGTCCTTATGTTATTTAATTCATATAGATTGAGTAATTCTTCTATCGCTTTACTCTGTTGAGCTTTGTCACCGGACGCCATCTTATCGGCAATGTGTGTGCGGAGATGTCGCTCCAGAATAAGTTTATTAAGCGACGCTAATGACTTTTGTATTGCTAGACTTTGGGTCAAAACGTCCATGCAATAAGCGTCGTCGGTGATTTGTTTCTCGAGTCCGCGCATTTGTCCTAATATAATCTTTGTGCGATGCAGGGCTCGCAGTTTGATGTCTGCTGTATTCATAAAATAATCATATACCCCCTGGGGGTATTATGTCAAATGTAATTAGCTATCTAAGGATCAACATACGAAAAAACCACCCGTTTGGATGGCTAAATATCGAATTGGTGCGGGTAAGGAGACTCTAACTCCTGGCCTCTTCCATGGCAAGGAAGCGCTCTAACAACTGAGCTATACCCGCATGTTGTTCACGATTTATTGTAGCAAAGTCGTGAATGAAATGCAATATTTGGTGGCTCCTCCCAGACTTGAACTGGGGACACAAGGCTCTTCAGGCCTCTGCTCTACCAACTGAGCTAAAGAGCCACAAACTTGCTATTTAATTGTACTAAAGTTGTCGCCATCTGGCAAGGGTGTTATAATTTTATCGAGCGCGGGTGTCGTATAGCGGCTATTATGTGACCTTCCCAAGGTTGAGATGGGAGTTCGACTCTCCCCATCCGCACCAGAAATCATAAAGCACTCCGTAAAATTACAGAGTGCTTATTTTATTGATAAGTGGTTTATTTTTTACCGCCACGAATCGCGTCGATGAGTTCGATAGGGAATAACATCATCGTCTTTTGGCTTGGCTCCGTGGAGATTCGCTCCAAAGTGTTCAATGTTCGCAGATTGATAGCGCCTTGAGTTTTTGCTAGGATTTCTGCAGCCTGGGCTAATGTTTCAGCCGCAGCTTTTTCGCCGTCAGCGTTGATGATGTTGGCGCGGCGCTCGCGCTCTGCTTCGGCTTGTTTGGCCATGGCACGTTTCATATCACTAGGAAGTTCAATATTCTGAATCTTAACGTTCTCGACATCGATACCCCATTTGTCGGTTTCGGCATCAACAATTTCCTTGATTTGCTGGGAAATCTCTTCGCGCTTGGCGAGCAAATCGTCCATATCGACATTTCCAGTGACGTCGCGTAGTGCCGCTTGGGCAAATTGGCTAGTCGCGTAAATATAGTTCGTGGTTTCTAGCACGGCTTTTGGCGCGTTGATAACTCGGAAATAAACCACCGCATCAACGCCGACAGTGACGTTGTCTTTAGTGATGACTTCTTGTTTTGGAACGTCAATTGGAGTTGAACGAATATCAACCAGCATCATCGTCTGCAATCCTGGAATAACAACTCTTAATCCTGGTTCGCGAACACCAGTAAATTTACCGAGCGTCAAAACCACGCCGCACTGATATTGATTGACAATTTTAATGCCGCTTAATACATAAAGCCCGATAGATACTAAGATTATTACTACAAATGCTCCCATTTTTCCTCCTATTTATATAGATCTATTGTAGCATTTTGTGCGAGAAAAGTGTAACGGTGGAGACTTTTTGGCTTTATGGATTTCGCGATATAATGGAAGTATGAGTGATAGCAGGCAGCCACTGGCTGAACAGATGAGACCGCAGACGCTGGACGAGGTGATAGGGCAGAGTCATTTGCTTGGCGAGGGCGAGTTATTGAGGCGGATTGTTAAGAATGGCGAGCCGGTCAGTTTGATATTATGGGGTCCACCGGGAACTGGGAAGACGACATTGGCACGGATTATTGCGCGCGAGGTTAAGGCGGAGTTTATTGAATTGTCGGCAGTTACAAGCGGAAAAAAAGATGTTGAGCAGGTTATTGAGCACGCCCGCCAAAACTGGAATTTAGGACTTAGAACAATTCTATTCGTTGACGAAATTCATCGCTTCAACAAGGCGCAGCAAGACGCGTTTTTGCCGCACGTTGAGAGCGGGCTAATTACGCTAATCGGTGCGACGACCGAGAACCCGAGTTTTGAAGTCATCACGCCACTGCTGTCGCGTTCACGGGTTTTGGTTCTCCAGCGATTGACAAAAGACGAAATTATATTGGTATTAAAAAGAGCGCTGAAAGTCCTGAAAAAGTCCAAGCAAGTTTCGCCCAAAGCTTTGGATTATTTGGCGGAATTATCGGATGGCGACGCGAGGGTGGCGCTGGGCAATTTGGAATTGGCGCTGAGTTTTAATGAAAAAGTAACGCCGGAAGTGGTTAAGGCGGCGGCTCAGAAGCGACTTCCGGGCTATGATAAAAAAGGCGATTCGCATTACGATGTGATTTCCGCTTTTATCAAGTCGCTAAGAGGCAGCGACGCGACGGCTGCGACGTATTATTTGGCGCGAATGATTGACGCGGGCGAGGATCCGAAGTTTATTGCTCGGCGAATGGTGATTTTTGCATCGGAAGATATCGGGCTAGCGGGTAATGGTGCGCTGAGCTTGGCAATTGCGACGTTTGAGGCTGTCGAGCGCGTTGGTCTTCCGGAGGCCAAATATAATTTATTCCATTGTGCTATTGCGTTGGCTCGTAGTCAGAAGTCGCGTGAAATTACCGATTTAATGCACAGTGCTTTTGAATTGGCGCGTAAACATCCGAGTTCTCCCGTACCGTTACATCTCAGGAATGCTCCGACCAAATTGATGAAAGATTTGGGCTATAATAAAGGTTACAAGTGGCAAGCCGGCTTTAAGCACGACAAAGGATTTTTACCAGAGGAAATAAAGGATGTGATATAATTAGCACATCAATATTCTTAAAAGGAGAAGTTAATATGCCAAAACAAGAATCTCAGCAGCCGCAATATGCGCCACAGCCTGATCCAAACGCACAATACGGTCCCGCACCACAACCGCAGAATACGCCGTATGAGCAGCAACCAGTCAGCCAGCAATATTTTGCACAGCCTCAAGCAGCGCCAGTGCAATATGTCGTGATGGCGGAATCCCTGAAGGGCGTTAAGGGTTGGTTAATGTTCTTTGTTGTTTGTTTTGTTATCGGTAGCCTTGTCAATACAGCAGTGTTTTTCCAGGCTATAATGAATCTTAGCCAGCCTGAAAACGTCATTTCTTTGATATTTTCACCTATACTAGTGGTCTTAGCTATTTGTGCAGTCGTGTTTATAACGATGCAGAAGCGTCTTGGCAAGTGGTTAGCTGTTGCTACGATCGCCACAGCTGGATTGGGCAATGTTGCAAATGCGGTAGTTATATATGCATCCGGAAGGTCGGGAGTAGAGGCTCCGGCATTTATTACCGGAATCGTTACAATGCTAATAGTAGAAGGATTGGTAATCTTGTACTTCTTTGCTTCTCGCCGGGTCAAAGAGACTCTTGTCAATTAGTTGATGCTCGCATGAAAAATAGCCGCCTCATCACGGGGCGGTTATTTTTGTACTTGATGCGATTATTGTTTCGCGGCGCGTTTTCGCTCGTTTGCGTCCAGATATCGCTTGCGAAGTCGTAGTGATTTTGGCGTAACTTCCAAAAGCTCGTCATCTTCGATAAAGTCGATACATTGCTCCAAGCTAAACTGCGTAAATGGCGTCAATTGCACAGTTCCATCCGACGATTTGGAACGCATGTTAGTCAAATGCTTGGCTTTACAAACGTTGATTTCGATGTCTTCTTGGCGATTGTAAATCCCGACAATCATTCCGGCGTAAACTTCTGTTCCCGGTCCGACCAATAATTCGCCACGGGCTTCGGCTGCTTGCAGGGCGTAAGGTGTTGTCGTGCCAGCTTCAAATGCAATCAAAACTCCATTGCGGGTTTTTGGCAGTTTTCCGCCAAGCGGTTGATATCCGTGAGGCAGGGAATTCATAATCACCGTGCCTCTGGTGGCGGTCAATAAAATGTTGCGCAGACCAATCAGCGCCCTCGTTGGCAAAATGTAAGTAAGGCGAACAGCGCCAGCGGTGGTCGTTTCCTGGGATTTCATTTCGGCGTGTCGCGCGCCAAGCTCCTGGCTAATTGCGCCGATAAATTCGCTCCCAACCTCAATTTGCAATTCTTCAATCGGTTCTTTTTTGACGCCGTCCTCGGTAATTGTAACGACTTGCGGTCGTCCAACTTCAAACTCAAATCCCTCGCGTCGCATAGTTTCAATTAGAACACTCAAGTGCAATTCGCCGCGTCCAGAAATCGTAAAGCCAATTCCGTTTTCCTCGACTCGTAGCGCCACGTTGGTCTCAAGCTCTCGCTTCAATCGGTCGCCAATTTGCCTGGATGTCGTAAACTCGCCCTCGCGACCTTTCATTGGGCTGGTGTTTGGTCCGAGGTACATACTCAAAGTTGGAGCTTCGATGTCAATTGTTGGCAGCGCTTCAGGCTGCTCTTTGTCGGCAATCGTATCGCCAATATGTGCATCAGCCACTCCAACCAGCGCCACAATGTCGCCAGCAAAAGCTTCGTCAAGTTCTTCGCGATTCAAGCCGCGATAGCCAAAAACTTTCTCAATTCGTGCAGAACCTGCGACTTCGCCGTTTTTCATCAAACTGACTTGTAGGCCACGCTTAACAGATCCGCGAGCAATTCGCCCAATCGCGTATTTCCCCTGGAACGTGTCGTATTGTAAGCTGGTAACAAGCAATTGAAACGCACCATCTTCTGTCACGTTTGGTGCTGGAATATCATTGATAATCGCGTCAAAAATTGGCGTCAAATCCGCATCTTCGTCTGTGTTTGCAGGAATTTCTTTCCATGATTTTCCGTCGCGTCCGATTGCGTAATAAATTGGATATTGCAATTGAGAATCGTCGGTTGCTAACTCCAAAAACAGATCGCTCAACTCATCTTCAACTTCGGCAATTCGTCTGGCTGGCTTGTCAATCTTGTTGATAATCACGACAGGCTTCAACCCCAGCTCAAGCGCCTTCGCTAATACGAATTTGGTCTGAGGCATCGGACCTTCCTGCGCGTCCACGATCAGCAGAACGCCGTCAGCCATATTCAAGGTTCGTTCAACTTCGCCAGAGAAATCGGCGTGTCCTGGCGTGTCGATGATGTTTATCTTATAGTCACCGTAAAAAATCGACGTTTGTTTGGCGGTGATGGTGATACCGCGCTCGTGCTCTTGATCGCCGGAATCCATAATCAATTCCTGGCTCATCTCGGCTTGGTTGTCGCGGAATGTTCGCGACTGCTTTAATAGTCCGTCAACCATGGTCGTTTTGCCGTGGTCGACGTGGGCAATAATGGCAATGTTTCGAATCTTGCTAGCGTCCTTCATAAAAATATGGTCTGATATTAACACAGACCTTCCTCTTAATATAAAATTTTACCACGATAAGAGGGAAATAAAAAGAGTGAAAGTTGTGTTTAATGCTTTAACATACTGTAATTTGCTGTTCGTCAAGTTGGTCTTTTGGGAAAATTATCAGCCGAGTTTCGCCGTCGGCTCTATGTAAAATATCTAAATCAGCCATTACTATACCGAGAGCTTGCGTTGCTAATTTAACTTGTGTCGGATTTATTTTTAATTCTTGGCGGGCTAATTTCTTCGCTTTTCTATTATTCGTACAAGCTATTAGCAGTTCGGGATAGTCCGGCATGTCGTCTAACTGAGGTATATACATTCCATAAGCAGGTTCTGTTCGGACGAAATAATTCACGATCTTGTCTTGTCGAATATTTATCCCCCAGCGTCTACGCTCTGCTACTAAAGCTTCATTTCTTTCAAGGTAATCACAGTATATATCCGTATGATGGTTCTCGGGAGATATTATTATGTGTCCAGTCGCCTCCCCGTTTGTAGATAATTCTCGCGAGAATATAACTAATCCAGACGGATGAGGTTCAGTCGCCATAGCTATGTCAAGATGAGTTGACGTAACGTAAAAAGATTCCATATTTATACCTAACGTGAAATGGTGGGAAATACAGGGCTCGAACCTGTGACCTCACGAATGTGAATCGTGCGCTCTAGCCAACTGAGCTAATTTCCCGTAATTACATCTGTCGTTTTACCTAACGAATTCGTGATGTGAGCTAATTATAGTTCAGGTTTTAAGTCCTGACAAGTTACGCCGAGCATATTCTATTGACTTTTTTACGCAAGTGTGATATAAATAAAGTTATCTTTCGTTGATAAGTTGAGTAAATCCTTGTCCGAAAGTGAACTTTGACAGGCAATCGAACACAAGATGAGTTTTTATTTCTTTTTTAAAACCACCATAAGAGAACTAAGATCTCATCTTGTGTTGTTAAAGAACGACACGCTGCAATCCTGCGGATGAGAAAAACATCATGAAGGCGAAGGGTATGAACTCCAAAAACTACATGCACGAGATTACAGAGAGTGCTAAGACAGTCAGGGTAGCCTGGGAGGTTCTTAAAGACCTCATCGATGGCAAATTCTATTCTGAAGATCCCGACAAGAGGCGCCGTTTCGAAACTGCGATCGAGTCCGTAGAGACTGGCACAAGTCGCCTTGTGCGCATCCTCGAGGAGCACAACAAAGGGGAAGCTGGCGAAAAGAGGCTTATGCAAGAAGTCTCTATCGAGGCTGGCTCAATAGCATTGGAATTCAATGTTATTAAGAGGGCCTCAAAGAGCGCCCCCCCCGGAAAGCAGCGAGGAAGAGGCACAGCTAATGGCTCGGTCTCGGGCTATTATCAACGACTGTCTTTTCTACATCTCGGTAGCCTCTATTGTGCAGTCTCAGTAGCCTCTCTCTGCATGGCAGGTGATTGTTCTTTTACGATTGCCTGTCATGTAGACTCTGAATTTAAGCTAATAAAAATCACCCAATCTCAGGGTGATTTTCTTATGGTGAAAAATTGCCAAATATTGGTGCGGATGAAAGGACTTGAACCTTCACGCCGTGAGGCACATGCTCCTAAGGCATGCGTGTCTACCAATTCCACCACATCCGCATAACCCGATTATATCAAAACAAATTCTACTTATCAACTGTCCGCGCTTATGTTAAAATTGAAGTAGCATACTAAGGAGGATTGATGAATAAAGTTGCGAAATATTTGAATGAGCATCTTAGCGGCGAAGTCGCGTCGCAGGATTTTGCATTGAGCCAAGTTGAAGTTGATAATGGACTTTTGGCGCGCCGACCAGAAATGATTGTTCGTGCGGCTAATATGAACGACATCAGGAAAGTGATGCGATTTTGCTCTCAATTGGCAGAGAAAGGTCATGTTTTACCTGTGTTTGTTCGTGGTTGTGGTAATGATGAAACTGGCGCAGCGACGAATAAAGGCATTGCAATTGACGAAAAAACGTATATGAATCGTGTGGTTGGTATTGATCCTCGCCAGCAACTGATTCATGCTCAAGCGGGAATTTCTCTTTCGGCGATCAACGCAACTTTGTCTACACATAAAGGCTTGGGCTTGCCGCGAACCTCGTATGTGGCGGAAGAAGGCACGGTTGGTGGCGCAATTAACACAGCTCCGTCTGGAATATTATCTGGCGCGCATGGTCGTTTTGCTGATGCCGTTCAGCAACTTGAAATTGTCCTAAGTAATGGCGACGTGATCCAGACTGGTCGCATATCTCGACGCGAATTGAGTAAGAAAAAAGGCTTATCGACGTTTGAGGGCGAGATTTATCGAGAGATTGACAATTTAATCTCAGATAACGCCGAGCTGATTTCGCAAATGGATCCAGCTTTGCCGGATACGGTTGGATACAGTGGGATTTCTCGGGTGAAGCAAAAAGACGGGTCATTTGACTTGACGCCGCTGTTTATTGGCAGTCAGGGAAGTCTGGGTGTGATTTGCGAAATTATTATGAAGGCGCAATTTATTCATCCTGAATATTCAGTTGTTGCCGCATCATATAAAAAGTTGTCAGACGCGCAATCAGCCGTGGAATTAGCGATGAAAAATAAGGCGTCGGCGGTGGAAATAATCGACGGGCGATTCTTCCGTCAGGCTGCGGTCGTCGGTAAAATGGTTGAGTGGGCGCCGAAAGAATGCTTTAAGGGTGCGGTGGTTTTGGCTATCTTTGACGACTTTTCTGACAGGGCACGTAATAAAGCCGCGAAGAAATTGACTCGAAAATTGGAATCATCAGAAGCGATTGACATAAAAACGCTACATTTAGAAGAGCAGGATTTGTTCAGCTTGCATTCTGTTTTGGCTTTGGCGGAAACTCCGAGCGAGCCGCATATGATTACACCACGCGTATTTTCTGGGATTTTAATGGCGCCAGAAAAGATTGATAGTTTCCTTAGCGAGTTGAAGTCGCTGGAGGCTAAGTACGGCGTGGATTTGCCAGTTTTTGTTGATTTTTCAAGCGATTATATTTCTCTGCATCCGACGTTTGACAGTAAAAAGGTGAGTGAACGCCAGAAGATTCTTCAGTTGTTGGCGGAAATTTCTCAGATTGTTAATAAGTATGAAGGTTCATTTGCAGGATTTGGTGGTGACGGAAGATTGAAGGCTAACTTTATCTATAAAAATCTGCCAGATGATGAAAGACAATTATACGCGAAGGTGAAAAAAATCTTTGATCCAGCTGGAATTTTTAATCCAGGGATTAAAGCGGAAGCTCAGCCAAAGGAGTTGGCGGCGGAATTAAACGCATGGTGTAAGCTTCGTAATCAAGCTTGATACTGGGCGAAAATTGGGCTATAATTGACGCGTAGCCCACATGCGGATGTGGCGGAATTGGTAGACGCGCTAGCTTCAGGTGCTAGTGTACGCAAGTACGTGAAGGTTCAAGTCCTTTCATCCGCACCAAGAATTGAATTTTTTCACCATAAGAAAATCACCCATACTCAGGGTGATTTTTAATGTCCTAAGTTCAGAGTCTACATGACAGGCAATCGTAAAAGAACAATCACCTGTCATGTAGATTTGTCGAATCGCTGGTGTTCCTAGGTGTCGAACTCTAGGACTCGGATGAGTCCTCGGAGAGCATCTCGGCATCCTGTCGAAGGGCGTCCATGATGCCATCCAGGCGTTCCACCTGTCTGTCCCAGCGACGAGCCCCGTTTAGAGTCATTCGTGCCTCCTCTCCCGCAATGCGGTAGAGAGACCTGAGCTCGATCTCGAGGTCATCCAAATGTTCTTTGAGATCCTTCAAATCCTTCACGATATTTCACCTTTCTTCTGGTGTTCTCTCATCTGCGTGAGCGCAGTGCGTTGTCCTTTAACAACACAAGATGAGATCTTAGTTCTCTTGTGGTGGGTTAAAAAAGAAATAAAAACTCATCTTGTGTTCGATTGCCTGTCAAAGTTCACTTTCGGACAAGGATTTACTCAACTCATCAACGAAAGCTACCTTCATTTATACCACACTTGTGTAAAAAAGTCAATAGAATGCATAAAAAAACAGCCTCAAATGAGACTATTCCAAAATAATTTCAGGGGATATATGACAAGCAGCCATAAAGAGAATTAATCACGCTCATCATATACCCCGTGCCGTTAGTATTCCGTGTTGCAGTCCTCCGTGTGGTCCAGAAGATCTTCAATCAGTTGCGCCAACTTGGTGGCGTTCTCGCCCAACTGGGCGAGTTGCTTTCTGATTTCGGGCTCAGCGGCTAGGCTGAGTAACTGGAGGTCTCTGAACGTATAGTCGATTGTGAGGAATTTTCCTTCCTCAGACGCGATTGCGTACTCGAGGTACGTTTTCAGATTCGATTCGACGACATCATCACTCATGGCTCTCGCCTCTCTAGTATTTTCTCGCCCTCACTGTGATATATGCGCATTCTTTATGCACAAGACGAGATTTTATCTCTTTAAAGTTCTTAGGAGAAATAAAAACTCGCCTTGTGTTTTGGCTGCTTGTCAATGAGCGTTTTCGGACAAGGATTTGCTCAACTCGTCAACGAAAACTAATATTACCTATACCATTCTATGGTAATTAAGTCAATAGAGGGCTCTCGACTTTTGTTATTTACTCAGGAACTTTGATAAAATAACAGAGATGGAAGATAAAAGAAATGTCATTGATAAATTTAAGGGTCGGAGCGAATCGGAGATTATAAATGAGTTGGATTCTGAAGATCACGGTCTGGTGATTGCGCTGGAAAATACCGAGCGAGATTTTAATATGGGGACAATTGTCAGGAGCGCCAACGCGTTTGGTGTGCGGCAGATTTATGTGATTGGGCGTAGGCAATGGAATAAGCGCGGTGCGATGATGACGGATAAATATCTTCACATTACGTATTTGGCGACGACGGAAGAGTTTGTTGAAAAAATGCGGACTGAAGGTATGGAAATTATTGCTATTGATAATATCCCAGGAAGTGTTAATATGTCGCAGACGAGGTTACCAAAGCATGCGGTTTTGGTATTTGGACAAGAAGGTCCGGGGATTTCTGCGGAGCTGGCTGGCGCTGCGGATCAGATTGTGGCGATTGAGCAATTCGGCTCGACTCGCTCCATCAACGTCGGCGCGGCAGCTACCGTGGCGATGTATTGTTGGCTGCAACAGAATGTGCTGGCGGAAAACAATTAGTTGATTTCTACGCCTTGTTGGTTCAAAAAATCACGAGTTTCATCATCTAATTTACAATTTATGAAACGCGATCGTGTTGCCAATTTTCCACTACCATAGACAAATTGCGTTTCCTCGTCATATTTTATGCCGCGGAAGTCGCAGCCTTTTGCTTCAATAATAGCTTTTACGCCGCGAAAATCTACATTCCGAACTGACGAATTGGTGAAATAAATCGGTTGCCCATAAATATGCTTTGCGTCGTCCAGATTACAGTTTTCAAACACGAAAAATCCCATGACAAACTGGCCAAAATCAACGCTACCAAAATCCTCATCCGTAAAGCGAGCAAACTCGCCTTCTTGAATGGCGGGATAACGCTCGCGTTGGTAGGCGGAAAAATCGTTAGCGCGAATAGATTCGGCGATACGATGCGTGATGTTGTCCATAAATTAATGATACACCATTATTTCTCGCAATAACTCCGTCAGTTCCTACTTTACAAAAAGCATGAAATTTACTATAATAGACGTATGATTTTACCTAAATTTCATCATTCACACGTGTTGCCGAGGTAGGACTCTGATTTTTGATTGTACGCGCCGAGTTCTGCCTCGGCGTTTTTGATTGCTATAAATAAGAAATAATGACATAATGGAGCTAACATGAGCAGTTTATCTACACAAAGTTACAAAGGTTCGCGAGACTATTTTCCAGAGGAAAAGCGTCTGCAGAATTACATTTTTAATGTTTGGCACAAGACGGTTGAGAGTTTTGGCTATGAAGAATACGGCGCGCCACTACTGGAGCCGCTAGATATTTATTTGGCGAAGTCAGGTCAGGAATTGGCGGGCGAGCAAACATACGCTTTTGAAGATCGTGGCGGTCGAATGGTGGCAATTCGTCCTGAGATGACGCCGTCGATTTCTCGAATGGTGGCGGCTAAGCGTCAGGAATTAGCGATGCCTGCGCGGCTGTATTCAATTGCTAATTTTATGCGCTATGAACGTCCGCAGCGGGGGCGTGAACGCGAGTTTTGGCAATTGAATGCGGATTTATTTGGCGTAGATGGCGCGGCGGCAGATGCGGAGATTATTGAGCTAAGTCACGCTAGTGTGATGAACTTTGGCGCCAAGCAAGAAATGTTTACGGTTAGGGTTAATAATCGCCAATTGATAAATCGTCTGATGAGTCAATTTTTGAAGCTTGATATTGTTGGTTCGACGATGATGATGAAGTTGCTCGATAGGAAAAATAAGATTTCTGCCGAAGAATTTAAGCGTCAGGCGATTGAGATTTTTGGCAATCAAGCGTCTGAAGGTTTGCCGAAGCTAGCAAAAATGATCAGCATGAAATCTGTTGATGATTTACCGAGCGAATTGATGGAAGATGAAAGTGTCAAGCAGCTTCGCGAAGTGGTGAAATTGCTTAGCCAAAAAGGCATTACGAATGCGGTGTTTGATGTCACTTTGATGCGCGGACTGGACTATTACACGGGCATAGTTTTTGAGCTTTTTGACAATTCGCCAGAGAATAACCGAGCGCTGTTTGGCGGCGGACGATATGATGGATTGGTTGGGCTATTTGGCGTTGAACCGATTGCTACGGTTGGTGTTGGTATGGGCGCGACAACGATGGAGCAATTTTTGGAAGTGCACGGCTTGTTGCCAAAATTGGCGTCTAAAACAGATGTATATATAATTCCGGTGTCAAAAGAATCTATGGCTGGCGCGGACGATTTGGCGCGAAAATTGCGCAGCGAAGGTGTGCGAGCGGAGTTGGATATCACTGGTAGAAAGATTGACAAGCAGATAAAGGCGGCGCTAAAAAAGCAAATTCCGTTTGCGGTGTTCGTGGGCGAGGATGAAATTGCTAGCGGCGCATACACGGTTCGAAACTTGGTGGAATCTGACGAGCAGAAAGTTGGCGCTGAACGAATTGTGACAATTGTCAAAGATCGCCGATATGATGGCGATGAAGACGCTCTGTTTGAGGTATAGTCTGATATCTGTTATAATTAGTCTTTATGAAGACTACTGTAAAAAAACTATCAGATACTAAAGTTCAATTGACGATTTCTTTGGGTGCTAGCGAATTAGCTGACGCAGAGCAGGTTTCCTTGACAAAGTTGGCGCGCGACATCAAAGTTCCAGGTTTCCGCAAAGGAAAAGTTCCCGCAAGCATAGCCGCTAAGCATGTTGATCCGAATGCGCTTCAGGAGCAGATTTTGGAGAATGCTTTGTCAAAGGCAGTAGCTGAGGCGTTTTTGCAGGAAAAATTGCAAGCTTTGGATCGACCAAGTGTTGAAGTGAAGAAGTTTGTTCCTGGTTCTGAGTTGGAATTTACGGCTGAAGTTGAAGTTATTCCGCCAGTAAAATTGGGCGATTACAAAAAATTGACAGCGAAAAAAGAAGCAGCCAAGGTTGAGGATAAAGATGTCGACGAGGTTATTGAGCGAATCCGTAAAAACTATTCTGAAAAATCAGAGGTCAAGCGTGCCGCTAAGCTCGGTGACGAAGCCGTGATTGACTTTACGGGAAAGAAAGACGGCGTGGCGTTTGACGGCGGTTCGGCTAAGGAATATGGCTTGAAGCTTGGTGAAGGTCAATTCATTCCTGGATTTGAAGAAGGCGTGATTGGTCATAAGGCTGGTGAAGAGTTCGATTTGAAGTTGAAGTTCCCAGAGGATTATCACGCTGAGAATTTGGCGGGTCAAGACGTTGTGTTTACCGTGAAACTTCACAAGGTTAATGAATTGAAATTGCCAGAACTAAACGATGAATTTGCTGCAAAATGTGGTCCATTTACAGAGATGAAAGAAGTAAAAGCGGACATTAAGCGCGAACTTACCGCACAAAAAGAGCGTGAAGCTGACGAGAAATTTAAGGACGCGCTGGTTGGTGAGTTGACGGAAAAGAGTAAGGCGGCGCTGCCAGAACTTTTGGTTGAGGATCAATTGCGATCAATCGAGCGTGACTTGACCCAGAATTTGATGTACAGCGGACTAAGTCTGGAGAGTTATTTGAAGACTCAGGGCTTCAAGGATAAAGAGGAATGGACGAAGAAAGAGGCTCGTCCAGCGGCTGAAAAGCGAGTTAAGGCTGGCTTGGTGTTGGCGGAATTGTCGAAGGAATTGAAGATTGACGCTTCTCGTGATGAGATTCAAGAGCAAATTAACTTCTTTAAGCAACAATACGGCAAAGATAAGAAAATATTAGAGCAATTTGATAATCCAAACGTCCACCGCGACATTGCCAATCGAATAATTACAGATAAAACTGTCGCTAAATTGGTTGAATTAAACACGAAGAAATAAGGTAAATATGCCAAAATCATATCTCATTCCAACTGTCGTTGAAAAATCGGCTGACGGCGAACGTGCTTTTGATATCTATTCGAGATTGTTGAATGAGAGGATTATTTTCCTTGGTGAAGACGTTAACGAACATACCGCGAACAGCGTAGTGGCGCAATTGTTGCATTTGGCATATGTTGATCCGCAAGCTGATATATCGCTATATATCAATAGTCCAGGTGGCAGCGTTTACGATGGAATGGCGATTTACGACACGATGAATTTTATTAAGCCCGATGTGGCGACGTATGGAATTGGTTTACAGGCAAGCATGGGGGCGTTTTTGCTCAGCTCTGGCGCTAAGGGCAAGAGGTTTTGTTTGCCGCACGCTAAGGTGATGATTCATCAGCCGTCTTCTGGAACGCACGGAAAAGTGACCGACATGGAAATTGATATGAAGGAAACTTTGGAAGTTAAGGAAATGCTAGCGAAGATTATGGCGAAAAACACCGGTCAGAAGTTGGCTAAGGTTAAATCCGACATGGAGCGTGATTATTGGATGACGCCGGATGAAGCCGTAAAATACGGACTGATTGATAAAGTCTTGACTAAATTATCGTAAAAATTTGCGCGTTTGTTGTTAAAACTACTAGTAATTCTGCTTGTGGTTTTTGAGGGATATTGTCATAATTTGAAGTAAGCGAGGAGGGCTTATGAGGCAATATTTAGACGCATTGAAATACGTTCGTGATAACGGTGTGCAAAAAGGCGATCGTACGGGAACGGGAACGACGGAAGTTTTTGGTATTCAGACGCGATATAATTTGGCGGATGGATTTCCGGCTATGACCACGAAGAAGTTGTATTTCAAAAGTGTCGCTCATGAGCTTTTATGGTTTCTTAAGGGTACGGGCAATATTGAATATTTGGCACAAAACGGCGTTCATATTTGGGATGAGTGGCCATATAAAAATTACTTAGAAAAAACTGGTCAGAAAATACCGGAAATTAACGGCGACGAGTGGCGCGCTGGCATGAAGGAATTTATTGATAAGATTGCGAGCGATCACGCGTTTGCTGAAGAATGGGGGAATTTGGGTCCTGTTTATGGTGTCCAATGGCGAAAATGGCCGGACGGGAGGGGTGGAACTATTGACCAGATTCAGAACGCCATTGACATGATAAAGACAAATCCAGAGTCGCGTCGGAATATCGTGAGTGCGTGGAATGTGGCGGAAATTGATGATATCGTCCAATCTGGCGGGCTGCCTCCGTGCCATACGATGTTCCAGTTTAACGTAAGACCTGGTAAAAACGACGAGAAGGACAAACTGGATCTGGCGCTGACTCAGCGCTCGGCGGATATGTTCCTTGGGGTGCCGTTTAATATTGCCAGCTATGCATTGTTACTGTCGATGATCGCTCAAGTGACGGATAAACAGCCCGGTGAATTTGTCCACACCTTGAATAGTGCGCATATTTATAATAATCACCGCGCGCAGGTTGACGAGCAATTATCGCGACGTCCGTTGCCGCTACCGAAACTGTGGCTCAATCCAGACATCAAGAATATTGACGATTTCACGATTGATGATATCCGTCTGGAGAATTATGAGTGCCATCCAGCGATAAAAGCGCCGATTGCTGTGTAGTGTGATTTGCCCTTATGGACTGAGTGGCTAAGGTCTATTTTTTGCGGAGATTTTTCTTCGGCGGAAGTATATACTTGTCAACTTCCGGGTCATACAATAAGGTAGCAATCTTTCCTGCTATATACTTCACTCGTCCATCATCGCCGGGCACTTTATTGAACAGCATGACATCCTCTTTGAATAGTCCGGTAGCTTTGTCAGGGTATTGTGCACCTCTGAGTATTGCGTCCGTAGTGTATTCTGAGTTGTCTTCAGGGTTTAATATTTGTACACATGCTTCGTTATTCACGTGTTGCATTATATAACAAATACCAAATACTGTCAATTTAAGAAGGCTATTTTCTTTTATAGGTTACAAAATCAAAATCGTAATTATTTTCATTATCTGCCGAATGATGTGTGCGACTTACTTCCTCCCACGCGTCCATATCTATATCTGGGAAAAAAGTGTCAGCATCGGGAAACTCGGCATTAATCTCTGTGGCGTAAATCGTGTCGATCTCTGGAATATCTAGCGCGTCTTTATAAACTCGTGAGCCGCCAATAATAAAAGTCGGATATCGCGATAAAGCCAGGGCGCTTCGTAAATTCATAGTCGTAAGAACTTTTTTGACACCAGTTGGCTTGGATGAAATGACAATATTTTCTCTGCCCGGAAGTGGTCGCGAGCCAATTGACTCAAACGTTTTTCTGCCCATAATGACATTACTGTTTTTCGTCAAGCGCTTAAAATTCACCAAGTCGGCCGGCAAACTTCGCCCCCACGGCATATCGCCATTTTGTCCGATGGCGCGGTTTTTATCGTAAGCTACAATAATGGCTTTTTCCATAATTTCAGTTTAACATGCTGTAAAATTTACCGAAAGCTTGATAGGAATGCGTAAACTTGCCATAATAAGATTTGGTAGAAAAATCACGCAACGGGAGGTGTTTAGTGAGCGTGTACTCAAATAAAGATATATTAGCGGCGATTGAAGACGGGACAATTGTCTGTACGCCGTTCAATCCAAAAAACGTATCGGAAGCCAGCTTAGATTTTACGCTAGGCTTTAATTTTTATAAGCAGGAATATGACGATATTTCGCGAGTTTATAATCCGTTTGACGAGTCTGATGTCAATCGATACTTCAAGGGTCCGCTTAAGGCAATTCCGCACGCCGAATGGTGTGAGCGGCACGGTTTTCGGGAATTTAAGAATATTCCGCCAGATCATCCGATTATCGTTTTGAAGCCTGGTGAGCGAATTTTGGCACATACGCACGAATTTGTTGGAATTCGGACGCATGGCGGCGCGGCTGAGGTGAAAAGCCGTAGCTCTTGGGGGCGAAACGGCGTGGCGGTGTGTTTTGATGCTGGCTGGGTTGATCCGGGATATGTCAATCGGATTACGCTTGAGATTTACAATTTGAACAAGCACGAGAGTGTAGTTTTGCCTGTCGGTGAGAGAATTGGGCAATTGATTTTTCATCACACTGGTCAGGTTGACGGCGGATATGCTAGTGGACGCGGCGGAATGAGCGGCAAATATCAACACACTGACGATTTGGATGAATTGATAAAAACTTGGCGTCCAGAAATGATGCTGCCGCGGGCGTTTAAGGATCGTCGGCATAAACCGATGGAGATCGCGGGACTTGGCGAGGGGATTTTGTGATGATGGCAGGTTCAATGTTTCGCTCGCGAACGAAGGAAAAAGAATATATTGATCACAGAAAAAAGCATAAATCTGATGGCTGCGATTTTTGTCAATTAGTAAAGCATCACACAGATCAGGTCGTTGGTGAAACTGTGCATTGCCTGATTATTAAGAATAGATTTGGCTATAATTTTTGGGATGGCTGCGGCGTGGACGATCATTTGATGGTGATACCGAAACGGCACGTGGATTCATTGGCGAATTTGAGCGATGAGGAGAAAATTGACTATATGAATCAGATTGCGAAGTTTGAGAATAACGGCTATTCGATTTACGCCCGAGCGCAAGGAAGTAAAACCAGGTCGATGGCACACCAACATACGCATTTTATAAAAGTTGACGGCAAGGCGAAAAAGATGATGATTTATCTGAATAAGCCGCATACTGTGATTACGAGGTGATGATGGGCGACGCTGGAAAATATATAGTTATCGAGGGCAATGACGGGACGGGCAAGTCGACGCAGGTCGCGAAATTGGCGGAATATTTCCGATCAATCGGGCGAGCAGTTTGCGTGATTGAAGAGCCGGGAAGCGATGATCCGGAAAAATCAACTCCGATAGCAAATCAACTTCGAAAAGTTATAAAAAACGGCGATTTGGCTCGCTCTGCGGCGGTGAATGTGGCGCTATTTTCTGCAGCTCGGCGTGAATTGTGGCGGGAAAAAATTCAGCCAGCGTTGGAGCGTGGGGAAATTGTTTTGAGCGCGAGGAATTATATTTCAACGCTGGTTTATCAGGGGCGAGGCGAAGGATTTGATGAGTCGGAGATTCTGCGATTGACAGAATTATTCACCGATGAAAAATACTTGAAGCCAGACGTTATGGTTATTTTGAGCTTGAGTCGTGAAAAGCGGGAAGAGCGAATTTCTATGCGTGGCGAGTTGAAAAACCCCGACACTTTTGAGTCGCGCGGGCAAGATTTTCAGAAAAAAGTCGACGATGGATATTTGGAAATTGCCGAGGCGTACGGAATTCCGGTAGTCTCGGCGGACGGGACGATTGACGAAGTTCATAATATGTTGATTGATAACATTGAAAAACACTAGTAAAACCCCTTGATTTTATTGACGTTTTTCGTCATAATGAGTAGTTATAGAAGTAGTGTATTCATGGCGGGTGAAAATTGCGAGTGGCAAATCGTGATTTTGGGCTATGAATTAGAGATCTTCACGGCCGTCTATTAACCACTAATTAAAGCGAGGAGTGTTTACGCCTGTGGCAAAAAAACCAACCACAAGTAGCGAGCGCGTCTATTTCACCTCTGGTGATAATGCCCTGCCGCTACCAAACTTAATCGCTCACCAAAAAGATTCTTGGCGCTGGTTCGTCGAAGAAGGTTTGAGTGAGATATTTTCAGAAATTAACCCAATTGACGACTACACTGGTCAGAAGTTGTCATTAAAGTTCGGCAAATACTATTTTGGCGAGCCAAAAAACACTGACCAATTTGCCAAGGAAAACAACTTGACATTTGAGGCTCCATTGCACGCAACAGTTGAATTGACAAATAAAACAACTGGCGTAGTTGAAGAGCAGGAAATTTACCTCGGTGAATATCCATGGATGACCGAGCACGGCACGTTTATTATCAATGGTACGGAGCGTGTGGTTGTTAGCCAGTTGATTCGCTCTGCTGGTGTTTTCTTCACTGCTGAAACGGTAGCGGGACGTAATTACTACGGCGCAAAAATCATTCCAGGACGTGGAGCTTGGATGGAATTTGAGACGGCTTCTAACGGCGCGATTTACGTAAAGATTGACCGCCGCCGCAAGATGCCAGCAACGACTTTGTTGCGCGCTTTGGGCTATCCAAAGACTAGCGAAATTAAGGAATTGTTCGCTGATATTGATACTGGCGACGTAAAATACATTGACGAAACTTTGGACAAGGATACTTCTCGTGGTGCGAACGAGGCGTTGATTGAGGTTTATCGTCGATTGCGTCCAGGTGATTTGGCGACAGTTGATAATGCTCGTCAGATGATTGAGCGAATGTTCTTTGACTTCAAGCGGTTTGATTATTCGCGGGTTGGTCGTTATAAATTGAACCAACGCTTGGGTCTAGATGTTGCAAATACAGCAGAAAATCGTACGTTGCAGATGAGCGATTTGGTGGCGATTTTGCGTGAAGTTATTCGCTTGAACAATACGCAGGAGCCAGCTGATGACATTGACGCATTGAGTAACCGCCGAGTTCGCTTGGTTGGTGAATTGATTGCCCGACAATTCCGCGTTGGTATGCTTCGAATGCAGCGCAATGCAATGGATCGCATGAGTGTGGCTGATTTGGAAAGCGTTAGCCCAAGTCAATTGATTAACGCTCGTCCAATTGTTGCAGCAGTTCGTGAATTCTTTACTTCAAGTCAGTTGTCGCAGCTGCTTGACGAAGTTAACCCATTGTCAGAATTGAGCCACAAGCGACGTTTGAGCTCGACTGGTCCTGGCGGTTTGACCCGTGAGCGCGCTGGATTTGAGGTCCGCGACGCCCACCCAACTCACTATGGTCGTATCTGTTCAGTGGAAACGCCAGAAGGTGCGAATATTGGTTTGGTGCTTAACTTGGCGGCTTATGCGCGTGTTAATGAATACGGATTTATCGAGACTCCATATCTTCGTGTGAAAGATGGTAAAGTGACTGACGAGCTTGTTTATTTGGATGCTTCACAGGAAATTGGTGAAGTTATCGCTGATGCTGGTGAGGCTCTTAACGAAGACGGAACTTTCCGAGATGAGCGCGTTAATGCTCGAAGTAACATGCAGCCATCACAAGTTGAGGCTAGCCAAGTTACATTCATGGACGCAGCTCACCGTCAGATTTTAGGTTCGACTGCGGCGTTGGTTCCGTTTATTGAAAAGACTCGTGTCGACCGTGCTTTGACTGGTTCAAACATGCAACGCCAGGCGGTTCCTCTATTGTGTCCAGAATCTGCAACTGTTGGTACTGGAATTGAGAAGGCTGTGGCTGAGAATAGTGGCCACTTGATTCAAGCTAGTGGTGACGGCGAAGTCGTTCGCGCTGATGCTGACGAAGTCCATGTTAAATATGCTGACGGCGTAAAGATTTACACGTTGAAGCATTTCGTGAAGAATAATGACGATCGTTGTTACAACCAAAAAGTCCGCGTTGAGCGTGGCGACAAGGTGAAGAAGGGTGACATTCTGATTGAAGGTGCCTCAATTGCTGGCGGTGAAATTGCCCTAGGTAAAAACCTTCTGGTTGCCTTTATGCCATGGGGTGGCTACAACATGGAAGACGCGATTATTATGAGCCGTCGCCTGGTCGAAGATGATCGATTGACAAGCATTAACATTAAAGATTACACCGTTGAAGTTCGTGAAACGAAGCTTGGTCCAGAGATTGTGACGCGTGATATTCCAAACGTTTCCGAGGAAAGTTTGCGCCACTTGGATGAGAACGGAATTGTTCAAATTGGTTCTGAGGTTAAGGCTGGCGATGTTTTGGTCGGTAAGATTACACCAAAGGGCGAGCAGGAATTGAGCTCTGAGGAACGCTTGCTTCGCGCCATCTTCGGTGAAAAGGCTAAGGACGTTCGCGATACATCACAGCGAATGAACAACGCGGGCGGCGGTAAAGTCGTTGGCGTTAAGATCTTTAGTCGTGAGAATGGCCATGAATTGAAGGCTGGCGTTTTGATGCAAATTCAGATCTTTGTTGCGCAATTACGAAAGATTGGCGTTGGTGATAAGATGGCTGGGCGCTTCGGTAACAAGGGTGTTGTGGCGAAAGTACTTCCTGTTGAAGATATGCCATTCCTAGAAGACGGTACGCCAGTTGATGTAGTTTTGAACCCACTTGGTGTGCCAAGCCGTATGAACCTTGGTCAGATTTTTGAAACTCACCTTGGTATGGCAGCGCGAGCATTGGGTTACCGTGTAGCAACTCCGTCATTTAACGGTGTTCCAAGCGAGAAGATTTCCGACGAGCTAGAAAAAGCTGGTTTGGCGCGTGACGGTAAGAGTCAATTGTTTGACGGTCGCACCGGTGAGCCATTTGAGGAGCGAACAACAGTTGGTGTGATGCACATGATCAAGTTACACCACATGGTTTCTGACAAGATTCACGCCCGTTCAACTGGTCCATACACGATGGTTACTCAGCAGCCGCTTGGTGGTAAGGCACAAAACGGTGGTCAGCGCTTCGGTGAAATGGAGGTTTGGGCATTGGAAGCTTACGGCGCTGCTGCAACCTTGCAGGAAATGTTGACAATTAAGTCTGACGACGTTTACGGTCGCGCAAAGGCTTACGAGTCAATCATTAAGGATGAGCCGATTGTTGGTCCAAAACTTCCAGAGTCCTTCAACGTGTTGGTTAAGGAGCTTCAAGGTTTGGGTCTTCGAGTTGACTTGGTCGACGACGAAGCAACGGTTGACGCCGAACACGTTATTGCTTCAAGTGGTCCGGAAGACAAAACCGTTGCCGCTGACGATGATGACAAGGAAGAAAAATACTTGGACGAATCAGATGACATCGGTGAAATTGACGATGGCATGAGCGTGCAAGATATTGATGAAGTAGAAGAAATAAAGGAGGACGCGTAAGATGGCAAATTCTGCATTTAACGCAACGGGCATCAGCGATTTTGACGCGGTTCGTTTGGCGGTAGCTAGCCCAGAAGATATTCTGAAATGGAGCTACGGCGAAGTTTTGAAGCCAGAAACAATTAACTATCGCACACAAAAGCCAGAGCGCGATGGATTGTTCTGTGAGCGAATCTTTGGTCCAGTTAAGGATATCAATCCACACGACTCAAAGCTTAAGGGTGTACGTTCACGCGAAGCTGCTGTCGATAAGAATGGTGAATTGGTCACTAAGTCAATCGTTCGTCGTGAGCGAATGGGACACATTCAATTGGCAGTGCCTGTTGCGCACATTTGGTTTATGCGCGGCACTCCAAGCGCAATGAGCCAGCTGCTCGGCATGACGGTTCGCAATATTGAGAAAATCGTTTACTTTGCAACTTACGTCATCTTAAACGTTGACGAAACAACTCGTGATCAATATTTGGCAGATTTGGAAGCGGAAACTGATTTGGCTCGTAAGGCTATCAAAATCCGCTACGAAAAAATGGCTGAAGAAGATGGCGCTGACGTTAAGCAACTAGCTAAAGAGCAGAGCCGTGAAGTTGAGGAGTTGGAGGAAGCTTACGTTGGCAAGAAATCTCAATTGGAGAGCTTGAATTTCGGTGCTTTGATCTCAGAGAGCGAATATCGCAACTTGCCAGAAGAATATGACGAATTGATCGAAGTTGGTATGGGTGCTAGCGCGGTCAAGGAACTTTTGGGCAAGATTGAGTTGCCAAAGCTTATCGCTGAATTGACAGAGGAAGTTGAAACCGCAAAAGGTCAGCGGCAGAAGAAATTACTAAAGCGCTTGAAGATGCTGGAGAGTATGGAATCTGCTGGCATTAAGCCGTCAAGCCTATGTATGACTGTTCTGCCAGTTATTCCTCCAGATCTTCGCCCAATGGTGGCGTTGTCTGGTGGCCGATTTGCGACATCTGACTTGAATGATTTGTATCGCCGAATTATCAACCGAAACAACCGCTTGAAGAAGTTGATTGAGCTTAACGCGCCAGAAGTTATTCAGCGCAATGAAAAGCGCATGCTTCAGGAAGCTGTTGACGCTTTGATTGACAATTCAGCATCACGTGGTCGCGCAGTTAGCTCGACTGGTGGTCGCCGCAGCTTGAAGAGCTTGAGCGATATGCTAAAGGGTAAGCAAGGTCGCTTCCGTCAGAACCTTCTTGGTAAGCGTGTTGACTATTCTGGTCGCTCGGTTATCGTGGTTGGTCCAAAATTGAAGATTAACCAATGTGGTTTGCCAAAGCAAATGGCGCTGGAATTGTTCAAACCGTTCGTAATTAGCTGGTTGATTAAGAATGAATTTGCGCACAATATTCGCTCGGCTTCACGTCTAATCGAAGCTGGTGAAGCGGTAGTTTGGGACGCGCTAGATTCAGCAATTGAAGGCAAGTACGTGTTGCTTAACCGTGCACCAAGTTTGCACCGTTTGTCAATTCAAGCCTTCCAGCCAGTTTTGGTTGAGGGAAAAGCTATTCAATTGCACCCGCTAGTTTGTGCCGGATTTAACGCCGACTTCGACGGTGACCAGATGGCTGTTCACTTGCCACTATCAAAAGAGGCTCAGGCTGAAGCTCGTGAGTTGATGAGCGCAACTGCCAACTTGTTGAAGCCTGCCGATGGTGCGCCAGTGCTGCACATTTCGCAGGACATCGTGCTTGGTAACTATTACTTGACTTACGACAAACCGCAAGCTCAGACTGATAAGGTTAAGACCTACAGCTCTGTTTACGAAGCAGAAATGGCTTACGACAATGGCGTAATTCACTTGCAAACCCCAATTCGTATCTTTGCGAAAGGTAAAATGCGTGAAACAACTTTGGGTCGCGTCTTCTTCAATGAGATTCTGCCTGAAGATTTCCCATACGATAATAATGTCCAGACCAAGAAGCAGCTTAAGAAGGTGTTGGCGCAAATCTTTAACAAGTATGGCGCCGAAGAAACCGCTAAGATTGCAGACCGTATGAAGGGTCAAGCTTTCCGCTTTGCTACGGTTGCGGCTGTGTCGACTGGTATGACCGACTACGTCCACTTTGAGGAAATTCCTCAGTTTGTGGCTGAAGGTGATGCTAAGGCAGCTTTGATTTCTGAGCAATTCGACCAAGGTTTGATTACAGAGGAAGAGCGATACAACTTGACGGTTAGCGCATGGCGAAACGTCGACAATAAGATTACGGCGTTCTTGAAAGACCAATTGGCACACATGGACACCAGTATTTCTATGATGGTCAACTCTGGTGCTCGTGGTGATATTTCCAACGTGAAGTTGGCGAGCGCGATGATTGGTGTTCAGATGGACGCAACCAACCATGAGATTGAGCTTCCAATCCGCAGCTCTTACACGGGCGGTTTGTCTAGCCTTGAGGCCTTTATCGCAACCCGTGGTGCACGTAAGGGTCTTATTGACACGGCTCTTAAGACTGCCGACTCAGGTTACTTGACTCGTCGTTTGGTTGACGTTGCACAAGATGTCTTTACTGTTGAAGATACCGATGGCGACGATGAAGGTTACGCAATTTACCGATCAGAAACTGAAGAGACGATGATTGACTTTTCAAACCGTTTGGCTGGTCGTTATGCTGCTGAAACAATTCCAGGTCACGTCAATAAGAACGAGTTGATCACGCGTGAAATCGCAGATTCAATTGACGACGACGAAAGTATTGAAAGTGTTAAGATTCAGTCTGTATTGTCAACAAACAATCTTAACGGTATTCCGCAGCGAAGTTACGGTATTGATATGTCGACTGGTAAATTGGTTGGCAATCATCAGCCAGTTGGTGTTATCGCCGCTCAGTCAGTCGGTGAGCCAGGCACTCAGTTGACGCTTCGTACCTTCCACAACTCTGGTGTTGCTGGTGGTGACATTACCCAAGGTCTTCCTCGCGTTGAAGAGCTGTTTGAAGCCCGCACACCAAAGGGTCAAGCATTCGTTACGGAAGTTGCTGGTTTGGTTGACGTTTGGGAAGATGGCAAGAAGTATATCGTTCAAATTACACCAGAATCTGGCAAGGTTGAGCGATTGCCATTAGAAGGACGAACCGTTGTAGTTAAGGCTGGCTCAAGTGTTAAGGCTGGCGATGTCTTGGCAACTGGCGAGAGCGACACTCGACCTTTGATCGCGCCATTTGACGGTGTGATTGAGTCGGCTGAGGATACTTTGGTGATCGCGGCAGAGGCTGCTTCGCCAACTCGCTACGAAATTCCAGGCAACATGCAGTTGGTCGTTAAGGCAAACGATGTTGTTGAAGCTGGTGATCGATTGACAGCTGGATCGTTGAACTTGCACGATTTGATGCGACTTAAGGGTGTTGAGGCAACTCAGCGCTACATCATCAACGAAGTTCTGCGAATCTACGCTGCTCAGGGTCAGGACGTGGCTGACAAGCACTTGGAGATTATTGTTCGCCAAATGTTTAGCCGCGTGCAAATCGAAGATGCTGGTGATAGCGAATTCGTGACTGGCGATATCGTTTCTAAGGCCGCTGTGGTCAATGCAAATAAGCAATTGGCCGCTGAAGGTAAGAACTTGATTAGCTACACACAATTGCTACTTGGTATCACAAAGGTGTCAATCTGGAGTGACTCATGGCTATCGGCTGCATCCTTCCAAGACACTACTCGCGTCTTGATCAATGCTGCTGTATCTGGTCGAGCCGACCACTTGCACGGTTTGAAGGAAAACGTCATCATCGGCCGCAAGATTCCAGTAGGAACTGGCGCAATCGAAGAAGATGAAGAATTCGAAACACCGAGCGAAGACGAATTCGTCGAAGAAGAAGTTGCTGCTTAATAAGTAGGCTTCGTAGCTACAGAAACCGCCTCAATTCCGGGGCGGTTTTCTATTGATTATTTACAATAAAGGTTGTATAATATGCATACACTAAATGAAGGTGAAATGTTCAGATTGATTGTTAAGAAATGGAGATTCGATTATGAGCGAATTATTTATAGCCAAGACTATGCCTGAAGAGGATTGGAGCCAGGTGTTAAAGCCAAATGGCTGGGACGATGTTACTTACGGGCGAATCATAACGGATAACAATCTGGGTGTTTATGTAGCCGATGCTCGTCAAGGAGATGCTAACGGGAAAGCTACGATAATCTTGCCTCAGTGGTCTGATGGCACACTACATAATCCATTGTCTCAGGAGCGAGCAAAAGCCACCGCAACTATAGAGGGCGGTGTGGTGCTATATGTAGATAACCCAGGTGTCGAAATTGATCTTCCGAATATGAGTGAAGATGTAAAGCAAGCACTTCTGTCGGGGGATTTTAAGCCTGGCGCCATAAAACAGTGGGATGCTATTGCTCAAGGGTTGGACTATGTCGGTCTGGATTTTGATTCAGTTAGTCGTGTTCTGGGGGCGTCGCTTGGAGCTCACGTTGCGTCGGCTATTGTGCATACCGCACCGGGAGAAGTTCATCTGGAGCGGCTGGGATTATGGGAGACGGCTGGTCTTGATGAAAAGAATAATTTTTTACGGTTTGTTGCTAATTTTTTGGTGCACGGCGGTGACGGGTACGCGGATATATTGAAAAATAATCCCGAATGGGTTGCTTTAAGAGGCGTTAATGGAACGAAGAGTCTGGCTAAGCTTGCAATTTGTCGAACGGCTGGACTGTTCTATTATCCGTGGGCTATTAATCGTCATGATATCGGAAATACGATTATTGAGGCTAAGAATAGAAAAAACCCAGCAATTGACGGAGATACTGCTTTAACTATCTTAAACGGCACAGAAAGTAAAGTCAGTCCAAGCGTATTTAACGATCGTTTAGCGTTGCGATTGGCGGAGAGCGGACTTCGAGTTGTTAGGCTGATGTCTGAAGGTGGCGTGCATGCATCACAGGATAATATCGGATGGTGGACTGAGGCGGAGCGATATTCTGAGTCTGAAGCTGCGTAGTTATTCTGTATTTTTGTAGACAAAATCCTTATATTTTGGGTAGATATTTGACGTCAAGTGTGTTATAATTTCTCTCAGAGTTTCCTCTTTTCGGAGTGCGCGGTGGTTTGAATGTGTACAGACTGCAATCTCGGCGGAAAAGGTATAGACACGGAGAGGAGTTGCTGAATCCAAACCGTAAGGCGAATTGCCATAATTAGTAAATCAACCAAGGAGAAATTGGATGCCAACAATCAACCAATTGGTGCGCAAACCGCGCCAAACGGCTAAGAAAAAGTCCAAGTCGCCAGCACTAGGTCGTATTCATAACGCCCTAAAAACGCGTTATTATGACCAGAATGCACCTCTTAAGCGTGGTGTTTGTGTGCGTGTGACGACTAAGACGCCAAAGAAACCAAACTCAGCTTTGCGTAAAGTTGCTCGTGTTAAATTGAACAACGGCTATGAAGTTTGGGCGTACATCGGTGGTGAAGGTCACAACTTGCAGGAGCACGCTGTGGTCTTGATCCGCGGTGGTCGTGTGCCTGACCTTCCGGGTGTGCGTTATCACATCGTACGTGGTGCGCTTGACCTTCAAGGTGTCAACAACCGTAAGAAGGGTCGCTCTAAGTACGGTACAAAGAAAGGGGATAAATAATCATGCCTCGTAAAGTTACCAAAAAATTGCAGCGTGAACTTAAGCCTGATCGCCGATATCAAAGCATGCTGGTTCAGCGCTTGATCAACAAGTCAATGCTAGACGGTAAGAAATTGGCGGCTGAGCGCGCTGTTTACGCAGCCCTAGAAACTGCTGCTAAGAAATTGGATTCTGAAGATCCATTGGCAGTGTTTGAAAAAGCATTGAAGAACGTTAGCCCAAGCTTCGAGGTTAAATCTCGCCGCGTTGGTGGTGCTAACTATCAGATTCCATTCCCAGTTCAGGGACATCGACAATTGCACTATGCGTTTAGCTGGTTAGTTCAAGCAGCCCGCGCTCGTAGTGGAATGCCATATTCACAGCGTTTGGCGTTGGAAATCGTTGACGCTTACAATGAAGCTGGTGCTGCCTTCAAGAAGAAGGAGGACACCCATAAGATGGCTGAAGCTAACCGCGCCTTTGCGCACTTTGCTCGCGGCTAATTATTGCTTGAAAGCAAAATCAGAAAATCGCTCTAAACGGGGCGATTTTTTGGTATAATAGAAAAAATTAGGAGGGAAGATGGCGAGTTTTTCGTTTGATATTGTGTCAGAAATTGACAAAACTGAGATGAATAATGTTTTCATGCAGGCTGAAAAAGAAATCCAAGGGCGTTATGATTTTAAGGGGACGAGCGCGGCAATTGATTGGCTGGACGATAAGAAAGGTTTGAAGATTACGGGCGACAGCGATTGGCAAGTTGACGCCGTTCTAGATATTGTTCGTAAGAAATTGGCGGGGCGCGGTCAATCAAGCAAAGTTTTGGATTTATCAAAAGAGAAAGTTGTTTCAAACTTAAAGACGACTTGGGAAATTCCGTTCAAGCAAGGTCTTGACCAGCCGACGGCGAAGCAAATTGCCGCTGATATTCGCGCTAATGCGCCGAAAGCTAAGCCGCAAATTCAGGGCGACCTCGTTCGTGTTACTTCTGCATCGAAGGACGAGCTGCAAAAAGTTATTAGTTTATTGCGAGAAAGTGATTATGACACACCTTTGCAATTTGTAAATTATCGTTAGGATTGGAGCAATATGAATCAGAAGTCAATGAAGAAATTAAAAATTACAGCCATCGTTCTGGGCGTAGTTTTCTTGATCTCCGTTATAGTTGGGCTGATTGTCGTTAATAATAACCGCTCTTCCGGAGTTAGTAAAACCGCAAAAAAGAAGATCCAGAAGATTTTTGCCGAAGAAGATGCTAAGAATTTGCAAAAAGTCGTTTCCAAATATGGCTATTCAATTCGGTACGACAAGAGTATTTTTACTGGCGAAGGTCACGTCTTAAATAAAGACTCTAATGAAAAGCAGTATAGCGCCACTACGTATGCCGACGATGAACTGAAAGAAAGCCGCGCTTATGCGATTTTGCGATTGAATTTCCGAAAAGGCTCAGAAAAGCCGAAGGAGGAAGAGGAGAAATTCTCGTTTAGGAAGATTATGCCAGACTTCTCAATCATAACTTCGCGCAAAAAAGCTTATTTTGATCGATCAACGATGCCCGAGGAATACAAGGACACGAAGAAATATTCAGATTTGGATTTGATGCTTCAGGGCGATATTAACAAGCAGAAAAAGGATAACCCAAACTTAAAATATCACACCAGCGACGCGATGATTTCTGGACGGAAGTTTAAGAAAATGGTCGTTGATTACGGAAGCACTATTGACGGCAAGTGGCAGAAAACTGGTGAAAAAATAACTTACTTGACAATTCAGAACGGTAGACCGTACTGGATGACGATTTTTGCATTGAGTAAAAATTCGTACACACAGCCATACATTGACCAGCTGGAGGCGCTGGTTGCTAAGGTAACTTTCCAGAATCCAGACAGTAGCTACTTGGTTAGGGTTGATGGCAATAATGAGGCGCAAGTGGCTTCAGCTACGATAGCTAAGACCGAAACTAAGGCGGAAAATTTCTCAGAAGATAAAGACACTACAAATACTTTGGATGAACTAGACGAAGATTCCGTCATCAAAGTGGTGGCAAGGAATCAAATTGCTACTGTCCGCGTGGGAACATATCGTTGTGCTGATATGATTTATACGGCGCAGAATGGCGCGAGTATGCGGCTGAATGGTTTGTGTACGGGTGGAATTGGTAGCGGATCGATTGTTTCTGACGACGGCTACATCGCTACAAACGGACATGTGACTGAAGTTTCGAATCAAAGCATGATCATGGGTATCAACACGCAAGAGAACATGAATAAATATATACAGTTTGTGGTAGATGCGGGCTATATAACTCGAGAGACGCTTCGGGATTTGGCAAATAAGGCTGATGGCGGCGATCAGAGCGCGCAGGCGGCAATTCTCGGTCTTATCAATCAGGTTCCTGCCGATAATATACGCTCGCAAAACGATCGATACGATTATGTCATTCAGACCTCAAGCGAACCTATTGCGCGCGAAGATGACGGTTCGGGCAATCTTAAGTGGAAAAAGACGAAGACTAATATTCCGGCGAAGAAAATTGACGCGGAAGTTGATTTGAAGGGTCATAGCATGGACCTGAATAGTGACAAAAGTGACGTAGCAATTCTGAAGGTCGAAGGGCGATTTCCAGCGGTAGAGTTAGGTGATAGCTCTAAGGTTTCCAGAGGTGATCGAGTGACGGCGATTGGTTATCCAGCGATTGTCGACGACGGCGTAAATACGAAGAAGAGTAAGACTGTCCCAACTGTTACTCAAGGTGATGTTTCTGGTTCGGCTAGTGACGCGGGTGGTCATAAGCTGTTTTCAATGAGCGCACAAATTGCGGCGGGCAATAGTGGCGGTCCAGCGTTTGATGAGGATGGCAAGCAGATTGGACTGAATACTTACGGCGGCTCGTCCTGTGCGAATAGGAGTGAGCACAATAATTCTTGCTTTGGAGAGGGAATATTCCGTGATATCGCCGATCTGAAAACTATGGCGAAGAAAAATAATGTTGCGTTATCGGCGAATGGCGAATTGACTAAGCTCTGGAAAGATGGCTTGGAGAGTTTTTCTCAAGGTAAATATTCTCAGGCAAAAGCTAAATTTGAGCAATTGGATAAAAAATATCCCGACAATTATTTAGTAGCAAAGATGATCGAAGTTTCATCCAATACTCCAGATGATTCTACGGAAGGTGAGGCATCTAGCGCAGAAGCTGGAACGAGCGAATCAGAAAATAATACTACAGTTATAATTGTGGTTGTGGTGATTCTCTCAACGGGGGCATTATTCTTAACAGTGTCAATTATTGTAATTGCTGTTTCTGTCAGTAATCGACGTAAGATGAACGCCTATCCATATCCTACCGCCGGACAATTCCCACAGCAGTCTCAGTATCCGCCGCAGCCATATCAGCAGCCAATTCTGCCGCAACAACAATATTCACAACAAAACTACTATCATCAGCAGCAGCCTGGTCAATATCCGCCAACATACGCGCAGCCGCTTATGCAACAGCCTCCATCTAACTATCCGCCTGCGGCGCCAGCTCAGAACGACAACGAGTCTAAAAATCCTCCGGCTCAGAGCTAGTCAAAAACATAGATAACTGATATAATAAAACGCAAGAGTAGTTTTTTGGTGCCAAAAAATTGACCAAAAATCTCGGCAAATTAACGTAATATAAAGGAAAATTTATGGCAGAGACGCATGTTCCGCTAAAGAATTTTAGAAATATTGGTATTATTGCCCATATTGACGCCGGTAAAACGACGACAACTGAGGGTATTTTGTACCGCACTGGCTTGACACATAAGATCGGTGTGGTTCGTGGTGAAGGTGACGGTGCTACCACCGACTGGATGGCACAGGAGAAAGAGCGTGGTATTACTATTACGTCAGCTGCTGTGACTTGTTTCTGGAAAGATCACAAGATTAATATTATCGACACCCCAGGGCACATCGACTTTACCGCTGAGGTTGAGCGTAGCTTGCGTGTGCTTGACGGTGCGGTTACGGTCTTTGACGGTAAGATGGGTGTTGAAGCTCAGTCTGAAACCGTTTGGCGCCAGGCCAATAAGTACGGCGTGCCACGTATTTGTTTCGTTAACAAGATCAACCAGACTGGTGGTGACTTCTACAAGTCTCTAGAATCAATTCACAACCGTTTGAGTAAGCAGGCTTTCCCAGTTCACTTGCCAATTGGTTTTGAAAAGACTATCCACGGTGTTGTTGACTTGATTGATATGAAGGCTTACACCTACGACGATTATACAGACCACGAGCTTAAGGTTGGTGAAATTCCAGCTGATATGCTTGAAAAAGCTAAGAACGCACGTTCTCTGTTGGTTGAAAACGCCGTTGAGGCTGACGACGAACTTACTATGAAGTTCTTGGAGCAGGGTGAAGAAGCTATTACCGTTGACGAGCTGAAGATGGCTCTACGTAAGCGCGTTTTGGCTGGTGACTTTTACCTAGTTACTGGTGGTGACGGTCGCGGTGTGATCGTTGAGAAGCTGCTTGACTTGATGGTTGACTTTTTGCCAAGTCCGCTAGACGTTGATGAAATTTGGGGCAAGAATCCAAAGACTGGCGACGAAGTTAGCCGCAAGCCATCAGATAAGGAGCCTTTGTCGGCTTTGGCGTTTAAGATTGCTGCCGACCCATTTGTTGGTAAATTGATCTTCGTTCGTGTCTATTCTGGAGTTTTGAACTCAGGAAGCTACGTACTTAATACGACGACTGGTGAGAAAGAGCGAATCGGACGAATTGTTCGTATGTTTGCTGACAAGCGTGAAGAAATTAGCAAGGTTGAAGCTGGTGACATCGCCGCTGTGGTTGGTCTGAAATCTACCGCAACTGGTAACACGCTGTCTGACGTGGCGCATCCAATTGCTCTTGAATCAATTGAATTCCCAGAACCACCAGTATCGATTGCGGTTGAGCCAAAGTCAAAGGCTGACCAGGAAAAAATGGCGTTGGCGTTGCAACGCTTGGCTGAAGAAGACCCAACTTTCCGAATTCACACTGACGAGGAAACGGGTCAGACAATTATGTCAGGAATGGGCGAATTGCACCTAGATATTCTTATCGATCGTATGAAGCGCGAATTTAAGGTTGAAGCTAATATTGGTGAGCCTCAGGTTGCCTTCCGTGAAAGTATCAAGGGTCGTTCTGAAGTTCAAGGTAAGCACGCCAAGCAGTCTGGTGGTCGCGGTCAATATGGTGACGTTTGGGTTCGCTTTGAGCCAAATGAGACTGGTAAAGGCTTTGAATTCGTTGATGAAATTAAGGGTGGCGTGGTTCCTCAGGAATATCGCCCAGCCGTAATGAAGGGTATTCGCGAAACATTGGAAGGCGGTGTTATTGCTGGCTATCCAGTTGTTGACGTTAAGGCTACACTTTACGATGGTTCATACCACGATGTCGACTCTTCAGAATTGGCGTTCTCATTGGCAGGTTCGATAGCTGCTCGTGAAGGTATTAAACAGGCTAACCCAATCTTGCTTGAGCCAGTCATGAAGGTTGAAGTTACTACACCAGAAGATTTCATGGGTGACATCATCGGCGACCTTAACTCACGTCGCGGACGTATCGACGCCATGGAAGACTTGATGGGTGGCGCTAAGTTGATTAAGGCGTTTGTGCCACTAGCAAATATGTTCGGCTACACATCAGACATTCGCTCGATGTCTCAAGGTCGCGCCGCTTCAACGATGGAATTGGCTCAATATGAGGAAGTTCCACCAAACGTTGCGCAAGAGATTATCGAAAAGCGAAATAAATAATCTCTATCTCATAAAAAATCCTCGGAGTGAATCCGAGGATTTTTGTTTGGCTAAATTTCAGGTTTATAAGTTTGGGATTGTTAGATTTCGTTTGGTGAGTTCTTCTTTGATTCGTTTGGTCAATTTGCGCGCTTTTGTCGCCTGAATGCTATCTATGCCATATCTGTTTTCGATATCTTCCAGTCGTTGGTCTATGGTTATCGGTTTGCCGTCTGGGCTAGTCGTCATGTCCGCCAAGTTTAAGATAAGCAATTCGTCCGTCCAATCGTCCACCTCAGGATCTCCGTGATTAAATACAGAATCAGACCAATTGAAGCCAGATAGTTCTAATATCCTGCCGCCTTCATGTTCGTGATCTGTCTGATTTTCAACAAAAGCGTAGGCAAAGTCGTGCGTCAGTCCCATTAAAAATAAGCCGCGCGCCACGTCTTCTTCCATGTTGAAGACTTCGCGAGCTAGATTGTAAGATTTATACGCCACTCCGCGCATGTGAAATAATCGTGAGTCTGACAAACCAATGAATTTTATGCTATTTTTCATGATGCTTGCGTGTTGCGACGGAATAAATTGATGAATTGTCGGCGAATTGGGCGACCGACGATGTTGCCGAATGACGCGCCAATTGCTACTGCTACGCCGATGAGGATTGCTCGCGCTAAGATAGCCAAGGCTGGCAAGAAGTTAACGCTGTTCGGTGGATATAGGACGACGCCCATTAATCCATTGTAAAGCGACAATCCTGGGACTAGCGGCACGATTCCCGCTGCAATGATCGCCAGGGAGGGGAATTTCCATAATCTGGAAGTCAGGACTGCGACCAGCCCAATTACCGCCGCCGCGATGCCGCTTGCTGTTACGATATCAAAGCCAAAACTCATGGCTAATCTTGAAATCCACCAGCCGAAAATTGCGATCAATCCAGAAATGATCATCCCCAAAAATCGAGAATGATTTCTCAGAACGAACGCCGCCGCGATAATTCCAGCGCCCAAATATTGCGTGTGTCCGTCTGCCAATGTCAATCGATCTGGCGTTGCCGGGAAAGTAATACCGAATTTTGTCGCAATGTATAATCCGACCATCACGCCAGCAATTACGCCGCCCGTCGCCATTACGACTTTTAACAATCTGGCGTTGGCAGTCATGTAATATTCGTCGATTGCGTCCTGGAATGCGCCGACAAACATCAGTCCCGCGACTAATAAAACGATGCCGCTGATAACCAACAATGTTGCGTTGACGCTCAGCCCTAGATAATTGCTGCACCAAGCTGCGCCCGCCGCCACCAATGTTACGAAAATCGCCACGAGGGCTTGCGAATAAAACAACGGTGCGCCAATACGTCCCAGCCACCTAAGTAATCCAGTTGCTAGGAATCCGAGCAGAAACGCGATTGACGCCATGAGTAAACTGCCGCCGTACAGAATGACGGAACCCGCGCTCACTAATCCGCCCGCCGCGTAAACGACTAGTCGGGAATGTTCGGTGGGTTTTTTGAGTATTTGTTACAATCGTTCTTCGGCTTCTTCCAGGGAAAGTTGCTTGCGACGAATGTCGAGGGCTAATAATTGCAATGCTTGAATCAATTGATAATTAGGATCGTCAGGAACGATAACTCGCGCCATCGTCAAAGGCTCATGGCTAACTCCGCGGTCTTGAGAAATTGTCACCAAAGTGTAACTCACGTCTACATGAACAGGTCTGCGGCAATATGTCCGCGTGATTCCTTGCGCCATACGAACCACATCGCGGGCAACCACGCCCATGCTCAGAAGTTGCTCGGCGACTTTCATAGCCAGGCGCAAAGCTCGCATATTCGGCGTCAAACTTTCGTCGATTTTCTCCAGATGATGCTCTGGCTCAAAGCTATAAAGATTAGCGACTCGGGCTAATGATTGCTCAATGAATTTTGGTACTTTTTTCTTCACAATATCTAGTGTAACAAATTTTATGCCAATAGAAATAGCCTGCCAAGAGAGCTCTAACTGAAGTCTAAGCCTCAGCGAACTATTTCTAGCGGGCGTGGTTAGTCCTCGTCATCATCGCGCTTGGGCGATCGCGGCACGACGACCGCAAGGAGGATTGCTATAGCGTTTGTAAGCGCAACGAATCCTCCCAGGGATATCACCTTATCGGGTTCGATGGTAACCCCAAGCGGGGTGTTCATGACCCCTAGATCCCTAAACGCGTATAGGGCAGGTAGTTCAGCTACCGGTACCCATAGAACGAAAGGGACCAAGGAGTGGTCGTCCGGAATGAGATATTTCCATGTGAGATAGCCCGCCAGTGGCAGAGCCACCGCTGTACAGATGACAGCCAGGGAAGCGGTGAGGTATGTGCCCCCCATAAGGAGCATAACCATCCCGGCTACGGCTAGCATTGAGACAATGATTTTGAGTTTCAGCATGGCTGACTCCTTCAGTCTATCAAGGACTACTTTCGTTGACGGGATTGTCAACGAAAGCTGTATTAATTTATGTTACACTTGCGTAAAAAAGTCAACACTAGGAGGAGATTAGTCAACTTTCTGTAAAATAATGCCCGTTCTGGCTGGCAAGTAAACTTTAAGGTTGTGGCTATTATCAGCTGGGGAAGTGAAAAAACGGGAATTATGGTCTATTCGCTCCTGTCCGCCGAAGTTCTTGTCGTCGCTACTTAACGCCAATTTATAAGAGCCAGCTTCTGCGGGTACCGCGTAATCTGAGTGGGATCTGTCGGGTGAAAAATTGATAACAAATAAAAAGTCGCCGTGTATAAAACTTACCGTGTGATCAGATTGGCGAACCGTCAGGTGCTGAATGTCAGAATTGTCAATTTGCCCAATAATCTTCATTAGCGCCGCGTCAAAATCGCCCAACCATTGATATTTTAAGAAGCCGTTGTCGCGTAAATTCCATTGTCGACGAGCGTGCTTAAACGACCAATTATTACCTTCACGCGGAAAATCAATCCATTCCGGATGTCCGAATTCATTGCCCATAAAATTCAAATAGCCGCCGCCGTGCAGCCCCGCGGTCATCAGACGAATCAGTTTATGTAGCGCCACGCCACGCTCAACCGTTAAATCTGGGTCGATTTTATCCATGTGCCAATACATATTTTTATCAATCAGTCGGAAAATCAGCGTTTTATCACCGACGAGCGCTTGATCGTGACTTTCGGCGTAATTGATGACTTTTTCCTCTGGCCGGTGCGAGCTTAAAGTGTAAGCCAATTGCCCCAAATCCCAATCTTCATCATTTTTCTCTTTCAGGGTTTTTATCCATAAATCTGGCGCGCCCATTTGCAAGCGATAATCAAAGCCCAGTCCGCCGTCTTTTGTTGATGCGCCCAGTCCAGGAAAGCCGCTCATTTCCTCTGCAATTGTCGTGGCGTCAGGGCGAACGGTGTGAATGGTTTCGTTCGCCAATCTTAAATAAGCGAGCGCGTCTTTGTCGACGTTGTCTTGGAAATAATCGTCATAGCTAGTGAAACTTTTCCCGAGTCCGTGATCGTGGTAAATCATACTAGTTACGCCATCAAATCTAAATCCGTCAATGTGATATTCGTCCAGCCACCAACGGCAATTGCTTGCCAAAAAATGCAAAACTTCTGGCTTGCCGTAATCGAATAATCGCGAATCCCATTCTGGATGATTTGTTGGCTTGAAATATTGTGTCGGATCGCCGGCAAAATTGCCCAGACCTTCGATTTCGTTTTTGGCGGCGTGAGCGTGAACGAGGTCAATGATGACGCGCAGTCCCATTCCGTGCGCAGTGTCGACCAATTTCTTAAAATCGTCGAGTGTGCCAAATCTTGATGAAACCGCAAAAAAGTTGCTGGCGTGATATCCGAAACTGCCGTAATATGGATGCTCGGCGATTGCCATAAGCTGAATGGTGTTATAGCCAGATTCTTTGATTCGTGGCAAAACATCCGCGGTGAATTCGTTGAAACTGGCAACTTTTTCTTCCTGGCTACTCATGCCAACGTGCGCTTCGTAAATCAGGGGAACTTTTGGCTTGGGCGGGATTTTATATTGCCAATTGTAGGGAGTTTTTGGCGACCACACGACCGCGGAAAAATCGACAGAATTTTCGTCCTGAACGACGTAATTTGCGTATGAAGGCAGTCGCCAGTCGTCGCCGCCAGACCAATAGACACGCAATTTGTATTTTTGTCCGTGACGAAGCGAATTTTCAGGAAGATTTATGCTCCATTCGCCATTTTTATCGCGATTTAAGGCGAATTCTTCGCGCTCTTTCCAATCTGAAAAATCGCCAACTAAAAATATCTGAGTCGCATTCGGCGCCCATTCTCTAAACGTCCAGCCCACATCTGTTTTATGAAGTCCGAAATGCAAAAAACCCATCGCGAATTCGGCTGGCGTTTTGCCGCTTAAAACCTTTTTCAACTTCGAAGAAATATACTTCTCGCGCGCCTGAATTGTGGATTTGTGCGGGGCTAGCCACTGGTCCAAATCAACGAGGGTTTTACTGCTCATGTTTCTAGTATACAGCATACGGAAGGGGCTATACTTGTAAATATCGATTAAAGTTGTATAATATATATCAATATGGAACGCTCAAAGCCTGATATGGAGTCTAATTCTCCTAAGCTATTCTCTGACGAAGACTGGAGGCGAATTGCTGGCGCGAATTTATTGCTCGACGGGGAAGGGGAAAACGACGAGATTGCAATCGCTGAGATAGAACAAGCTGCGCACGTTGGAGATATTGAGGGCGAGAAGGTTAGAGTTGTTGGATATAGTCAATCCGAAGAAGATGGTTCGTATTATTTGCAGTCGGTTGAGGGTGTGGCAGATTTGATATCTCCCATGGAAATTGATCCTGAGATTTCAGCGCCGTTTGCGATTTACACCAAAGAAATGGCTGCTTTGTGTGTGCGAACTTCGCAGAACGACTATTATTTTCCACTTGATAAGCAGGCGATTGTATCAATAGAGTTATTGCCAGATGATAGCGGTATTCCTCGATGTGTGCGTAAATTACGCCACTATGCTGACAAAATTGAAGAAGTTGCTGGTGTTGACGACATTCAAGATGCGGAGTCGAGGCGGCTTTTGATAGATGAAATAAATGGCGTTTTGAATGAGATTCCGTATGATGGCGGAATTCAAGTGAAATGCCAGGCGTATAAGGTTAAAATTGACGGCAGGGAAAATAATGTAGAAGACGCTAATTCTGCGGTTTTATCTGGATGGCTACCGAGTTTTACGTGGCGTGATGATCGCCCTGTGCTGGAAATGTTTGATATTAAAAATCGATTTGCGACTTTTTGTGTAGATATGAAAGATGTGCTTGATATGACGCCAATTGACAAAGAGGAGGTCGGGGCCTCTATTGATTTATTTGAAACGGTTTTTAATGACGATTTTCAGGAGACCGCTTGGCAGCTAGCGACGGATCTTTCTTATGTTGACAAGTCGGAGTTTGATGAAGTATCAAGAGAATATGCCCAAATATTAAATGATCATTTGTCTGAGTTTTCTGCGACAAGACTTTATGGCATTAGCACCGTTGGTTTTATTGGTTTTGCGTTGGTTCCTGACGCTACGAAAAATAATGAATTACAGTATGAATTTATGGATATTTCTGGGGCGTGTATTGATGGGATGTGTTTTGTTAGCTATCATGATAAATTTTACGCGGCGCTTGAAGTGACGGTAGATGATGAATCTGGAGGCTTTTCGAAGAAGGTTTATGTGATACCCGACAGAGATAAGATTATTCGTTTGGAAGGATTTGATGGTGAAGTTGAAGAGCTTAAAATGGCGGTAAATGAACTTCATAAAATTGCAAATTTTGCAAGTGAAGCAGTTAATGATGAGTGCTTCTATAAATTGCCTCTTGATGAGCAGCTTGATGTATTGAGTCAGTATGAATGCGCCGCTCGTAATGTAATCCAGGATATTAGCAGAGTGCGGGAGTTTAAGGGCGAATGTGTAGTTTCGGCGTACCGGTGTTTACCTGGCGATTTGCTGAATGCGGTTTCGTGGAATGATGTTCCGCTAGAAGAAGTGAATAGCCGTGAATATGTTGAAGAATTTGCGCTGCGGGCGGATAATTTGGCGATCTGGAATCCAGAAATTAACGATAGGCCGGATATTGACGGTCGAATATTAAGCGTGTCGGAATTGCCGCTTAGTCGTGGTGAGCCTATGCTAATAGTTAATAATGCGGAAGAGAATAAATATTACTTGGTGCGATGTAGCGATGTGATTAGCTTGTCGCGAAACGATCCGTCGACCATTTCGTGATATAATCAAACAGATTATGCAGGAAAAACCTTTTTCTTTTGAAATAACTTCACGATTTAACGACACGTTGGCACGAACGGGAATTATTCACACGCCACACGGTGATATTAAAACGCCGGCGTTTATTGTGGTTGGAACTAAGGCTAATGTTAAGGCGATGATTCCTGAGATGGTGAAAGATGTTGGCACACAGGCGGTGCTGGCGAACGCTTATCATTTATATCTGCAGCCAGGACACGAATTGATTGAAAAGGCTGGATACCTTGGCAAATTTATGCACTGGGATGGTCCAACTTTTACGGATAGTGGTGGGTTTCAGGTTTTGAGTTTGGGCTCTGGTTTTAAGAAGGTTTTGGCTATGAGCACTGATGTTGATGAAGAAATTGCGATTGCCAAAAAATCGTCGCGCCATGCTTGGGTGGACGAAAACGGCGTGATATTCAAGTCGCATCTGGACGGCTCTTATCATAAATTTACGCCAGAATTGTCCATGCAAATTCAGGCTGGAATTGGCGCTGACATTACTTTTGCGTTTGACGAATTGACCTCTTTGATTGATCCGTACGAATATCAAGTTGAGGCGCTGGCTAGGACGCATGCTTGGGCGGAGCGAAGTTTGGCGGAAGTCAAGCGTTTGCGGGCGGCTCGTCCAGATAAGCCATATCAAGCTTTATTTGGCGTTTTGCAAGGCGCGAATTACGAGGATTTGCGGAAGCAAACTGCCGAGTTTTTGGGCGCAATGGATTTTGACGGCTATGGAATCGGCGGCGCGCTGGAAAAGGAAACTATGGCGCAGACGATTCAGTGGGTCAATCAAATTTTGCCTGAAAATAAACCGCGTCATTTACTGGGAATTTCCGAGCCTGATGATATTTTTGCGGCGATTGAGCAGGGAATTGATACCTTTGACTGTGTGAGTCCAACGCGTGTAGCCAGGAATGGCGCCGCGTATACGCCGTTTGGTCGGGTCAATGTGCGCGGTCGAAAATACCGCGAGATGTTTGCTCCAATTATGGACGATTGCGATTGCTATACTTGCAAGAATTACACGGCGGTTTATCTCTGTCATCTTTTGCACGCTCGCGAGTCGTTGGCGGGGACATTGCTGTCAATCCACAATGAACGATTTATCGTTAAGTTGGTTGATGATATCCGAGCCAGCTTGGAGGATGGAACTTTTTACGAGTTTCGCGATTCGTTCCTGGCGAAGTATTATCGTAAGAAATAGGCTATTTACAACTGATTGGAAAATCGTTATAATTAAACTCATACGCCGTGAGGTCTTTTTTATGGACTGTACCCGCGTGAAAAATAATAATTAAATTAAGGAGAACTTCTACAAATGGCAGATGCATTTGACCGAAGCAAACCGCACGTTAACGTTGGTACAATGGGCCACGTTGACCACGGTAAGACTACGCTGACTGCTGCGATTACTGCAGTGTTGGCAAAGCGCCTACCAAGCGCAGTTAACAAACCTGTTGCGTACGACCAGATCGACAACGCACCAGAAGAGAAGCAACGTGGTATTACTATCGCGTCTTCACACCAAGAGTATGAATCAAAGAATCGTCACTATGCACACGTTGACATGCCAGGACACGCTGACTACGTCAAGAACATGATCACCGGTGCTGCTCAGGTTGACGGTGCGGTATTGGTTATCGCTGCAACTGACGGCCCAATGCCTCAGACTCGTGAGCACGTTTTGCTTGCAAAGCAGGTTGGTGTGCCAAAGATCGTTGTCTTCTTGAACAAGATGGACATGGCTGACGAAGAAATGGTTGAGCTGATCGAAGAAGAAGTTCGCGAACTTCTTGAAAAGAACGGCTTCGACAAAGACGCTCCAATCATCAAGGGTTCTGCTCTTAAGGCTCTTGAAGGTGAAGAGAAATACGAAGACGCTATTATGGAATTGGTTGACGCAATGGACAGCTACATTCCAGAGCCAGCACGTGACATGGACAAACCATTCATTATGCCAATTGAGGACGTCTTCTCGATTAAGGGCCGTGGTACAGTAGCAACTGGTCGTATCGAGCAGGGTGTTGTTAAATTGAACGACGAAGTTGAAATCGTTGGTTTGAAGCCAACTCAGAAGTCAGTTGTAACTGGTATTGAGGCCTTCAAGAAATCTCTTGACCAAGGTCAAGCAGGTGACAACGCAGGTGTCTTGCTACGTGGTATTGAGCGCAGCGACATTGAGCGCGGTCAAGTTTTGGCAAAGCCAGGCACAATTACTCCACATACTGAGTTTGAAGCTGAAGTTTACATCTTGAAGAAGGAAGAAGGCGGTCGCCACACTCCATTCTCAAAGGGCTACAAGCCACAGTTCTACTTCCGCACAACTGACGTTACTGGTGAAGTTGAATTGCCAGCTGACAAAGAAATGGTTATGCCAGGCGACACTGTAACCTTCAAGGTTAAGTTGCTTGCACCAATCGCTATGGAGCAAGGTTTGAACTTTGCTATCCGCGAAGGTGGCCGTACAGTTGGTGCTGGTGTTGTTACAAAGATTAACAAATAATCTTGATAACACAAGCCTAATTAAATCCCCCGAAAATTCGGGGGATTTTTTGATTGCCGCAAGAAGGAGTTAATTGACAAAGCGGTAATGTTTATGGCAGAATAAAGACATCTAATATAAAACAGAAAAAGGAGATTTTGGTGAATAAACAGAAATTGCTAATTGTTGGCGCAGGCGGAATGGTCGGTGCGACGGCGGCTTATGCGTGCGCGTTGCGTAGTGTTATCGAAGAGATTGTGTTGATTGACCGTAATGAGGATTTAGCTTGGGGTCAAGCAGCCGACATTAATGACGCGATGGGAATTGACAGAAACGTCGTGGTTCATACAGGAAATTATTCTGACATCAATGACGATGACATCGTTGTGATTACTGCGGGTGCACCGCAACTTCCTGGTCAGACTCGATTGGAATTGATTGACGTTAATGCAAAAATTATGCGTGATATCGTGAAGAATATTATAGCGAATGGCGCGAAGCCGTATTTGGTAATTGTCAGTAATCCCGTTGATGCTTTGACTTACGTGGCGCTTAAGGAATCTGGTTTGCCGAAAAATCGTGTGTTCGGGACGGGCACGACGCTTGATACTTCGCGAATGAAGTCGTATTTGGCGGACGCATTCAATGTCGACAGTAAAGCGGTTGACGCTTATATTTTGGGTGAGCATGGCGATTCGTCATTTTCGACAATTGAAACGGCGCAAATTGGTGAAGTGCCAATTAAGGAATATCCTGGTTTTACAGAGGAGATGATTGATGGAATTGAGCAGAAGGTTCGCGACCGAGCTTATCGGGTGATTGAAACAAAGAAATCGACGTATTTTGCGATTGGGTTTGTCGTGTCTAAGATTGTTTCGGCGCTCCGAAAATCGACGCACACGGTTTATCCTGTTTGCTCTTTGGCTGAAGGCGAATATGGTTTGAATAATGTTGTACTTGGATTGCCATCAACAATCAGTAGCGACGGCGTGGAGATTTTGGCGGGCTATCCGCTTACCGAGCGAGAAAAAGAATCGCTGAATAAATCTGCTGGAATTATTGCGGAAATGATTTCTCATCTTGATAAAGCGGAAAATTGCTGATATAATCGCATAGTTAATAATAATTTATCTCGAGAACTCGATTGACTATAAATAGGACAATTAGAGGTTACGAGATCGCACATAAGAGGAGGAGCTATGGCTCAAGATACAGGAATTAAAATCCGTATTCGTCTGAAGGCTTATGACCACAAAGTCATTGACCAATCAGCAAAACAAATTATCGACACCGCAATTCGCACAGGTGCTAACGTGGCTGGTCCAGTGCCTTTGCCAACTCGACGCAGCACTTACACTGTTGTAAAGAGTCCGCACGTTTACAAAACTGGTGGTGAGTCTTACGAGCGCCGCGTTCACAAGCGTCTGATTGATATTACAAACGCTACGCCAAAGACGATTGACAGCTTGCAGAACTTGAATTTGCCAGCTGGCGTTGATGCTGAAATTCGTATGTAATTTAACGATATATAAAATTTCCGCCTCTTGAATGGGGCGGATTTTTTATGCTATAATTTCATTTAGCTTATGACAAAACAAAAAACTCGTACTTATGCTCGCAACCGCTCGAAGTCTAGCGAGCTATTTAGTCGCAAAGGGCGCGAACGCATTTATGACAATGACGGTTCATTTTTCTTGAAATTGGTGGTTTTTGTGATATTAAGTGCGCTGTGGCTTCGTCTAAAAAATCCAGTTGAAGTTGGCGGTTTGGTTGTCCAGGCTATTCCTGTCGGGCTATTTATTGCGTTGCTGCTGGTATTAAAGATTGAGAAATATCAATTCAACCGGAAAATTTGGTACGTCACGATAATTTTCATGGCAATTCTGACCTCGTTTACGCCGGTTGGCGTGATGATTTAGCTTATGCTTACGAAATATTAAGGGATATATTAATAATCTCTGCTATTAATGTAAATACTATGATTGACATTTTAGCTATTTTTTAGTATAATAAAAACATGGAAAACACTAGATCTAACTCTTCGTCGATCCCAACTATTTTAGACGGTATTAAAGCTGCTGATATAAAGGTTAATTATGGGCCGGATCTGCCATCAGATCCAGAGGTTGTAGAGTATTTTGACAAACTACGTCCAGATACTTGGTCTATAATTCCACCAGAAGAGGAGTTGAATCCTCAACAGAGAGAAGCCTTGGCTGTCTTCGGCAATGCTGACAATTTACGGGAAGATCCCGGCTATAAAATCATAACGACTACATCTCGTATGTTAGTAGAGGCAGAGGCAAGACGCCTCAGTAGGCAAAAAACAACACAGGTGGTAGATAAATGTATAAAGTCAGGGATGATTGCTAAAGAAAATAGAGATCGCTTGATAGATAGGCACGCTAAAGTAACTGAAGGGACGATCCTTACTCTGCGCCGTCAAGTGCTCGACGACGAACTAGATGAGGACAGCCTTCTTTGTGAATATCTTCAGCTTGGAGCTTCAAACTTAGGTAGGCTAGCTATACTGGAGTGTCTTGGCTTTAGCAAAGCGAGCGTCCGAGGAGCTATATCATGCGGGAGCATAGATGATTACGAGAGTAAGAAATCTAAAAGTGAAGAGTTTTTTGCCTTAACTGATAAGGAGCGTGAAGAGAAATTAGAAAAGCTTCTTAAACAATCCGAACGTGTAATCAAGCAACGGCGAGCAGACAGAAAAAAGCGCGAACAAGAAGCTGCCCTGGAAGCCGCCTATAAGAAAATGTTCGGGGATGACTTGGAAGGGGCTACTCGGCGGATCGAGAGAGACGTAGAATCACTGCAACAAGATGGCTATGCATTAGAATGCTTATCAGCAAAGCTTATACACAATAGAGAAGAGACCGAACTTATCACAGGAAATCTAGGGGAGCTACGCCAAGCCTTTCCGGATTTATGTTACCCAAGCGGACTAAACGCGCTTGATTATTTAGCAGAAAAATGTTCTGCAGACACGAAAATGGCAGTGTTAGTGGGCGCTCAAGTTATGGGAACGGGCAAAGTATACGCTCTTGGTACAAACTTAGCAACTATTTATAAAAAATCAGACTCCTCAGAGGGCTGACCCTAGTCGGACTCGTTGACAGTCTATAGCTTCATGTGCTATAATTACGAGGTAATTTCTATTACGCGTAATATCAACTGTTCTCCTTGGTGAATGAGCAGGTCTGGTTATGAGCGGATGTTTACATTTAATGTTCTCCCAGAATCCAGAAACCGCACGTCATCAGGAGTATTTAAGTGGGAGTGAGGAAAAGTGAAAACACTTCTCGGTACCAAACTTGGTATGACCCAGCTCTTGGCTGAAGACGGCAAAGCCATTCCGGTAACGCTGATCCAAGCCGGCCCTGTCACCGTTACTCAGGTGAAGACTGTCGAAACCGACGGTTACAATGCGGTACAGGTAGCTTTTGGAGAGGGTAAGAACCTGAGCAAGGCCGTGGCTGGACACGTTAAGCCAGCCCAAGTGACCCCGAAACATATTCGGGAATTCCGTGTCGACCAGATTCCAGAGGATCTGAAAGTCGGCAGTGAAATTAATGTTTCCGCGTTTGAAGTCGGCGATTCTGTCGATGCGACCGGAACCAGCAAAGGTAAAGGTTTCGCTGGAACCATTAAACGCCACAACTTTAAGCGTCACCGCAAGACGCACGGTGGTAAAGGTAATACTCGTAAGCCAGGTTCAATTGGCTCGATGTATCCACAAAAAGTCTTCAAGGGTAAGACGATGGCTGGCCATATGGGTCACGAGCGTGTTACTGTTAAGAACTTGGAAGTGGCATATGTTGATCCAGAGACCAATCTAATCGGGGTTAAGGGCGCTGTTCCTGGACCACGAAAGGGGCTGATTATTTTAGGAGGTAACAAGTAATGGCAGATTCAACCAAACTTCCTAAAGACATTTTTGCTGTGGAAGTGCCAAATCACGAATTGTTGAAATTGGCATATGACAGCTACTTGGCAAACGCACGCCTAGCTAGCGCTACAACCAAGCAGCGCGGTGAAGTTTCTGGTGGTGGTAAAAAACCATGGAAGCAAAAGGGAACTGGTCGAGCACGTTTCGGCTCAACTCGTAACCCAATCTGGCGCGGCGGTGGTGTAGTATTTGGCCCACGCGGTAACGAAAACTACACTAAAAAATTGTCAAAGACTGCTAAGAAAGTGGCAGTTCGCCAAGCTTTGACTGTAGCTAACGAAGCTAAGAAAATTGTCATCAAAGACGTTAAGACTACTGGCAAGACCAAGGAAGTCGCAACATTCCTAGCTGACAATAAGTTCGAGCGCCGTGTTCTGATCGTTGTAGATGAGAAGACGCCAGAACTTATGTGTGCTACAAACAATATTCAGAACGTTTTGGTGGTTCGCGCTAATTATCTAAGCGTTTATCACATTCTGAATGCGGATACAATCGTTATAACACCGAAAGCTCTACCTGTAATTACTGCATGGTTGAGTAAGGAGGAAGCGTAATATGAAACAGACGATTATTATCCCACGCGTTAGTGAAAAGGCTTACGCACAGAGCGCCAATGGTGTATATGTGCTACGCGTTCCACTTAACTTGAATAAGAACGAAATCAAATCAGCCGTAGAAGCGCAATTTGGCGTTACTGTAGTTAAGGTTAAAACCTTAGTACAAGACGGCAAGGCTGTACGCTTCTCACGAGGCAAAAATCGTTATCCTGGCACAACAACGCGCAAGGATTGGAAGAAGGCTTACGTGACGCTGAAAGAAGGCGATAAGCTCGATGTGTTTGACGCAGTAGAGCAGCAGATGGAGGAGACCAAGTAATGCCAGTGAAAGCTTACAATCCAACCACTCCTGCTCGTCGCGGCATGACGAGTCAGGATTTGTCAGACATTACAACAAGAAAACCTCTTAAAAGTCTGATTAAAGCTAAAAAGCAAAATGCCGGTCGCAACAACCAAGGTCGAATTACTGTTCGTCATCGCGGAGGCGGCGTTCGTCGTCACTACCGCTTGGTGAACCACAATTTGCCAGCAGGCTTGACCTTGACGATTGAAGAAATCGAATACGATCCAAACCGCTCAGCTCGTATTGCTCGAGTTAAGGATCAGTACAATTTGTACCACTACATCCTAGCTGACACCTCAATGGTTAAGGGTAAAACTATCCGAACTGGCGAAGAAGCTCCAATTGAGGCTTCGAACCGCTTGCCACTGTCAGTTATTCCTGTTGGTACGATGATTTACGCTATTGAGTTGACCGCTGGTAAAGGTGCACAAATGGTGCGCGCCGCCGGTGCTAAGGCTCAGTTGATGGCAAAAGAAGGCAACTATGCAACTATCAAATTGCCATCTGGCGAAGTTCGTAAAGTTCGCTTGGAAGCTACTGCTGCTATCGGTGTAGTCGGTAACGTCCAGCATCAAAATGTTAAGATCGGTTCAGCTGGTCGCAAACGTCGCAAGGGTATTCGCCCAACCGTTCGTGGTGTCGTTATGAACGCTGCAGACCACCCACATGGTGGTGGTGACGGTGGTCGCCATGGTACTGGTAAAGCACCACGTACTCCTTGGGGTCAATTGACATTAGGTTATCGAACTCGTCGCCGTAAAGGCTCGAATAAATTAATCGTACGCACGCGTCACGACGCGAAGAGGAAGAGGTAAATCACGATGAGTCGTTCATTAAAGAAAGGTCCATTCGTCGATGTAAAGCTAGCAAAGAAAATTACTGCTCTTAGCCTTGACGATCGAACCGTTATCAAAACGTGGGCGCGCGCTTCGACTATTACACCAGAGATGGTTGGTCGAACGATTGCTGTTCACAACGGTAGAGTGCACGTACCAGTGCTGATTACCGAAAACATGGTTGGTCATAAGCTCGGTGAGTTTAGCCCAACTCGTAAATTCCGTAAACACGGTGGAAAGGATAAGAAGTAATCATGGCTGATACAACTTATACTGTCCGTGCTTACGCTAAAGGTGTTGATCAGGCACCACGTAAGGTTAGTCTAGTCGCAGCATTAGTGCGAGGTCGTACTGTAGCTGATGCGCTAGTTATCTTAGAGCACGTTCCAAAGCGCGCTGCTAGCCCAGTTAAGAAGGCTATCGAAAGCGCTAAGGCAAACGCCATCAATAACCACGGCTTGGACGCAAAAAGTTTGGTAATTACTACTTTGAGCGTTACCGTTGGCACACGCTTGCGCCGCTTTAAGCCTGCATCACGTGGTCGCGCTTTGCCATTCCAGAAAAAGACTTCAAATATTTTGGTTGAAGTAACTGGAGCAGAGAAGCCAAAGAAAGCGCCTGCAAAAAAGGCCGAAGCTAAGGCAGAAGCAAAAACTGCTAAGCCTGCAGCTAAAAAAGCCGCTAAACCGGCAGCAAAAAAGGAGGAGAAGTAAATGGGTCAAAAAGTGAATCCAATCAACTTCCGCCTACAGGTCAATAAGAACTGGAGCTCTCGTTGGTTTACGGCCAATAAAAAAGAGTTTGCAGAGGCGATTCGTCAGGATCATGAGATCCGCGAGTTGATTGAAAAGAAATTTGCCTCACGCCCAACTATCAATCGCATTGAGATTGAGCGTAGCGCTAACTTGATCACGATTACAATTCACACAGCAAAAGCTGGTGTTGTTATCGGTCGCGGTGGTGCTGGCGTGAACGAATTGAAGAAGCAAGTTGAGAAGATTGCTGGTCAGCCAGTTCGTATCAACATTGAAGAAGTTCGCCGTCCAGAATTGGCAGCCAAATTGGTAGCTGAGAACATCGCTCGCCAATTGGAGCGCCGAATCAACTTCCGCCGTGCAACTAAAATGACCGCACAAAACACCATGAATGCTGGTGCTAAAGGTATTCGTATTGAGGTGGCTGGTCGTTTGAACGGTGCTGAGATGGCACGTCGCGAAAAGGTAATTGAAGGCTCAGTGCCTCTACACACCTTGCGCGCTGATATTGACTTCCACTGTGCTCGCGCTCAGACACCAGCTGGTATCATTGGCGTGAAAGTGTGGATTTATAAGGGAGAAAGGAGTCGCTAAATGCTGTTACCAAAGAAAACTAAGCACCGCAAAGTGCGTATTGGAAAAAACCGCGGTCAAGCAACTCGTGGCAATTACATCGCGTTCGGCGACTTTGCATTGCAATCACAATCAAATGAGCGCATCAACTCCCGCCAAATCGAGTCTGCTCGTCAGGCGATGACTCGTTACATCAAGCGTGGTGGTAAGATTTGGATTCGAATCTTCCCTCACACTCCAGTTACCCGAAAGCCACTTGGCTTGAAGATGGGTGGCGGTAAAGGTAACCCAGAGTTCTTCGTTGCTAAGGTAAAGGCTGGTACTGTTTTGTTTGAGATGCAGGGTGTTTCAGAGGAAGTTGCTCGCGAAGCAATGCGTCTGGCTAGCCACAAATTGCCAGTCAAATGTAAGTTCATCAAGCGGGAGGACGCATAAATGGCTGAAACGAAGAAATCTGTTAAAGCAGCAGTTGTTAAGACGATTGACGATTTGAAGAAGGAGTTGGCTGAAAAGCGAAACGACTTACTTCAAGCAAAACGTTCTCACGCTGCTGGCGAATTAGTTAATCCAAAAGCGTTGCGTTCACTCCGAAAGGAAATTGCACGCCTGCTGACACAAATTAATAATACAAAGGAGAGCAAGTAATGGCCCGACGAACATTGATTGGCGTCGTAACGAGTGCCAAGCGCGACAAGACCATCACTGTGACGGTCACTAGCCGCGAAACGCATCCGCTATACGGCAAGCAGTACACCGTGACTCGCAAATACACTGCTCACGATGAAACCAACGAAGCAGGTGAAGGCGACAAGGTGCAGATCGAAGAGACTCGCCCAATTTCCAAGACTAAGAGTTTCACTCTAGTTAAGGTGATTGAAAAGTCTCGCGGTTCTATCAAACTAAAGGACGAAGTTTCTGGCGAAACTAAGGAAGAGGCTAAGGAGGACGACAAATGATCCAACAAGAATCTCGCCTTAAGGTAGCCGACAACTCAGGTGCTAGGGAAGTTCTGTGTATCCGCGTTCTTGGCGGTACACGACGCCGTTACGCTCGCGTTGGCGACGTAATCGTCTGCTCGGTAAAAGACGCTAGCCCAACCGGTAACGTTAAGAAAAAATCTGTTGTTAAAGCTGTAGTTGTTCGTACTCGCGATCAAATTCATCGCAAAGACGGCTCAACAATCTGTTTTGACGACAACGCCGTAGTGATTATCAACGATGACAAGCAACCAAAAGCTACTCGTGTCTTCGGTCCAGTTCCACGCGAACTTCGCGATATGGGCTACATGAAGATCGTTAGCTTAGCTCCGGAGGTACTCTAATGGCTCGAATTCATAAAGACGATACCGTAAAAATTATTGCTGGTAAAAATAAAGGCACAACTGGTAAAGTTCTAAAAGTTAACACAAAAGACCAAACTGTTTTGGTTGAAGGTGTTGGTGCTGGACATCGCCACGTTAAGCCAAGCCAGTACAATCCAAAAGGCGGTAAAAAAGATATTCACGTACCAATGGATATCAGCAAAGTCGCTTTGGTTGTTGATGAGAAATCAGGCAAAACCAGTCGGGTTGGTTTAGTAAAGAATGCTGACGGCGGCAAAACTCGTGTTGCTCGTCAAGCAAAAAATAAGGAGATTAAATAATGGCAGAAAAGAAAACTGTCGTGCCAGCTCCTCGCTTGAAAGCCTTGTATCAAGGAACTTACCTTAAGGAACTACAAGCCGAATTGAATCTAAAGAACGTGCATGAAGTGCCAGCTTTGGAAAAGATCGTCGTGAGCGTTGGTACCGGCAAAAAGAAAGATGACAAGCGTCATTTTGAAATTGTCAAAAACACTGTCGAGAAAATTACCGGTCAAGCACCAGTGGCTCGACGAGCCAAAAAATCAATCGCGACATTTAGTATTCGTAAAGGTATGGGCGCGCCAATTGGTGTTAGCGTAACTTTGCGCGGCGCTCGTATGTACGAGTTCATGGATCGTTTGATTAACGTTGCTTTGCCTCGTGTTCGCGACTTCCACGGCGTTGGCTTGAAGTTTGATAAAGGTGGCAATTATAATCTCGGCATCACCGAGCAATCGATTTTCCCAGAATTGACATTTGAGGAAACTCAGGTTTTGCACGGTTTGCAGATTACATTTGTTATCAAGAACGGCAACAAAGAAGCTTCTAAGGCATTGCTAGAAAAATTCGGCATGCCGTTTGAGAAGAAAGGAGGCGTCAAGTAATGGCTAAGAAATCAATGGTCGCTCGTGATAAGAAGCGTATGAAGATGATTGCCAAGTTTGCAGCCAAGCGTGCTGAGTTGAAAGAACTTGGCGACCTCGATGGTTTGCAAAAATTGCCTCGCAATTCTAGCCCAACCAGGCACAAGAACCGTGATAGCATCTCTGGTCGCCCACGCGGCTACATGCGCCAATTCGGCTTGAGTCGTATCAATTTCCGCGAAAAAGCAGCCAAGGGTGAAATCCCAGGCATAACAAAGAGTAGTTGGTAAGAAGGAAAGGAGATTAGAATATGTCTATGCAAACTACAGACCCAATCGCCGACCTTCTGACTCGCATCCGTAATGCGAAATTGGTTGGCAAAACGGAAGTTCGTGTTCCGTCCAGCAAGATGAAGAAAGTCATCGCTGAACAATTAGTCAAAAACGGCTACTTGGCAGATGTCAAATTGGAAGATGCTAAACCTCGTGGCGTGTTGGTAGTTACTATCAATGAAAAAGGAACTAACAGCACTATCAACGAAATTACCCGTATCTCAAAACCTGGTCGTCGCGTTTACGTCGGCGCTAGCGAGATTCCAAAGGTAAAGAGCGGCCGCGGTTTGGTACTTATCTCAACATCAAAAGGTGTCATGACTGGTGCCGAAGCAGCCAAGGCTAAACTTGGTGGTGAATTGTTGTTGAAGGTTTACTAAGCCTCGCGCAAATCAAATAAACGTCCTCATTGCAGGGCGTTTATTTTTATATCTATCTACACAGAGATAGTATAATTTAACTAAGGGGTGATTTTATGATAGTTAAAGAATATGGAAAATCTAATAAAGATATTATTATGTTATTACATGGTGGTGGATTATCATGGTGGAATTATGAAGAAGTGTCAGAAATATTAAAAAGTAATTATCATGTAATATTACCAATATTAGATGGTCATTCAGGAAGTGATAGAGATTTTACTTCTATTGAAAGTAATGCAAATGAAATAATTGAATATATTGATAATAATTATAACGGAAATGTTAAACTTATAGGAGGACTTTCATTAGGAGCACAAATTTTATTAGATATATTGTCAAAAAGAGACAATATATGTGAATATACAATAATTGAAAGTGCTTTAGTGTGCCCAATGAAAATGACAAATAAACTTATAGAATCATCAATTAATATGTCTTATGGACTTATAAATAAAAAGTGGTTTTCTAAACTTCAATTTAAAAGTTTAAAAATAAAAGAAGAATTATTTGATAAGTATTATATTGATAGTTCTAATATAACAAAAGATAATATGATTTCATTTTTAAAAGCTAATTCCAATTATCATCTTAAGAATATAAAAACCAACAAATCAAAATCAATAGTGATAGTAGGAAGTAAAGAAAGACCAATTATGATTAAATCTGCAAAAATAATACACGATGAATTAATTAATAGTGAATTAGAAATATTAAGTGGTTATTATCATGGAGACTTAAGTATTAATCATCCAAATGAATATGCAGAAAAAGTTAAGAAATTGATAAAATAACTGTTCGGAAAATTTTAGTAAACACAAGCAGTTTGAAGAGTAAATATGATGAGATCTGAAAGGTTCTTATTTTTATGTCTTTAAATCATATTCACTCTAAAAAGTTTGTAGTGTTAAGAATGGTAGTAGTATAATTATCTCTATTGCAAATGGCTTTTTACGCCCAGAGGATCAATATATAATTCCAGGAACAGAATTTAATGATGTTAAATTTTAAAAGGATGTACTAAATGATTGAACAAAAAACATTCGGCCAGAAAGTAATAGAATTTAATAAAAAATTATCTAAAATATCAATGGAATTGCCGGATGGTTTTAAAATTATAAATCCGTTTAATGGAAGTCAAAAAGAAATAGCAAATGAGATTTCAACAACGTTCTACAAAAGGTTTTACAATGATTGTAATAAACGTCGTATAATATTAGGAAGTTCACCAGCACGTCGAGGAACAGCCGTTACAGGGGTGTCATTTGAGGATGCGGAACATCTTCAAAAAGAAACTGGTATTTTGATTGATAAGTTTTATATTAACAAATCATCTTCAGGGTTTTTATATGATGTAATTGAAAAATATGGTGGATGCAAAAAGTTTTATTCGGATTTTTATATGAATTTTGTCTGTCCTGTTGGTATAGCTAGAACCAATTCAAAGGGAAATGAGGTTAACTGTAATTATTATGATAGTAAAAAATTGCAAGAAACATTGTATTCTTTGATCGTTAGTTCAATACAGGCGCAAATTGATTTTGGAATCGATACTTCTGTGTGTTATTGCATAGGAAGTGGAGATAATTATACATTTTTATCTAAAATAAACAAAAAATATAATTTTTTTGACGAAATCATACCTTTGGAACATCCGAGATTTATAATGCAGTATAATTCTAAACATAAATATGAATATTTTGAAAAGTATTTGACAGCTTTAAGGCAAAATCATGGCAAAGAAAAGGAGATAGCATATCGTTAATAAAAAATTTTAATGAAACATTAATACATGACGAGTTGTTCAAAAAGATTGATTATGTTATTTTGTTGTTGAAGGTTTACTAAGCCTCACGCAAGTCAAATAAACGTCCTCATTGCAGGGCGTTTATTTTTTATGATAAACTTTTATCAGACTGTTGTTCGTTCAAGAGAGAAGTGACTCATGGGATCTTCCTGGCGGTGGGCTGGAACATGGTGAGGATATTACAGAAGCGTTGAAGCGAGAGTTTCTGGAAGAACTAGAGACAGATATCGAAGTCGCTGCAGAAAATCCCTTGATTATTCCAACTTGGAATACAAAATTCGACGACCCCGTTTTGATTATTGCCTACAAAGTAACTCTATTAACGACACCTCGTAAAACAGATGAAGTTTCAAACTTTAACTATTTCGATATTCATGAAATCAAGCAAGAAAAGCTAGATTCTACGCTGATTGGCAGTCTTTCAAAGATATATCAAATTGACCGATAGTACTCTCGAGAGAAATATTTCTATGCTTTCCATACGGCAGACAGCATTGAAGACACTCTCATGCTGCTCTGTGCTATAAAAGAAAACGTAGGACACTTCCTGACGCCTGGGGATATAAAGTATAATAGATTAGACTGGCTCGGGCAATAAATTTAGGAGATATCATGGACGCCATAAGAAAAACTATTAAGGCACGCACTTGGAAGGGCGGTAAAGAAATTCGCCCAGAAGATCAGACTCTTCCGGTAAAACAGGTATATGCTTGGCTTTTTACTTACGATAATAAAATAGTCATCGTCTCTAAAGATGGTCGAAAGTGGCAGCTGCCCGGTGGAAAACCAAATAAACACGAGACCTACTTGCAAACCATCGTACGTGAAGTAGAAGAAGAGACGGGAATCAATACAGACAGCGTGTCTAGTCAGTATAAGTTCTTTGGCTATTACGATATCTTGGAGACAGATAACTTAAAAAATGATGACGAGTACTTACAACTTCGGGTTAGCCTGAAACTTAATAAGAATGCTGATGAGTATATCTTACATCAACAGAACGAGGACGAAGAGCAAATACAGGAAGAGCAGATACGGTATGCTAAATTTGTAACAGTTGATGAACTCACGCAACACATTCCATGGGCAAACGAAAGCGCAGAGTTGAAAGCTGCTATACAGAGTCAAATAAATTTTCCTGTATCACATTAGCGCATTTTTCGACTGCAACTTCATGCCCGAGTGAATATCCATTACGCTTTAATTTCGGCAGTTCGCGCACTTCGTGAAACATCATATTAAGCTCGGGTACGAAAAATAATTCCCGAAACGGCATGCCTTTGAGTCGTGATTCCTCACGTGGCTCAGTTAAGATAACACCAGAATTTTTCCCAAAAATCACTTCCTCACGACCGTCAGGGAAGTTTGCTACAAGACACGTTGTGTATTGCGCTCGCCTGTTTGTTTTATCTTCAAGCTTCTTCAGGCAATAATCTACGATTTCTTGATCGCTCATCTCGTGACCATCCCAGCGTCTTGTAAATACGCCAGGCTCGCCATTTAAGGCCTCAATTTCCATTCCAGAATCATCGGCGATAATTATCAGGTTTTTGTCATTTCTATGCAAATGATTCCTTGCGTGTCGTGCTTTCAGTAGGGCGTTTTGCTCAAATGTTGTGCCTGTCTCTATGCAGTCAGGTATTTGATAATCTAAATCTGCCAACGAAATAATTGGCATCTGCGGAGAGAATTTATGAAACGCGGAGACAAATTCTGCGTATTTGCCTGGGTTTTTGGTGGCGAAAAGTATAGTTGCTATCATTGAGTATGATTATACCAATTATCATAAATATCGAAAAATTGCTAATTTGACGACATTATAATATCATCGAACCAAGCAATGATAATTTCATCCATATACAAAACAGCCGATAACGACGGGCTAATCGCTCATATTTATGAACATTTATTAGCTCAATACGTTTTGAAGTGTCTTCAAGACAATGAGCTCTTTGTTCTGAGCGATATCATACTGTCTGCAAAAACTTATGGCGACATTTGTTTTATGGATGCTGAATTATATAGCCCAGAAGCGAAAAAGACATACGATAAGGCACTGCGAGAGTTTGATAAATTAGTCATTCCAGAAGATGATATTTTGAGGGCTGCTAGCGAGTGCGGAATAGAAATGAATCGAAGTATAGTAGAAGTTGACCGAAGTGAACTGAGTAAAAAGCTACGCGAAGTTCAGATTTCTCCGTGGTGTAAGCAAATTGATATGGCGTATCGTAAGGCTCACGATGAGAGCTCTGTTAATACGCTTTTTCGTACTTCGTATATAAAATACAGTAAAGAGTCTGACGATCTTTTTCGTGAATGCGTTCTGGAGTATTCAATTGATGAAAGTCATATACAGACGCCGGTTGATCAAGCTCTGGCGGCGAGTTGTTGTTGAAGGTGTATTAAACATCGCAATAAACAAAATAAACGCCCTCTTGTGCAGGGCGTTTATTTTTTATGCCCCAGATTAACTAGCTTCGTCTAATACAGATCTTGATGTCAATATATTTTGCTATACTGTAAACATATGCGTAGCTTCCTCCATATGACAAAAACATCAAACCAAGCAGAAATAACTGCTAAAGACGTCTTAGCCGTTGATTTTTTACCTTTTTTGTTATCAATCCCCAGTTATTATGTTCAGGTGCTATTTACGGGAAACCCTCTCGTTGAGTTAATTATGGTCGCCGCTGCCTGCTTTATTGCTGTCGGGCGAAAACCCCAGATACGCTTTTGGTCGACGGTGGGAGTGGCTATGCTCATCTCTCTAATTGATGCACCAAACTTTCTTTGGCATATCGATGTCAGCGGCTATTTAAGCATCTTCGCTGGCATTCTTTTAATGATCTCTGGTTGGCGGCTATGGGATTATTACGAAGTGCGTAAAATCTACGATATGAAAGAGCCGTATTTGACCAAAGCAGCATTATCAACTTACGTCACTTTCGCTATTTTGGCAGTCATTCTGCTTATCCCGTACGGCAACTAGGTATAACGCTCAAAAAACCTTGCATTTCACCCCTAATCTATGCTAAAATACCAGGGTTAATATCAAATCACACGAAAGGTGAGTAATGAGTCTGAGTCGAATCGGAAAACTGCCGGTGATTATTCCGGCCGGTGTGACAATCACGGTTGACTCTGGTGATGTGGTCGTTAAAGGACCAAAGGGTGAATTGAAGCAATTCATCACACCAGCAGTTGAGGTGAAAGTCGAAGACGGACAAGTCACGGTACATCCTAAGGACGAGTCCAAAGTAGCCCGTAGTCAGCATGGTCTGATGCGCGCGCTAATCAACAACATGGTAATCGGTGTAACCAAAGGTTATGAAAAACGCCTAGAGGTTAACGGTGTCGGTTTCCGTGTTAGCTCAAGCAACAACGAGCTAGAAATGGCACTTGGATTTTCACATCCAGTCAAATACAAAGCCCCAGAAGGCGTAACTGTTACCAACGAAAAAATGATTATCGTTGTTAGCGGTATCAATAAACAACAAGTCGGCCAAGTTGCAGCGGAAATCCGCGCATTGAAGAAGCCTGAACCATACAAGGGCAAGGGTATCAAGTACGTCGACGAGCAGATTTTGCGTAAAGCAGGAAAGACAGGTAAGTAATCATGGCTGAAAATAAGAAGCTACTCAACCGCGCTCTTCGCAAAAACCGCGTTCGCGCTAAGGTTTCAGGTACGGCAGAGCGCCCACGCTTGACAGTTACTATTAGCAATTTGCACGTTAGCGCGCAATTGATTGACGATGTGGCTGGTAAAACATTGGCTGCAGCAACTACAGTTGGCACAAAAGCGACTGGCACGATGACTGAAAAAAGTGCTGCTATCGGTACTGAAATTGCTAAGAAAGCAAAGAAAATTAAGATTAGCGCAGTAGTGTTTGACCGCAATGGTCGTCAATACGCTGGCCGCCTAAAGGCTTTGGCTGATGCTGCGCGCCAAGAAGGATTGGAGTTCTAGTATGGCAGAGCAAGCTGCAAATACTACCCCACGTGCAGAAGGTCGTCGACCTCGAAATCCACGTGGTGGTCGCCGCGATGACCGGCGAAATGTGCGCGATGACGCACCAAAAGAGTTTGAAGAGTTGGTAATCAACATTGACCGCGTTTCTCGCGTGGTTAAAGGTGGTCGCCGTTTCCGATTTAAGGCTTTGGTGGTTGTTGGTAACCGCAAAGATAAAGTTGGTGTTGGTGTTGCCAAGGGTGCAGACGTTCAAGCTGCAGTTGCTAAGGCTACGTCAGTCGCTAAAAAGCACTTGATTACATTGCCATTAAACGGTGAGACAATTCCGCACGACAGCGAAGTTAAATTCTCTGGCGCACGCGTATTGATCAAGCCAGCCGCTCCTGGTACAGGTATTATCGCTGGTGGTGTAGTTCGTCAGATTATCGGCGTAACAGGTGTTCGTAACCTATTGACCAAATCTCTCGGATCAACCAACAAGGTTAACATCGCTTACGCGACTATCGAAGCTCTAAAGTCATTAGTTCCACGCGATCAATGGCTAAGCGCTCAGCCTGTAAAAAAGGTTGCTAAAAAGGAGGCTAAATAATGAAGTACAATGATCTCCAAGTTTCAGCAAACAAGAATAAAAAGCGCGTTGGTCGCGGTATTGCTGCCGGTCAAGGTAAAACTGCTGGTCGCGGTACTAAAGGTCAGAACGCCCGAACAGGTAAGAAGCTTCGCGTAATGTTCCAGGGTGGTCAGCGTCCACTAGCTCAAGCTGTGCCAAAGGCTCGCGGATTCAAGAGTTTGCGAACTCCAGCTCAAGTTGTGTACATGGATCACTTGAACGCATTTGACGGCAAGACTGTTGACAATGCTTTGTTGTTCACTGAAGGCTACATTGCAACTCCTTTCCACACGGTCAAGGTGATTGCTCGTGGTGAATTGAAGGCTAAGATTGACTTGAAAGTACAAGCCGCCTCAGCTTCAGTTGTTGCTGCTATCGAAAAAGCCGGTGGCTCATTTGAGAAAGTAGCTACACCTATACGCCAAAGCGCGAAAGAAGCTGAGGAGAAATAATCTTTCTCGGTAACGATAAATCCCCTTCGGAAGAGAAGGGGATTTTCTTTTGCCCTGATTTTTGGACTATTTTTCGCTACATTCTTGCGGCACGACTAGATAAATAGTCACATTCCTGTCGGCAGTGTCATCGCTACTGTCGTGATTGGCGATTTTTGGCTCAGAGATAATAATCTTATTCTCAGGAAAACCTTGCGAAACTAAACCTTGCTTGACTTTATCGGCACGCTCCATGGCTAATTTTGTGCCAGCGCTTGTCTTTGAACTTTCATACGTCTGACCGACCAGCTCAATTGAAAATTCCTTTTGACTATTTGATTTATATAGCGACCCCAGTTTAGCCAGTTCGTCAACAGTAACTCCTTCATATGTATATTGCGTCGAATCTGCATTGAAGAAAACATTTTTAAAATTATATTTACCGTCGCTAAGCGTAAAAGAGCCGTCTTTCATATGGCCATAGCCGGCTTTTCGAAAATCAGCAGACGTCAAACATTTTGAATTTGATTTAGCTAAATTCTGTTCTTTGTCTTCGCTTTTCTTCTCGTCCTTAGGTTTGATCGCCTCTTTGCGCGAAATATTCGTGTCTTTTGAAGGAGCGGTTTTATTTGACACAAGAACAATTGCTAGCACTATTCCGATTGTCGCCAGCACTCCCACAATTGCCAGTGTAACCCATAGCCACAATTTACTTTTCTTTGGTGGATAATTTTGGGGAAATTCTGGGTTTGGTGGTGGCGTAATTGGTGGAGTTGATGGGATTTCAGGTTGCTGTTGCATATAATACCTCGTTTACGTTATGTTATTGACTCAATTATAACGCATACGCTTTTGTGTTTTTAGTATGGAAATATCCGCTAAGGTAATGTATAATTAACAGAGTTAAGAATTGTTAGTGACTATGAGGGGCTAAAACATGAATTGGAGAATAATTTTTCGCTCACTGAAAAATAAAGATATGCAAAAACGACTATTTATTGTCGTGGGAATAATCGTTGTTTATCGATTATTGGCACACATTCCAGTGCCGTTGGCGGAACCAACACAACTGCGTAACGCGATTTCGTCAGTGCTTGGGCAATCTGACCTCGGTGGAATTTTGAACTTGCTATCTGGTGGCGCGTTGTCGAGCTTCTCTCTGGTGCTGGTTGGACTCAGCCCATTCATTACCGCCAGTATTATCATTCAGCTTCTGACCAAAGCTATTCCAAGGCTTGAGGAGCTACACAAAGACGGCGAATCTGGACGTCGAAAAATTCAGCAATGGACGCGTGTTATTACCGTGCCGCTTGCTATTGTCCAGTCAATCGCTTTCATCTTCATCTTAAGGCAAACAGTTCTTCAAGGCGGCAGCACGACATTAGCCGACCCTACGATGATGGAATGGATCGTTTCAATCACTTCAATGACGGCAGGCTCTGTTCTTCTGATGTGGCTCGGCGAGTTGATCACTGAGCAGGGAATCGGCAACGGTATTTCTATCGTAATCTTCGCTGGTATCATCAGCCAATTACCGCAAATGCTCGCGTCATTAATCTCCTCGCTGTTCAATACTTCATCTGGCAGCTTAAACGTCTTCAACTGGTTCACTCTCCCTGTAAACCCAGTTATGTTCTGGACGATATTAATCATGTCAATCGCCGGACTTATCGTCCTTTATTTCCTAGTTAAAATCAACGAAGCTCAGCGAGTTATCACGATTAACTACGCAAAGCGCGTTCACGGAAATAGTAATTACGGCGATGTAAAGAGTATTTTGCCGGTTAAGCTGATTGCTGCGGGAGTTATTCCGGTCATCTTCGCGGTTGCATTCCTAAGCTTGCCGCAATTCGTTGGTCAAGTTATGAAAGCGTCTGGTAACGCCAACCTTCTGCCGACCGCCAACAAATTGATCACCTGGTTCCAGGCTCCAAACGCGGGCTCGTTCACAGGAAGCACGGCTGAGGCATTTATTTATCCAACGCTATACTTCATCTTGGTTATTGCCTTTACATATTTCTACACTGGAATCGTCTTTAACGCTAACGAAATTGCCGAAAATCTGCAGAAGCAAGGCGGATTTATTGAAGGCGTACGTCCGGGCGCTCAGACTGAAAAATACCTTATGAGGACTGTCAATCGCTTGATTTTGTTCGGCTCAATTGTCCTAGGAATCGTGGCTATTCTGCCATTCGTTGCGGAATATCTCACGTACAATTTGACAGGATTGCAAGGTTTGCGCTTGTCAATCGGCGGTACTGGAATATTGATTATCGTATCTGTTGCCCTTGAAACTCTGCGACAAGTCAACTCTCGTGCGCTGATGGTTACATATGACGACTTTGACCCAGACGAGCTGCTTGATAGCGATAAAAAGAAGAATAAGAAGCGTCGTTTGTTTAAGAGAAAATAATTGACATTAAAAATCCCCGCCGAAAAGCGGGGAATTCTTTTTGTGAATGGATTATCGTATTTTGTAATCGTAAGATAAATTGTCGCCAACTTTTTTCTCATTTTGGCAGACTGGCGCAATTTCATTACTAATGTTATTTTCATCAACCATCTTACAGCTCGGAATGTCGAACGAATTAAATTGGTTGGTTGGGGAAATCGCTTTCCATCCGCCGTCTTGCTTAACTGCAAACATTCGTGCCGCAGAATTGCCGCAACCATAGCCCAATAACAATTGTTTCTCATCTTGAGAATGGGCGATTACCACAGCTACGCCGTTATTGTCCTTACAACCTGACTTCTTCACTTCTGCCTTCAGAAAATCGCGAATCTCTTGCGTGGCTGAATCGTTGCGAACAACCGCTTTGTCTCCTTCAATTCGAAAGACCAAAGACCCCAAGTTCACAGATCCATTATCAACCTTTTCCGCTGTTTGAAATGTCTTGTCAGAAGTTTGGTTGGCGTGTAGTAAAATTACGCCAATAACTATCACTATCAAAGCCGTCACCAGACCGATTAGCGCTGCGGTCATTATCTCATTCTTCGATTTTGTAACCTTAAAGTTTGCCGGTTTTTTCTTGCTTGCCATAAAAATCCTTATGTTAAATTTGATAGTACAATTATAGCACTTAAATTTACGGCGAAAACCCTTGTCAAACTGTGTTTAGTACTGTATAATTGACAACTGTAACTTATGGCGAGTCAAAAGGAAGTCATCAAAATGGTAGGAAAGGTAGTGGAAGCACTGCCTAATACTCAATTTAAGGTGGAACTGGAGAATGGCCATAGTATCATCGCGCACATTTCAGGACGAATGCGCAAGCATTATATTCGTCTGGTGCCTGGTGATAAGGTTGAGGTTGAGATGACCCCTTACGATCTTACAAAGGGACGAATCAGCTTCCGCCTACGTGACGATCGATCTCAAGGTCGGTAGTTAAATATTAACGGTAATCTCGGGTTTACTCGGGAAGGGAGATTTAAACACTCTATGAAAGTTCGTGCAGGTGTGAAAAAAATCAGTCCCGATGATAAGTTCGTTCGCCGCAAAGGCCGACTATATATCATCAACAAGAAAAAACCTAAGAATAAGCAAAGGCAGGGTTAAGCATGGCTCGAATTGCTGGGGTAGTTATCCCAACAGAGAAGCAGGTGCAAATTGCGCTCACCTATATTTACGGTATTGGGCCAAAGCACGCTTCGAGCATCCTTGCGGCGGCTAAAATTGAGCCGACCACTCGGGTGAAAGATCTCACCGAGGCTGAAGAAAACAAGATTCGCGAAATTATTGACAGCGAATACACCGTTGAAGGTGATCTCCAGCGCTTGGTGGCAAATAATATTAAGCGCTTGAAGGATATCAACGCCTATCGCGGTCTTCGCCACAAAGCAGGACTGCCAACACGCGGACAGCGGACTCGTACGAATGCACGAACTCGCAAGGGTCGCGCCATCGCCGTGGGCGGTACACAACCAAAAGCAGCAAGTAAGACCTAAAGAAAGGACTAAGAAATGGCAGACGCAAAATCTACCAAGAAGAAGCAGCGCCGATCAGTCCCAGCTGGTCAGCTGCACATTCAGGCAACATTTAACAATACTATCGTTACTTTTTCCGACAAGAAGGGTAACGTACTAACCGCTTCATCAGCTGGCGCATGTGGTTTCCGTGGAAGCAAAAAAGGTACAGCCTATGCTTCACAGGTTGCTGCTGAAAAAGCTGCTGAAGCTGCGAAAACTCAATACGGCTTGAAATCTGTTGACGTTTTCGTGAAAGGTGTCGGCCTGGGTCGTGACGCCGCTATCCGTGCGGTCAGCGCTTTCGACATCTCAGTAGAAAGCATTAAGGACGTAACTGGCGTGCCTCACGGCGGTGTTCGTCCACGAAAGGCACGGAGGGCATAATTATGGCACGAGATAATTCACCAATTGTCAAGCAAAGCCGCCGCGAAGGTTATGCGCTTCATCCAAAAGCACATAAAATTTTGGCGAAGAAATCTGGCATTCCAGGTCAACACGCACATGGTCGACAGAATAAGCCAAGTCTATATGCTACGCAGCTTCGTGAAAAGCAGAAGGTTCGTCGCTTGTACGGCCTAGTTGAAAAGCAGTTTGCTCGCTTGATGGACGAAGCAACACGCGCCCAAGAAGGTTTGGCGGGCGAAAACTTGCTGAAGCTATTAGAGCGCCGTTTGGATAACGTTGTTTATCGTTCTGGATTTGCCGTATCACGCCGCGCAGCTCGTCAACTAGTTAGCCACGGACATTTTGAATTGAACGGCCGACGCGTCGATATTCCATCGATTCGCGTTAAAGCCGGCGATGTCATCACGGTTCGTCCAAAGAGTACCAAGTCAGAGTACTTTACGCGAATTGACGATGTAATCAACAATTCAGTCCAAGGCCCACTAAGTTGGCTAAAAGCTGATAGCAAGAAGCTGAAGATTGAAGTAACTGGTTTGCCAAAGCGCGAGGAAGCAGAAGCTGACATCAACGAGCAATTAATTGTTGAGTATTACTCACGATAAAAGAAGGGTTAGGGAAGAATTATGGCAAAAGCAATTTACAATCCAGCACTCGCGAGCGTTGATGATATTTCAGAAACCAGTGCTACTTTTCTAATCGAGCCACTTCACCCAGGCTACGGTAATACTCTTGGTAACTCATTGCGACGCGTTCTATTGTCAAGCGTTCGTGGTGGCGCGGTTGTAGCTTTCAGGATTGAGGGCGCAACTCACGAGTTTACCACTGTTGAGGGCATCAAAGAAGATGTTGTCGACATTATGTTGAACTTGAAAAACGTTCACCTGCGCGTATTTACTGACGATCCAGTTGAACTGCGCATTGAGAAAACTGGCGCTGGCGAAGTAACTGCCGCTGACATTAAAACTAATGCTGACGTTGAAGTTGTTAACCCAGAGCAAGTAATTGCTACAATCGACGACCCAAACAAGCATTTGGTTATGGATTTGGTAGTTGAGGCAGGTTGCGGTTACCAGACAATTGAAGAGTCAAGCGAAAAGCGTTTGCACAGCGACATGATTGCTATCGACGCAATGTACTCGCCAGTTCTGCGCGTTCGCTACAAAGTCGACTCAACTCGTGTTGGTCAGGAAACGAACTTGGATAAATTGGCAATCACTGTTGAAACTAACGGTACAATCACACCTCGTGAGGCGTTCGAAGAAGCAGCAGCGATTCTCGTCAACCAATACACAGCTTTGGCTGGCAACACGATGGTAACTGGCGCGCCAGCACTTGGCGCAGCTAAGGAAGACGAAGAGTCAGAGCTAGCAATGCCAATCGAAGAGCTAAACTTAAGCGCCCGCACGACGAACGCGCTAATTAACAATGAAATCCGCACTATTCGCGATTTGGTAACTTTGACTGAGCAAGATTTGCGAGAATTGAAAGGTTTCGGTTCAAAGGCACTAGACGAAGTACGTGACAAGATGGCGGAGTTGGAGTTTTAACTATGCATAGACACGGATATCAAGGGCGCAAGTTCGGCCGCGAGCGTGATCAGCGACGAGCCCTACTCAAAGGTCTGGCTACCAGCTTGGTTGAGTACGGAAAGATCGAGACCACCTTGCCAAAGGCTAAGGAACTAAAGCGTCACATTGAAAAAATCATCACCAAGGCTAAAAAGGGCGACCTAGCAAGCCGACGTCAGGTGATTGCAGCATTAAGCACACGCGCCGCTGCTTACAAACTAGTTGATGAAATCGCACCACAGCTAAGTGGTCGAACCAGCGGACACGTTCGCGTTGAACGAACACGTTTGCGAGTCGGCGACGGCGCTCAAATGGCGATCATCGAGTTTGTTGACGATATTAAACCAATGCCAAAGGAAGGAAAATAAGATGAAGACTTATTCACAAAAACCATCTGAAGTTTCTCGCCGTTGGGTATTGTTTGACGCTAGCGAATTGCCACTTGGACGTTTGGCTACAGAAATTGCCAAGCATTTGACTGGTAAATACAAGCCAACTTACACTCCTCACATTGACGGTGGCGACTACGTAGTTGTTATCAATGCTGCGCAAACAGTTGTTACTGGATACAAGGAAACTGATAAGTATTACTATCGCCACAGTGGTTTCCCGGGTGGAATTAAGGAAACGCAATTCAAAGAAATGCGCGAACGCCACCCAGAGCGAATTATTGAAGAAGCTGTTAAAGGTATGTTGCCAAAGAACAAATTGCAAGCAGAGCGCCTAAAGCGTCTACGCATTTTTGCTGGTAGCGACCATGCTCACACAGCACAAACACCAGAGAAAGTTGAGGTAAAGTAATATGGCTGCTGATACTTATTTCTACGGCTTAGGTCGACGCAAGAGTGCTTCAGCAAGCGTTCGCCTACTTCCTGGCAAAGGTACTATCACTATCAACGGCAAACCTGCCGCTGAGTACCTGGACGGCAACAAAACCTTACTAGCAGAAGTAACCGACCCACTTGCAATTGTCAGCAAGCAAAAAGAATTCGACGTTACTATTCTAGTTAAAGGTGGCGGTCTGGCTGGTCAAGTTGACGCTATCAAGCTTGGCATTGCAAAGGCTTTGACTGCAGCTCACGCCGACCTGCGTCCAGTTCTGAAGAAGGCTGAGCTATTGAAACGTGACCCACGCGAGAAAGAGCGCAAGAAGTACGGTCTTCGTTCTGCTCGTAAGCGCGAACAATTCTCTAAGCGTTAGTACAGAAAAGGCTATCACAAAATACTCCGTTTCACATGCAGGCGGAGTATTTTCATAGTATACTAAAAATATGTTGGACAAGATTATCCATCGCTGGTTACGGATTCCGTATGCATTGAACGTGCATTATTTTTCTCGTCCGGAAAAACCGAAAGCGACGATCTTACTTATTCATGGACTGGGAACTTCGTGGCGAACATGGATGCCGCTGGAGCCATATTTGCCGAAGGACACGCGAGTTATAGCAATTGACATGCTGGGATTTGGCAATTCGCCCAAGCCTGATTGGAAATCCTACAACGCCCATGACCAAGCCGCAAGCATCGTCGCCACTTTGCGCAGGGAATTCATAAATCACGTCGATATTATCATCGGTCATTCTATGGGCTCGCTGGCTGCCGTAGAGCTCGCCAAGCAATATCCGAAATTAAGCAAGTCGCTGATTTTGTGTAGTCCGCCGATATATTATCCGAGGGTTGACGAAAAAAATCATCATCCAGAGAAGATTTTGCGTGCGCTTTATGAGTTTTTCAATAGCCATCCGCGCAGCTCGAAACGTTTTTTGCAATTCGCTGATCGGCACAATATTTGGCCTGACGCTGGATTTAAGGCTGATGAAGTTACCTCCGAGTCGTTTTTAATCGCCCTGAATACTGCGATTATCAATCAGACGACAATGAATGACATTGCTAAGCTCACTCTTCCGATTGCTATTTTGTCTGGAAAACTCGATCCGCTGATTGTCGAGAGAAACCTGAAGAAATTGGCAAAAGACCATAACAACATCACTCATACGTCAATGGCAACTCAGCGGCATGAAATAACTGATAAATATGCAAAGAAGTTGTCGGAAATTATGAAAGAGCATTTGGCGGGAGAATATTCACCAAAAACGAGTCATCTTATAGCAAAATCCAAACGAGGAAGCTTATGATTGAAGTAGAGTCCAAATTTAAGATATCGGGTGACATGACGCAGAGCGATCTTCTCGCCATTCTTAAAGACCAATTCATCGCGCCCATCTCAAGCAAACGCCAAATTGATACGGTTTTTCTATTGCCCGAACAAGTTGACGCGCCAATTGTTCCTGGATCGAAAATTATGCGAGTGCGCGATGTTCTTAATCCGGAAACTGGTGAGCTGCAGCGGAGCTTGATGACGCTGAAGGCCGAGGGACAGACAAAGCTAGTGTCTGATGAATATGAATTTGTAGTTGATGACGGAAATGCGGCGCGCCAAATGCTCACGGCATTAGGCTGGCAAAAAGTCGTTACGGTTGATAAAATCCGCCTTGAGTCAAAGACTGAGGACTATACGATCTGCATCGACGAAGTTGCTGGATTGGGGTTATTTATTGAACTGGAGGTTTTGACCGAAGACAGTGCCGTCGTAAAAAATATTCAGCAGCAAATGTGCAATTTTCTGAAAAACCTGAACATTGACGGCAAATTATGGAAAATTCCGTACGACACGAGCATTAGAAATCTGCAAAATAACGTTAGTTAACGTATACTTATCAATATTAAACATAATAGACACATGAAAGTTGACAACAACTACATTCAACAGGCTGTCATTGCTCGTGAAATAATAGACCTTTACCGAAATTCGCTAGATAAATATGAGGTGGCGGAGTCTCTTAGCTCGTTATGTTTTGCAATGGCGCGATTAACTAACTGTGATAAAGTTGACTATCCAGCAATTGACTGGGATGATTTAGCAAGTAACTTTGATGGCATAGCAACATCCCAGGACAGTGATGTATCATCCCTACGAAAGATAAAAAAAGACATAGAGTCCGTATACAAAAAGTCTTTAAAAATTACAGATCAATAGCTAAGTTAAACTAGAAAGAGAATATCATCCCATTACTTAACGATCGAATAATGTTATAATATACTTAATGAAACCATCAAAACCCATCATCCTCACTGGCGTGCGCGCCAACAACAACATCCACATAGGTAATTACTTTGGGGCTATTTTGCCAATCATCAACATGGCGAAACGTCGCTCGGACGAATATGATATCAATCTATTCATCCCAGACCTTCACAGTTTTACGACGCCAATTGACCACAGTAAATTATACGACAGCATTCTGAACAACGCGCGAGTTTATACCGCCGCCGGATTGCCACTGGACAACCCTTCCATTCATCTTTACCGCCAAAGTCGCATTCCAGCGCACAGTGAACTGGCGTGGATTCTGGACTGCTTCACTGGATTTGGCGAAATGGGTCGGATGACGCAGTTTAAAGATAAATCACACAAATTTCTTGATGAGATTGACAGTAAAATAAGCCTACCAACTAGTAGACAGAAAGCGTGGGACGTAGTTCATACAGGTATTTCTGTTGGACTATTTAACTATCCCGTCCTGATGGCTGCCGACATTCTACTTTACGGCGCGACTTACGTGCCAGTTGGCGACGACCAGACTCAGCATTTGGAGTTCACGCGTGATATTGCCGAGCGAATGAATCGTAAGTTTGGCGAGCGAATGAATTATTGTAACTTTGTCGATCTATTTATCGTGCCGAAACCTGTAATTCAGCAACATCAATTCTTCGGAAAAGATCAAGGATTGAGGATTAAAGATCTCGCGAATCCAGCGAAGAAAATGAGTAAATCTGATGAGAGCGGCAGGGGAATTATCTTCCTTTCTGACGATCCAAAATCGGCACATAAGAAAATAATGAGCGCAACAACAGATTCAATTGGCAAAGTTCAATACGACAAGGAAAATCAGCCGGGAATTTCTAATTTGCTAGAGATTTTGACTTTGGTTCGCCAAGACGCTGGCAGAGAAGTTACTCTGGAGCAGACCGCCAACGAGTACTTTGGAATGGATCGTTATGGCGATTTCAAGCGAATCGTGGCTGACGAAGTTGCGGAATTTTTGGAGAATTTCCAGAATCGGCTTGCGGCAGTTGATGAGCAAGCGATTGAAGAGAAGTTGGCTTCCAGTGAAAAAGACATGAATGTCGTCGCCAATGAAACTTTGTACCGCGTTCAAAAAGCCGTGGGGCTTCGAAAATAAGGAGCAAATCGCGTGAAAATATTACCTCGAACAGTGCTGAAAATAGCTAGATTGTACAAATTAGCAGACGACAATACGCCCGTCAAAGCACTGCGTCGATTGGAAATTCAAACGGACGAGTCGCACGTTTTTGCGGAATTTATTTTGAATAAGCAACATTTTGCATTGCTTTACGGCTCGATTGTTGACGAAGAATCTATTGACGAGCTGTGGACGGAAAAACCAGATAACGCCGAGATTTTGCCGAATCCACTAGATCCAGAATTTATCGAAACGCCGTTCCAGGGAAAATATGTCATAATGTTCCAAATTTCGCCAACCAAAGTTCGCTTGGATATTTATTTATCGACCAAATTCGACACGACAATTTCCCGAAGTCTTTGGCAAAAATATATAAAAGCTAGATACGTTTCGGTTAATAATAAAGTCGTGACGACGCCGAAGTTTGAGGTTGATGAGACTGATGAGATTGCGCTTAATTTGCCAGAAAAAGAGCAGGCGGACGTTGATTTGCCGATTTTATACGAGGATGATGATGTGATTGTCGTCAATAAGCCAAGCGGGCTGCTGACACACGCAAAGGGTGGACTTTCTGACGAGCCGACGGTTGCGGAAATAATTCGCCCCAAAACCTCATTCGCAACGGACACCGATCGTCCAGGAATTGTTCACAGGCTTGACCGCGACACCTCAGGACTACTGATCATAGCCAAAAACCCAGAATCTGCTGCGCATTTACAGAGGCAATTTGCCGAGCGAACAGCCAAGAAAACCTACATAGCGATAACCGACGACAAGCCAAAGTTGAATGCCGCAAAAATTGACTTGCCGATTGGTCGCAATCCTTCGGCGCCGAGCACGTTTCGCATAGATCCGAACGGTAAACCAGCTCAGACGACTTACCATGTTTTGGCGGAAAATGATACTCAGTCGCTTGTGGAATTGAAGCCGACCACTGGTCGAACTCATCAATTGCGTGTCCATTTGGCTCACTTGAATGCGCCGATTCTTGGCGATCGAGTTTACGGAAAGTCTTCGGATTGTCGTATGATGTTGCATGCTCAAAAATTAGAGATAACTTTGCCGTCTGGTGAGAGAAAAGTTTTTGAAGCCGCAATTCCTAACGAATTCAAGAGATTCTTCCCAGAGGATTTATAGATGCCTGAAGTGATTATATCCGCTCGAGATACTCAAAAAATCAGCCAGATTTCATCGCAATTACCGCACGCACTTTTGGTGATTGCGGATTACGGACTTGACGGGCTGGGCGTAGCTAAAATGCTAGCAAAAAATAGCGATACTTTTCATCTGAAACCGCTTCCAGAAAAGCAAACCATATCTGTTGACCAAATCCGTGAGCTTATCTCTACGCTCCGAACTTACGCCATAAATCGTCGAGTTATTATCATTGACGAAGCTGATTCGATGACCGAGCCATCGCAAAATGCATTCCTGAAAGCACTAGAAGAACCGAATAAAAACACCAATTTTATCCTTGTCGCGAAAAACCCGAAGTTGATGCTTGATACTGTTAGATCTCGTTGTCAGACATTGACGCTTCATAAAACGACATCCGCTCAGGATAAAAAATTGCTTGAAAAGTACAATTTAGACCCAGCTTCCAGCCAGCAGATCCTCTTTCTCGCGGCTGGACGGCCGTTGTTAATAAAGGAGCTGGCGGAAAATCCAGAAAAATTCGCCGAATATCGACAATTAGCCACCGACGCAAAGCAAATTTTAGCCACGAATCGGGAATATAACACGTTTAAGAATCTCGCCAAATACTTTTCTGACCGCCAAAAAGCAATATTGCTGACGGATATTATAGTGAATATGATTCGTTTTCAGGCTTTATCCCACGGAATGAATCCGTCGCTTGAAGAGCAACTTGAAAAAACCACTTCTGTTGCGAGCGCGTTAAAGTCTAACGCCAACGTCAGGCTGGCGCTGACGCAACTTGTGATATAATAGTATAGATATGTTTGGATTACTCCTCATTCTAATTTTAATGATTTGGGCGATTTTTTATCATCCGTCAATCAAAGAAACTGGCGATTTGCCAACAAAGATTACTGAAAAGCTTGACCAGTTATGGGGAATTGCTCAGGAATCAATTCGCGAAAATAAATATCTGCGAGCAGAAAAGGCATTATTGACAATTTTGCGAGTCGACGAGAAAAACGCCACGGCGTACAACCGTTTGGGGATTTTATACGCCAAGCAGCGCGCATATAAAGACGCCATCGAGTGTTTTGAGATTGCCCAGAGTTTGGAACCAAGCGCCTCCAGCCTTCATAACGTCGGCTTAATTTACTACGAAACAGAGAATTACGAAAAGGCGTCACTAGCGTTCGAGCAAGCGCTGGAAATGGAAGATGATTTGGCGGCGCGCTACATCGCTTACGCTAAGGTTCAGGAAAAGATAGGGAATACAAAGAAGGTCATCAACGCCCTGGAAAAAGCTGTCGAATTAGAGCCGATTCCTCAGACGTTGAAAATTTTAGCGGAAGCATATGACAATGCTGGACAGACCGAGCTAGCTGAAGAATTACGTAAGAAAGCTACAAAAATGCTAACTCCGACGACATCATCAAAGAAAGCCGACACGCCACGTCCACGCCAGCAGCGCAAAATACATCAACCACGAAAAATAGTTATGTAAACTCTTGTCACAGAGAGAAAAAATTGATAAAATAAATTCAGTTGCCGCTTTAGCTCAGTTGGCTAGAGCAACGGTTTTGTAAACCGTAGGTCCTCGGTTCGAGCCCGAGAAGCGGCTCCACATCACGCTGGAATCGTGTAGTGGCAATCACAGGAGACTGTAAATCTCCCGCCGTAAGGCTTCGTAGGTTCGAGTCCTACTTCCAGCACCAAGTTTGAATCATCGTCGCCTGAACTGGCGACTTTTTGATAGCGTAGAGCAGTAATATTGACTTTTATAAGCATATGTGCTATTATATAGGTATGTTTGAATTTACAAAATCTATTCTGGCATTATGGAATAGCGAAAAAAACCAACGATTGAAATTACAATACGCTTATATTATGTTAGCCATAATTGGGCTAGCTGTAGCGGGATTATTGACATTATTTAACGCTTCATCAGCACACTTGGCGGCATCAGCGTCAGGAATACTGTTCGTTACATTCTTAGTCAATAGCGTAGCGTGGGGAATAATAGAGGCATTTGTCACGCCAAAACTGCCAAAAGAAGCCAGCACGCCAGCCAAAAAGTCCACTCGTAAAAAATAGCCCAGTTGATTAAACATGGCTTAATATGCTAAAATTAAGCCTGTTACGCCGCGATAGCTCAGTTGGTAGAGCGCATCCATGGTAAGGATGAGGTCTCGGGTTCAAGCCCCGATCGTGGCTCCATTCGAAATTGAAAACTCAGAGTTAAGTCTCTGAGTTTTTGTTGGTTCAATTAGGGTTGTCAATTTGGTATACATAAGATTTATTGATTACTCCACAAAGGCAGCAAAGATGCCTAATACTTTCAATATTAACTTTAAGTAGGGGGGTAATCTATAGGCATAAGAGATAAAGTTCGTATTAGGCTATTCGGGCGATCAAGCAACTTTTTGGTCGATAAAGCCATGAAGGGGATCGATTCGTCTGAATAGCCTGACACACAAGCAATTTGTAAGGTTATCGTAAACAATGATCGCAACCATCTGTATTCGTTATGGTTCAAGACTCGCGACCATGCTCGTAAATATAGGAGAACCTTAAAAGAGGAAGACCACTTCGAAGCAGTTTATATTATCAAGCAGGAATTTACCTCGGAGGGGTGTTATTATATCCGAAACAAAAATCTTTTAGGAGAAGCGACTATGGTTCTAGATATCAATTTTCTTTATTTCGGCCAATTTATATAGATATAGAGGTGTGATGTGAGGATCAATGACGAAAATTAACATAAACTAATTGCAATCTTTAGCGCTTTGCGCTATAATCTTATTAGAATAACAATGAATGGAGGTTTATGATTGAAATTGAAAATAAATTGTTAGATGGTTACACATTTATCGACTTATTTGCTGGCCTAGGTGGTTTTCATTTAGCGCTTAATTCACTTGGTGCAAAGTGCGTCTATGCCAATGAATGGGATGTTCCAGCACAGAAGGTTTATGAGAAGAATTTTGGCATTATTCCAGAAGGCGATATCACAAAAGTTAACGAAAAAACAATACCAGACCATGATATTTTATGTGCAGGTTTTCCTTGCCAGGCTTTCTCAATTAGCGGTAAACAACGTGGCTTTGAGGACAGCCGTGGAACGCTATTCTTTGATGTAGCAAGAATTGTTAAAGAAAAGCGTCCAAAGGTTGTTTTCATGGAGAATGTGAAGAATTTTGCATCCCATGATGGCGGCAAAACGATTTCGGTCATCAAGGCTACAATGGAAGAATTGGGCTATTCCTTTAATTATAAGGTTCTTAACGCTGTCGATTATAATGTACCGCAAAAACGCGAGCGTGTGTATATGGTTTGTTTTAGAAATGATCTTGGTATCTCAGATTTTGAATATCCTGAGCCTATGAAGTTAACGAAGCACGTCGAAGATTTTTTGCTAGATAAATGCGATGAAACCGAAAGGCTTTATGTTGATCGACCAGACATTTATTACAACGATGTTGAAGATAATCAATATAGCAACAAGACAATTCGGTTGGGCATTGTCAATAAAGGCGGACAAGGCGAACGTATCTATAGCACTAAGGGCATTGCCATTACCCTTTCTGCATATGGAGGGGGGGTTTTTGCAAAAACTGGTGGCTATTTAATAGATAAAAAACCTCGTAAACTTCATCCTCGCGAATGTGCAAGACTTATGGGCTTCCCTGATTCTTACAAAATAAGCGACAGTAACCACCAAGCGTACAAACAATTTGGAAACTCGGTCATCATTAATGTTTTACAATATGTAGCACAAGAAATAGGACTTTCATTATTAAACTCTAATCATTCAAGGAAGGTCGTATGGACGAATTCGGATTCAAAAATTGGCTCAAACGTAGCGGTATAAAAGACAAAGTTGCTGGCGATTACATATCGAGATTAAGAAGAATGGCTCGCGAACTTCACGTTGATTTAGATAGGGAATACAAGTGTGGCGGCTTGTTGCCCCTACTTTCAATTTTTGAAAATACTGGAAATAACGAACGTATGAAAAAATATCCAAATGCTAATTTTCCCATAGGAAAGTATTATATTAATACATATAAATTAGCATTAAAGAAATATATAAATTTTAAAGATGAAACAAAATAATCTTCTATGCTTTCAGTTCTTCAATGAACTTTTCGTCGGATAATTTATAGCTATCGTTGACATATTTTACTGAGAATATTACGTTAGCGTTATATGTATTCGATAATTTTCTTATTTCGTAACGGCTACCGCCCTTATAAGAAAACATAAAATTATTACCATCTATCTCAATCTCTACTTTATCTACGGAGAGCTTAGTCTCAGCAACTAATTTCTTTTCTAAAACCGCAAGTCTCGTACTAGCAAAATGAGCCTTTATATAATCGGATACCCTGTCTACATATTTTGCCGGTACAGGTGAAGAGCCACTTTTCTTTACGCGATATTTTGCAGTGACACTGAATGCTTTATCAAAATCATCGAGAGGCACGATCGCGAAATTTTTTGATATAAAGAAACGCGTTCGCTTTTCACTATAGGTAGTTTTTATCCAATTGCTAAAAATCTCCTGTGCGTTAGGTATATCTATGTCAACTCCGGCAGTTCCTACGTCTGCAAATTTATCAAAGTGCTTATTAAGATAATTTATAATGTCTTCAGAATACTCATTTAACGTCGTTTTATTAAATTCGCTATATTGGAATCTCCTTGTTTCCTTGTTCGGAAACAAAACAAATTGTCCGCACTGTGCTCGCTCTTCTTTTGCTTCTATGTAAAACACCCTACCAATCTTAGTCTCAACTAGAATATCAGATACCGTAGAATCGGAGCCGCCCTGACTAGCAAAACTGGCGTATGCTGAGAATTTGCTCTTTAAATATTCTGTACATTTATCTTCGAAAACTTGCCAACTTTGCATTTATAGTTCTCCTTAACTATTAATTTTATTTATTATTAATTGTCCTAAACTTTGAATTACGTTGACGGTCATGGCATTTCCTGCTTGCATCAGCAAATGCCTATCAGTAACTTTACCTCTTGCTCTTTTCGCGATATATGAGGGGAATCCCTGGAGCAACAGCGCCTCATAGCCACTCATCTGGTATATCTTTCCACCATGCACATAATAAAGCCCATCGCGTTGAGCACGTAGTGTGGGAACTTTATCGTCATAAATCCTTAGGTCAGACATCCGCGTATCCAATACCTTACCTTCCATTTTTAATAAATCTCTCACTGCATATTTTCCCTGATTCGTTTTGTTATTAAGATAATATGGCAGTATTTCCAAGTTTTCTTTAGAAATTGGATAATCATCAACTAAAAATCCGTCAAACAAATGTGGTTTTTCTACTGTATCGGGAAATTCAAAATCTTTTACTTTGAGATCGTTCCTGAAACCAACCACATAAATACGCCACCGCATCTGTGGTACTCCGTAGTCAATACTATTCAAGACCTTATGATAGATTGAGTATCCTTTATTCTTCAGCAAATCAATAATTATCTGGAATGTTTTTCCATTATCATGCGTCGTCAGTCCTCGAACATTTTCTAGCAAAAAACATTTTGGTTTCTTGCTACTAATAATTTCGGCTAAATGAAAAATTATTTGCCCTCTAGAATCATCGAAGCCAGCCTTTCTTCCCATGACTGAAAACGTCTGACATGGAAAGCCAGCAATTAGCATATCAAAATCGGGAATTTGATCGCATTTAATTCTTTTAAGATTACCGTAGTTCTTTTCTCCGCCTGATTCGTGCAGAAGACAATAGGTGATATCGGCTAATCTACTTGTATCAGATCGTCCAACACACCTAAGTCCATTAAGTTCTAGACCGAGTCTACCAGCACCAATTCCAGAACAAAAATCGAAGAAAGTATTTATTGTGTCTGTCGCTTTCGTATCTGAATTCACTCTATGATTATAATATATTTGTCGGCCACTTGACAGAGAAGATGATTATGTTTGTGCTTATTCTGCTAAATTGTGATATAACGAAAGTAGATAGCCTGTGAAGGAATAGCTCTAGGTTTCCAAATGGAAGTAAGGCGAAAGCCCGAGAAATCCTACGACCCTGGGGCTATCTTTTCTTTTATATGTAGTACTATATAAGGATGTAATATTGGAACTTGCGGATGATATGGCAAAAAATATGCCGCTTAAAAAGATTGACGACAGACACCTTGAGCCAACAGATGAATGGCTGGATAAATATTTATACTTGGAAAAGAAAGATTAGAGTCTGAAGCTCCTTGTCAATTGGCGAAGTAAGCATGAAAATTAGTAAAATCTGATATGGTACTAGCATTTTCACTTCACCCATGCTATAATTAGTCAAGACGTTTTATAAAATCTAACGAGTAAAGAGATGGCAAAGAAGAATACGAAACGAAAGCTGATTGGTTTGGTGAGTAACTTGAGCAACCACCGAACTTACTATACTACTGTTAACACCCAGAACCGCACCACAAAAGGTCAGGGTAAATTGACACTACGTAAGTACGACCCAATTGCAAAGCAACACGCTACTTACACCGAGACTAAGAAGAACCTTGGTCGTAACGAAGTTAAAGCTCGTAAAAGCTAATTTAACAGGATTATACAGAAACTCCCTCGCATTAAGAGGGAGTTTTTATTTAGCAAGAACATTTGATTATTTTCTCAATCGAGATTTCATATCACGAATGGTGTTCATATAGTAGAGAAAGGCGTCGTATGGCGAATTATACGGGCTAAAATAAGCGTGGACGTCGCCGTCGGTAAAATTCTTCGTCCCCATGTAATAGAAGTGGTCTGAAGTTTGCAATTTTCGCCAATCGCTAATTAAACCTTCGTCCTTACTATTCAAGACCTCATCCTCAAGCTCATAGACATATCGCAAAGCTTCTTTCTGCAGGCTGTTTCCGTTCCAAGCCGTCAAATCCCGCTCGGCGTCCGCCCACGTTACAGGCGACGGCATACTTATTTCACCGGCAGGCGCATTCGCGTCCAGTGCTTCGCTAACGGTATAGAAAGTATTGCCGTCAGCGCTCAGCCATTTATTAACAAACTTCTCAAAGAAGCCGAAAATCCCAGATTCCGCCCATTGATGTTCGCCGAAAGTTTCATAGTCCATAAACAAGTTAAGCAGTGGCGCGTAACGAACAGAATCTTCCACCCATGTATTAAACTTATCCGCGGTCAGCGGCCATTCATTCCATTTTCGATCACCAAACCTAAACGCCAAATCATCGCTCAATCGATAATTCTTAAGTAGTAATCCAATCTTCTTCGTGCCTCTCGGGCGATATACATAATTCGGACTGCGCCAATTCAGAATCGGATCCCAGCCTTCAGCCAACACACCCTTAAAGCCATCCTGCTCAGCCCATTTCGCCAAGTCATCACTATACGCCAATTCCGTATTTGCTAAAACTCGCGTTTCTGCACCAAAAATCTCGCGAATCTTCCAGCGATGAAGCTCAACTTGACGCTCGAACTCCTTGCGCGAATAGAAAAACGCCAGACTGTGATGATACGGACTTGATAAGATTTCTACTTGACCAGTCTTTACCAAGCGCTTGAAACTCTCCAAAACTTCAGGATTAAACCTTTCGGCTTGCTCTAAAAACGTTCCGCTAAAACTCAGCGAAATCTTAAAATCAGGATACTTTTTCAGCAATTTTTCAAGCAAAGCATTCATCGGCAAATACGACTTTTTTGCAACTTTTTGGAATATTTTTTGATTGTCCTGGTCTGGATTTTGACCGCCAGAGAAATAATTATGCTTCCAAGCCACGTCAAATATACTATACTCGCGTATTCGCCACGGTTGGTGCACGTGTAGATATAAAACTATTCCTTTATTTTTATTCATGCCAGCGCTCCTTTATACAGTTTCAGACATTTTCTAGCGGCGTCTTGCCAGGAAATTCTCGCGTATTCATTCTTAACGTTTTTCTTCAAAGATTTCTGTAGGGCAGGTGATTCAGCGATATTAACAATTTCATTCGCCAATTTATTCACATCCCAATAGTCAAACCGCATAATATTATTCAGAACCTCGCCGACGCCGGATTGACGACTAATAAGTAACGCCGTGTCATGGTGCGCCGCCTCCAAAGCAGTCAAACCAAACGGCTCAGAAACCGAACTCATCACAAAAACATCAATCAAACAGTAAATATCTCGCCACTGTTTTCCGCGCACAAATCCCGTAAAAATCATCTTATCGCTAATCCCTAAATCTGCCGCTAGCTCAATCAGTTCATCTCTTTGCTCGCCATTTCCAGATAAAACAAAAACGATTTTCTCATATTTTTCAAGCGCCTTCGCTGCAGCTCGCACAAAATACGTCAAACCCTTCTGAACCGTAAGTCGCGTCAACGCGCCGACAACCGTATAGCCGTCCTTTTTCAGCTCCTCCAAGTACCTGTAAGTGCTGGCGTCATACTCATGTGGCGGCAAATCAGCCAAATCAATCGCGTTATAAACCACCTCAATTTTCTCTGGCGGAATGTGATAGTTCTTAACAATTATTTCCTTCGTAATCTCACTAACGGCGATTATCCGATCAGCCATCAACAAGCCTTGCTGCTCAATTTCGTGAACCAAAGGATTTCCTGACTGCTCGCCAGAACGGTCAAATTCCGTCGCGTGAACGTGCACAATTAGTGGCGCGCCCGTCATTTCTTTGGCAATTATTCCAGCTTCCATCGTCAACCAATCATGCGCGTGAATCGCATCGGGCTGATGATTTTTTACAAACTTCCGAACGTATTTACCGTAACGCCTCTGCACGGCACGCATTGGTGAAAGACCGCACTCGTCCTTAGCGTTTTCACGATCTTCCTCTGAACCGTTATTATACGCACCCAAATCGTGATAATTCGGCGGCAAAGGAGTGGCTGAATAGATATTCATATAGTCAATTCCAGGATGCTCGGCGGTGTAGGGGATAATAAAATCAATATCAACGCCCTCTGAAGCAAGCGCCTTCGACATCTGATAGCAAGCAACACCAAGTCCGCCACTATTGTGCGGAGGAAGTTCCCACCCAAGCATTAAAATTTTCATCTCTGAGTTAATTGTAGAACTACGCTTATGTTTTTTCAAGGGATTTTGGGATCTTTTTCACGAGTTTTTATTTTTCACAATTTTAACATTTGCGACAAAGCTAATTCGTGATAAAATAGTTGCTATAGGAGTGTAGCTCAGGTGGCTAGAGCACTGGTCTCCAAAACCAGGTGTCGGGGGTTCGAGTCCCTCCACTCCTGCCAAGATTCTCGCTTGAAAGAGAATCTTTTTTATTGGTCAAAAATCTGCTATAATTTTTCAATATGAAACCTTTATCACCTTCACTTCCGCATATCATCGCCATGGTTGGTGCGCCAGGTTCAGGGAAGACACAATTCGCTGTAGAATTTGCGAAGATTTTCAATTCTCCAGTGGTAAGTTCTCGACAATTTGAAGTTTTTACGGACAATACAAAGACCATTTCTGACGCAACATTGTCGCTTTTGGAAGAATTTTTGAAGACTAAGCAAACTGTCATTTTGGACGGATCAACAGATCAGCGCACGAATCGTATGCGTATCAATCGCCTTGCCAGGGAATACGGATATAAAGTCCTATTTGTTTGGGTACAAACCGATCCCGCCACCGCCAAGCATCGCTGGATAAAGACTTACGGCGGAAATGATGAATCTTTCGAGCGACGATTGAAGCAGTTTTCAGCGCCACACAGCAGCGAATCTTACGTCGTGATTAGCGGTCGCCACACCTTAAGCAGCCAAGCTCGCACTGTTCTCAAGCAAATTGGCGCCAGTCGCCCAGAAGCTCCACGCCGCCCAATTGCCGGAAATCGTATTAACATAGGTTAACCATGACAATTATTACCGACGAAGAATTCGGAGAAATTGTCGTTAAAAAACGCAGCTTAGCAAAGAGCATTAGCTTGAAAATTGCGCCAGACGGACGAATACAAATTACAATGCCGCCATATGCGCCGCTGTTAGCTGCAAAGGTATTGGTCAAAACTTCCCGGAAGCAAATCCGCGAATTAGTTTCTCAATACAGAGAAAAACTTTCTTACACGAAAAATCAGCAAATCGGCAAAAGTCATAATTTATTGATACAAACGACCACGAAACCTTCGAGTGTAAAAATCGTCGGAACGCAGATATTGGCAGAAATCAACGAGGCGGAATCCGTCGAATCGGCCGCAAACCAACAACTTATCCGCAGTAAAATTCTGGTCGCGCTCAGAAAAGAAGCCAAGTCATATTTACCAAGGCGATTGTCATTTTTAGCGAAAGAACACGGCTTTTCTTTTGCTCGGAGTAAAATCACACACTCATCAAGTCGCTGGGGAAGCTGCTCCTCATCTGGGACGATTAGCTTGAATATCGGAATGATGAACTTGCCGTTTGAGCTGATTGATTACGTAATTATCCACGAATTATGCCACACCAGACATATGAATCACTCGACGAAATTCTGGGACGAAGTTGCCAAATTTGACCCGCATTATAAAATCCACCGAAATGAATTGAAAAAATATTCGCCATACATATAGAAACGCATATGCTTATGTTATACTTTAGCTATGTGGGCGCTAATTTTTCTATTGATCACTCTGAGTGTTGTTTTAGGTGTTATAGCTATTGTTTTACATAAAATATTGTCGGAAATTAGCGATAAATCTGATTGTAAGAAAAACCATAAAAAAAGCTTCAGTGAACATCAAAGAATGATCACGCTTATCAATAATATTACCGACGCGATTCTCAGTACGGACGAACACGGAATCATCAATACGTACAATTCGGCGGCACTTAATTTGATTGATACTAACAGCGGAATTAACGGCGAACATATCAGCCAAGTGCTGAACCTTGAAACGACAGATAAAAAGCCGATTGACATTTTTAAGGAACTCACCAAATCTTCCGCAATTCGCCAGCGCGACGACGTCCTGATGAAAATCGAAGATGACGATTATATTCGCCTGGAAGTTACGCTTGCGCCAGTTCAAGGCGGCGACAAGATGACGCCGGACGGATATGTGCTTATTTTGCGCGACATTACGAAGACGAAGAGTCTCGAGGAGGAGCGCGATGAGTTTATTAGCGTAGTTAGTCACGAATTGCGCACGCCAATTGCTATTGCTGAAGGCTCGCTGAGCAACGCCAAATTGCTGATCGAGCGTAAAATGACTAGCAAAATTCCCGAAGCTATTGACGAATCTCATAAGCAAATTTTATTCTTAGCGCGAATGATCAACGATCTCAGCACACTGTCGCGCGCCGAGCGAGGAGTAGCTGATGAAACAGAGATAATTGACGTGACGGAGTTGGCGGCTCAGATAAATTATGAATATTCACCTCAGGCGGGCGAAAAAGGTTTGGCTTTCAATTTGGATATCGGCGGACGGCTTGGCGTAGTTAAGGTTTCTCGTCTATATCTGGAGGAAATTCTCCAAAACTTCATCACCAACGCCATTCGATATACACAAAAAGGCTCCATAACTTTATCTATCAAGAAAAATAAATCTGGCGAAATCACCTTCAAGGTTATTGACACGGGAATTGGCATTAGTAAAGCCGACATGGCAAAAATTTTCGACAAGTTTTACCGCGCAGAAGATTATAGAACCCGCGAGACAAAAGGCACGGGATTAGGTCTATACGTTTCCGCTAAGTTGGCGAAGAAGTTGGGCTGTAAAATTGAGGTAGAGAGCCGATTAAACCATGGATCGACGTTCGGATTCAAACTTAAAGAGTTCAAAAATAATGACAAATAATATTCGGTCAACTTGTTTTTTTGACTCGGATGAATTACAATGACTATTGACAGTCTGTGAAAAACAGACTTTTTAAATTGGGAGAAAATATGGCACAGAAAGGCAAGGCAAGCAGCAAAACTACGGTTCGTCGAATCAAGGCTACTGACGACGCGCCAAAAAAAGAAAAAGCTGTAGCGAAAAAAATCAATAAACCAACAAAAGTCACCACAAAAGCACCTAAAAAGTCTGGCGAAAAAGGTGGATTGATTGGATATTTTAAGGGCGCTTGGGAAGAGTTGAAGCTAGTTCGCTGGCCAACCCGCTCAGCCACTTGGGCAATGACAGCGGCGGTGCTTATCTTCACCTTTGTGTTTGTCGTTCTGATTTTATTACTTGACGCCGCATTTAACTGGGGCTTTAACCAAATTTTGAAATAGAGGAGAGATTATGAGTTCAAAACGATATGACGACAGTAAGCAATGGTATGCAATTCACACCTATTCTGGCTATGAAGAAAAAGTTGCCGAATCAATCCGCCAACGAATCAACGGCGTCGATATGGCTGATAAGATTTTTGACGTTATCGTGCCAAAAGAAAAGCAAATTCAAATTCGCAACGGTAAGCGTAAAATTGTTGAAGCTAAAATTTTCCAAGGCTATGTCTTGGTTGAGATGAAATTGACCGACGAAACTTGGTATATCATCCGCAACACGCCAGGCGTTACAGGATTTGTGGGTGCCGACACTACACCAACTCCAGTTTCTGAAAAAGAAATTGCGAAAATTAAGAAGCGAATGGGCGTTGAAGAGCCAAAGCATCAGATTGATTTCTCAGAGGGCGAAGTTGTTTCAATTATCGATGGTCCGTTCAAGGGCTTTGATGGCGCCGTGAGCGAAATTGACGCATCTAAGGGCACTTTGAAGGTTATGGTCAGTATGTTTGGCCGTGACACTCCAGTCGAGTTGGACGCCTTGCAGGTTAAAAAAGTTTAGCTTGCAATTTTAAGCATTTTTCGATATAATATTCGAGTTACGCACTACAAACTATAAGGAAGAACTATGGCAAAGAAAATTATTGGTAATTTGAAATTACGCATTCCAGCCGGTCGAGCAACAGCAGGTCCTCCAGTGGGATCAACGCTTGGTCAGTGGGGACTAAACATGATGGACTTCATTAATCCATTCAACGACGCTACAAAAGACATGATGGGTAAGGACGTAATTGTTCACATTCAAGTTTACGAAGACCGAACATTTACTTGGAACTCACTTGGTCAGCCAGTTGACGATATGATTCGTGAGAAAGCTGGAATCCAAAAGGGCAGCGGCAAGCCACACTCAGACAAGGTTGGTAAGATTACTCGCGCACAATTGCAAGAAATCGCTGAGGCGAAAAAAGACCAATTGAACGCAATCGACATCGAAGGCGCAATGAAAGTTATCGCCGGATCAGCGCGCTCAATGGGCGTTGAAGTCGTAGACTAAGCTACAGAACTTTTAGCAAATAGCCCCGAACTTCTCGGGGTTATTTTATGGTAAAATAAATGATTGTGAAGAATATTTTAGACAACAGTGTAATCTCCGCGCTCCAGAACGAGCAATTGATAATTGCTAAAACTGACACGATTTACGGAATATTAGCCGCTGCCAATTCAAAAAAAGCCGTCGAGAAATTATACGAAGTTAAGCGGCGCCCCTTGAATAATCCGGTCATTATTTTGGTTGCGGATATTGATGACATTCCTAATCTCACGCCGTCGATCAAACACAAATATCAAGAAATCTCCAAAAATAGACCAACAACAATCATCATCAAAGTGAGTCCTGATTTTCTGCCGCATCTTCCGAGGAATGGTGGAACATTGGCATTCAGAGTCGTGCCAGAATCTCCATTAGCAGAATTAATTCGAACCGTTGGTCTTTTGGTCGCGCCCAGTGCAAATCCATCAGGAGAAGAACCGGCAAAAAACATCACCGAAGCGATAAATTACTTCCACGAATTAGTGTCGATTTATGTCGATTCTGGAGAAGTCGCCAACACTCAACCGTCGCAAATTGTCCGAATCAACGAGGGCGGGGAGATTGAGTTTTTAAGAAGATAATCCTCGGAAAATTGCCAAAAATCGCCAAATAAAAAAGACTTCCTCTGAATTACGGGGAAGTCTTTTTGCGCGAGTTACTTCACAAACGGATGTGCAATCTCCAAATCTGGGCGCTTTTCCGCAATTCTCAGCAGCTCGTTATACTTAGCAATTCGCTCTGACCGCGACATCGAGCCAGTCTTAATTTGACCCGTACCCAAACCGACCGCCAAGTGAGAAATCGTTACGTCCTCCGTCTCGCCAGATCGGTGACTCATCACTGTATTCCAGCCAGCATTCTTCGCCATCAAAACAGCCTGAATTGTCTCGGTCAACGTACCAATTTGGTTCGGCTTGATTAAGATCGCATTACCAGCCTTTTCTTCAATTCCGCGCTTCAATCGCTCGACATTCGTCACCAAAAGATCGTCGCCAACCAATTGCGCAAAATTGCCCAAATCAGCCGTCATTTTCTCCCAATCTTCCCAAGCTTCTTCGTTCAATCCATCCTCAATCGAGAGAACAGGGACGCGCTCCAACAGGGCTTTATACGTGCGAATCATTTCATCAGCCGACAGAATTCGGTGCTCAGTCGCCAAGTTGTATTTGCCGTCCTTGTAAAGCTCGCTAGCCGCAACGTCCAACGCAAAACCAAAGTCCACGCCTAATTTATAGCCAGCCTGCTCGATGGCGCGAGATAGCAACAAAATAGGCTCCATATTACCATTCCTGACATGAGGTGCATAGCCGCCCTCATCGCCAACCGTCGTAGGATAGCCTTCGTCTTTCAGGATTTTTGCCAACGCGTGAAAAACTTCCGCACTCATTCGAACTGCGTCCGCAAAAGTTGCCGCGCTAGTTGGAATAATCATATATTCCTGAAAATCAGTCGCACCGAGCGCATGCTGACCGCCGTTCATCACGTTGATCATCGGCATCGGCAAGCACATTGTAGGATTTCCAGCCAAGCTATTGACATATTGATACAACTCCACGCCACGCGACTTAGCAGCAGCTTTCGCCACAGCCAGCGACACCGCTAAAATCGCATTCGCACCCAAGCGCGCCTTATTCGGCGTACCGTCCAGACTCTTCATTTTTTCATCAATTGCAGCCTGATCAAACGGATTAGAGCCCTTCAAAGCCTGCGCAATTTCACCATTGACATTTTCGACCGCACGAAGCACACCTTTACCGCCAAACGCCAACTCACCATCCCGAAGCTCAACAGCCTCGAAAGAGCCAGTGCTTGCGCCAGACGGAACAGCCGCACGCCCGAACGAACCGTCACTCAAAGTCACGTCCGCCTCAACCGTCGGATTTCCACGCGAATCTAAAATTTGCCTTGCTTGTATGTTTGTAATTGTTATATCCATAATTACTATTTTATCAAAAACAGCAATTATATGTTAATCTTTATTTTCCTCCTGGTAGCGCTGTATTATCACCGGCTCACCAATTTGAGTTTCACCCAATCCTGAATAAAATACCTTCGGACTATCACACATAGCGACGTTCACAAACCGATAACCATCAGACGCCCTAAGAGCTAAAGGTCCTTCGCATTCTTTGGCTATAATAGAAATATATCTCTGTGTTTTTACTATTTTCTCGCTTAATCCACCCAATTTACCGCCAGCTATTTTACAAGCGTAGTCAATAACTCCTTCAGACACTCTTTCGCCAGTAAGTACGTCAACTACTACAATTTCCTCCTCTTTCGCCGACGCCATTCCCAGGAGTTCGCCTACCGCTTTCTTATATTCATCCAATTCAAGTAGTGCCGCCATTACTCTCGGGCAAGATTCACATTGTGGCGGAACGATTATAGCATCTTCCTTCTCCCAAGACGGAGTAATTCCACTTACTATTTCCTCAAAATCATCTGGACTACTTAAAACTTCACTCATAGTATAGATATTGTACAATTATTTTCCATAAAATCAAACATTTGCCTCAATCTCTGAAAATATGGTATAATTTCACTATTATCAATCAATGCTGGGAGGCTGGTTTGTTAAGACGACAAATTGCCGTTTGTACCACAGAAAGGATTTTTATGGCAAAGAAAGCCGAGTTGCTAGAAAAAGCAGCAGAACTAAAATTAGAAGTCAGCGAAAAAAATACAATCGCTGAAATTGAAGCAGCAATTGCAGAAGCTACAGACGCAAGCAAATCTCACGACAACAAAGACAAAGACGTTGTTGCTGAGCGCGAAGCTGTTGTCGCTAAATCTGGCAAACGCAGCCAAAAAGCTCTTGACGAAGCCGCTGAAAAAGCAGAGAAGGAAGCTCGCAAGGAAGCTGGCGACACTACTCCACAATCAGACGACGCCGAAGCTCACGTAAAGAAAGGTCCAAAGCCAGTTACTCGTCCACGCTTGGAGCGCCGCGGTAAAAAATATCAGGATGCTGCAAAAAACGTTGAAAAGAACAAATTGTACAGCTTAGACGAAGCTTTGAAGTTGGCTACTGAAACCAGCCCAGTCAAGTTCGACGCTAGCGTTGAAATCCACATCCGCCTAGGCGTTGACCCACGCCAAGCCGACCAAAACATTCGTTCAACCGTAGCATTGCCACACGGTACGGGTAAGGATGTTCGTGTAGCAGTTTTTGCACCAGAATCAGAACACGCTGCCGCTAAAAAAGCTGGCGCTGACATCATCGGTGACGAAGAATTCCTAAGCCAATTGGACAAGGAAGAGTTGAACTTCGACATTTTGGTCGCAACTCCACAGTACATGCCAAAGCTTGGTAAATACGCACGTTTGCTTGGTCCACGCGGTTTGATGCCAAATCCAAAGTCTGGCACTGTCGCTACTGACGTCGCTAAAGCCGTTTCTGAAGCGAAAGCCGGAAAAGTTGAATATCGCGTTGATAAGCAAGCCATCGTTCACTTATCAATCGGCAAGGTGTCATTCGGCGCTGAAAAATTGGCAGAAAACGCACGCGCATTCTTAACCAGTTTGAACTCCCAGAAGCCATCCAGCTTAAAGGGCGTTTACGTTAAGAGCGTTGCAATTGCCACAACTATGGGCCCTGGCATTAAAGTAGAGAACTCTCTGTAATCTTTACGTTTCGATCAATTAAATCCCGTCGATTCTGGCGGGATTTTTGTGTTACTATTGCATTTTTCATTTTTTATGATAAAATAGTAAAGTCCGACTAGATGCTGATGTTCAGGTCTCCTGATTTCCAGCCTAGCTGGATAAGGACCTTAACATCTGTATCTAAAGTTTTCACGAGAGAAAGGATGGTGTGATGAGCCGTCACGCCAAGACTCCACTGAGAGTCTCAATGCTGGCAATTCTTGCCGGCATTATCGGAATGCTTCTCTTCTTCGGAGGCGCAACACGTGCCGCCGAAGAGGCGTCACAGTCAGCAGCAGAAGCCCAGTCGGTTAACACCACCGCCCAGTCGTCTGGTGCTACTACCGGGCAGGCATCGGGCGCTGTCACCACGACAGCAGCCACCAACAACGAAGATCGGTCTTCGTCTGGCGTTGTCGCTACTGCGACAGCCACCGACAAAGACGCTCAACCCGCCAACGGCGGGCACGGGTGTATTTCCCGGGACATTTCTCCTGGGGAAGTTGACACACTCCTCCAGACTCAGGATGGGTCTGTGGAGTTCACCGCCTATGAGGCGGTGAGATTTTCGATTACTTTGACCCTCGAAGAGGGTCATTGCTCTGGAGACTCTATCATCATCTCTGTCCCGAGTGAGCTCGGGACAGACGGTGATGATAGCCCCGTCCCGATGACGACTCCTTCCGGAGTGGTCATCGGATACGCCACGTATAACGGTACCGCCCGCACAGTGACCGTCACGTCGACCGAACAGGTCGAGGTTCCTGGGCGCCAGGACTTCCACGCTTCGGCGTGGTGGACCGTGCATATGGAACCCAGCCTGGTCCCTGGAGAAACCAGGGAACTTCGCTGGAATGTCGACGGAGTCATCCGTCGACAGTCTATCCAAGTGGGTGCCTGCGACGGCTGCTCCGTCATCGGAAATAACCCCTCTAAGTGGGGGTCCGTGGACGGGAACGCACAGCACGTGACGGTGGTTCTCCCGACCGCCGATCACGATGGACAGGAGTTCGTCGTGACGGACACGCTGACCTCCCCAGGTCAGCAATTCGTATGCAGTGATCTACTGGTTGGGCGAGTCGGCGTGTACCACTCGGCTGGCCCCTGGGGCCAGCCTCAGTACGAGCGCTTCATAGAGCCTGGTGTCACTAGTTGTGCTAGTGACAAGGCGACGATCAAAGTTGCACTGAATCAGGGTGAAAAAGCCCGGCTCCAGCTGAACGTTGGTGTCGACCCCGCGGACCCCGGTCCGTGGAGCGATTCCGCTACCATCACTTCCCAGGATAAGTCCTGGGAAGTGAACACCCGAGTGGTGCGGCGCGAATCCGGCGGCAACGCCGGGTTCACGCCCACGCCGACCCCGACTCCGGAACCTACTCCGAGCCCGGCGCCCACGCCGACCCCGGCACCGAGTCCGAGCCCGTCGGCACCCGCGCCGACCCCGTCGACGAGCCCCACACCGGAGCCGACTCCGTCGGTCACTCCGACTCCGTCGGCATCACCGAGTCCGAGTCCGTCGGCACCAAGCCCGTCGGTCACGCCGACTCCGAGCCCGACGCCAACCACGGCACCCACGCCGAGCACGACACCGTCGGCAACACCGGTGCCGACACCCACGCCGTCGGCGACACCGGCACCAGCACGCCAGCACAAGAAGCTGGCGATCACTGGTGCAAGTGGAGACGCAGTCACCAGCGCGGTCGCGCTAGTGGCTCTCGGAGGATTATTCCTTATTTGGGCGCGTCGTCGCCAGACGGCACACCCAGAGGACTAACCCTTATCGTCGAGGGGTGTTAGTTTAATCGACTAGCACCCCTCGACGAAGACAGATAGATATCAGAGAGAAAAGGAGGTTCGTTCGCCCGCTCCACCACGGAGCGGGTTTTCTCTTTGGTTAGACATAGACACCTATTGATTTTATTACGTTATTATTGTAAAATAATAAATATGTCAGAATTAAATAACGAAAGTCTATTAGACGGCACCGAATGTGCGAAATTAGCCCCCGAAGAAGCTAATCGCTTGTTTTTCCAAATAGACCCAAATATTCCAGACCAAGATTTAAGAGGTGTCAGAAAGACAGAAGCCGCGGAAGCCGCCATAGCTATGTGCCGAAAATGCCCAGTATTAAAGCAATGCTTAGAATATGCGCTCCGCCACCCAGAATATACAGAATATGGAATTTGGGGAGGTACAACTCCCCCTCAACGCAGAAGAATATCACGATTAGGCAAAAATGCGATAAAAAAGGCGATTGAATCGGCTGGAAAATAATCGCCATAACTCTTGTTTTTCGTTGTCATTTCTGCTACAATTCTAAGGAACATTACCAAAGACAGTGGCGACTTGACATAAAACAAGTGTAAAAATACCACCGAGGGATGAAACTAACAGTTTTATTTGACGTCTTTGGTAGTGCGAGAATCAAAGACGTTTTTTTGATTCTCCATTACCGCACGTTAACAAATTGGCACATAACAAATTAACTCAATCAAAGAAAGGATTTTTATGGCAATTTCACGCGATAAAAAACAAACTTTGGTTGCTGAACTGACAGAGCTATTAAAAGACGCTAAGGGTACGGCTTTTGCTCGATATCAAACCCTTACCGTTGCCGACCTACAAGAACTACGCAAGGCAGCTCGCGAAGCGGGCGTTACCATCAAGGTTGTTAAAAACCGATTGGTACGCGTAGCTCTTCAGGAAATCGACACTTACAAAGAAACCGACACCAGCTTATTGGTTGGTCAATTGGTTTACGCCGTAAGTAGCGAAGATGAAGTTATGCCAGCAAAGGTATTGGACACGTTTGCAAAAACACATCCAGCACTACAACTTGCAGGTGGCTTCTCAGGCGAAGGCTTGGCAATTAGCGAAGCTGACGTTAAAGCATTGGCAGGCCTACCAAGCAAAGACCAACTCGTTGCTCAAGTGGTATCACAATTGCTATCACCAGTACACGACACAGTCAACGCGCTTGGCGGCAATTTGCACGGACTTTTGGACGGCATCGAAGCCAAAGCTGCTGCTTAAGTTTAGCAATCAACACTAGTAACGTTGCATTCATCGCAACAATATAATAATAAAGGAGAATATCAATGGCTGATATTAAGAAATTGGCTGAAGAACTTGTAAAATTGACAGTTCTAGAAGTTAACGAATTGAAAAATCATCTTAAAGAAGAATACGGCATCGAGCCAGCTGCTGCAGCTGTCGCTGTTGCTGGTCCAGCTGCTGGTGGTGACGCCGCTGCTGCTGACGAAAAAACTGAGTTCACAGTTACTTTGAAAGACACTGGTTCTCAGAAGGTTGCAGTCATCAAGGCTGTTAAAGAAATCACTGGCCTAGGTCTAGGTGAAGCAAAAGCTATCGTTGACGGCGCTCCAGCGCCAGTCAAGGAAAAAGTTTCTAAAGACGAAGCTGAAGCTGCAAAGAAAACTTTAGAAGACGCTGGCGCTACTGTTGAGCTTTCATAATTTGTTATATAACGCCAATTTGTTTCGTTTAATCACCGTCCGCCCTGGGCGGTGATTTTTATGTCGCCAATCTTAATATCACGAACCACACGTCAATTTCAAGAGTAAAATTTGCAACACTTTTTTATTCATATCTTATAGCGCTGTGGAAAATTGGATAAAAATAGATAACGCGACTTGATATAAATGTAAGGATATGCTATATATTAGTTAAGTATTATAAAAAATAGACAAAGGAATTGCGAGAACCATGTCTGAATTACCAGAAAAGCAAATTAAGCGTCTGAGGACACTTATTCAAGAGGCGGAAACCAATTTAGCTGCCGCAAAAGAATTATTGATTAGTATTATTGGCGATGATGGTCAAGTTGTTACGCCAAAAACTTCGTCAGATAACGTAGCGGGAAAGATTATCGAAGGCGTATTTGACGGACAAATGATGCTCAGTCCTGATGGCAAAAATTACCCAATCCCAGCCAACTACGCTTCAAAGTCAAAGTTGGTTGAAGGCGACTTGATGAAATTGACAATCGCTGAAGATGGCAGCTTTATCTATAAGCAAATCGGTCCTGTGCCGCGAAAGCAGATTATCGGAACGCTCGTCCAGCACGACGGAATTTACTACGTCGAGGCTTCCGGCCGCGAATATCGTATTTTGCTTGCTAGCGTAACTTACTTCCGAATTAACGTCGGCGACCAAGTTACAATCATCATCCCTGAAGACAATCCTGACGCAACTTGGGCTGCAGTCGAAGCTGCATTGTAAATATTATGCTGCCGAGCGAGTTTTTGCTCAGTTACGCCAGTTTTAACGCTGACAATAAGCCATTCGTCGAATGTCAAGTTGGTGATAAAATTGAGCGCCATGAATTGTTCGGACAAGATTTGTCTCTTGAGTTTGATTTTTCTGTCAAATATTGCACAGGTTGGGTGGATTTTGAGAATCGCTGTAGCCAAATCTGCCCAGACCACGCCACGGTTGATGAAAAGTATGAAAATTGTCTAAAATGCCGCGACAAAACCGGCTTTAATCCAGCATTTTACAACGCCAGTTCGGTTTCCGTCCAACAAGAAAAAATCAATCAAAATCCGCACTTTGTTTACTTGGCGTACTTCGCACCAAACGTCATAAAAGTCGGAATCTCGCAAGAAGAGCGTGGAATTCGGAGATTATTGGAGCAGGGAGCGCGATTGGCCATAAAATTAGAGACGTTTTCTTCGGCATTGATCGCCAGACAATACGAGGCGAAAATTTCCAAGCTGGACGGAATAGTTGAAACTCTGCCAGTTCACAAAAAGATGGAATCGATAAAACAACCTTTTGACCGTGCAGCCGGCGAAAGGAAATTGCGACAAAAATTGCTTGAAATTGAGCAGAAAATTGACGTGTCGTTTCCGAAATCCGAGCTAATTCCTTGTGAAGATTATTTTCAAACCGCTGGCGTTGATTTGTCACGTGTCGTTTTAATGAAGAATTACAGTCAATTGGTCGGGCGTGTACGCAGCGTCATCGGCTCAATTGTCATTACTGATTACGACGGTCAGCTGCTGGCTTACAATATCAAAAAGCTTATTGGCTATCGGGCGCAAAAAGTTGACAGAGAAATTGAGCTGGACTTACCAACCGAGCAATTAACGTTATTTTAAAAGACACAAAATCTCCTTTTTGACAGAGATGACATTATTATTGTGATATATTTTTGACAAAATTGCTTGACATTTTATTCTATTATTGATATATATTAGCTTTCACAACGTGTGTTAGCTTGCGTCAAATCGACGCACCGTTTTGCGGAGGATTTATTTTCTCTGCCCGACTCCAGAAGGAGTTATCATGGGAAAGAACTGGTGGAGCGAGCCGATGGGCGGCTGCGACTCTGAGGGCAACCCCATCACCATGTCGTTCGGTAGCGGTCCGAAGGAGGGACACACCCTCATCGGAGATGGCGACCGCAGCGGCGGTATGGGCATCGGCGGTGGTCTCGCCGACGGTGCGACGCACTACTCGTTCCTCGAGAGCGACAACCACGACCACTACGGGTCTGGCAACGGATCCAACAACAACGGCACCAACCGCGGCCAGTACACCACCGGCCCTGGCCACTAGACCCATCGTCCTGGACATGACCTGAAAAATGTCTTATCCTGAGTATGATATAAAACTACTCACTTACCTAGAGGATTCACTATGTCAGAATGGACAGAAAAAGATTTTGAGTCGTACACCCAATCTGATTGGGAACTTATTAAAACAGTCAAGCAGCTTGCCGATGAAAATCTTGATAATGTTAAGATTTTAACACGTGCCAATGATATAGCATTGGCAATTTTTGGTATGTTGTGCGTACGGCTGCGCGATAATGGAGAAGAGGGTGCGGACGGCCTCGGTATGTCGTTACAAGAATATATAGGAACAGTCCTAGCCAACGCAAAGAGAAAGAAAGAAGATGACGGCTGGGCCGCCGAGTTTGCTAAACCTATTGATCAATTTATCGAATACGGTAAAAATAAATTTGGCGAATAAATTATCACCTATAGATATGAACAATTACTCAAATTTTGTATTTCCGTCTGTAGTTTTTGAAGCATTTCCAATTCTGAAAAAATTGGGTTATGTTCGACAATTCGCACCACTGATACCGCTTAGTCCAGATACGACTTTTCATCTATTCGGCGGTAAGGGCGGATACTTTCTTATACTAGTTATGACCGACTATGCTGACCCAATAGATCAAAGTCAAGAGTTAAAGAATATTTCTGGTGAATATGCGTTTGAGTTTACTAAGCTCATCAAACCGTATAGTAACGATGAATATATTGGGATAAAAGAAAATGACGAGATACTTGAAGATCCAACCGTGTCAGACCCTAATAGTTACTACCGTTTTTATGTCGCCGAAACAAAACACAAAATCGATCTGCGCTATCCATAAAAAATGCCGTTTTCTGCTATAATTATCTCATGAGGAGCATGAGGGGATGAGTCAGGCGCTATATCGTAAATATCGTAGTCGCAGTTTGGATGAAGTTTTAGGTCAAGATCACGTGACTAGTATTTTACGTCGAGCGTTAGAGCAGGGAAAAATTGCTCATGCGTACTTGTTGACTGGACCGCGTGGCGTGGGAAAAACATCGGTGGCGCGAATTCTGGCGCACGAGATTAACCACTTGCCATATGATGATGACTCTTCAAACTTGGATATTATTGAAATTGACGCAGCCAGTAATAACGGCGTCGACGACATTCGCGCTTTAAGGGAAAAAGCTCAAGTCGCGCCTGTTTCTGCGCCAAAAAAAGTTTATATCATCGACGAAGTTCACATGCTGTCAAAATCAGCATTTAACGCGCTATTAAAAACCCTGGAAGAACCGCCAGAGCACGTGGTGTTTATCTTAGCTACAACTGATGCTGACAAACTTCCAGCCACCATTCTTAGCCGTGTGCAACAATTTTTCTTCCGCCCAATTCCGACGGAAATTATGACGCGCCAGTTAATGAATATAGCGAAGCAAGAGGGATTCGCAATTGAAGAGGACGCCGCCAGATTAATCGCTGAACGTTCTCGTGGCGGATTCCGTGACGGCATTAGCACACTTGACCAATTGTCGATTTTAGCAACATCAGACCAGCCACTGACGGCGAATATGGTTACCGAATATTTGGGGCTGAGCGACGCGACGATGCTTGGCAATTTGTTGGATTCATATCCATCCGACGACAATGAGAAAGTCTTAAACATCTTCCAGGAATTAGAAAATAGCGGCGCAAATTCAGTTGTTGTGTCGCATCAATTATTGTCAATTGCTCGCAATAGGTTACAAAAAAATCCAAACCTCGTTGGGCTGGTTCAGCAATTGATTGAGGTTGATAGGCATCCGCACCCAGACTTGAAATTATTGACGATATTTATGAATAGCAATTCTCAGCCGACAGAAAAGCCAATTGCGACAAAGAAAAATATAGCTCAAGCCACGACCCAAAAACCCGCCGAAAAACCAACGTCAATTAAATCCGCGGAGCCAGCCAAACCGACAGAAAAGCCGATTGAAAAAGAAGAAAAACCAGCCGAGCCAGCAAAAAAACCCGCCATAAAACCAAAGAAAACCGACGCTCCGCTAGAGCTAAATTGGGAAAAAGTCATTGAAAGAGCGAAGGAGAAATCCCTCGGACTGGCGTCATTATTACAGAAAAGCCAGTGGTCGTTTGATGGTGAAAAATTGACAATTTACGCAGGTTCCGCGTTTTATAAGAAAAAGTTGGATGACGCGAAAAACAAACCATTGATCTCAGAAATTATCTCAGAAGAAACCGCGATGGATTTGGAAATTGATATAATTGGAGAGAAGAAGCCGCCAGAGGACGAAAAATTGGCGGAAATTGCAGAATTAATGGGTGGCGGCGAAGAAGTTAAGCTGGAGGATATTTAATGGCAGATAAGAACGAAGAAGTAAAAGGGAAGATACCGCCACAAAATTTGGACGCGGAAAAGAGTTTGCTTGGGGCGGTTTTAATTGACGAGGAAGTTTTGGCGGACGCCGCAGAAATTACTCACCCTAGCGATTTTTACGACAAGAATCACGGATTGATTTTTGCCGGAATGATGCGACTATTTGAAAAACATAAGCCTGTCGATCTATTGACCTTAACCGACGAATTAAAACGAAAGGACGAGCTGGAATTAGTTGGCGGCTCGGCATATCTGACAGAACTAACAAACTACGTCCCAACGGCAGCGCACGCATCGGCTTACGCGGAGATGATCGCGCAAGCAGCGGTTCGCAGGCGTCTGATAAAAGCGAGTGGCGATATTTCCGAGCTTGGCTATGACGAATCGACGACCACGCAGGAGTTATTAGAGAAGGCCGAAGCTGAACTTTTCAGCGTGTCAGACCAATCAACCAAGCAAGATTTGGTCAGCCTGGAAAGTATTCTGACGGATAGTTTTGACCGAATTGAAGAGCTTAGTAAGAATAAAGGTTCTCTCAGGGGAGTTCGTACTGGCTATCGTGATCTGGACAATATGACCGCTGGCTTGCAAAAATCAGACTTGATCATTCTGGCGGCGCGTCCAGCCATGGGTAAAACGACGTTGGTGACGAACTTGGCTTATAACGTGGCAACGATTGATAAAAATCCCGTCCTATTTTTCAGCCTAGAGATGAGTAAGGAACAATTGGTCGACCGTATGCTGGCGGATGCGTCGGGAGTTGATAGCTGGAATATTCGCACTGGAAACCTGAGCGATGAAGATTTTGCGAAGCTGTCTGAGGCTATGGGAGAAATGGCTGAGGCGCCGATTTATATCGATGACACGCCGGGATTATCAGTTTTGGAAATGCGAACTAAAGCGCGTCGAATTGCCCACGAGAATCCATTGGGATTAATCATCGTCGACTATTTGCAGCTTATGCAGGCCAACGGAAACCACAACGGGAACCGCGTTCAGGAAGTTTCGGAAATTTCACGCGGACTGAAGCTTATTGCTCGCGAATTGAATGTGCCGCTAATTGCCCTGAGTCAGTTAAGCCGTTCTGTCGAATCTCGCACGCCGCCAATTCCACAACTAGCCGATCTGCGCGAATCCGGTTCCATTGAGCAGGACGCCGACATCGTGAGCTTTATTTATCGCCCTGGATATTACGAGCCAGACAATCCAGAAGTACAGAATATTACAGACTTAATCATCGCTAAGCACCGTAACGGTCCGGTCGGTAAAGTCCAATTATACTTTCACCCAGAGCGCCTACGCTTTATGAGTCTGGATCGCAAGCATGAATAGAATTGTGTTATAATCATACCAATGAAAAAGCAAAAAGTTACCGATATATTCCTTTACCGATGGCGCTACATTTTCGGCTATACGCTATTGGCGTTATTATACGTGGGGGCTATTATAATTTCCGCGTTGCACGTGCCGGGAGGTTTGTCGCAAGCAGAAATCGACATGGTCAATACGACAAATCACTTGAACTTTAGCATCGAAGGAGTGGCCGTCACAAATCTGCCATTTCACCTTCTTCAATTGCTATTCTTTAAGCTATTCGGCGTCAGTTTATTAACAATTAAAGCGCCCGCCGTAATCCTTTCAATCGCCAGCTCCGTCGCCATTTTCTTCCTCTTAAAACGCTGGTTTAAGCCGTCCACGACAATTCTATCGCTATTAATCATGGCAACGACTGGACAATTCTTATTCATCGGTCAAAGCGCAACTGTTGGCATTTTATACATCTTTTACACCGCGCTAACTTTGCTTTTTGCTACATTGATTCTCCAGAAAGCCCAGAACGCCTCCATTTGGCGAATCAGCTTAGCCATCACCACGGCACTCAGCCTCTTCACTCCGTATTTTTGGTATATCAATCTGGGACTTCTAATCATCGCCCTCCTGCATCCACACCCACGCTATTTCCTCATCTCTCGAAAACACCGTAAGTCTTGGATTGTGCCGTCCGCCATTTTATTCGCGATTGGTTGTGCGATTAGTTTTCTTTGCTATAAATCCCACGCGCTATTTTACAACCTCATCGGCATCAACAGCCTAAGTTTTGATATCGTTGCAAACCTCAGGACTTTATATTACACATACATTCGCATTTTCCCATCAGTCGTAGGGAATCAAATCACACCAATTATGGACATCAACGCAATGGTGTTGATTGGACTAGGACTATTTCGCAGCTTCCAAAAAATCTCCAGCGCCCGCTCGTTTATGATTTGGTCGTGGCTAATCTTAGCATTGGCGCTGCTCATCTTCCAGCCAAGCCTCACCCCAATAATCATCATCCCGCTATTTATCCTCTTGGCGGTCGGATTGGAATCCCTAATGAACATGTGGTACGGACTTTTCCCGCGCAACCCATACGCTCGCGGCACAGGACTGGTTCTCATATCAATGTTAATCATCGTTATGGTGGCGGGCGGCAGCTTCCGCTACATTGACAGTTATCGCTATTTCCCAGAAGCAGCTTCACGCTTCAATAAAGATTTGTCTCTGCTCCGCAAGAATACTGCGCCGACCGATTCATTCTCATTATTGGTCAGCAAAGAAGAATCACCGATTTACGAAGCGCTTAAAAAACACAACTATCACCAGATATCAATTATCCACACAGCGCCAGCAAATGTCGGACAGACTTTATACGTTAGCCACAGCGTAAAGTCTCAAATTCCGCAGACTTACTCTGGACACTTGTCGTCAGTAATTGTCAATGACCATAAAGACGGTGACCGCTTCTATATCTACACATCCGACCGCAAATAGGGTATAATTATAAATGTTAAATAAGGAGGAATATGGCGTTTGATCAGGTAAAAATGCTGCAACAATTACGCAAAGCACAGAAACAATTGGGCAAAGAAATCATCGAAGTTGAGGCTGGCGATGGCGCTGTGATCGTACAAATCACTGGCGAATTAAAGATCAAGTCTGTAAAGATTGACCCGGAAATGGTTGACTTGGAGAATATCGAAGAGTTGGAACACTGGATCGAAATCGCAGTTCGCGACGGTATGACAAAGGCTCAGGAAGTCGCTGCTGAAACTATGAAGCCATTGATGGGCGGCTTGGGCAACTTGCCATTCTAAAGTCATGTCAATCGACATTTTACCAAAAGCTCTAACTGCTTTAATTGATGATTTTGGTAATTTACCTGGAGTTGGACCGCGTACGGCTGAAAGATATGCCTACGCGGTTTTACGCCGTAATCCCAAATCCGCAAAGCAATTAGCGCATTCACTAGATCAATTGCACGACCGAGTAAAAACCTGCCCGAAGACATTTGCGTTGATCGACTCAGATGACGACGTATCGCCTTTATACGCAGATTCGAACAGGAATAAAAGAGTAGTTTGTGTAGTCGAGGAGCCGCTAGATATCATTGCTATAGAAAGAACAGGGCAGTTCCTGGGTACGTACCACGTGCTGGGCGGCGTTATCTCACCAATTGACAATATCGGACCAGAACAATTACACATCCCAGAGCTAATTGAGCGTATAAAAACTGACGACGTTCAGGAGATTATTATTGCTACGAACGCTTCAGTTGAGGGCGAGTCGACCGCGCTATTCTTGCAGCGCTACATCCAAGAAGCTGGATTGAATACGACTATCACACGCTTGGCTAGAGGTATTCCAGTCGGCGTTGACCTTGAGTACGCAGACCAAATTACACTAACTCACGCGTTGGAAGGTCGAAAACAATTATAAACTCAACAGCTTCATCACCAATAAAAAATACCCGCCATCTCGGCGGGTATTTCGTTGCTAGCTTAGCACCTGATTACATTTGGCGGCGGCTAGCGATGTAAGCGATAGTAGCTGTAGTTAGCCCACCTAGGCCTAGTGCTGACATGATCGCGTCACTTGCACCAGTCTTTGGCAATTCTGGGCTAGGTGTTGGTGTTGAAGGAGTGTTTGGTGTAGGAGTTTCCTTACATTCGTCCAAGTTGGTCTTGTGAATCTTTTCGTTAAACTCTTCCTTCTTAATCTCCTTAGTGTACTTCTTGCCACCTTCTTCAATTACACAGACTGTGATCTTAGCAGGAGTTTCCTTACATTCATCCAAGTTGGTCTTGTGAATCTTTTCGTTAAACTCTTCCTTCTTAATCTCCTTAGTGTACTTCTTGCCACCTTCTTCAATTACACAAACGATCATCTTTGGTTCTGGCTTAACTGTAATAGTTTTTTGGCAGTTAGGGTTTTGCCTCTTAACTTCACCAGTTTCTTTACCGTTTACAGTAATAGTAACTGTGTAGTTACCTTCTTTTGCGTAAGTGTATTGAATTTCTGATGAGTTAGTTGTCTTGATGTTGTTATCACCGAAGTTGTATGTGTAGCTGGTGATAGATGCGCCACCCTTGGCAGTTGCCTTAACGCTGAATTTAAAGGTGTTTCGAGAAATCTCAGTTACTTGCAAAGCGTCACATGTTAGAGCAGGCTTTGCTGGAGGTGTTGTTGGGTTACCCCAAACTGGGTTACCGCAGTCTTTAATCACACCAGTGATAAATGAGCCGTTATTGTCAAACCATGCGTAAATATTGTAGCTCTTAGGTCCGTCAACAAAGCTCTGACCAGTTGTGTATTGATAGTAAGTATATCCGTTTGAGGTCTTGTAGCTACGTTGTGGCTGAGGCTGACGAGTACCAGCTTTAGATTGTACGGTTATAGCGTTTGTAGCTACAACACGACCGTCAACTGTAATATTACCATTTGCGTCAACTACACCTTCGCGCATATTTGATCCGCCCTGAACCATAGTTTCAGTAACGTACCACTCTTTATATAGTTCTTTAATTTCTGTACGGCTGTATGCTGTTTGCAATTCCGACATAGAATGCGTACCACAGTATACAACGTTAAATTTGTTACAGCCGGCAGCCTGTGAAGGTGATGCCAACCAGATTCCACCGAGCATAGCAAATCCCAGAGAGATAGCAATGCCGATTTTCTTAAATTTGTTCATAAAAACTCCTCTTTTCCAGCCCTATCTTCAGGCTTTATGTCCTCATACTAGCACAATCTTTATATTTTGTCAATAATAATTTATAAAAATGTTTATGTTTTTTCGATTGCGCAGTATTTTTAATAGTCCATCACATATTATACCACTTATGTAATTAAAAACAATATATATTATATATTAGAGTAAAAATCATTTGTTATAATAAATAATATGCTAGATACAGCTAAACAATTCATTCAATCCGCAAACAATATAGTTATTATTCAAGCCGAAAATCCCGACGGCGACAGCCTGGGTTCAAGCTTGGCACTGGAAGAAGTCTTAAGCGATCTAGGGAAGACTGTTACTTTATATTGTCCAGTAGATATACCGAAATATCTTCATTATATTCACGGTTGGGATCGAGTACAGAACGACTTTCCGTTTCAAGCCGACGCCGCGATAATTGTCGATACAAGCGCGGATGTGCTTCTCAGTAAGGTACTGGAAACTCCTGGAGCGCGGCATTTTCTGGAAACGCACCCGACTCTGGTTATCGATCATCACACAGCCGAATCAACGCTCAGCTTTGATCATATTATGTTATCAGAAACCGTCGTGGCGACCGGGGAATTACTGTACAAACTGTTCAAGCATTCCGACTGGAAGATAAACCCTCAGGCTGCCGAAGATTTATTGATAGCTATTATGAGCGATAGCCTGGGACTTACTACGCAAAACACTACGGCTCAGACTTTCCATACGGCGGGAGAACTTACAGAACTGGGCGCTTCCAACGCGGAAATTGAAGAGCGACGACGCGAATTTATGAAAAAATCGCCAGAAATTTTGACGTACAAGGGAAAATTGATCGAGCGAATCGAATATTTATTAGACGGACAATTGGCGCTAGTACACGTGCCGTTTGAGGAAATCCAAGCCTACAGCGACGCTTATAATCCTGGCGCGTTGATTGGTGACGAGTTGAGGCTGGTTGAAGGCGTGGCGCTTAGTTGCGTTATTAAGACTTACCCTGACGGCAAATTGACTGCGCGGCTGCGAGGTAATTTACCAATTGCTGACACCGTAGCTGGATACTTCGGTGGCGGCGGTCATCCGTACGCGGCAGGATTCCGCGTATATGAAAGCTATGACGAAATCGTAAGGGAATTAGTTACGGCGACGGATAAGGCTCTACGAGAAGCAGAATAGTATTGACATTTTATTCTATTAGTGATATAAATGAATACAGCTTTTGTTGACGAGTAAATCCTTATCCGAAAGCGAACCTTGACAAGCAGCCTAGCACGGGATGAGGTTTTATTCCTTTTTTGAGGAGAAAATATAAAGAGGAATGGAATCTCATCCTGTGTTGAAAAGAACAACACTCAACCACATTCACGTGGGGATGAGAAGAAAGGGAGAACGATGAAACTCATCGATGCTCGAACGGGTGAGTGCAGGGGAAATATCCTGATTCTAGACAACCCAGCCGAGAGCCCAAGCCGACGCCTGCTCACGATCCACGTAGATCAAGAGAATTGGGAAATGCTAGAGGCTATCACTAATTTCCGAAAGGAATTAGTCAAGGCCTTTAGGGACGCTTATGGCTATGAATCTCAGAGGCTACTAGATGTACTAAACTCTGTCGACGAATGCATAATCACCATTGCGTCCTATGGACGCACAGATCGGCAACTCTCGAAAGATAACGAGAGAGTTTCTACGAGAAACCTGTCTGCTGTAGCGGATAGGCTCAGCAATATGATTGTTGGAGATCTCTCCCTACTCGCAGTCCATACTGAAGCCGAAAGAGTAAAAAAGGAACACTGTATAAGTATTGCTCCGCTTTACTTCTTTGCTTACGTCAACGCTGTATGGCACTATGCGCTGAATAGCACTAGCTATGCGCTGAGGGTGCAGGACTTCAGAAATACTCTCCTCGTGATGGCAGACAGCTTAAGACCAGATGCCAGCTGAGAGAGCCTGGCCCACAATAGCGACAAGTTGTTCTTTTTTATAAAGGCTGCTTGTCGCTATTCCTTGGAAATTATTAGGTCCCGAATGGGGCTGTTTTTTATACCAATTTTGAAAAACTGACCAGAGTGCCGTACAATAGAACTAATGATAAAGCTCTATAACACGCTCACTAGACGGAAAGATGAACTGACGCCGCTTGACGGAGAAACGGTCAAATTTTACACCTGTGGTCTAACAGTTTATTCGCAACCGCACATCGGCAATTGGGTTGGCTATATTTACTGGGATGTGTTGGTGCGATTGCTACGCTGGCAAGATATTCCCGTTATTCGAACGCAAAACATCACTGATGTTGGACATTTGACCAGCGATGACGATAACGGCGAGGACAAAATGGAAAAAGGTGCGCGCCGTGAAGGGAAGACTGCCTGGGATGTGGCGGAAAGATATATTTCCGTTGCAAATCATGAAGCCTACGACGTACTGAAATTGATAAAACCAGATTACTTGGTGCGGGCGACGGATTATATTCAGCAGCAGATTGACTTCGCAAAAGGACTGGACGAAAAAGGATTTTTATATAAAATCGACGGCGACGGCATGTATTTTGATACGTCGCTTTTGAAGGATTACGGTAAATTAGCGCGGCTGAACGTAGCTGGGCTGGAGGCTGGCGCCAGAGTGAGCGTTAAAGGAAAGCGCAATATTACCGACTTCGCCGTGTGGAAGTTTTCACCAAAAGACGCCAAACGCGATATGGAATGGGATAGTCCGTGGGGAGTCGGTTTTCCTGGATGGCATTTGGAATGTTCGACAATTGCCCGTGAAACGCTCGGCGACTCCATCGATATTCACGCAGGCGGGATTGATCATATTCCAGTTCATCACACGAATGAAATTGCCCAGAGCGAAAGTCTGACTGGAAAACAATTTTCTCAGATTTGGCTACATAATAATCACATAAAAGTCGACGGCCGGAAGATGAGTAAATCACTGGGTAATATTATTACGCTGGAAGATATTATTTCGCTAGGGTTTAGTCCGATGGCGTTTAAGCTGGCGATTCTCAGCAAACATTATCAAACGGAGGGCAATTTTACCTGGGAAATTCTGGAAGCAGCGCAGGCACGATTGAATCATTGGCGGGATTACGCGGTTCTGAGACATCAGACTCACGACACACTGGAAGATGACGATGATAAGGACGAGCAGGACGATTCGGTTTCGTTGCTAGCGGGACGTCAGGCGTTGGTCGAGAAATTGAATGACGATTTGGATACTCCAGGCGCACTGGCGTTGATTGATGAAGTATTCTCAAAGTTGGATCATACGCCGCTTGATAAGATTCATCAACAGAGCTTGGTGCAATTTATTGATGAGATTGACGAGATTTTAGGGCTAGACTTGGCTGAGTCTACGCCTGATATTACTGATGATTTGAAGAGGTTGATTATCCAGCGACGTCAAGCGCGCGCAGAGAAAAATTGGGAAGAATCCGACAGAATTCGCGATAAACTTCTTCAGGCTGGCGTTGCTGTTCGTGATACGCCAAGCGGCAGTGTTTGGACATGGAAATAGCCCGCTGGATTCAACGGGCTATATTTTTTCTGCGTCAAACTAATCTTCGTTTTTCAATTTCTTAACTAATTTATTAAGCGGCTTTTCGTTCTCAACACGCTTAGACTTAACCTGCTCTAAGTAATTGTCTAGCAAAACCTTAACGACACCAGCGGCTGGAATAGCAACCAAACCGCCCAATAGACCACCAACATATAAACCAATTGTCACCGCGACCAAGACAGTCAGAGCCGACAACTCAACCTTCTTTGACTGGATAGAAGGAGAAACAAAGTTGTTCTCAATCTGTTGGTAAATCACGAAATAAATCGCGTAAATAATGCCTGCTGTCATATTATTGAAGAATAGTAGTAGCGATATCAACGTGCCAGCAATCGTTGCGCCAAACATCGGAATTAGTGTCAATACAAACGTCGCCATAACGGTGAGCATTGCCAAATTGGAATTTATGACAGGGAATGTCAAACTCAGCACAAACACCACGAAACCTGATAATATCGCATCGATTCCAGAAACGGTCAATTGCCCAGAAACATAACCTGTGACCACGTTATACATTCGGCCAACCAGCTTCTTATGACGCTCCATTTTTTCTTCGTCGTTGTACAATCCCCACAAACGCTTCACCCAAGTTGGACCCTCAAGGAGCATCAGGAATGACAGCACCAACACCAAGAATAACGATCCTAAGAATGACGCCAAAGAACCAACGCTGGATAATAAATTAGTGCCGACGCTCGTCGCCCAAGACGAAGATTGCTGCTTAATATTTTCCATCATCGAATCGACCTGCGGGCGCAAATTGTTCTTATCAATAAAATCGTTGACGCCACGCCACTGTGAGCTGGCTTGGTCGATTATACTCGGAATGCTCTCGACAAATTTGGCAGATTGTTGGACAATTGGCGGAATAACAAACCAAATCACGCAGCCCAAAAGCAGAACCAGCGTCGTATACGCCAGCGCCGTGCCGCCCAATCGGCTTTTCCCAGGAAGCTTCTTAGCAATTGCCGCAACCGGACGATTAAGCGCCAACGCCAAAAACAGGGAAATTCCCAGTAAAATCAGCGCATCCTTCGCGGAATAAATTGCCAAACCAGCCAGACCAAAGCCCATCACGACCAGCCAAAATCGCACAAATGTTTTCGTGTCTATCTCTATACGTACTTTCATAATTAAACTTTACCAGCTTTTCGGCGTGTCCGCAACGCCGACAGAGATAATTTACTATCATAAGACATCGCGCCGTAACGGAAAACGCGCACGGATAACCACATAACAAACACCGCTGTAGCGACCAAAATTGCCGTGCCGAGCAAAGCTTCCCAAATTGGCAGGTTTCCTATTGCGTTTCGTAATAACAATGGAATCGGCGCGGTGAATGGAAATAGCGACAAGAACTTAACGAAGAAATAATCAGGGAAGGAAACGAACGCCGTGATTCCGTAAAATGGACCAATGAATAGCATAATCACAATTCCAAACCACTGACTGGCTTCTTTAGCGGTCGGCATCATCGCGCCCAAAGTCACCAACATTCCCGTAAATAAAGTGAAGCTTGCGGAGAAAATTATGATCGCCAGACCAATTCTCACAGGATCAAACACAAGCGTGCTCAAGTCCAGATTAGGCAATTGCAATTTCGAGCCAAACGCCAAATAGCCCGCCAAAACTGGCAAAACAATCACCAAAATCTGAATCAAAGCCAATACCATCAAAGACAGAATTTTACCCGTAATCAAAGTGTCAGTTTTAACGGTCGTAAGCAGCATTTCCACCGTGCGATTTTCTTTTTCCTCGGTGGTGCTAATGAGCATTTGATTGCCAAAAATACTGATGAGAATGAACAAAATAGCCAAAAACATTCCCGGTACAATCATCTCATTAATGCCGCCGTGCTCTTTTCCGTTCAGATATGTGGTTGATGACAATTGGACTTTGTCGCGTAAAATTGCAACTTGCGCTGGACTGATGTCGCTTGCTACTGATTGACTCAATAAACTCTGCGCCACCGCGCCGTATTTTCCGTTTTGGAATAACCCAACATCTTTACCGTAAACTTCAACCTTTTGCTTGCTCAAATCTTTTGGAAAATAAACATACGCATCAACCTTATTATTTTTTACGTCGTCAATTCCAGATTCTTTCGATTTGGCAGTTTTGGCTTTAATTGCCGCCAGCAATTCTGGCTTTACCAACTTCGAATCGTCCGTGACTTCCAGCGAAAATTCTTGCTTTTCCAGATTTTTTGACGCTTCAATAGTCGTGCTTTGCGACCAAAACATAATGCCATACAGAACGCCAATCAACAAAGGAAATCCCAATGCCGTCAACCAAAACGTCGGTTTCTTCAATGTTCTAAGCGTTTCAAATTTGAAAACCGTCCCCAAATTATGCATTTTACTCATCGCTCAACTCCTTCGCTTCGCCGCCGTAAACTTGGACAAAAATGTCGTCCATTGAAGCGCCGCCAAATTGACTTTTTACTTCTTCCAATGTGCCGTATGCCGCCGCTTGACCGTCTTTCAATAAAATCAAACGATCGCACAATCTTTCTACTTCCTCCATCTGGTGTGTCACGTAAATAATCGTTGCGCCAGCTTTTCGCTGCTCCTCAATTATGTTCATTAACAAACGGCGATTCACCGGGTCAAAACCTTTGGCTGGCTCGTCCATAATCAGTAGTTCTGGATCGCCCATAATCGTTACGCCAAGCTGAATTTTCTGTTGCTGTCCGCCAGATAATTTGTCAAGTTGCGTGCTGGCCTTATCGCTCAAATTGACGCGCTCCAAAAACTTCAGGGAAAAATCCTTAGCCTCTTTGCGACTCAAGCCCTTCAACTGACCAAAGTAAATCATCACGTCTAAGACTTTTTCTTTTTTATACAAACCGCGTTCCTCAGGAAGATATCCAAGGCGAATCTGACTTTCCACCGAATACGGCTTGCCGTTTATCAATAAATCGCCCGCGGTCGGCTGGTATAGTCCCAACAATGCGCGCAACGTCGTAGTTTTTCCTGAGCCATTACTTCCCAAAAAACCAAAAACTTCACCACGAAAAACGTCGAAACTCAGATCTTTAATAACAGTTTTATCGCCGAAACTCATCTTAAAATGACGAATCTCAACCATTTTTTTATTATCTGGCATACGCCTCCTTTTCTTTAAATAAAATTATAGCACTTAGCGCAGGAAAAAAGATATAATATAAATATGCGACTACTGGTCATTGAGGACGAACGAAAAATTGCGAGGGTCATAACCAAATCTTTGAAGCGCGAAAAATACGCGGTTGATGCGGCGTACGACGGGGAAGAGGGCTTTAATTTGGCGGATAGTCAGCCGTATGATTTGTTGATTGTTGATCGAATGCTGCCGGGATTAGAAGGCACGGAGATTGTTAAAAAACTGCGCGAAAATGGAAAAAATATGCCTATTCTGTTTCTGACAGCGCTGAGCACAACCGAAGATAAAACGCTTGGGCTGGACGTGGGCGCCGATGATTATTTGACTAAACCTTTTGCGATTGATGAGTTGTTGGCGCGAGTGCGAGCCTTGCTCCGTCGGCCGCCAATTCAGCAACCAGACATCTTGAAAATTGACGATTTGACAATTGACAAGCAGCAGCAAACCGTAACGCGAGCCGGGAAGAATATAGACCTAACGAACAAAGAATATGCGCTGCTGGAATATTTGATGCAACATCCGAATCAGATTCTCAGTAAAGAAACACTGATTGATCACGTTTGGGATTTTGATGCCGATATTTTGCCGAATAATGTCGAGGCATACATAAAAAATCTGCGCCAAAAAATCGACAAACCGTTCAAAAAACAATTGATAAAAACCGTGCGCGGCTTCGGTTATAGGATTGAATCATGAAAATTTTTACTTCAGCAACAATTAAGTTGGCGGGCTGGTATTTGATGATTTTGATGATCGTCAGCCTACTGTTTAGTAGCATTATTTTTCAGGTGGCACGCTCAGAGGTTGATGCGCAAATTCATAAAATTATCGTTCAAAGGAAGGGCGATTTTCCTGCAATCAATTTGTCGGAAAGAATAGATAATTCAACTCGAAATCTTTTAATTAGTTTGGGCTATATAAATCTTATAGTTCTGCTCGCTGGCGGTTGGTGTTCATATTTATTGGCGAAAATTACTTTGCGACCGATAGAAACCGCCCACAAAGCTCAATCGCGATTTGTTGCTAATGCCAGCCATCAGCTCCGAACGCCTCTAGCAATTATGAAGGCAGAAACTGAATTTTCGCTAAAAAATCGGAAGGCGAATAAGGCGGAACTTACAGAAACTCTGGAAAGCAATTTGGAGGAAATAAATAAGTTGACTGAGCTTACAGCGATGCTTCTGGAACTGTCGCGGACAGAAAATAAGTTGGCACTGGAAGATAAAAGTTTTAACTTGACGGAATTGATATCCGAACTCATCCGCGAACGAAAAGCCGAAGCGCGAGTTAAAATGAATTGCCCAGAACACATAAATATTCCGCTTCATCACACTGCGACGCGAGAATTGTGCGCGATTTTACTCGACAATTCATTGAAACATAGTCCGAAAAATTCTGTGGTAAAAATTTGCATCATTCCATCGAAACAAAACATCACCGTCAACTTCATCAACGACGGCACGATTTCACAACAAACCTTACCGCACGTCTTTGAGCGATTTTTTCGCGGCAACCAACAGACGAAAGGCTATGGATTAGGATTGCCATTAGCGGAACAATTGACAAAAGCGCTAGGCGGACAAATCTCTGTTAGCACCTCGAAAAACTCAACCACCTTCACAATTTCTTTGCCGATTCTGTAAATTTTCAGCTATTTTTCAGAATTAGATGTTGTAATAGGATTGTTGATTGGCAAATTGCCGATCCGAAAGGGGAAGTATGAGTACAACATTTTTAAGCAAAAAAGGATTTAAAGAGCTTCAGAAAGAAATTTCTGGACTGGAGATTTCAGAAAAAGCGCTCATATTAGAATTGAAAGAAATTGGGCGTGCCAAATCACGCGATGATAAATTACACCGCAACGACGTGATTACGCAACTGGAAAATATCCAATCAAAAATCTTTATGAAGAAGGATATTTTGCGTCACGCTAAGCCGCTACCAAGGAAGCGTGATCGATTGAAAATTGCTATCGGCTCAGTCGTGGATTTGGTGGATCAGCAAGGAAAAATTTTCCGCTATACGCTAGTTCACAGCCTGGAAGCAAACCCTCTGGACGGGCGAATTTCCGTGGACAGTCCGCTGGGGAAAAGTCTACTAAATCATAAGAAATCCGAAACCGTCTCCTGGAAAAATGGCTTGGCGACCAGGCAACTACAGGTTATCAACATTAGCTAATCTCAATTGTCCACCACGACAGTTTAGCTCTCACTGGCGAGTGGGAGCTTTTTTATTTTTAATAGTATTTTATTCCGTTTCTGAAATTTAATATAAAAACAAAAATCGCCCAAAAGAGCGATAATTTATGTCTGCTAAAATTTGGCTGGGACGGCAGGATCCGAACCTATTTCCAGACTATGGCACGACGTTGAAAAAGAAACCAGGGCAAAGCCCTGTTCGGCGGGCTGGGACGCTAGCAACCCGCCGAAGGTCGCTGCTGATATTTTAGTGATTTCCATTTAAATATTGCACTTAATAAATAGCGTTGTCCCTATAGTGATACTTATGTTATTGCAATATAATAAAATCATGAGCAAACTCCACCTACACATCGCTAACGCCAACCAAACTTTCACCGATGCCGAAATTACCATATTCAAAAATACAGCGCAACAAGCCGAGACTTTTGTTTCGAGCGAGTTTGCGCAGTTTGATTACGAAGTTGATGTAATTATCACTACACCTTCGTTTATGCTGCCAACTATCGCCGAGGACGGAATCGCTGGCAAAACGCTTCATTCGCGCTTGATTATGATTTCTGTCGATAAAAGCCAGCACGGAGTTAGCGAGGATTTTATTTTCGAAACGATTTGCCACGAAATGTCACATTCGCTGCGTTGGGAAAAACTGCCTGAATATGCCGAAACTATGTTTGATGGGATGATTTCGGAGGGCTTGGCGGTCGCGCTAGAAGAGGAAGCAATGATTAAACTCGGACGGCGAAACCAACAATTTTTCTTGAGAGAAATACAGAAAACTACTTCTCAAGCTGAAATTGACAAGATAATTGCCGCACTACAAGGCAATTTTGAAGACAAGATTTACGATTATACCAAAATATTTTTCACCGGCGATGATATTTTGCCGCGCTGGGCGGGGTATAAACTTGGGTATTACTTTGTGAAGCAATACCTACATCAAACTAGTCAGACTATCGCACAGGCGACTTTGGCAAGTTACAAGGATTTTATCCTATAAATTGAAGAGTCCCCGTCGCGATATGCGTAACAACGGGGACGAAACGTAGTTTTAAACTACGCTTTTTGTGATCGCGCCATCCGCGACGTGAAGGCTACCTGCCGCAGCCGATGCTGCGACATGCTATAATTACACCAAGAATATTCACAAATTTAGCGACAAAAAATAAACGGGGGATATATGTCAAAGCTAAACGTAGACCAAAAAAGTATCTATGCACTCTTATCGGATAGAAAAGCAGACTACATCATACCAGATTACCAGCGTCCATATGCGTGGGATGAGGATAGTTGTCAGACTCTCTGGGATGATATATTTTATTTCGCAATACCAGATAATGACGCCACAAAGTTTGACACGAACGACGAGTATTTTCTTGGCTCGATTGTGACTTTTGAAAACGACAGGAAACAGAAGGAAGTGATCGACGGTCAGCAGCGCCTAACCACATTCATGCTTCTCCTTCGAGCTTTTTACGATCGCTTCACCAAAATGCAAGACCAAGGCTCAAAAGACTTTTCCGAGCGTATCGCCAGCTGTATATGGAAAACAGATGAAATGGGCAAGCCAGATAAAGATCACCTAAAAATAGATTCTGTTGTCGCCACTGATAAAGACAAGGAGGAATTCCTTTCAATCCTAAGAACAGGCATCGTTACAAACGACCAAACTAGCCGATACGCCAATAACTTTAGATTTTTCCTTAAAAAAGTTGACGAATTCATCAATAGCTTCCCAACTTTTGCAAAGAACTTGCCAGCAAGAATTCTCAATAACTGCATCTTAATGCCAATCGAAGCCGAATCTCAAGATACCGCTCTTCGCATATTCTCAACATTAAACGATAGGGGCCTCCCACTTTCAGATTCTGATATTTTTAAGGCTCAATTCTATCAATATTACAAGCAGAAAAGCGAAGACGACAGGGATGAGTTTATTAAAGATTGGAAAAAACTCGAGGAGACATGTGAAAAAATCTTTCACCCAATCACCGGCACACCAATGGACGATTTGTTTACGAGATACATGTATTTCATTCGCGCCAAGCGAGACAATAACAAGTCTTCCACGACCGAGTCACTTAGAAGATTCTATGAGCGTGATAAATATTCCGTACTTAAACAAGATGACACTTTTGAAAATCTTAAAGATCTTGCTCAATTCTGGGAAGATATTACCGATCAAAATCGTGAACGTTTCAGCGAAGACGTCTTAAAGAAGCTCTTTATATTAAACTACGCGCCAAATAGCATGTGGAATTATTTCATATCTGTTTACTATTTAGCAAATCGCACCGAAGACGGAAAATTGGATGATGAAGATTTTAAGATGTTTCTCGATCGTACAATTGCATTCATATGGGGATACGCAATAATGCACCCAGGCGTGAACGCATTAAGAACGCCTATTTTTGCCGAGATGCTAAATATAGTTAATCTAAATGAAGTTACATTCTCAGACTTCAAATTTGATAAAGAGCAAACACGCAGTGCGATCCTTATTTATGATTTCAAAAACGGCAGACCAATCACCAAATCCATGCTAGCGCTTCGTATGATGCTCAATAAAGAGCAGTCATATCCAAAACTCTCTCAGCAGTTTGATATTGAACATATTTATCCCAGAAAGCGACAAGAAAATGAGAAAGGATTGTCTAATAATCGGCAAATCGACCTCCTTGGTAATAAATCTCTTTTAGAAAAACGAGTCAATATTCGCGCATCCGACTATAGGTTCGAAGATAAAATTAAATATTACCAGGGTTTTGATAATAGTAGAGGACAGCGCATAGGCGGAACAGAAAATCTTGAACTCAAGAATATAAGCAATGTTTATAAAAAATTCGGAGAAAAAGAAATTGTTGAGAGGACTAATTTGTTTATTGACGATTTTATGAATTTACTAGATAAAAATGGCTTGATTGCTTAAAAACAAAAAATCGCCCAAAAGAGCGATAATTTATGTCTGTCAAATTTGGCTGGGACGGCAGGATTCGAACCTGCGAATGCTGGGACCAAAACCCAGTGCCTTACCACTTGGCGACGTCCCACTATTGCCAGGACAATGACGATTATAGCACGCCAGCCAGAAAAAATCCACACATCCTGATATAATATAACCTAATGAGAAAGCAAATTTTTGAGACTTTAAGATTGGAAAAAATCGTTGGCGGCGGGCAAGCTATCGGAACACTTGACGATGGTCGCAAAGCGTTCGTCTGGGGAGGGCTGCCAAAAGAACTTGTAACGATTCGCGTGACAAAGAAAAAATCACACTTCGTCGAAGGAATAGTGACGGAAATTATCAAGAAAAGTCCAGAGCGAATTACGCCGAAGGATGAAAACAGTTATTTAAGCACCAGTCCTTGGCAAATAATGCCGATGTCCAGCGAGCAATCGCACAAAGCGTTGCTAATCGAAGAGGCTTTTTTGCTTCACAACGTTACATTGCCTGAAAAAATCGAGGTATTTTCTGACGGCGTAGAATTTAATTATCGCAATAAAGTCGAGTTCAGTTGGTTCGGCGACAAAACGGACGACGACGAAAAGGAAACTCTGGACTTGGCGTTTTTCAAGCGTGGCGGCAAGGGAAAAGTCGTCGTTGACGGAACCAGCTTGGCGCACCCGAGCATAAATAAATTGGCAATTGAAATCCGCGACCTATTACGAGAAAAGCCAATCGTCGCGCGCCAATTAAAAACGCTCTTGATCCGCTCAGACCAACAGGGAAATGCCGTTTGGCAATTGTACGTAAAAGATCGAATAGAAAATCTGATTTCCGAGGGCGAAGCCAAACTGCTATCAGCCGCGGGTGGTGAAATAATCTACTCCGACCCCAAAAGTCCAGCCAGCAGAATCACCGAACGCTTGAACAAATTCGGCGACACAACACTGAGCGACACGATTTTAGGCGTCGCCTTCAACTACGCTTGCGAAGGATTTTTCCAAGTCAACATTCCCGTTTACGAAAAGGCCTTGAGCGATATGAAAGCGTGGATTAATTGCAATGAAAAATTGCCGACGCTCGACCTTTACTCTGGAGTTGGGACAATCGGTTTGACAATTGGCGGAGATGACGTGACGCTGGTGGAGATTAACGAACATGCCGTCGCGGAAATGCAGAGGAATATTGCCAAGCTGAATCGACCGAATGCCAAGGCGATTTTGGCGCCAAGCGAAAAATCTCTGGAATATATAACGAGCGAGCAAATTATCATCGTTGATCCGCCGCGCGCTGGACTTCACGCGGATGTTACTAATCGACTGCTGGAAACAGAGCCGCCTCGGATTATTTATCTGAGTTGCAATCCTGTCACGCAAGCGCGAGACGTCAGCCTGCTTCAGGAAAAATACGAAATCGTACATCATCAAGGCTACAATTTCTTCCCGAGGACGCCGCACATTGAGCACCTTGTGGTTTTGGATAGAAATATATAAACATAGAGTCGCGGAGGTTTTATGAAATTATTTAATAAAAAAGAAGCTCCTCTTATACAAAACGCTGGAGGTGCTATTATAACTAAGTCGATTTATGAAGGAAAATCTAAGCTGAAATGGCTTTTTAGAGAGGAAGGAGCCAATCCAGCCGATTGTGGATGGCGAGCAATAGGAGACACTGATACTCAAGAATATATAGATAACCCAAAGAATCTCATCATTGTAGATTTCAATACCCTTGCAAATATTGAGCCTGCGGTTTTAGCAGTATACGACATGCCCATAGGTACAGACCTAACGTTCCATTTTGACGAAAGCGGAAGGTATTTTACCGATTCAAACACTGGTAATCGAATAAAAATGCACTAGTAGGCTCAATAATATCTAGAAAATACCCAAATTAAAATATTCACTAGCTCCTATAAGTCGCGCCTATCTACGGTACAGCTAGGTGCATATTCTAGTATTTACATTTACCGAACAATTCGTCGACCAGCCCAGCGAGCAATGAATAGCTGAGCTAACATCGCTACGACAATTGCGCCAGCTGCTGGCCACATTATGAATAAATTCGGCACGGTAAAGTCGAAGAAATCGCGTAGGAAACCAAAGCTAAAGCTTCCGGCCGCCACAATAATCACCGACAGAAGATAAAGCAGACGAGCGCGCTTGGCAGATTTATCGATGGTTACGTCCAGCATAATTCCCACCAAGAACACCAAATATACGCCGAACAAAGTCGCGGTAAGCACGGTCATCGTTGCGACTTCCGCGGCGTGACCAGGGAACATAACAGAGGTAATCCAATAGGTGAACGCGACAGTCACGCCAGTAATTAAAGCAATCGGCGTAACAGCCAGCAAAGTATCGTGCCAGAATCTCTTCGGATTTATTCGATGCTTCGACACCGGCGGAAACAGCGTCCACATAAGAGTTGGCATCGTCACCAGAAAAATATTCATAAACGTAATGTGGCGCGGCGAGTACGGATAATTCATATTGATAAGAATCGTCGCAAGAAGAAGCGTCACGCCGTAAATAATTTTATGGAAGAACAAAACAGCGATGACTTCGATTGCTTGCATTATTTGATTGCCCAATTTCATTCCCATCGGCAGAGAAGTGAACGAATTGTTGAGCAATATAATGTCGGAAACTCGACGAGAAGCCGGCGCACCAGCGTACATTGCCACACCGAGATCAGCCTTTTTCAGAGCCAGAGCGTCGTTCACGCCATCGCCGACCATACCAGTGAATTTTCCTGATTGCTGGAATCGATTAATCAAGCGTTCTTTTTGATCCGGCAAAACTCTGGCAAAAATCGTGTAAGTATCAGCCGCCTTATTAAATTCATCTTCGCTAAGTGCCGCCAAATCTTCGCCTAAAATCGCCTTTTCTGGATGTTTAATTCCAGCTTCTTTGGCGATGTATTGAACCGTGCACGGATTATCACCAGAGATTACGCGAATAGTTACACCTTGGCGCTGCAAAAAATCCACCGTTTCAACAACGCCATGACGCAGGGAATTGCGCAGAACAACCGCACCGATTGCCGTTCCAGAACCATTTTTCAAGTCTTTCAATTTGGTTTTATCATCCGAAAATTCAGCTAACATCAACACGCGCAAACCATTGTCAGCCCAATCATTCAACCTCTTCTGAGTTTCCTTATCCACTGGCGCCAACTTCGACACAAACTCTGGCGCGCCCATCATTAACGTCCGAATTTCACCGTCAATATTCGCCCTCACGCCAGCCATTTTACGCGCCGACGAAAACGCCATAACTTCCAAAACTTTCGTATTTTTTGGCGACGTAGCTTCCGCCAAAATTGCACGACCAGTGATATTTCCGCCGCTGGTTTCATGAGCAATTAACGCCGCAAAACTGGCAATGTCAGAGTCCGAATAGCCAATCTTATCACTGAACGCCACGACTTTTTCAAGCGTCACTTCATCACTAGTCAAGGTGCCTGTTTTATCTACGGCCAGCAAATTCAAAAGCGCCATCGCTTCAATCGCTGACAATTTTTGTGGCAAGACTTTCGCTTGAGCTAATCGCAGTGAGCCGAACGCCAAAAGCAGCGAACTCGCCAATAACAAACCCTCAGGCACGACCGTAACCGCTGCCGAAGTGATGGTTTTTAAGATAACAACGACGTTATCGCCAGAGAAATAATAGACGATAGCAATAAGTAGCGACAGAACAATTGCGCCGTAAGTCAAGAAGTAAATTGCGCGCCAAATCGCTAATTGCAGAGGCGTGAGTTCTGGTTTGTAACGCTTCAGAACTTGGCTAATCGCGCCAGCTTTCGTGTCGTCGCCAATCGCAATTACTCGCGCCATACCTTCACCAGCCAGAACCGTCGTCGCCGCCAGCACAACATCGCCATCCTTTTTCTCAATCGACGCAGACTCGCCAGTCAACATACTTTCATTCAGCTCCAAGCCTTTTGACTCGATAACTTTCGCGTCCGCCGGTAATTCATCGCCAGCCTGAATAAGGATTTCATCGCCAATTTTAAGCTCGTCATAACCAACCTCGACAACATTTCCATCTCTTAACAATCGAGCTTTCGGCGCGCTCATCAGCTCCAATTGACGCAAAACTCGCTTGGCCCTTAATTCCTGAATAATACCAATCGTCGAATTCACGACAATCACCACCGAAATAAACCACGCATCACGATATTCGCGAACATAAACCAGCGCGCCAGCCAGCAGAAAGATCACCACGACAATGGGTGAAAGCAGATTCCGCTTAATAATGTCCAAGTAGTCGCGCATTAGCTTGTCCGAATCCTTCTGTAACTGAACCTCGCGCCAACTCGCCAATTTCCGTACGCGTCAGAATCGAATTGATATATCTCGCCATTTTTCACTTCATAAATCAAAACCAAGGCAGGATTATACGGCGCCAAAGTTTTATAAAAATGCAAATCTTCATCCGTAACGTGCTTTCTTCCAGGGAAAACTTCACGGAATTTGCGCTTGCCGATGTCTTCAAAATATCGCGGCTGACCTTTTGGTGGAAGGAATAATTCCGCACGCATACCCATTCGTGAAATTATCTTTTTAACATCAGATAAGATCAACGGCGAAGTCGCCTCCAAATACATCATCAGCTGCTTTTTATTCGTCAAAAACACCGACGCCTTAGCCGTGCGACTAACATCAGCGTGCCACAAAATTATTGATTGAACATCAATTGGAAAACCAAATTTTTCCTTAGCAACTCGCTCCAGAGCCAGCTCGTCGTACGTCGCCTTATTCATAGATAATATTTTACCATTTTTTTATGAGGTGCGCGAGATGGCAAAGATGTGAAATCTAATAACCAACCTGCCTGACCGCTTCAATTGCTTGACGGGAAATATCCAAGTGGCTTTTACCCTTAAACGCATCTTCTGGATGTTTTTCATTCCAATCATCGACATTTTCTTCAGTACAATCTTTAATGGCGTGATTAACACAAAACTCAAGTCGCTTAATGCTTTGGGCGTTTTCAAGATAATCGATGGAAGACTGGACTGATCTTCGATATTGTTTTTCATTCAGCCAGTAGACTTGATAACTCAGAAAAATCAACGCAATCGTCAGCACAAACATATATATATGACTAAATCTTATCTTTTTTAAGTTTTTCATTTATCCTCCTTATGCTAAATTTATAACCTTAGACGAATTCTGTAAATAGCAATTTTGATATTGCATTCTGAAGACTGCCGACATGGTAAAATAAAACTATGGATTTCAATACTCGTTACGCTAAATTAAACGATAATCAACGACAAGCAGTCGACTACATTCACGGATCGCTTCTTGTAATTGCTGGGCCGGGAACAGGGAAAACCGAACTTCTGAGTATGCGTACCGCCCAAATCCTAAGGCAGACCGACACTTTGCCGAACAGTATTTTATGTCTAACGTTCACCGAAAGTGGCGCCACGAACATGCGCCAACGACTTCGCCAGATTATCGGTGAGGATGCGTATAAAATTGCAATTCACACGTTCCACAGCTTCGGCACAGAAATCATCAATCAACATCGCGAGTATTTTTTCCGTGGCGCCGACGCTCAGCCAGTTGACGAATTGACGCAATATCAAATTATCTCTGGAATACTCGAAGGACTTGATTGGCGGAATCCATTAAGCGCGAAAAACAACGGGGAATTCGTTTATATTAAAGACCTCATTCGCATTATTTCCGAGTTCAAGCAAAGCGGCTTAACGCCGTCAGAATTACGGGCAATTATTGAGGACAATCAAAACACAATCGCCGAAATCGCGCCAGATATTCAGCAAGTATTTTCCGCCAAAATATCGAAAAAAACAATTGAAATGTTTGCGCCGATAGCTGAGAAAATTGCCAATTTAGCAGCCAAAAATCCTGACGAGAAAAACTCAAAATTGCCAGCCTCAATCACGCCATACGCCAACGTTTTGGCGCTGAGTATTGTGCACGCCACCCAGGAAGCAATTGACGAAAACTCAACCAAGCCACTGACCGCCTGGAAAAATAAATGGTGCGAAAAAAATGCCAATGGCGAATTTGTCCTGAAAGATTTTACCGCCGCAGAAAAATTATCTGCCGCAATTGACGTTTACGAAAAATACGTAAATATTTTATCCGAGCGTTCGTTATTTGACTACGACGACATGATTTTATCCGTTATTCAAGCCTGCGAATCTCACCCAGAACTGCGCGCAAACCTCCAAGAGCAATTCCAATTCATCATGGTCGACGAATTCCAGGACACAAACTTGGCGCAACTTCGATTGCTGTTCAATTTGACTAGCGAGAATGACGATAATCCAAACATCATGGCGGTCGGCGATGACGACCAAGCAATCTTCAGCTTCCAAGGTGCAGACGTGGGCAACATCCAGCGCTTCCGCCAACATTATCACGACCCAAAAATCATCGTTTTGACCGACAATTATCGTTCCGCCGAAAACATTTTATCGTCGGCGCGAGACGTCATCACTCAAGGCGCGGATCGATTGGAAAACACAATTGACGGGCTATCAAAACAATTGACCGCACACGCAAATAGCGAAGGCTCAAAAGTCGAAATCCAAGAATTCTCATCTGTTAGCGAAGAGCGAGCGGGAATTGCCAAACAAATTGCCGAGCTAATAAAAAACGGTGAAAAGCCAGAAAACATTACGATTATTGCGCGCCACCATAAGGAACTCATTGAAATTCTTCCGCATCTTTATAAAGAAAATCTTTTTGTCAATTACGAGCGTCACGACGACATTTTGGAGCAAGATATAATTCAGATTCTGGACAAATTAGCGCGAACTGTCGTGGCGATTAGCCAGAATAATTTGGACGTTGCCAATAGTCTATTGCCGGAAATTACGGCTCATCCCGCGTTTGGATTTTCTGCGCTGGACATCTGGAAATTGAGCCTTCAAGCTTACAAAAATCGGCAATTGTGGCTGGAAAGTATGTTGGCAAATAGCGTATTTAAGGAATTTGCAAAGTGGCTTTTGGAGCGCGCTAAAGACGTGCCGAATCTGCCATTGGAAGAGCAATTGGACAATTTATTAGGCTTAACTAACGATGAAAGCGGCGATCTTCAAGTCAATTCTCTCGCCAATTTCTATTTCTCGCCAGAAAAGCTAGATAAAAACCCAGAAGCATATCTGACAATTCTGGAAAGTTTGCGTACTTTGCGTCAAAAACTTCGCGATCGAATCACCGATAAAAACCCAACTCTGGAAGATTTTTTGGAATTTATTGATCTGCATATTTCAACAAAAACTCGCTTAACGCAAATTCGCACGCACGCAAGTTCACTCAGCGGCGCCATAAACTTAATGACCGCCCATAAATCCAAAGGTCTGGAATTTCCGCACGTTTTCGTGATTGGGGCAATTGACAGCGCTTGGGGCGAGAAGGTTCGTTCACGCAGCCGAGCTATCCGATATCCCGCAAATCTCCAGCTTCAGCCAGCGGGCGCCACTTACGACGAACGACTTCGGCTATTTTTCGTGGCGATGACTCGCGCCAAAACCACATTGACCATGGCTTATTCTCAAACCAACGATTCTGGTAGCGACACGATAATTGCCAGTTTCTTGACGAATTGCACGCCGACCGTCATTCCGACCAGCGACGATCCAGCGGAACAAATTGAACTCGCTGAAACCGACTGGACGACACGACTAACTTCGCCGATTGTTCCAGAATTAAAGGATTTATTGGCGCCAGCGCTGGAAACATACAAACTTTCCGCGACGCATTTGAATAATTTCCTCGACGTTTCACGTGGCGGACCGCAGAATTTCTTATTGAACAATTTGCTACATTTTCCATCCGCCAAAAATTCCGCCGCAGCTTACGGAACCGCGATTCACAGCAGCCTTCAGCAGGCACATTGCTCATTCAGCGCCGATCACCAATTGCCAAGCGTCGAACAAATTCTCCAATTTTTCCAAAAATCTCTCGAAGGTCAGCATTTGCCAGCGGACGATTTTCAATTGTATTTGGACAAAGGGAAGTCGGCTTTGACTGCGTTCTTAAATGCCAAATCTTCAGATTTTCACGACACGGACTTGGCGGAATTAGACTTTTCAAACCAAGGCGTAATTATCGATAATGCCAGATTGACTGGTAAACTTGACGTTGTCGACATCGACAAGCAAAATAAAACCATCTTCGTAACGGATTATAAAACTGGCAAGCCGGCGCATTCTTGGAAAGGTTCGGCTGATTACGAAAAAATCAAACTTCATAAATATCGTCAGCAATTGATGTTCTATCAGCTGCTGGTCGAGCATTCACGCGATTATGGCAATTTCACGTTTACTGGCGGGCGATTACAATTTGTCGAGCCAGACATGAAGACCGGCGATATCCTCAACCTGGAAGATACATTCTCCAGAGAAGAGCTGACTGAATTTACGCAACTGATTGAGATTATTTGGCGAAAAATTACCACGTTAGATCTGCCGGATATTTCTGGCTATTCAGCGGATTATAAGGGAATGTTGCAATTCGAAAAAGACCTGCTGGCGGGCGAAATATAAAAATATTCTGGTATATTGTTGCATTTTTTTATAATTAGTGTTATTATAGTAAACGCTTTTGTTGGTAGAGCTGATTCTATATCGTGCTCTCCAGGAGCACAGATGAGGTCAGCTCTTTTCTTTAGAAAAGAGGTGAATGGTGTTCAAGTACTACGGAAAAGACGCCCCCACTGGTCTGTATACTGTAGGGAAGACCTGCAGCAAGTGTGGAAGCGTTTTCTACGTGGACCCTTCGAAGCTTGGGTCTTGGAAATTCCATTGTCCGAGCTGCGGCAAGTAGCACACCCCTGGGTCCGATTCCCCAGCCGGTTAGTCCGGAAAAGAATCAAGGGACGCGCAGGATAGCCCCTCGATTCTCCACGACGAAGTGGTTAATCGAGGATGGACGGGTTCAACTCCCGTCGCGTCCGCCATCCGGCAATTAAAAAACCTAACGCTGTCGAGCGCCCCAACGGGCGGCGTTCAGGTTCATCAATACTCCCCGCTAGACGATGGCGCCTAGCAACGTGAGCCGGCACGTGGAAGTATTGATGTTTTCTAATTTTCGGGCTCGCGAGATTCACTCGTGGCAGTTTTTCTCACCGTTGAGATCAACTCCGAGCAGAACCGCTTGAGCCCCCATCCCCCTCATTCTCAAAGACGAGAGTGAGGGGTTTTCTCCTTTTTGTGATAAAATAACAGAGATGACATCGTTTTGGAATGATTTACCGCAGCCATTTTTCATATTGGCACCAATGGAAGCCGTCACCGACGTCGTGTTTCGTCATGTCGTGAAACAAGCTGGCGCGCCAGATATATTTCTCACTGAGTTCGCAAATGCCACCGGCTGGGTTCACGCCGGCGACAAAGCCATAGCTGGGCGACTAATCAAAACTGACGACGAGCAGCCGCTGATTGCGCAAATCTGGGGTGGCGAGCCAGGGGACATGGAAGCTTTCGCGAAGCACTGCGCGGAACTTGGTTTTAACGGAATTGATATCAATATGGGGTGTCCCGCCAAATCTGCCATTAAAAGTGGCGGTGCGGCTCTGATTCGTCGACCCGACATAGCGATAGCCGCAATTGACGCTGCCAAAAAATCTGGATTGCCAGTTAGCGTAAAAACTCGGCTGGGCTATACTTACGTCGATGAGTGGCGCGAGTGGCTTACGGCAATTCTCAAGCAAGACATTGTGAATTTAACGATTCATCTGCGCACAAAAAAAGAGATGAGCAAAGTTGCGGCGCATTACGAATTGATTGACGAGATCGTTAAGCTGCGCGATGAAATTGCCCCACAAATACTCCTGACCATCAACGGCGACATTCGCGATCGAGAGCATGGGCTGGAAATTGCCAGAAAACACCCTGGCGTGAATGGAATTATGATCGGGCGAGGCGTTTTCAGTGATCCGTTTTGCTTCCGTAAATCGAAAACTGACACAGATAATCACAAGGAAGAACTGTTGACGCTCCTTAATTATCACTTGGATTTGTTCGATTCTTACCAGCCGATTTTAGGGCGACCTTTTGAAACTCTAAAACGTTTTTTCAAGATTTATATTCACGATTTTGACGGCGCAAAGGAACTTCGAGAAAAATTGATGCACACCACGACGACCGATGAGGTGCGATCAATACTTGCACACAACGATCATCCACATTATACTTATTGACATGACAACAAAAAAACAAAAACTACAAAAACAACAGGCCATAGACACATGGATCGTCATAGCATTATGGGTAAGTGCTATCTGGTTCTCGCTCGCACGCGGATTCATTACTGGCATCGGCGGTTGGGTACTAGCACTACTTGGCCCGTGGGCGCTTATCGTTAGCTGTATCTGTCTTGCAATCATCTCCCGACAAATGAAAAAACGCCATGCATCAAAAGACCATCTCACCACAATAGTACGTGTTTCCTTTATCGTCATGTCAATTTCATTATTTATCTGCGGCCTTGCAATGCCTGATTTTAGCGACATGGAGACCTTTTCAACATTATCCGTGTATACAAATAACGCTATTTCATTTAAAACATCAAAAACTATCGCCATTATCTCGGGGTTTGTAGTGGTTCTGTCTCTATTCGTGGCTGTTACTTTTGGTATCGCTGAAGACAAAGAATAGACGACGGAAGACGTCGCTATTTAGATTAGTATTAATTAGAGTCTTAGTACTATACGCAAATTGATTGAAAAAGTATAGATAATATTATATAATATAAATATGTTATCCTCAGAAATGCGCGCATGCGGCATACTACATCAGGATCAGCCAAAGAGAAAACTGCGTACGGCAATAGAAAATACGCCCAGCGGACAGCTCCTCATAGTAAACAATACACCGCTGAGTAGCGTCACTCGCGGTCAAAGATTAACATTTACTCCCGTTGAAGATTATTATACAGGACGACAGGACGCAACAAGTGGCATCATGTTCGGAAACATGTCAACAAATGACATAGAAATACCTGTAGCGATTAAGCCTCATGACAATATCGCTTATGCACTTTCAGAATTTTGTATTACACAACATCTTATTAGTGAAGGACATATTAAACCGTACCAACCACTAGGATTTTTATCAGGCAGAGATTCTATATATACACTATCAGCATTCGAAGACGATGTTGTGAGCTGTGACACGATTACCGACAGCACGGACAATCCTAAAAAAATACAAAAGGTTCTGCTTATGGGAGCAGCGACACTCGCGAGGCTACATAAATCGGGAGTTGCACATGGCGACGCGCAAATTAAAAATACTGCATTCAGTGTAAAGACAGGGGAAGAGCGAGCAATAGACCTAACTTCCTCTTATTTTGATAAAAGCGGTCGCGGTATCGCTGATGACATGCATTCGTATATAGATACATTACCTGATTACATTAGTCCAGTACTAGACAATAAGTATATTGAGGAATATTTTATTGATCCATACTTATCTCTAGTCGCTGGTGCACTATCAAAAAAGCAACAGGATAGTGTTCATCGCGTTACTAATAATCTATGAGTAAATCTGTATACACCTTTCAATCTTCACGCCCAGTTTAAGACATAAAAACAAAACCCCGACGATATTGGCAGGGTCTTGTCTAATTACTTACGCACTCAAACCTAGCGTCGTCGCTTACGCCTATGAAGATCGGCAACCTTCAATCGCACCATATGACGATCGATAAGCTGCTTGGCTTTCTCGCGCTCAACTTGATCACCAGCCTCATCACGCGCCTTAATAGCACGCTCCAGAGCTTTCTGAGTTTCCGCCTCGATGATATCATCGCCGTGATCAGCTTCATCAACCAAAATTTGCACCGACGAATAGTCAATTTTTACCACGCCACCAGAGATTGCGAAATACTCCAATTGACTATCCGAATCTTCTTTACGGCGACGCACAGTAATGACGCCATCCCGCGCAATCGTCACTAGCGGCTCATGACTAGGGAAGACGGATATTTCGCCGTCAATGGTTGGAATTGACAGCGAATAAACCTCTTCGTCAACCTTCGTGCCAACAAGTGTAACTAATGACAATTTCATGGCTATTTGGCTTTCTTTTCAGAATGTTTCTTAGGTTTAGCAGTTTCCACCTCAGTGTCGCGAGCGACTTGGTCAGCCAACGTACCCTGAACCATGTAGAACCAGTTTTCAGGCTTATCATCGTATTTACCAGCCAAAATATCGGAAGCGTCGCGAATGGTATCTTCCAATTTAACGTAAACACCTGGATTTCCGGTAAACTTCTCAGCCACATGGAACGGCTGTGCCAAGAATCGCTGAATACGACGAGCGCGGGCAACAATCTGCTTCTGATCATCTGACAATTCTTCCATACCAAGAATAGCGATAATATCCTGAAGCTCTTTGTATTGCTGCAGAATTCGCTGAACCTCGCGCGCCACACGGTAATGCTCTTCGCCGACAATTTCTGGATCAAGCGAGTTTGAGCTGGAGTCCAAAACATCAACCGCTGGATAAATACCAATTTCCGTCAATGCACGGTTCATCACAATTGTAGCGTCAAGGTGAGCAAAGGTCGTGGCAGGAGCTGGGTCAGTCAAGTCGTCAGCTGGCACATAAACAGCCTGAACAGAGGTAATCGAGCCTTTCTTTGTTGAAGTAATGCGCTCTTGCAAGGCACCCATTTCCTGCTGGAGGTTTGGCTGATAACCAACCGCACTCGGCAAACGACCAAGCAGCGCCGACACCTCAGCACCAGCCTGGGTGTAGCGGTAAATATTGTCGATAAATAGCAAGACATCTTTACCTTCATCGCGGAAAGCTTCAGCCATAGCTAAACCTGACAACGCAACACGCAAACGTGCTCCAGGTGGCTCGTTCATTTGCCCAAAGACCAGAGAAGTCTTGTCCAAAACGCCAGCTTCTTCCATTTCATAGTAAAGGTCGTTACCTTCACGAGTTCGCTCACCAACACCAGCAAAAACAGAGTTTCCAGAGTGGAACTTAGCGATATTGTTAATCAACTCAGTAATAAGCACCGTTTTACCAACACCAGCACCGGCAAATAGACCAGCCTTTCCACCTTTAGCAAGTGGCGCAATCAAGTCGACGACCTTAATACCAGTTTCCAAAATCTCAGTCTTATTTGACTGCTCAGAGAGCGCTGGAGCAGGGCGGTGAATTGGGGCGGTTTTGCCTTTTGGTTGCGGCTTTTCGTCAATCGCTTCACCGACAACATTAAACATTCGTCCTTGAGTTTCTGCGCCGACTGGAACGGAAATTGGAGCGCCAGTCGCAACAACTTCTGCGCCACGACTCAATCCATCTGTCGAAGATAGGGCAATTGCTCGAACGGTATGCTCGTCCAAATGCTGAGCAACCTCCAGCACCAAATTCTCATTGCCGTTTTTAACGTGCAACGCATCGTAAATCGCTGGAAGTTCAACGTCTCGTGGAAACTCCACGTCAACGACCACGCCAACGATCTGAATAATTTTACCTAGTGTTTTACTCATCAATTTTTCCTCCGCATTTCCTTTGTATTAATCTCACTTTTCATATCGCATCTACGCCTCCTGATAATCCATAATTATATCCAAAGAATAACTCTTATCCGACAATGCTCGACGAGCCGGCTCTATCATATCATCAGGGAAGCGTAAGTTCAGTTTCTCTAAAGCCTCTAACGTCACGAAGTCAACCTGCTGGATTCCTTCTTCATGCGCGACAGGAGAACCATCGGCAACGTGCCCTAGAAAGAACACAACTAGCGACATACCAGAATCAGTATTTTTCAGCAGCACCGACAGCACACTATCAATTGCAACTGTGTAGCCAGACTCTTCCTTCGCTTCGCGTATCGCCGCATCCACCAAGCTTTCGCCAGGCTCAACATGACCAGCTGGAAAATTCCAGGTATCTAATTGACCATAGTTATTTTTGCCTTCTTGAACGACCAACAACTTACCGTCCTTTACAACAACAGTACTGACGAATAGGGTTGTGTTATTTATCATTGTTCCATCGCCTCCACGCCACCAGAAATTTCAGCTAGCTCCTGAGTAATCGCCCCCTGACGGGCTTTATTCATGGCTAGCGTCAAATCATCAACCAAATCGCTGGCATTATCCGTAGCATTCTTCATCGCCATCATACGCATAGAATGTTCACTGGCGCGAGCATCAAGCAGCGCTTGCAACAGTCGCGCACCGACTAAACGATATGCCACCGCGTCCAAAACTTCTGGAATACTTGGCTCATATTTGGCGTCAGAAATCGTGTTAGAAACTTCACTCGGATCAACCAAGATTTTTGTTCCTGCTGGCAATAACCTGTCCAATTCCGCAGTCTGAACCATGCTATTGACAAAACGCGTATAAACAAGCGTAACTGCATCAACTTCGCCATTCTCAAACATATTTACTGCCGTATTCAAAATCGTGTGGAACGTCAATCCAGACGGCTGATCTGGCAAATCTTCGTAAGTACCGATGATTTTCGTATCTTTAAGGCGCGTTGCGAATTGCGAAGCTCGACGACCAATCGTCAAAGTCAAGTTCTCAATTTCGCGCTCGTCATCACGCTTTAATAGCTCCAAATACTTCTTTAAAACGTTGGTGTTGTATGCGCCAGCCAAACCCTTGTCGCTGGCCACCACGATAATTAATCGCTTATTTATCTTTCGCCTAACGAACAGCGGGTGATTGTCGGTTGCGCCTTGGCTAGCCAAATAGGACAGCAATTCTTCCGCCGCCATTGTGTACGGCGCAGAAGCTTTGTCCGCCTCTTGAGCGCGACGCATTTTACTAGCCGCCACCAATTGCATAGCCTTGGTGATCTGCTTAGTTGAGTCCACCGAACGAATGCGATTTTTCAGCGCGCGAGTGCTCGGCATGAATTACTCCTCAAATCCTTTCGCTATTTCTTTCGTAGCTTCGTCAATCAATTTCAATTGCTCATCCGAAGGCTTGTCGCCCTTGTTTAACTCACGCATAGCATCTTTAGAATTTTTCCAGAGATAAGTCAATAGAGCAGACTGCGCATCCTTAATCTTAGAAACTGGAACATCGTCAAATATACCGCCAGTCACCGCGTGGATACTGACAAATTGCTCCCAGACGCTCATTGGTTGATATTGTGGCTGCTTCAAAAGTTCAGTGAGTCGCTGACCGCGATCAATTTGAGCCTTTGTCGCGTCGTCAAGATCTGAGCCGAATTGAGCAAATGACGCCAATTCGCGGAACTGAGAAAGACCAAGCTTCAAGTTTCCGCCAACGGACTTAACAGCTTTCGTCTGAGCCGCGCCACCAACACGAGAAACGGATAGACCGGCTGAGATAGCTGGGCGAATACCTTGATAGAACAAGTCGGTTTCTAGGAAAATCTGACCGTCGGTAATAGAAATCACGTTGGTTGGAATGTAAGCGGAAATGTCGCCAGCTTGCGTTTCGATGATTGGTAGAGCCGTCAGACTTCCCGCACCGAGTTTATCTGACAATTTAGCCGAGCGCTCCAATAATCGTGAGTGCAAATAGAAGACATCACCTGGGTAAGCTTCGCGTCCTGGTGGACGGCGCAACAATAGCGACATCTGTCGGTAAGCCACCGCGTGCTTGGTCAAATCGTCATAAATCATCAATGCGTGACCGCCGTTATCTCGGAAGTATTCACCCATGGCTGTACCAGCGTAAGGCGCCAAGTAAAGCAGGGAGGCTGCGTCGGACGGGCTGGTTGCGACGATAATCGTCTGATCCATCACGCCTTCTTCTTTCAATCGGTCGACCAATCGAGCAATCTTCGACAATTTCTGACCAATCGCCACATAAACGTTCACCACGCCAGTTTTTTGACGTGCCTGGTTGATCATCGTATCAATAGCAATTGCCGTCTTACCAGTCTGGCGGTCACCAATGATAAGCTCACGCTGACCACGACCGATCGGGAACATCGCGTCAATCGACATAATACCAGTCATCAGAGGTTCGTGAACCGACTTACGGCCCATCACGCCAATGGCAGGACGCTCAATTAAACCACGTTTCTTCGTTTTAATCGCTGGACCGTCGTCAAGAGGTCGACCCAGCGGATCAACCACTCGCCCTAATAATTCTTCGCCGACAGGAACGTCTAGCACCGAACCTTTGCGGCGAACACTGGCACCAGCCTTAACCTTATCTTCGCCGCCAAGAATCACCGCACCAATTTCATCTTCCATCAAGTTCAAAGCAAACGCTTCAACCGTTCCGCCGTCAGTTTCAATTTCCAGCACTTCGCTATAGCCCGCGCTGCTTAAGCCATGCACCCAAGCCACGCCGTCACCGACGCGAATAACCACGCCAGCATCTTCCAAACCTTCCGTCGCCTCCAGCTGCGCGATTTTTTCCCGCAGGCTTTTGGCTAATTCTGTCACATCAATCTTGCTCATTTTTCCTCCTAGATTTTCTTCGCCCGCAAGTCGTTTAACTTCTTCGAAACCGTTGCGTCCAGTGTTGCGGTCGGCGTTTGTAGCTTAAATCCACCAATCAACGTCGGGTCAATTGATTCTCTTAGCGACACTTTTGGCTTGCTATTTTTATCGCTCGCCGCAGCCGCCAGAAATTGCTCTATTTTACGCCTTGTATTGTCATCAAGCGCTCTCGCACTCTCGACCGACGCCACAATCTCACCGTTCTCAGCCAACTCAGCCTCAATATCTCGCACCAACAAATCAATTTCACGTTCGTGCTTTTCGTAAATCAAAAGACCAGCAATTTCTTCCAACACCGCGTCATTGCCAGCTAAAATTTGTTCAGCTGCGTACTTTGCCAACTTTCTTCTGGACACTAATCTCATCTATTCAGCCTCCTCAAGCGCTTCCGAAATCAGCTTTGTATCTTTCTTCGCATCAATTTTCTCGCCCAAAACCTTGCCAGTCGCTTCAGCCACCAACTCTAATGTCGAATTGTGCAGATCTTTCTTAGCGTTTTCAATTTCTTGAGCAATCGTATTGTGTGTTTCTTTAATCAAAGCTTCAGATTTGGCAGTCGCTTTTTTAGCCGCTTCTTCAACAACTTCGGTCGCTTCTTCTCGAGCAGACGCCACGATGTCGCTAGCTTGCGCTCGCGCTTTTCGCATCATTTCAGCGGTCATTTCTTCGGCTCGGTCAGCATTTTCCTTGGCAGATTTTGCCGCCGCATCAGCCGCTTTCAGGTCCTTTTCTCGCTTGACGAGCATTTCCATCATTGGCGGATAAACAAACTTGCGAAGAACAAATAGCAAGATTAAAAATGCTATCGTCTGAAACGCCAACAGCGCCCAATCAATACCCAGCGAATCAAACAAACCAGCTTTTTCCGATACGCCAGAATTGGCAAATTGTGTTAATATTTTCTCCACAATTTACTCCCGAAAACTACATAACTTTGCCGACGATTGCTGCGACGAAACCGATAATAGCAATAGCGTCGATGAATGAAATACCCAAGATCATCATTGTGCGTAGGTCGTTGATTTTTTCTGGGTTACGACCAGCTGCGTTCATAGCTGCTGCACCAACGATTGCGGCACCGATTGCTGCAAATGCTGCTGGGATTGCGTAGGTAAGTGCAAATGATAATGCTTCCATTGTTAATATTCTCCTTTTAATTAATTATTACCTAATTTAATCACTCTCTGACATCGCTAATTTATTAGCTTCAGCAGAGGAGTGAACTTCATCAATTGGCTCGTGCGAATCATGGTGAGCCAGCCCCAGGGAAATAAACACAGTTGATAACATAAAGAAAATATACGCCTGAATACCGCCGATAAACAATTCAAAGAAATAGAACGGCTGCAGAGCTACGGGCGACAAAAACTTCGTCATATAAGCGATAATTGCCAAGAGAATTTCGCCAGCCAAAACGTTACCAAATAGACGGAAACTCAGTCCCAGCATTCGCGAAAACTCAGCCACCAATTCCAAAATTCCGACAAATGACATAATTGGATCACGCAGCGGGTTAACGAAATATCGTCCCAAATTGCCCTTAAAGCCCAAATACTTAAACGCGTAAATCTGAGCCGCGACAATCGTTACAATTGCCAAGCCGAAAGTCATATTAAGATCCGCCACACCACCGCGGAATAGAGGAGTGTGATGCTCGCCAATTGTAATTGGACCAACGATCGGCAAAAGCCCCAGCCAGTACTGCGCGACGATAAAGAAAAACAACGTAATACAAAGCGGAGCAACCTTACGCGCCCATTTTTGGTCTGGAATGACTTGGCGAACCGTATTATAAAGTCCGTCGAACGTCCACTGAATTAGTCTTGTAATAAAATTATGCTTCTTTTTACCTAAAACCGCCGCACGAGTACGGAACATTACCCACAACAGTACGATCAATCCCAAGAATCCCATCAAGTGTGAATTCGTAATAGATACGCCAGCGACATTGAAAACTTCGTCAACCTTTACTGAAATATGCGGACCCGCGCTTGCCATATAATCGATCATTTCTTCAACTCCTGCTGTTTAATTTTAGCAATTTGCAAAGCTACGAGAATCGCTGAGATAATCGCGCCAGAAATAATTCCAGCAAGCAACCATCTCATCTTCATTCCGCTGACATTATCCAGCCACAATCCCAACAAAGTTAAGCCAATTGTTGGCAAAAACATTCGCCACATTGTACCAATCATCGTCCTTACCAAAATCATCATCGCACCAGAATCGCCTGTATCATTAGCCGAAATGTCAGTTTCTTTTACCATTACTTTCCACTATATCAATCTGTTATACTATTTTGCAAGATGCCGCGGCGAAATTATTCAAAAAATAGTCAAAAAACCCAAAAAACATCATTGATGTCAATTTCAGGGTTGGCCAATTGCCAGAAAAAACGTCGCTTCTCAACAGAGATAAAAGCGCGCCAAGCAGCAGAAATCCAAGAACTAACAAACCCGAATTTGTCGATTGATACATATCACTGCGAATGGTGCAAAAATTGGCATTTGACGTCAAAGAATTCTAAATAGGCGTAACCGCTATGCTATAATTAGAAGTGCTATTAAATAGGGGAATATATGAGCGAAGACACAACAAACAACCATCAAGACACAAAAGTTGTCGTATACAACACCAGCTGGTGTGCGTTTTGCCACACGGAAATGGAATGGCTGAAGAAGCTGGGAATTGACTTTGTTTCCAAAGATATCGAGGCTGATCCTGGCGCAAAAGAGGAATTGCTAAATAAAAATGGCGGCAATTTCCAAGGCGTGCCAGTAACGGATATTAACGGGGAATTAGTGCTTGGTTTTGATCGACCAAAACTACAAGATTTACTACGAAAAAACGGCTTACTAGCCGACTAATTTTCTTAAAAACGATTCAAGATTTTCCGTCAAATTCTGGCGGAAAATTTTTATTCTGCGCCAATTTGCACAACTTTGCCGCCAAGTTTTTCGCGGAAATAATTATCGTGGCTGACGTAAAGAATCGCGCCGGAATACTTGACCAACGCCGTTTCCAGCTCTTCGATGCTCGGCAAATCCAAATGGTTCGTCGGCTCGTCCAGAACTAGCAGTTGCGGGTCGTTCGCCAGCATAGCAATAATCTGAAAACGCGCCTTTTGACCGCCAGACAAGCGAGCCAGCGGCGTCATCCGATCAGCGTCCGTGAATAAATAGTCAGCCAAAAGCTGCCGAATTTTCGTATCAGAAATCGACAAATCGCGACTCATATACAATTTTTCAATCGCTTTTTCTAGCGGATCAGACAAATATCGCTCGTCAATTTCTTGCTCATAAACACCAATTCGAACCTGCGGATCAAGGAAAATATCGCCAGAATAAAGAACAGGACCGCCGTCAAAACTCTTGCCCGACGCCAGAATCATCCGAATCAACGTAGTTTTACCGGCGCCATTGCGACCTCTAATTTCAATCGCTTCACCTTCACGCAAATCAATATTCACGTCCTCAAACAATATCCGCTCACCAATCCCAACCGCCACATTTTCCGCACGAACCAACACATGCTGACTGCGACTGGAAGCATCTTTCATACTCAGGCGAATATTACGCGATTTGAACTTTCCGTAACGCTCAGCGGATTTATAATCCAATTGACTAGCAGATTCTTTGTCAATCCAAAACGTCGGCTTTTCCATTTCTGACAATTCCGCCAGCTCCGCTCGCGCCTCGTTCTCCAGCCGCTTAAATTTCTGAATAGTGCCAGGATTACGCGACTTTTCCTTAAGCCTTTGATAGTCCAAAACTTTTTGTTTCAGGTTAACAATTCGCTTCTCAATCTGCTCAAAATTGTTCATTCCAGCTGTCGTCGCTTGCGCATTCTGCTTCAAATACGCGTCGTAATTTCCGCGATAGCTTACCGCTTGACCGTCCTTAATCTCAACTATTCGATCAACTTGCCCAAGCACATCGCGGTCGTGTGTAATTATCAACATCGCTTGATGTGGCTGCGAATTCATCCAGTCAATAAACTGCTGTTTCGCAACGTAATCCATGTGGTTTGTCGGCTCGTCAATTAGCGTCAAATGCGCCTCCGAGTGCATAATTTTAACAATTTCCACCAGCCTTTTTTGACCGCCAGACAGGGAAGAAATCTTCCGATTGCCATAACCGTCTAATTGAAAATTACTCAACTCTCGCTCAATTTTTTCTTCAACTTGATAAAATCCTTTTTGGTCAAATCGCTCCAAAGCCTGCGTATATTCCTCAATTTTTCGCATATTGTCGCCCATAGTCAGCGGATATTCATCGATGATTTTCTTCAGCTTGGAATATTCTGGAAGTCCGCCAAGAATATACGACATAACCGTTTGATCACCCAAGCCGTGATGCTCCTGAGCCGTAGTTGCTATTGTAATGCCACGGCGAAAAATAACCTCGCCAGTATAATCAGTGTCTTTTCCGCTCAATATTCCAAACAGCGTCGACTTACCAACACCGTTACGACCAACCACACCGACTTTCTCGCCGTCGTCCACACTGAACTTGACGTCTTTCATCAACGTCTTATCGCCAAAACTTTTCTCAGTAATATGAATGTCGGCTATCATGCTTGAGATATTGTAACATAAGTCATATTTCAGCCGCACAAAACTAGCCTAAATATACTGTCGCGTTAAGTTTTGCTATAATATAATCCATGTCAAAGCCAAAAGCTAAAAAACCAGCCACACAGAATATTGTCAATCGTCGCGCACGGTTTGATTATGAACTTGGCGAAGAAATTGTAGCCGGCTTGGTTTTAACTGGGATGGAAGTGCGAGCCGCCAGAGAAGGACACGTCCAACTTAAAGGCTCATTTGTTAGCTTAAGAAACGGCGAATTGTGGCTAAATAACGCCAGCTTTTCACTGCGATTAAACGTTCGCGGAGAAGCAAATAGCCGCTCAGTCGACACTTCGGCGCGGAAATTATTGGTAAGTAAAAAACAATTGTCCAATTTTACAGAAGCCAAAAAACAGGGAATGACAATCGTCCCGACCAAATTGTTGACCAACGGAAAATTCATTAAAGTTGTAATTGCACTCGGAAAAGGTAAGAAAAATTACGACAAGCGCCAAACCATCAAACGTCGCGACCAAGACCGAGAAACAAGGCGGCTTATCTCTAATAGATAATCGCATTGACTACGAACCAGGCTCAGAATTTATTGATTTTCGCGCGCGTCAATTAGCTTTTCATAAAGCTTTTCAAGCTTCTTCACTTGACTGCGCTCCGTGAATTTATTAGCCAGCTTCTTACTTTCAGCGCTAAATTCCGCTTGTTTCTTCGGACTTTTTAGAATTGCAATTACTTTTTCCGCGACACTTTCTGGATTGTTCTCCGCAAAATAGCCATTGACTCCGTCCTTCACGACCTCTGAAACTTCCTTGTCAATAATAACAATCGGCTTTCCAGCGTGAGCAGCTTCGTGAAGAACCCAGCCCTGCGTATCCTTAAGCGAAGGAAAAGTAAACACATTCATCACTTTATACGCCACGCCCAAATCTTCTCGTGGCATAGCGCCAGTAAATATAATCCTATCCGCAAAATCCGTCTCGGCTGCCATTTTTTCCAAAGTCTTTCGATATTCAAAATCACCAACAAACAATAGCTTCGATTTCGGACGAGCTTCGGCAATAAACTCGCTAAACGCCTGAATCAAAATTGGCAAATTCTTTTCCTCGCCCAAACGCCCCACAAAGCCAAACACCTCATCTTTTTCATCAAGACCCCATTGCTCGCGAAATTCTGCAACTCGTTTTGCGCTTGCTCGCGGAAGAGCATTCACACCGTTTGGCATTAAAGTAACATCGTACGTGTAATCTTCAGTCTGCCAAGATTCCAATTGATCGCGGCTTTTACGCGACAGGGCAATCACCGCATCCGCCTTGCTGTATAAAATAGTTATGACGCGCTCAATAATATCTTTATTCCATTTCGTTACGCCATTACGCGGACGATATAATTTGGCAACTTCCAGCAAATCCTGTCCATTCAGTTTTACCGACAATGGAAAAACCACTCCCGCCAACGCCAAAACTCCCGGCAAAACCGCAGGATAATGATCGACGAATTCATATAGATCCGTGCAATGCTGGATAATCAAAGGAATATTATTTTTCTTTGCCGCCTTCACGCCCAATAGCCCAATTTGCGACGGCGTAAAAATATGAACGACGTCCAGATGCATATTAGCAATTTGGCGCTGCACCACAGGAGGGAAGAACACCGACGTGTCGTAATCATCAAAGAACGCGCCCGTAATTGAGCGGAAACGAATTATTCGACTATTTTCATCTTCGTGAAGGAGTTCGGCTTGCTTGGACGGATTAATAGACTTTGCTGGGCAAAAAACATAGACCTCATGCCCCAAAGCTTCCAGCTCGCGCTTTAATGATTCAACAACGTAAACGATACCATTAATGGACGGTCTGTAACTGTCCGTAAAAAGTCCTATCCTCATAATAGCCCCATTATACCATTTATATCAGCGATCGATAAAATTCAACCAATCGCTCAGCGCCAGCACTGCTGTCAAAACGTTTGGCAATCTTTTCTGCTAATAGACATTGTTGGCTATAAAATTTCTTATTTCGCCTCAGTTTATCTACTTGGGTAACAAAATCGCTATCAGACGAAGCCATTACCGCCCCATCTCTAAATGTTGTGTCATAATCAGAAATATCTCGCAAGACAACAGGTAATCCTGCGGCAGCGGCCTCAACAACAACCAAACCGAAGGTTTCCTGCTCGCTCGGCAATACAAATACATCGGCCGCACGGTAATAATCAGCAACATCGTCAAGCGGTATCACACCGGTAAATTTCAAATTCTTTGGCGGATTATTCATCATTCTTTGCATAGCACCATTCTCAGCCGCAATCACTCCAAACGGCACGCCGCCGACCCATACAAACTCCACATCAGGCATCTTTTCTGCCATATCAAAAAACACATCGACACGCTTACGTGGCTGCACTTGACCACTTCCAACAACCACAAAAGCATCATTGCTAATGCCAAGCTTTTGTCTAGCAGATTTCTTCTTCGCCGGTGAATTAGCATATTTTGCCGTATCTATAGTGTTGTATAGTACAGAAATTGGCTTCTTGACACCAATTTTTTCCAGTTCGTTCTTTGTATAATCAGATACCGCCAAGACCAAATCAGCTTTATTGTAAAACCATCGTAAATACGCGCGAGCAAGTGGCTCTAGCAACTTCGCACCCTTAATACTACCTATAAAAGAAGCTGGTACAACATGAGCAGACACAACCTTCTTTCCGCCAGATTGACGCATTTTTTTCATCGAATACAGTCCGGTAGTTTGCGCATGGACTATATCCGCATCTAACCGAGCCTTATTCACCGCAATATCAATATCATTACGATCTTTAAGCGCATTTGTCATCTCTACAAAGGCCGTATGCACACCGTGACCCTGAACGGTAAACTCGCTCTCAGAAATCATATCAACAATTAGTTTTTTATCGTCTTTCTTACTCATACCTACAGTATAGCAAATAATTATTCCGCCAATATCAATTCGGCAACCAGTTCTGGACTGTCCAACACCGACAAATGTCCCGTATCAAGCTCCACAAATTTATCAATTTTTACACCATCGGCGGCGTTTACGGGAAGCGAAATCTTATCCCGTCGCCCAACTATCAATCCCGTAAACTCACGCTCAGAAATAATAATTTTATTGCCCCGAGAAATGTCCCGCGCAATTTTCGATTGCTCCAAATATTGCCGCCGCGTTACTCGCGTATTTTTCGTCAGCCACCGTATCAAATCCACGACATTTTTCCGTCTATTATTCACCAAACACAGCCCACGAAACACCGAAAAATAATAGTTCAAATAGATATATTGATTCACTCGACGAGTGTGGTAAAAAAATGACGAGGAGATTCTCGATATAGCCGAAGTTTTAATCGGAGGGCTGATGTACCAAATTTTCTGGCATTGCATTTTATTTGCCGCCAAACATCCAAGCGAATGGGCAACAACCTCGTCAATTGACACGCCTTTACCGTCAAAAGCCGATATTAAATTCATCGCCCAATTTTCAATATCGCTCATTTTCATATTTTTTATCAATTGACTTCTGCCGTGAGAAGGCAAGTCAACAAACATCAAATTCGCGTCATTTTTCAGGTGATAAGCCAGCGGAATCATCCCGTGAAAATCGCCACCAATGCCGTGAATTAGCAAAATAGTTTTATTCGAGCCGCCTTGATAAAAATAGCAAGCAGTTTTCACTCCTCCGACGTCCATGAAATCGCTTGATATTTCGCCCAAAAACTTATCGTACATTGGTAGCATATTCATTAAATTATATCATCACGGTATAATAAAATTATGAAGCTTTTCTCTTGGAACGTAAATGGCATTCGTGCAGTTATAAATAAGGGTGAATTCGCGAAGTTCATCGACACGTACAATCCAGATATTCTGTGCCTGCAGGAAACCAAAGCCACACGAGATCAAGTTGAAATTGACCTGCCAGATTATCACGAACATTTCTATTCCGCCGCCAAAAAAGGCTATTCTGGCACGGCAATTTTCTCAAAAATTCCGCCCTTAAGCTGGCGTGACGGATTTCCGCCAAACATCATTGAGCAATTTGACTTGACGGGCGATGAATACGGCAATCCAGCCGACGAAGGACGAATTATCACCGCCGAGTTTGACGATTTCTGGGTTGTCAATTGCTATACTCCGAACTCAAAAGGGGATTTGAGCCGATTGGATTTGCGATATAAAAAATGGGACAAGGCAGTGTTGGCTTATCTGGAAGAATTGGAATTGTCAAAGCCAGTCCTTTATTGTGGCGATATGAACGTGGCGCATCAAGAAATTGACCTGGCAAATCCGAAACCCAACGTCGGCAAGCACGGCTTCACCGACGAAGAAAGGGAAGGTTTTCAGAACTATTTGGACGCTGGATTTACGGACACTTTCCGGGCGGCTTTTCCCGAAAAAACTGGCGCGTACACTTGGTGGACGCACTGGGCGAATGCCAGGGCGCGAAATGTCGGTTGGCGGATTGACTATTGGCTGGCGTCGCGTGAAATCGCAAATCGCGTTACTAATCCGCAAATTCATCCAGAACAGATGGGCAGCGATCATTGTCCGGTGAGCATTGAGGTAAATTTGTAATGGATATGAAATTTTGGCAAAAACAAGAACCAGGGAAACCACTTTTTCCAGATGTCGAATGGAATAAGCCAGAGCGACGCGACCAAGCGGGAAAATTAGGAATCATCGGCGGCAACAAATTAGGCTTTTTGGCGGTGGCAGAAAGTTATCAAGAATCCCTTAAAACTGGCGTGGGCGAGGCTCGCGTTTTACTGCCTGACGCCCTGAAAAAAAATGTTCCCGCGAATATGACCGACGTTTTATTCGCACCAACGAACCAATCAGGAAGTTTGGCAAACGAAGCGCTCACTGAAACTTTGGCGCTAGGAAGATGGGCGGATGTATTGCTATTATGCGGCGACGCTGGACGGAATAGTCAAACGGCAATTGTCTATGAAGAATTGATCAAAAAAACAGAAATTCCCGTCGTGCTGACGCGAGACGCGATTGACCTTGTACAAAATAGTTTTCAGGAAATTTTGGACAATCCGCACGTGGTTTTCATAGCGAGTCTGGCGCAAGTTCAGAAAATATTCCGCGCAATTTTTTATCCAAAGATGATTACGTTCAGCATTCAATTGTCGCAACTCGTTGAAGCGCTTCACAAATTCACCATCACATATCCCGTAACAATTTGCGTTTTTCATGCCGACAATTTAATAATCGCCCACAGCGGAGAAGTCGTTACCCAAAAATGGGACGCACCAATGGCAATTTGGCGGGGAACCGTCGGCGCCCGCGCCGCAAGCTACTTGATTTGGTCGCCGAAAGCGCCGCTAGCAGCAATCAGTACCGCTATCTGCAAAATGTAGCCTCGCATAAATATCCGCTTGACATTACGTACAATTAGTTGTATTATACTACCAAGCTTTCGCTCGGACTCATCAAAGGGCGAAAGTAGCCCTTAGTCGTGAGTGAAGCACTTCTTGAAAGGAAGTGTCATGAAAAAAATCTGGATCGTATTCATCATGATTATCACGGTTATCGTGATCATCATCATCCCCGCCCTAGCAGGAGCCCTAGTCGGAGCCTTGGCTTCGCTCGTACTCGCCTTACCCACACTCCCCACAGCACTTATTGGAGCGCTGGGCGGTGCCTGCTCCGGGCTCGCATTCTTGCTGAATGCGAAAACAAACGGGAATAAAGGGCTGTAAAGCCCGCAGAAAGGAAACAGCTCGCCTGGAAGGCTATAAAGCCTCGGCACAATGCCTTTCTGTGGGCTGTTTTCTTTGCATAAAAAATCGCCCAAAATGGACGATTATCACCTGAAGCTGCCTCTGGTACCGCGGGCCGGACTTGAACCGGCACGAGCTATTGCTCACCAGATTTTGAGTCTAGCGCGTCTACCAATTCCGCCACCGCGGCACAAGAGAACGCTCCAAGCTACCGTATGATTGTAACACAACTAACAATTTCTCACAAGCACGACTTTTATTTGATATCAATTTGACGTATAATAGAAGAAGTTATGTATCCGACGGATGATCAATCAAACGGTCGAGTGGGCATGCCGGTATCAGATCAGCGCCGATCTCTCACGCCGCCAACTCGCGACTCAGCAGCCTCACGAAATGCCGCTGCCGATGTTATTCGTGGGCAACTTGACGCTATTTATTCCAGATCAGAAGAGCAAAGTTCTGCGCCAGAAAAAACTCAGACGCAACCATTTTCCGCTCAATTGCAATCAAAGCCCGAAGTCCGATCAGAACAGCCCAAGGCACAAATAACCAAACCTCAGCAAGCTTCAACAGCGCCACAGCCAGAGCTAAAAAAAGACTCTGTTAATCACGCTATGCGGACGGCGCCAATTGCCCAAACCCAGATTCAGCCAGAGCCGCAAATTAGCAATTCCGCTCCCGCAAACCAAACCGCTCAAACTCAAAATTCAGCCGTCCACACTCAAGTTTCGGCTGACCAATGGAAGCAATACCACAGCGCTTGGCAGAAATATTATCAGATGTATTATGAGCGTTACTACGCTGGCGACATTGCGGCAAAGAACCGTGAGATTTCTCGATTAACGAGGGAAAATCAGAATATCACGCCAGTAGTCAGCGAAGACGAGCCTCTGGACCCGCAAAAAGCAGCCATCAAAGAACTCCGCAGTCAAATTCAGCAGAAGGTTCGCGACTCCGCAAATAAGGTGAAAAAATCCCGACATTTTGTTCCGGCGATTGCTGGATTATCGGTGTTATTAGTCTTCATGTTTTTGCAATATAACCGCGTTATTTTCGGCGCGGTCGCAGCCTATACAACACCTGGCGCAATTAACCCGCAAAACATCATCGTTGACGCCTCCACTGACGTAACTGTCGGACCTGAACCTAGGATTATCATCCCAAAGATTAACGTTGACGCGCCGGTCATTTACGGCGCCGCCAGCGACACAAAATCGCAATCAAAAGCCATGGAGAAGGGAGTGGCTCACTTTTCAATTCCTGGCGCCAGCGCCGTGCCAGGCGAAGTCGGAAATGCCGTATTTGCCGCACACTCCAGTAACGATGCTTTTGCTGGTGGCGATTATAAATTCGTCTTTGCTCAGAATGAAAAGTTGGTCAAGGGCGATATTATTTACATGAATTACAACGGGAAACGCTACACTTATAAAATAACCTCAACAGAAGTTGTAATGCCTACCGAAGTTTCAAAAGTTCAGATTAACACAGATAAGCCAATGCTGACACTTGTAAGTTGTGTGCCTTTAGGAACCGCAGAAAAACGACTTCTTATCTTTGCGGAACAAATCAGCCCAGACCCAAGCAAAGCTACTGCGACATCAGAATCCAGCTCAAATCAACAACAAGGAAATAAATCAAATATTCCAGGAAAACCCGAGCCGACTTTGCTTGAGAAGTTATTCGGCGGTCGATAAACTAGCTATTTAATTAAATAGCCCAATCGAACCATTGTCCATATTCATTTTACTCAGGACAATTTTTTCAGAAGCGTTGGTCGTCAATCCGTAAACGTATCGCTGGTTCGAGGACAAAACAGAATCCAAACCAGGCTTAACGTCTATCAACGTATGAGCGTTCGTGCCGTCAAACTCGCGAATCTCCATTTTTCCTGACGCAGAAACACTACGGATATAGAAATTGTCAAGCCACTTCACTTCCTGTGCCACGCCGATATTAAACGCGCTCGACAATTCTTTACGCTCCAAATCGTAAGTCTGCAGCACTGCGCCGCTTTGCGCCACGATAAATCGCCCAGCATTGTCCATCGTTATGTTCGTAATCGCATTATCAGTCTTAATAATCTTCGCCGTTTTTAAGAACTCTTTTTGGCGGTCCTTAGAATCTGAAATCTCACCTCTGTAAATTGTCATATTTTTGCCATCAGTCAAAACCACGGTGTCTTTATTGAAATAGCGAGAAATTCGAATTACCGGGGTAGAATCGGTAGCAAAAGTGCCGATCACGAACGACTCTTTCCAATCTCGCTTCCAAATTCCCGCCACTTTTTTACCATCAACAGTAGCCATATAAGACAAACGATCGTCGCCATAAAGCTTGAAAGATTCGACGCCAGTCAAGATTGGGCTGGAAATTGTCAAGCTATCAAGGTCAACTCGCCTCAATTCGCCAGTTTCCTGCAGAGCGTAAGCTGTGTGTGCGCCAGTTCCCGCAAAGCCGATTTGCTTAATTCCAAAACCAGTCATAGCCGTTACGTCAATAATTTTCTCTGGATTTTCTCTATCAAAAACCAACCACTGCACGCCCGTAGTGTTATTTTCCGCTGGATACGAATGCTTCACTAGCGCGTAACGAGAATCGCGGTCCCATTCCGACACGATAAACGTATGATTGTCAGAAGACAGGGAATAGCCAGCCAAAACGCTCGTACTTAATGCATGCTCCGTAAACTTTTCCTTATCTTTGTTCGTGTCGCGAATGTCGCCAATTGTCAGAATCGGAGTTTTATCCTTAACGCCAAATCCCATCAAGAAATTACCAGCTGGCGACAGAGAAACGGATTGTAATGAATCGAACGTTTTTACCTCGGTAGTTTCGCGTTTTGTCGGAATCAATCTGGCGTAATTCAAATTCGTAACGGTATCGGACTTGATATTCAACGTTTTTTGCCACGGTTCGTATTTATCCAATTTCATCGAAAAAGTGTGCTTGCCAGGAAGAACGGTGCTTTTCGTCGGAGTGCGGCGCAGCTCCATATCGTCAACATAAACCAGCGCCCCGCCAGGATGTGATTCATATTGGACAAGTCCAGTTTGTTGCAATTCTTTCGTGTTTGGATCAAACGTATAGCCGAGCATTCTAAACGTCAAAAACGTAAGAAGAATTATAAGTGATAATGTCATCAGCGTGTACACAAAGGTCCGCCGCGCGAGCTCTTTAGTGCGATTCTTTTTCTGGTACATAATTACGAAAATTATAACATATTTTTACACTTGAAAAAACCTTAGGCGATTTGTACTATAATATATAGGAATAAACATTAGGGGGATTAATGGCAAGTAAAAACTACGTGGTTATCAATGGACGAGCTTACAACACTATTACTGGAATGGTAATGGATGATATTAAGATTGAAAAATCTGAAATAAAAAAAGAACAATCAATCAGTAGGCGCGGCACATCTGTATCAAATATTCACGCTGCACATGTTCAGAAATCCAGCACATTGAATCGTCGGCACGTTAAAATGCCGCAGCGTATGCCATTGGCTGCCAAACCCCAGAAAGCTCGCGTCGACGTGAAGCAACATGTCGCCGTGAAGAAGTTTTCTACGCCAATTGTCAGCAAACCGGCTCCTCAGAAAATTGCCATTAACCGCCCAGCCGAAGCTCACCCCGTTACTCGTCGCGCCCAACAAAGATCTCTTAGCGTTGATAATAAATTGCGAAAAGAACGCCAGCCTCTGGCTATGAATAACAATCCGCTTGTCGCTACGGCTCCGCAAAAAATAGAAAAGCCAGTCGCAAAAACCGCTCATCAATTGAAAAACGAAGCGATTGAGAAAGCTTTGTCGAATGAGATTATCAGCAATAAAAAAGCACGCCGACGCCAGAAAAAGGGCGGCGCCTTGCGTTGGTTGAATACGTTTTCTGTTGGTTTTGCGGTGATGCTGCTAGGTGGTTATTTAACATACTTAAGTATGCCAAATATTTCCATAAAAATGGCAGCCGTTCAATCAGGAATTGACGCCAAATACCCAGGCTACAAGCCAGACGGCTACGCACTGAACGGACCTATCAAATTCAAATCGGGCGAGGTCTCTATGAAATATGCCTACGCTGACGGAAGCTCAGGATATACCATAACCCAGCAAAAAAGCGGCTGGAATTCGTCAGCAGTGAAAGAATTTTTCTCTGAGAAACACAAGAATCCAAACACCACAATGATCGATGGATTGACAATTTACAGCGGCGGAAAAGAAGCGGCTTGGGTGAACGGCGGAATCCTATATCAAATCAGCGGCGACGCGAACCTTTCAAGTAGCCAAATTGAAAAAATCGCCACTAGTCTGTAACTCATCAGATAACGTGTTATAATTTACTCATGACTATTAGAACTCGTTTTGCGCCAAGTCCGACTGGCTATATTCACTTAGGCAACGTCCGTACCGCGCTATACACATACCTTGTCGCCAGAGCGCATCAGGGAGATTTCATCTTGCGCATTGAAGACACGGACCAAGCTCGGTTCGTCGAAGGCGCGGAAGAAATGATTTTGGAAACTCTAAATTGGCTAGGACTAAATTGGGACGAAGGACCAACTCTTAACAATCCAAAAGAAGAGTCTGGCAATTTTGGTCCATATCACCAGACAGATCGCCGCGACATTTACATAAAGTGGGCAAAGAAAATGATTAGCGAAGGGCTAGCTTACGCCGACCCATACACGCCCGAAGAAGTGCAAGTTTTCCGCGATAAAGCCAAGGCTGAAAAACGAGCATTCCTATACCGCGACCATCGTCCAGAAAATCCGCCAGAGTGGCAACTTGGAATGCCGCTACGCTTCAAAGTTCCGGAAATTAAGCGATATTCTTGGAAAGACGCCGTTATGGGCGAGTTGTCAGCTGGCCCAGAAGCCTTGGATGATTTTATTCTGATCAAAGCGGACGGTCTGCCAACCTACAATTTTGCGCACATCATTGACGATTTCGAAATGCAAGTCACGCACGTGATTCGCGGCTCGGAATATATTGCCAGTACGCCTAAATACCTATCGCTTTACGAAGCGCTTAAAATTACGCCACCAATTCTGGCACACGTGCCACACATTATGGCGCCATCGGGAAATAAAAAACTTGGCAAGCGTGACGGCGCTAAAAGCGTAACTGAATATCGATCAGAAGGAATTTTGCCAGAAGCGATGCTTAATTTCTTAGCGCAACTTGGCTGGAATGACGGCACGGAACAGGAAATTTTCAGTAAAGCTGAGCTGATTGAAAAGTTCTCACTTGATCGAGTCCAAAAATCTGGCGCGCGATTTGACGAACAACGACTTATCTGGCTGAACGGTCAATGGATTCGCTCACTTAGCTTGGACGATCTTTATTCTCGCTGCCAACCGTTCTGGGGCGGAGAAGCCAAAAACGCCGACGAATCGTATAAAAAGCGCGTTCTGGAATTGGCACAAGATCGCTTGAAGACACTACAAGATTTGCCAAAGTTAACGAGCTATTTCTTCGTCGAGCCTGAAATTGACACGAAATTAATTGACGGAAATAAGCAACTTCGCAAATTGACCGACGACGAGCGACGAGATTTATTGACAATTGCTCGCCAAGAATTCGAGAAAATTACAGATTGGACGCCAGAAGCAATTCAGAATTGCCTTAATGAATTACTAGAAACGACGGGGCAGAAGCCGGGGATTTTGTTTAGTCTGGTGAGAATTGTGACGACGTGGGCGCCGTTTAGTCCGCAACTTAACGACACGCTGGCGCTAATTGGCAAGGAAAAAACTCTGCAAATAATCGATAATTATCTACAAAAATAGTTTATTCGTGCGCCGAAAATGCTATACTAAGCATAAGCATGAATGTTGAAAAAATAGATAAATCAGGACAAAAAAAGAGCGCCCGCTGGGAGTCGTTCAAAGAATGGGTAAAAAAGCATATTCTGGCAATTGTGCTCGTGGTGAGCGCGGTGGTTATCGCTGGAGTTTTCATAATTGCAATTCACTCCATAAAATACGAGCAGACTGCTAGTGCGGATCTGAAATTACCAACTAAAAAACCCGCGCCGAAGAAGTTTTATTCGCCATTGACTGGAATGGAAATCGCGAACGAAGCCGCCGCGAAGCTACCCGTAACTGGCGTGATGATTGAGAATAGTCCAGCCGCCAGACCACAGTCAGGACTGAAGAAAGCTGGCGTGGTTTATGAAGCCGTGGCAGAGGGCGGAATTACTAGGTTTTTGGCTCTGTATCAAGGGGAGAAACCTGCGCTAATCGGTCCAGTACGAAGCTTGAGATTGTACTATTTGAGCTGGGCGGCGCCGTATCAAGCATCAATCGCACACGTTGGCGGAAGCCCCAACGCTTTATCTCAAGTCAGAAACGGCAATTATCGCGACATCGACCAGTTCTTTAACGACGGATCATATTGGCGATCTCGCGACCGCTACGCGCCGCACAACGTCTACACTTCAGGAGAAAAACTTGACCAATTGAACAGCGCAAAAGGTTATAACAATTCCGAGTTCACCAGCTTCGCGCGAGCAGACGGCAAACCTGTCGAATCGCCAAACGCCACATCTGTAAGCATAAACCTCAGCGGCTCACTCTACAACACTTCATACGCCTACGACAAGGCGTCGAATTCTTACCTCAGGAGCATGGCTGGCGCGCCACATACTGATAGAGAGGACGGGCAAATTGCCCCAAATACTGTCGTAGCTATGGAAGTTGGCGTTGAAGCTCGGGCTCAAAATTACGATGGCTACGAAGACATCAAAACGACAGGATCCGGCAAAGCTTACATTTTCCAAAACGGCACAGTCGCCACCGCCACTTGGTCAAAAGCGGACATAAATTCGCCGCTTAAATTGACAGACGAATCTGGAAAAGACGTTGCCTTAAATCGCGGGCAAACATGGATTGCAGCCTTCACACCAGGAAGGGGAAGTGTTTCATGGCAATAGATCCGGCATCTAAAACCCTACGCGAGTACAAACAATATTATTACCGAAAAGTCATATTAGTCCTATTATCAGCGAGCGCCTGCATTATATTAGGACTGGGAATCGCGCTCCATTTTACGGCAATTTCCATATTCCAGCTAAATTTCTGGATTATCATTTTAATTACTGCTATTTTACAAATCCTATTTTCAATTTCTATCGTTAAAATCATCGCTGCACCGCTTAATAAAATTCTGGCGGCGCTTTCTCATAAAATTGGCGAACCGACAACCGACACTCCGCCAAACCCCAACGATAAACGCTACGAAAAAACCGGATTTAAGACGGCACTTCAGGCAATTTATGGCGATTATCAACCAGAGCAAAAATCAGCTAACGACAACGACAAACCAAAAATCCCGCTCACTCAAGCCCTGAATCAAGCCAGTACCGGCGTCGTGATTCTTAATTCCAACCAGAAAATTATCTTCGCCAATTCCGCCGCCCCGATTTCCAGAAACGCAAAAGGCGAGGATTTTCTAGCGCTTGATTTTCTAAACGAACCGAGCATTTCCGATTGGCTTCACGAAATTGCCAATGAGAAAATCAAAGCCGAGCGCCGCTGGCAACGCATTAGCACCAACCCCGACATCATCCAAAAAACGCGGATTTTTGATATCGTGGCTTCATTTGAGAAAGGTGCCGCCGCCGAAACTGTCATTTTTCTCATCGACAAGTCTAAAGGATATTTGCCAGAAGAGGAGGACCTCAATTTCATATCATTTGCCGCCCACGAACTCCGCGGACCGATTACAGTCATTCGTGGATACCTGGACATCATCAACGAAGAGTTTGCTGGACGCTTGCAGGGCGATGAAAGGCAACTTCTTGATAGGTTGGTCGTTTCGTCCAATCGCTTGTCTAGCTACATTGACAATATTCTTAACGTCGCCAGATATGATAGACATCACTTGAAGGTTTATCTGCTGGAAGACACTGTCGCTAATATTTACGCCTCGATCGCCGATGATATGCAGCTTCGTGCCTCAACTCAACACAGAATGCTCAGCGTCAATATTCCAGATGATCTGCCGACAGTAGCCGCTGATCACGGAAGTATCGGGGAAGTGATTGGTAATCTAATTGACAATGCCATTAAATACAGTTTTGAGGGCGGGTCCGTAACCGTTTCCGCGGAGAAAAAAGGCGACTTCGTGGAAGTGTCCGTCGCCGACAATGGAATTGGTATGCCGGCGAATGTCGTGGACAATTTGTTCCACAAGTTCTATCGATCACACAGATCACGCGAGGCCGTCGCTGGGACGGGAATTGGGCTTTACATTTGCAAAGCCTTTGTCGAATCTCACGGCGGCTCGATAATCGCTCGATCCCGCGAAAATGAAGGTTCAGTCTTCTCGTTCACTTTGCCAATTTATGCTACAGTTAAAGATAAATTGTTAGAAGACGGGCAACTGAATAATCAATTGATACGAAAGGGTGGCGGCTGGATAAAAAATCACGCCATGTATAAGGGCTAGGAGGAATTATGATAAAGACAATTTTATGCGTGGAAGATGACCGTTTTATTGGCGAAATGTATGTCAGGAGTCTGCAAAAAGCGGGATATGATGTGACGTGGGTGGTCGACGGAAATGACGGACTAGTGGCGGCGCGCAACCAAACTTTTGACCTGATAATCCTCGACTTAATGCTGCCAGAACAGCGTGGTGACCAGATTTTAGACGCACTGAGAAATAACAATGTCGATTTGGTTCCGAATAGTAAGATTTTGATTATGACCAATTTTGAACAGGACGAAGCTTCGCGTAAATCCGTTATGAGTCGCGTCGATGGATATCTGATTAAAGCCGACATTACGCCGCGGAATTTGATAGAAGTCGTTAAACAGATGAGCAGCGACGACTAAAAATATTTTGACGCAATGAAAAATGAAGCTGAGTACATTAGTAGAAAATATTTAAATCATGACAGCAAATCTCCTTATCTAGAATGCTCTCTACTAGGCTTAGGAAAGCGTAAAGCAAAAAGGATATTAAGCAACTGGCATTCATTCGAGAGTCCAGACATATACACTAAATATGATAAAACAGTATATGGTCTTGAGCATTTTAAATATGACGCTCGTAAACGTAACAAAAACGGAAGTCAGCAACGCAGAGATGAGATGAAAATAAAACAATCTGCTGATGAAAAAATTCGAAAAAAGATTAAAACTGAAAATTCCGTAACTATACACGAAGAAATAAAGTCAGTGCCGAAACCAGAATATTATAAAGACAACTTCATAACATCGTTCAAATTACACTACTCAAAGATAGATCAATACAAAGAAAACTTGTCAAGTAAACTAGGAGTAGACAGGGAAAACGTTGCTATATGGTTTATAGCAGAAGATGAGACTATACTAGGCTCCCGCTTTGAGCCTGAGTATGATGACAATATAAATACGAGACCATTCTTCCCGTTATTTTTTCCAGAAATAGAAAATCTATTCATTGAGAGTAAAAACCTCGAGGGAATAATATTTATAAGCGCGAAAAATCCCGATTATAAAACTCTTACTTTAGTAAAGAGAGACGAACGTTCAGTGAAGGAGTTGAAGATGTGTCACAATTATCATGGAGAGCCGCTGTTTTTCTTTGAAAACCCTCAATTAGCAATGTTCACCGGAAAGATTAACATAGAATAATAAAAAATAGCCCTTCTATGGGCTCCCACGGCGTCTCACATGCAGTGCAATTTATTAACCTGCCCGCCTTAAAGGTTACCCTTGCGCATCCTTTTGACCGCGCACCACAATTAAAGTAAAATTATAGTATGCCTCATATACATAACCAGCCTGGCCAGCACGATATATGCGTTAGCGGATATATTGTGAAAATAACAGAGAGTGCCGAACCTCGGATTATTTTGCATAAGCACCGCAAGCTAAACAAGTTATTGCAGTTTGGCGGGCATGTCGAGCTGGACGAGACACCGTGGCAAGCGGTCTTACGGGAAATAGCCGAAGAATCTGGCTACGACAAAAACCAGCTGAGGTTGTTGCAGCCGCGCTACAATAGACTTGCTTCATTGCCTGGGGTGAAACTACACCCTCAACCGATCGCGATTCACACATATCCTGCTGGTGGCGGGCATTATCACACGGACATAAGTTATGCGTTTATTACTTCGGAAAATCCGATACATGATATAGCTAGCGGCGAATCCAACAACATTAACCTCTTTAGCTTGAGAGATTTAAAGAAGCTTACATCAAAACAAATATACGACAACGCCAAAACCATCGCTACGTATACTTTGACCACAGTGGTTGAGGAATGGGACGAGGTGGATTTGTTACTTTATAAACTCTAGGACATCCCTAGTTATGAGACCATACAGATCGTCAATTAGACCATCTACGTACGGTTTGTAGTATGTGTCTATATGAAAAGTTGAAGAATATTGAGAATTGAAGCATACTACTTCACAAATTAAAAAAACACCTTCATGTAGATGTTTTTTAATAAGTTAACTATTCTTGGTGACCCCACCGGGAATCGAACCCGGGTTGCCAGGATGAGAACCTGGTGTCCTAACCGCTAGACGATAGGGCCGTAACTCCATAGATTGTACCACGAAAAGGGGAGGCTTGTCTACTTTTCCGCATCCATACAACCTCTATGTCATATTTATCACTTGAGATTTTTCTGAAAATTCGCCATAATAAAAGCATGAAAAAGGGCGGGATTTACTTTAAGCCTCACGCAATTTCCAGATTTTGGTTAAGACGGTTGTGTGAAGTGGCATTACTGAGTTGTTTCACGATCATTCTTTTATATGCATGGGCACGATTCATACCGACCGGCTATCAACTACCAATAGGATTATCGGTCTCAGATTTGGCAGCTGGCGTGGCAGGAATCGGCAGCTTAATTGTGCTGATTTTATGTTTTTGGCTTCCCAGAAAACACGAAACTGAAATCGGAATTTTCGTATATTTGTTAACCGTCGCTGTCGCCGTAACCACCATAATTACCAGCGGCGGAGTCGTTTCGCCATTCCTGGTTATGTGGATTATCGTGGCAATTTTCGCAGGATTTTTCGGCGCAATAATCTTAGGAATGATGGGACTTTTGGTTATTTTGCAGATTGTAGCCACCAGCGTTCAACAGGGAATAAACGTGCAATTCATCATCGGCTACCTCTTCTTCGGATTTTTACCTTTGATTTTTAGCCTCGTTCTATGGATTCGCCGCCAAAAAACTGATGACAATACATCCAATCTGGAGAATAGACTTTCCGCGGTTGAAAGTAAATCTGACGTAGTGATTAATGCCATCGACGACGGCGTTCTGGCTATTTCCAAAGACGGCAACATCGAACTGATAAATCCGTCCGCCCAACAAATCATAGGCTGGGACCAAGGCGACGCGCTCGGGCTTAATTGGAAAAGTGTCTTAAAACTTGTCACCTCAGACGGAAAAGATGTAGAAGACCTCGAGAATCCAATAGCTCAATCTTTATCAAAAAACCAGCCAACGCACAACGATAAATTATTCCTATTGACCAGCTCTGAAAAACGCATTTTAGTGTCAATCGTCAGCTCTCCAGTCGGCACGGACGGCGAAGGAATCATTGTAGTTTTCCGCGACATCACCAAGGAAAAAGCCGAGGAGCGCGAGCAAGCCGAGTTTATTTCCACCGCCAGCCACGAGATGCGTACGCCAGTTGCGTCAATTGAGGGCTATTTGGGTCTGGCGTTAAATCCAGCCACCGCTCACATCGACGAGAAAGCCCGCGATTTCATTACCAAAGCCCACGAATCGGCGCAACATCTGGGACGATTATTCCAAGATCTTCTTGATATCAGCAAAGTCGAAGATGGGCGAATGAAAAACAACCCGAAAGTCATCAACGTAAACGAATTTTTGAAGGATATTTTTGATGGTTTGGCGACAAAAGCTAGCGAAAAGCAGCTCAATTACATCTTTATGCCAGACATCGTTGGCGAGAGTAAAGAGAAGTCATTGCAGCCGATTTTTTATGCCAATATTGACCCTGATCATTTTCGGGAAGTTGTTAGCAACTTGATTGAAAATGCCATCAAATACACACCGTCGGGCGAAGTTGTCGTCAATGTTACCGGCGACGATAAGCAGATTTCCGTAAGCGTAAAAGACAGCGGTATTGGCATTCCCGCCGAAGATATTCCACATTTATTCCAGAAATTTTATCGGGTGGACAATTCTGACACGCGAGAAATTGGCGGAACTGGCTTGGGGCTATATTTGAGTCGCCGCTTGGCCGAGGCGATGTCTGGAAACTTGCGAGTTGAAAGCAAATATAAAGAGGGAAGTACTTTCTATCTGGAAATTCCTCGTATGAATAGTTCGGAAGCTAAGCAGCGATTAGAATCTGCGGAAGTTAAAAAGCCCGAAGATAAAACGCCAGACTCTTTGGCTTCAGGAAAAATTGAAATTGCCACAGAAGAGAAGACGGAAGATGTCGCAACTGAAAATAATAGCGAAATTGTCGATTCAAATCCAGCCGCAATTGCAACTCCAGAGAACCCAGCTCCAGCCGTGCCTACAGTCCCGACGACCCAGCCAGAAACTCCACAACCAGCCAGAAATTCTTCCGAGCCGACGTTGGCTGAAATTGAGGAAGAGTTGCGTAAAAAGCGCCAGCAACTATCAATTCCTGGTCGCGAATAATAACCATAAGGGCTATGGATTTTTTGTCAAAACTTCAGTATAGTATAAACATATGACAAAAATTTTATTGGTTGAGGACGACAAAAGTTTACGCGAAATTTACGGTGTACGACTTTTGGCGGAGGGCTACGATATCGTTTCGGCGGGCGACGGCGAAGAAGCTCTGGCCATGGCAATTAAAGAACGTCCGCGATTAATTTTAAGCGACGTGATGATGCCGAAAATCTCTGGATTTGATATGCTGGACATTTTACGCTCAACGACAGAGACAAAAGACGTTAAGGTGATTATCATGACCGCACTATCATCAGAAGATCAGCGAAAACGCGGCGAGCAACTTGGCGCTGATAAATACTTGGTGAAGTCTCAGGTGGGAATAGAAGACGTCGTGAGGGCAGTTCACGAAACCTTGGGAGATCTTCCGGGAGTCGGCACAAATCCAGTGCCAGTTTCACAACCAGCTCATACATATGAGCCAGCCACTCCAGCACCTCAGCCAACTCCAGCAGCGCCGCAGCCAGTTACTAGACCTGATATTTCTTCATTGTCACCACAACCAGCCGCCCCCGCTGCAACGCCAACAGCTTCTTTAGTAAATCCGCTTATGCAGCAACATCCGCAACAGGCATTCGCGCCGGCGCTACAACCGCTACCTCAGCTAGCGCAGACTCCAGCACCACAACCGATTCCAACACCGCAGCAGCAGCCAGCAACTCTGCCGCAACCTATGGCGCCATTTTCATCACCTGCGCCGCGACCTTCAGGGCTTGGTGATCGCATTATTCAACCTTTACCAGCTGATGATTCTCAGAATTCGGTAGACATCTCTAAACTTATGGCAGAAGAATTAGACAATACGCAGAGAATTTCTCAACCAACTCCAGAGCCTCAACCAGTGCAGACTCCAGCACCGCAACCGATTCCAACGCCTCAGCCACAACAGCTAGCACCAAATCCTATTGAGCAAGCTAGCGTAATACCTCAGGTCCAAGCACAGCCTCAGGAGAAAAACATTCCACATCAACCATCAGAACCTCAGTCACCACAATTTCCACCGATAAATCCGCAACAATGATAAACCCAGACACAAAGCAAGAATCTTGGCGCCTCAATAAATTCGTGGCGCTGTGCTCGGGTGTTTCCAGGCGGAAGGCCGACGAATTGATAGAGAAGGGAAAGATTATCGTTGACGGTCAGCCCGCCAGATTGGGTCAACAAATCTCTGACGCAAATAAAATTTCCTATAACGGCAAATTGCTAGAATTGCAATCCAAACAGCTCATCATCCTGCATAAGCCAACTGGATATCTTTGTTCGCGCGCTTCTCAGGGCGGCGTTCCGACAATCTACAAATTATTACCGAAGAATCTTCACCACTTAAAACCTGTTGGTCGCCTGGACAAAGACAGTTCTGGGCTGATTCTCATGACGAACGACGGCGATTTTGCTCACAGCATGACACATCCGTCGTTTTACAAGATTAAGCGATACCTCGTTACAATCGACCAGCCATTGCAACCTCTACATCGCCAAATGATCAATGATTTTGGTGTGCAGCTTCCTGACGGGCGCAGTCAATTGACGCTAGAAAGACAACACGAAGATGATGACTATCACTGGATAGTGGAAATGAGCGAGGGAAGGAATCGTCAAATTCGGCGAACTTTCGATGCGTTAGGTTACACTGTTAAAAAACTCCACAGAACAAACTTTGGCAATTATTCGCTCGGTGAACTCAAGAGAGGCGAATGGCGAGAAGAGAAATTCACGAATTCATAATTTACTCCGCGGCTCTTTACATTTTACGGTAAATATTGTAATATAGCTTTTATGCTAAGTTTGATAGAAAGTGTAATTGCAAAATGGAAACGCTAGGGCGCGAATCTGAGCCCTTGTCCTCAGAAAAACTAAGAGCAGTCATACGTAACCTTAAGGAAGAAAGATCGGATACCATAGAAAGATTGTTCTATGAGAAAGATAAGTCCAACATTTTACCAAAATTCCTAGAAAACCAAATCTACGCTTACATCGAACTTATTAAAGAGGTTGAGAAACATACTACGAAATTTGAATATCCTATATCTGTAGCGTTCAAAGATGACGACAATAACGTGTACTATTGCATAAATAACCCCGAAGAAAATTGTTACATAACACTTTGCCCAAATCCAATTAACGAACAATCTCCAAAGGTCTACATCCACGATTACGCCAGAGAATATAATAGCGACAGCAGAGAATGTACACTCGTCGTAGCCGCGCCTGAGAAGTTCACAATAGAAAATAACCCGAATTATTTTACAGATTTCCTGAAAATAATTCGTCCGTGCGAGGCTTACATAAACAGTGTGCTCGCCAAAATGTCTTAAAACTGCTATAATATACAATCATGTCTAAACTACCAACAGTCGCCATCATCGGGCAAGCCAACGTCGGCAAAAGCTCACTATTCAATCGCTTGACGCGCTCTCGCACGGCCATCGTCGCCAGAGAAGCTGGCACGACACGCGACAATGTTGTTGGTAAAGTCTCATACAAACGACGCAACGTCGACTCTACGCCATCAGATGACTATTCGCAATTTTGGCTCATCGACACAGCTGGACTTAAAACTGCCGAGGACGAATTTGAGGCGACCATTCAGGACCAAATTGCTGACGCATCTGCCGCCGCTGACGTGATCCTCGTAACAGTTGACTCCACTGTTTATCCTTCTGACGCTGATCGACAATTGGCCAAAAAAGCCCTAAAAAGCGGCAAGCCAGTCATTTTAATCGCCAATAAAGCAGACTTAAAAGGCTCTCTTTCTATCGACGAATTCAAACGACTCGGCATTAAAAACATCATAAAAACTTCCGCCGAGCACAGTATCGGCATTTCGGAGCTTCTTGACAGCATTGCCGAACTTATTCCACCAGCCACCGAAACCGCACCTGACGACATCATCCGCGTCGCACTAATCGGCCGCCCGAATGTCGGAAAGAGTAATCTATTCAATACCTTAGCGGGCAAACAGCAAGCCATCGTCGCCAACGTCGCCGGCACCACTCGCGACGTAAACCGCGTTCAAGTTCGTTATCACGGTCAGACGATTGAACTGCTCGACACCGCTGGAATTCGCCGCCAAGGAAAGCAAGAAACGGGAATTGAGAAGTTCTCAGTTCTTCGCACCATGCAAGCCATAAACGAAGCCGACGTTTGTCTGCTTCTTATGGACGTCAATGAGCTTAACGTTCAATTGGATCAGCGCCTAGCTGGAATTATTGACGAGGCGGGCAAGGGGCTTGTTCTGGTTGTCAGCAAATGGGACTCCGTCAAAGGTAAAGACGCTTACACACACGATGAAATCGCACCACAAATCAGCTATAACTTCAAGTTTACGCCATACGCGCCGTTAATATTCACCTCTTCTGTCACTGGGCAGAATGTCGCTAAGTTATTCGACCTAGCGCTTGATATCTATAAGCGTCGTCGCCAAGAATGTAAAACTCGCGCCTTAAACGATATTTTACAGAAAGCTATCGCCGCACATCCGCCGGCTGGTCTGAAAAATTCACACCCGAAGCTGCGCTACATTGTCCAGACGGACGTTGCTCCGCCGTGGTTTGTTATCTACGGCAGTAATCTGAAATTCGTCCACTGGAGCTACAAACGTTATCTGGAGCGAACTCTGCGTGAAGCTTTCAATTTTGCAGGAACGCCAATTAAAATGTCTTTCCGTGACGAAAAGCAATTAAAGGCCAATCGCGAACGCGTCGCCCGCGGCCTAGCGCCCGTTACCAAAGCTTACAAGCAAGCCAAAAACGCCGAAAAGATCGCTTAATCTTATTCTTACAGCAATTTCTATTGACTTTTTTACACATATGTATTATAAATACTATCAGCTTTCGGACAAGTTGAGTACATCCTTGCCCGAAAGCGCACTTTGACAAGCAGAACTTTGAAAGAGGTGATGATAGATGTGCCCTCCAGATATTGCGGTGGTGCATCGCCCCCAAAAAGGGGCTATGGCTTGGCTCTTCAATAGAGTCATGCCGACAGACAGCAGACCAGTGTTCGTCTGGCCTAAGCTAGTTGCCGCAATCGAAGATACCGGAAACTTTGGCAAGCGATGGCTCACTGCCATCGCAACAGGATTGATTATCGTAACAATTGCCACGATAAAAGCGCTACTGATGATTCCGGGGCTTGATAGCTCCGTAGTCGGACTGCTGACTAGTATCTTTGAGACGTTCCTCCCTGCGAGATGGGCGACAGGGGCTGCCTGGATTGTTGGTGCAACGGGAGTCTTTCTCATGGGAAACTTCACGAGCTACACGAAAAAGCAGAAGTCTCTGCAGAGTCTCAAGGCAACCGGATGTGGGATGTACAACACTCTATTGCTCTTCGCACTACTGGAGGAGCAAGCTTTTCGCTCCGGGAGCGAGAGGTGGAACTGGCGCGAACGAGTGCGCGCTAGCGTATGCTTTGGACTCCTGCACGTCACAAACATCTGGTATAGCATGCATTGTATAATGCCATAGCCATCAGTCTCATTGCTGTTGTAGTAGCAGTCTACTTGGCGATCGATATTGCCAAGCTGCTGTAGTCTCCTGCGAACCTCTGTCAAAGTCTCTGCTTGTCATGTTCGCTCCATAGATGTGTATCTATGCTGATGAGTCGGAAACGACGAAAGCGAACTTTTATTCAAACATCATCAATTGCGCCGACAAAACTTCACGCGTAATTTCGTCCGCACGTTCACCAATTAGCACAATTTTTGCTGGCTCTTCCGCCGCAGAATTAGCTATTTGAATCTGATTTTCCGTTGCCTCCAAATGATGCCGCACGCCATTATCATCAATAAAACAGCCCTTCATTCGCCTGAGTTTATAAGCATCAAAAAGTTCCGGCCAAATTTTTTCCAGAGTCGCCGCAGCAATTTTCATACCAGAAACATCCAGCACCGCATACGTCGGATTATCCGGCACGACCAACTCGCCATCGTACTTATCGAAAAACGTTAGTAGTCCCGACGGCGTCGTCATTTTATTGACATCAAATTTACCTCGTGGCGCGCTCAGTATTTTTCCGTAAGGCAGGGAGCTCAGCTTGGATTCATATCGTAGTCGCTCGTCGTCACCTAGCAAATCTTCTTTGGTCACTAAAATCATGTCCGCTGCTTGCAACTCAATTTCATGCGCCGGCTCAATTCCATGTAAAATCTCATGTGCGTCAATAACATAAAAGCTCTGCGCCAACTCATACTTATTGAATATTTGTGCATTAATCAATTTTTCAACCAAATTCATCGTTCGTGCCACACCAGTCGCCTCAATAAACACTGGGACGGGGGAATTGCGACAAAAGTCAAGTAACATTCGTGTCAATGCATGCTTCGACGAACAACAAACGCAATCACCAGCCAAAGTCGTCACAATATCCGCCAACTTTTCCAATCGATAACCGTCAACGTTTTCATTAGCATATTCATTCTCAATCACCCGAGAACCCTTATAGTCACTTTGTTGCAATAAGAACTCAAGAACACTAGTTTTCCCAGCGCCCAACGAGCCGTTCACCAAATACAACGGAACTTTATCGACAATCGCTCGCCCATCATCAAACGGCGCATTAATGCTAAATTCCAAATCATCATCGCGTTTTGCCATATGCTTATTATACGTCATTTTCACAAGGTGATATACTAAGTCTATGAAAGTCATCTTAGCATTGGGAAATCCAGGCGAAAAATACACAAACACGCGGCATAATGCTGGGTTTTTGGCTATTGATAAATTTGCCTCAGAGAATAATGCAGTTTTTTACAATAAGCCAAAATTTTCCGCTGATATTGCCGAACTGAATATTTCTGGAGAAAAAATCCTGCTGGTTAAGCCAACTACTTTTTACAACGAGGTCGGAATTTCCGCCCGAGCAATCTTAGATTTTTACAAATTGACATTGGACGATTTACTAATTATTCACGACGACACGGCACTGGATTTTGGTAAAATTCGAACTCGCAAAGGCGGACGAGACGCGGGCAGCAACGGATTAAAATCCCTTCACGCTCACGTCGGATCAGACTTTTGGCATATTCGTATTGGCACAGATAATCTGCTCAGACGTCAAGTCGGTGACGTAGATTTTGTACTAGGCAAGTTCAACTCAGATGAGCAAAAGATTCTCCAAAGCTGGATATTGCCCGAATCAATTAACTTGGTCGAGAAGTTTATTAACGAAACTATTGAGCCGTTCAGTATAAAATATTAAACCAGATTCTAGCGTCGTTTTCGCGGCACAATTTTTGAAGCGCCGTTCTTCAATTGCTCTTCGGCTTGATGCAATTTTGTAGCCGCAGCTTCTTGCAAATTGATCGATCGGGCTTCCAATATACTGCTGCCGACCGCCAGACTCACGAACAATAAGCCCAAGCCGCCCGTCGCCCATTCCGGCAATTCCAAGTGGAATAATTTGGCAATCATCATTACGCCGAGCGCCATAATTGCCCAGTGAGCGCCATTTTCCAAATATTTATATTTACTAAGCGCGCCTGTTCGTAATAAATATACGGTTAGTGATCGAACCCAAATCGCTCCAGCGCCCAGTCCAGCCACGATTAGTAGCACGCTGTTGGTAATGGCGAACGCACCAATCACACCGTCAAAGCTAAAGCTGGCGTCCAAAATTTCCAAATATAACAAGCTAGCGAACGCCGCCCAGCCGGTTTTAATCTTAACTGATTTCGCGTCATCTTCATGGAAAAATGATCCAAATAGTTCCAACCCAATATGCAGCACAATTCCAAGAACCGCTGAAATCAGCACCAAAGATTTATGCGGCGCCTCGACCGTAAAATACAAAATAGCCGCCACGCTAAGCATTATGCACACCTTAAAATTCTCAAATCGCCCAGCCTTCGCCAAGATCGGCTCAACATGTCGCATCCAGTGAACACGCTTGTTGTAATCGATGAAATAGCTAAGCCCAATCATAATCAAAAACGCACCACCAAACGCGTCAATCATCGGCGACGCCTCGTGCAGGATCTTGCCGTACTCGACAGGTTTATGTAGCGCCAGATTGACAACATCCATAAATCCATGACCGCTCGCAATCATCACGATAGCAATTGGCAATATAAATCGAACAATAAACACCGCCACAAATATGCCAGCCGTCAGGAAGACTTTCTGCCAGACTTGACTCATTCCCGCCAAAACTTTGCTATTTATCACCGCATTGTCGAAGCTAAACGTAACTTCCAAAACCACCAAAATAGTAAATAGCCAAAGACCACTAACGCCCATATGGCTAAAAATCAAACTGCCCAAACCTAAGGTCAATAGGACCGAAAACCAGAAAATCCGAAACGGATGATGTGAATGTAAAAGATGTTTCATATTGATTTAGTATAGCATAAGCATGGAGTATAATTTTATATATGGCACAAAAATCGCCAGATGGTCGCATAAAAAAGTTTTTATCAGCCAACAGCGAATTGATCGGTTGGGTGGTTTTTGGCGTCCTTATAATTTCTATTTATCAATTCAGCTCGCGATTCGGCGTTATGTTATTAAACGGAGAATTTGCAGAATGGTGCAATAAATTACTTCCGTCATTACAAGATTTCATCACGCTGACGCTAAGCGTAATTGTCGAGGCGGTCCCATTTTTAATTTTAGGAATTATCATATCCGCGCTTATCAGATACTTTTTATCATCAAAAGACGTCTTCAAAATATTGCCAAAAAACGCCTTTCTCCGACGAATTGCGCTCTCTATGATCGGGCTAATTTTACCCGTATGTGAATGCGGCAACGTGCCAATTGCACGTAGCTTAATAGCAAATGGACTGAAACCTGCCGACGTTATTAGCTTTCTTTTCGCCGCGCCAATCTTAAACCCGATAACCATAATTTCAACCATGACCGCCTTCAGTTTTGACACCCGAATGGTTTGGTGGCGAATTATTTTTGCGCTAATTATCGTACAAATAACCGCTTTTATCGTCAGCTTTTTTAAGGAAGATTCCATTGTCAATCCAGAGTTTGAAAAACTTTGCCACCCTCATAATCACGGTTCAAAATTGTCAAACATATTCAGCTCATCACGCAATGAATTCTGGCAATTATTTACTATGTTGGTCTTAGGTGCCAGCATCGCAGCCGCCACGCAAATCTTCGTTCCGCGATTCATCATAAACGCTGTCGGTGGCGACATCTTCTTATCTGTCATATCCATGATCACGCTAAGTTTCATCATTTCGATATGCTCCAGCATCGACGCGTTCTTCGCACTGGCTTACGTGCGAAATTTCACGACAGGCTCAATTTTATCTTTCTTGCTATTCGGACCGATGATAGACATAAAAATGATTACGCTATTAAAAACGACTTTTCGCTGGAAATTTATTGCAACAATTACCTTAACCGTATTCGCCTTATCGCTAATTGTCGGACTGGGAGTTAATTTATATGTACGCTAACCTTGCAAGATCAATTGGCGGAATTGTCGTTTGCGCATATATTTTGCTATTAGCTTGGCGTGACCAACTCGGCTTTTATGTTCATCCACGCTATCACACATTCGCGGTCATAATTAGCGTAATCGGCGTTATACTTTTGCTTATTGATATAATGTTGCAATTAAAAAATAAATCCGCAAAAGACAAAACTAGAATTGGCTTGAAAAAAATTACCCCGATATCTTATTTTGCAATAATTATATTATCAGTCGGATATATATTACCACCAAAGCCACTCTCTCCAAGCAGTCTCGCGCAAAAAGAAAGTCCTGCGATTATTGAACCTGAAAGCCGCTGCGAAGCACCTCAACCAAAAGAAGGCTCTTCTACAATCTCAATAAACCGCTGGAAAACCGCAATAAATTCCTGTAAAGAAGCCTCTTATTTTAACGGCAAAGATATCACCGTTACTGGCTTCGTTTCAAATGATCTGTTAAAAAACTACGGCTATAATTACTTCAATATTGCCAGATACGTCATAAGTTGCTGCACTGTTGACAGCGTGCCTATGAAAATCCTGATCGAGAAAAACTTTTCGACAGATTACCCAGATGGAACATGGCTAATCGTCAAAGGCAAATTGTCACAGAAAATTGTTAATAGCCAAGCCGAATACGTCATAACCGACGCACACATCACAAAAATCAACCAACCCAAATATCCTTATGAATTGCTCGGGCTGTAAGTCTATTGCACACTTGTTGCAATAAGTTATAAACTATTGATAACACTATGCTAAATGAAATATTTGAACGCCACAGTCTTCGCCTGACAAAACCACGCCAGCAAGTATTTGATATCCTGCGAAATTCAGATGCGCCTCTTACGGTCGGCGATATTGCGAAAAACTGCAAAAACATTAGCCGTGCCAGCATTTACCGTACGCTGCTAATGTTCGATACTCTGAACATTATAAACACTATAACTATTGGCTGGAAGAATTATTACGAGTTGGCGGAACCTTTTATACCACATCATCACCATCTATACTGCATCAATTGTCAAAATGCCGAACCCATACAATCACAAGAACTCGAAAAACTCATAGATCTCATCGGTAAAAAACATAATTTCATAGTCACAAAACACCACTTTGAGCTGGAAGGTATTTGCGAAAAATGCCGACATATTATAGAAAATAAATAATTTTTCCCAACAAAAAAGCGCCAGGTAAGGGTGGGCATCACCTGACGCTTTTTTACCCTTCAACCCACCCGAGCTACCGTATCAGCGAAGCGTCGCGACTAAAACTCCAAAAGTCCGCGCCTGACTATTATCAACACCAATTAGTGCTCGCCTCAACGGATGTCGCCTTTGAAAAAGGGCAGTTAAAGGGGTTAGTATGCGCGTAACGTTGAACCGCAAAAAGTGGAGGGTAAGAATACTTAATGCCATTGCGCGCAACCTAACATATAGTTAGAATAGGGGGTATAAGGTGCGTTTGGTTAATGATTACTTAACCAATCGTCCTTGATTATAGCAAACATTTGACAAAGTGTCAATACTTTTTACCACATTTTTTATGGAAATCAATAGAATTACACCAGATGAGCATATTTTCTCCCAGATATTAGCACATATTGCCAATCCACCAAAAAGCTTATGTTATATGGGAAAATTGCCAGAAACAAATGCGCCCGTCGTATCAATCGTCGGGTCCCGCAAGCCGTCTGCCTACGGAAAAGAAGTCACCGAGCGATTGGCAACAGATCTGGCAAAAGCTGGGTGTGTAATCGTGAGCGGGCTGGCGCTAGGAGTGGACTGCATTGCCCAAAAAGCTGCGATTGAAGCTGGCGGAACGGTCGTGGCGGTCGTTCCAAACGAGCTTCCTGATATTTCACCGCGGACCAATTATCAATTAGCCATGAGCATCATAGAGCAAGGTGGCGCGGTCGTTTCGGAATGGATGAAGGGCGATAATAAAATAGTCAATCGTTGGAGCTTTCTGGAGCGTAATCGGCTGGTTAGCGGGCTAGCTGACGGAATTATTATCACTGAAGCCGCCGAGCGAAGCGGCACATTAAACACAGCCTCGCATGCACTGAATCAGGGAAGAGATTTGTTTGTAGTTCCCGGAAACATAACCAGCCCGTTGTCGGCTGGCTGCAATACTTTATTAAAACAAGGGGCGTATTTGGTGACAGACGCCGACGATGTTTTATCAATCATCGCGCCAGAGAAATTGCAAAAAGACAACGGCCAAGAATTAGCAGCCAGCGCAACAATTGAAGAGGCTATTATCATAAAACTCATCTCAGAAGGACTGCGCGACGGCGACGAAATTCAACAAAAATCAGGATTATCCGCGTCAGATTTTGCCACGGCGTTAACTATGCTGGAAATCAACGGTGTTATCAAACCTCTCGGGGCGAACAACTGGACATTACGATAATATTGCTACTTTGACAAATTGATGTTATTATACGAACTATGAAAAAAGCCCGAGAAACATCTCCTACCGTCCGTAAAGTCGCCAAAGACGTTTTTACCATCCCTAATTTGATAAGCGTGACTGGCGCCGCTTTAGCGATGCACGGATCTGAGAAAATCGATACACCCGAAGGGCTGGCGGAATGCGTGGTCGGGCGATTAGCTGACGTCTTGGACGGCAAAGTAGCGCGCATGACAGGGCAAACTAGCAATTTTGGAGCAGCCTTAGATGCCATAACAGACAAAATAGTTATGGCAAAAATCCTCTATGAAATGGATAAAAAAAAGTTGGCTCCAAAGAAAGTTATTGACATTGTTGCGGTGCTAAACTTGATAAACGCCCTAGCTACGGGAATCGCTAATTTACGTAGTGACGAGAAAACCGAAACTCGACCGACTAAATCAGGGAAGGTGGGGCTAGCTATGGAGACAGCAGCCTTAGTCGCTTATGCCGCCGCCGAATTAGTAGACAAGCGAACCGACAATCCAAAGCCCGCCGAGATTCTACGCAAACTAGGAGCTGGAGCATTCGCCGCTTCGCTTCTGCCCGCTGCACACGCAACATGCACCTACATAGAACGAGCGATTAACGGCAACGCGGAAAAAGAAAAACCACGCCAAATAGCAGATGTCAATCGCACCCTCGGATCAATGGCAATGCTCGGTCGCCTCAGCGGTCGCTCGTAATAATTCACTTTGCGGTTGTAGCCAGATAGTGATTTGTTATAATATAAAGTTATGAAAAATCTCGTTATCGTCGAGTCACCAGCCAAAGCTAAAACCATCGAGAAATATCTCGGCAAGGATTTTCACGTCCTGTCCAGCGTGGGGCATATTCGCTCGATTGTTAAAAAGACGAAGGATGGAACGCCGCCGATTGACGTGGCTAACGATTTTTTCGCAATTTACGAAGTTGATCCTGAAAAAAAGAAAGTTATCACTGAGCTTAAAAGAAACGTCAAGGCAGTCGGCAAGGAAAATGTTTGGCTCGCAACCGATGAAGACCGCGAAGGAGAGGCTATTGCTTGGCATTTATGTAAGGTGCTGGATCTTCCTATTGAAACAACTAAGCGAATTGTCTTTCACGAGATCACCAAAGACGCCATAACTAATGCAATTAAGAATCCGCGAACCGTTGATATGAATTTGGTTCAGGCGCAACAAGCCAGGCAAATCCTCGACCGACTGGTTGGCTTTGAACTTAGTCCAGTCGTCTGGCAGAAAGTTCCGGGCGGAAAATCGGCTGGTCGCGTTCAGAGTCCAGCGGTGCGATTACTAGTCGAGCGCGAACGAGAAATTATGAAGTTTGAGGGCAACTCTCAGTTCAAAGTTACCGCCATTTTTATTCACGATAATCAAGAATTCAAGGCCGAACTTAATCAAAAATTCGATACAGAAGAAGCAGCGAACGAGTTCTTAAATAGTCTGAAACCTGCCGAATTTGTTGTTAGCGATATCTCAAAAACCCCCGGAACGCGCAATCCAGCGGCACCATTTACCACGTCAACCTTGCAACAGGAGGCCAACTCTAAGCTTGGTTTCAGCTCCAAAGCAACCATGGCTTCGGCACAAAAGCTATACCAAGACGGAAAAATCACCTATATGCGTACCGACTCGGTGAATTTGAGCGGTCAAGCCATCGCGGCGGCCACCGATTTTATCAAGCGTCTTTACGGTCCAGATTACTCAACGGTTCGCAAATTTAAGACCAAATCTGCGTCTGCCCAAGAAGCTCACGAAGCCATTCGCCCGACAGACATCACTCTGGAAACCGCATCTAATAATAGCTATGACCAGAAATTATACGACCTAATTCGACGCCGAACTTTAGCGTCGCAAATGTCGCCAGCGAAACTAGAAAAAACAACTATTACAATTGATATCAAAGGTGATAAATTACCTAAGAGCAAAAAGCCCGCTCAGTTTGAGGCAAAGGGCGAAGTCATTACGTTTGACGGATTTTTGCGCGTTTACGGCGGCAATAAAGATGAGCTTCTACCGAAGTTACAATCTGGCGATGAAGTCAATTCTCACGATATTACGGCTCGTCAAACATTTACACGACCGCCAGCTCGCTACACTGAAGGATCGTTAGTTAAGAAGCTGGAGGAACTTGGAATTGGGCGTCCATCCACATACGCCACAATTATCGACACCGTGCAAACTCGCGGCTATGTTGAAAAAGGTGACAGTGAAGGTCAGCCACGAGATGTGATTGTCCTGAACTATAACGGCGAGGAAGTTAGTAGAAGTATTGTCCAGGAAAAAACTGGCTCGACACGCGGCAAACTTATTCCAACGCCGAGCGGCGAACTGATTGCCGATTTCCTGACGGACCACTTTACACAAATTGTCGATTACGATTTTACCGCCAACGTCGAGACAGAATTTGACAAAATTGCTGGCGCCAATCTGAAAAAAAGCGCAATGCTGCACGGATTTTACATGCCTTTCCATAAATTGATCGAGCAATCTGGCGGGATCGACCGAAGCAAAGTCGGCGCTAATCGCGAAGTGGGAATTGACCCGAAGACGAATAAACCGATTATTGCGCGATTTGGGCGATTCGGTCCAATGTTACAGCTTGGCGAAACTGACGGCGACGAAAAGCCGCGTTTTGCGCCGCTGCCAAAGGGCACGAAAATTGAGACAGTTACTCTGGAGCAAGCACTGGAAATGTTCAAGTTGCCACGCATCGTCGGACAAACAGAGGACGGGCAAGATATTAAGGCGAATATTGGACGATTCGGTCCATACATTCAAGTTGGCAAATTGTTCGTTTCCATTAAGCCGGAAGATCCGCATAGCATTACTTTAGAAAAAGCGCGTGAACTTTACGCCGCCAAATTAGAAGCCGAAGCCGCTAAGAATATCGCCGAATTCCCGGATGGAGTTAAAGTTCTTAATGGACGATTCGGTCCATACATCACCAACGGCACTAAAAATGTCAAAATCCCTAAAGATACGGATCCGAAAACTATTACTCACGAAAAAGCTCTGGAGCTATTAAGCGCCACAACAGCGAAACCAACTCGCAAACGCGTAGTTAAAAAAGCCACCAAAACATCCACTAAAAAGAAATAGCGCTTTCCATACTATCCAATAATTCCGGATAATAAAAACTCTTCATATAATCTATTGCAAAAAACGTAAAATAAATGCTATAATTTATATCAGCAATTATGGCATTTATCTATTGACTTTTGTCAAATGCAATTGTATAATTAAAAACATATTTTCAATCAATATAACCTGTGGTGAGGCAGAGAGGATGTTTCTAGTAGCATGAGCGAGACAGCAAAAACCGAGCAAAGCGCCAAATTAAATTCTGTCGTCGATACTATTATTTCTAAGATTCCGCAAGAGCGCGAGAAGGAAATTATTTCTCGACGATTTGGTTTGTATGACCGAAAAGAAACGTTAGAGTTAATTGGCGATATGTTCGGCATTACTCGCGAGCGCGTTCGTCAGCTAGAAAAAGCAATTTTAACGCGTCTACGTGCAGCTGTCGCCGAGGGAGAACTTCCTTCGGTTATTGCTATGGAAAAAGAAATCACTTCAAGTTTGTCTGAGATGGGACGAGTTGCGCGCATGCAAGATTTGGCGTCACATTTTCTCGGTAAAGAAGCTACTGCAATTGACCGCGCTCGTGTGGCGTTCATTTCTGAGCTAGCAGAAAACATCACAATTGTTACAGAGAATGACGATTATTACCAGGCAGCAGCAATTGACACTCTCGGCAATGAAAAGCAAATTAGAGCACGAGTTGAAGAGGTTGTCAAAACGATCAAAAAACACGGCGAGCCCGTTACTGCGGAAGAATTGCACAAAAAATTGGACTATGAACATCCTTCAAACATTGCAGCCTTGGCTACCGTCAGTAAAAAATTGGCTAGCTTAAACGATCAGTGGGGACTAGCCAAATGGCCAGCGGTCAACCCAAAGAACATTCGCGATAAAATCTACGTTGTTCTGGACACGAATGGCTCACCGATGCATTTTTCCGACATTGCCAAAGGAATTCGGGACAGCGAATTTAACCGCCGAAGCGTCACGACGCAGGCAATTCACAATGAACTCATTAAAGACAAGCGCTTTGTTCTAATTGGTCGCGGGATTTACGCACTCGCTAGCTGGGGCTACAGCCGCGGAACTGTAGCAGATATCATCACCGATATTTTGAAGAATTCCGAAACTCCGCTTCACCGTGATGAGATCGTTCGTCAAGTCCTCGACAAACGACAAGTTAAAGAAACCACCATTCTACTAAACCTTCAATCAAAGCCACAATTCAAACGCGTCGCTAAAGCCACATACGTTTTTGAAGAAGCCGCTTAAGCTAAGTTGCAAACTTCTTTCAGAGGTGAGATAATTTACACATAATGCAGATTATTTCTTGGATCATCAGCACACTATTGCAATGGTACGTTTGGATGCCAATCGTGGCAGTCCTGATGTTTTTGACGTGGCGGAATTATCGGAAGATCGAAGATTTTACCCCAGTTGAGAGCGTGCTTTTAATTCTGGAAATCCCACGCACCAACGACAAGCAAGAACTTGCCGCCGAGCAGCTATTCGCTTCACTACACGGAATTCTTCGCGATAATAAAGAATTGCGATTATCTGGTGGACACCAGGAGCACATCAGCTTTGAAATCGCCTCAGTCAATGGGCAAATTCGCTTTTACGTTTGGGTGCCAAAAACCTTGCAGAGCTTTGTCGAAGGACAGATTTATTCTCAATATCCAACCGTTCAAATTCACCAAGCCGACGAAGATTACACCGAGCACGAGCGCAACCACGAAGTTGCTTACTCGACAGAATTGACATTAACCACAGATGAATTTCTCCCGATTCGCACCTTCCAAAACTTTGAAGTCGACCCGCTGGCAGGCATTACGGGCACGCTGGCGAAATTGGAAACCACCGGTGAAGAATTGTGGATTCAGGTGCTAGTCAGACCAATTCCTGACGACTGGCAAAACGCCGCTGACCGATATATCAATAGCATAAAAAATGGACGAATATTCTCCTTGCCGGGGTTTGGCGGCAGCATGCAGTGGTTAATCGGCATACTTGGCGCGTTATGGCAACCGCCAGAGCAGGGAGTTGGGCAATCAACCAAAATCGAGCTGTCAGATCGCGATAAAACTCGCATTTCTGAAGCAGAGAAAAAAGCAACCAAGCTCGGCTACGAGGTAAAAATTCGCTTGGTTTATATGGGCGAAAGTCAGACGAACGCTAAGCTTCGTATGCAGGCGCTTGTCGGTACATTTAAGCAGTTCAACTCGACAAATCTCAACGGATTTCACGCTGTCAAAGGCGCGTTTGGTAAAGAATTTATTGATAAATATCGCAAGCGTTCGTTCATCGGCGACGGTTTTATCTTAAATATAGAAGAATTGGCGTCAGTTTTTCACTTGCCACACACCAACGTTGAAACGCCAAATATAGTTTGGGCGAGCTCCAAAACCGCAGAACCGCCATCCAAATTGCCAGTCTTAACCGGCGAAGACGTCAACGACGACCAAATTTCCGCCTTTGGCGTCACCAACTTCCGCGGCATCAGCCACCAATTCGGCATGTTACGCTATGACCGCTCACGCCACGTTTACATAATCGGGCAAACGGGCGCCGGAAAAAGTGGACTATTAGAGCTCTTCGCCTTAAGCGACATTTTCCATAATCAAGGATATGCCATCATCGACCCGCACGGCGACTTCGCAATCAACAACATGAAATTTATCCCCGGCAGCCGATTAAACGACGTAATCTATTTCAATCCAGCCGACACCGCGTATCCTCTGGGATTCAACCCGCTAGAAGTCACGAACCCGAACCAAAAAACCAACATCTCATCAGAGATCATCGGCGTTTTGAAGCGTATTTTCGGCGATTCGTGGGGACCGCGACTTGAGTATATTTTGCGATACACTATTTTAGCTTTGCTGGATCGACCAGAAGCGACAATGCTTGACATTACTCGTATGCTAACAGATAAGGAATTCCGAAAAGAAACGCTGACTTATTGCCAAGACACCGTGGTTTTGCAATTCTGGAATGTCGAATTTGCTAGCTGGAATGACAAGTTTGTCGCCGAGGCAATTGCACCAGTCTTAAATAAAGTCGGGGCTTTCACTGCCAATCCAATCATCCGCAACATCATTGGGCAGCCGAAATCCACGTTCAATATTCGCCAGATTATGGACGAAGGAAAGATTCTAATTGTCAATCTGTCCAAAGGTCTTATCGGTGAAGATAATGCTGCCATCCTCGGTTCGTTTTTGGTCACGAAAATTCAGCTTGCCGCCATGTCTCGAAGCGACATTCCTGACGTGCGCGACCGCCGCCCGTTCTATCTTTACGTCGACGAGTTCCAGAACTTCGCCACCGATTCGTTTGCGACTATTCTGTCCGAGGCTCGAAAATATGGCCTTAATTTGACCGTTGCCAACCAGTACATTTCCCAGATGAGCGACACGGTTCGCGATGCAGTTTTCGGCAACGTCGGCACCATGATTTCTTTCCGAGTTTCTGCTGACGATGCACCGATTCTTGCCAAGCAATTCGAGCCGAACTTCGAGGCAATCGACCTGCTTCAAATGCACAATCGTAATTTTGTTGTCAATATGGTTATCGGTGGCGAGAAAACTCCCGCGTTTTCTGCCCGCACATTGGAACTTCCGCCAAGCCAAGCCGACAACACGCCGCACATTATCGAACATTCACGTCGCATGTATTCGCGAAACAGGGAAGATGTCGAGAAGGAAATTGACGCCGCAATAAAGCCTGTTCGCAATCAGAAAAAACAGCCGGCCAAACCTCAACCGCAGCCTGCAAACAACGCTCCAGCGGTCAATAGCCAACCGGAAAAGCCACAGCCTACAGCTAACGACGGTGAAGTTGTTCTGCAAATTCGCAGCAATGATAACGTGACCACAGAAACCGTAGTCAATACAGTTACACCGCTAGCTTCAGCCACACCAAAAAGACGACGTCGCCGACGAAAAAAGAACACTACCGCCGACTAAAAACTATTCGTATCGCCACTGACGCATATCGGAATTGTAAACGTCGGTAATTCGCGGAGAAACCAACGTAGAAGTCGGTCCAGATGGCACCGATACGGCGTTTTGTTTAGTCAGAAAGGTGAGTAGTTTCTGGTTTTGATATCGTAGGTTTTTCGGTAATGGCTGACTAGCCACAACCTCGGCTCGCGGCGTAGACATCACAAAACCCCACTCACCAAATGATGGCACATTGATCGAAAACGCCGTCACATATCGCTCTGGATGAGACGATTTGACGGTGTTTGCCACCATATAAAAAGCGTGCGGAGAGAAAAACGAAGACGTCGCCTGAGTCACCATAACGCCACGCTCCGTTAAAATATTACCGATTTGACGATATAATTGCTCAGAATACAATTTGGCTAATTTCTCATTCGACGGATCCACCAAATCAATCAACACAACATCATATTTATCCTTGGTAGAGAAGGCGAATTGGAAAGCGTCTTGATTGACAATGGAAACGCGCGGGTCGTGCAGTGAACGCTGATTTATATCAGTGAGAAGATGATTAGTTTTCGCCAGATTAGTCATCACCTCGTCGATATCAACCAACGTAATATGCTCAACGCTGGAATATTTCAAAACGTCCCGAGTCAACAACCCATCGCCGCCACCCATAATCAGCACGCGCTTCGGATTAGCGACTGAAGACAGAGCGGAAGCAGACAGTGTTTCGTGATAGCGCGCTTCGTCAAGACTGGAAAACTGCAGATTGCGATTCAAAAACAACCTCGTGTCATTATTATATCTAGTCAGGACAATTTTCTGATACGGCGTCTGCTGCTGCCACATCACCGGATCTTTATACGTTCGTTTGTCAATTCCGTGCTCAATTTCCGTCGCATAAATAAAGAATCCCAAAAGCAACATTGTTGCAATAACGCTAATTGTCATTACAATTTTCGACGCTTTCATTTGCTTAAGAATCAGAACCGCAACGCCAATATTCAAAGCTGCCACCAGGTATGCGCTACGCATTAAGCCAAGATATGGAAGCATAACGAGCGGGAATAATAGCGACGCAATTAACGCCCCAAAATAATCGAGTGCTAAAATCTTACTAAATAATTTCACCGAAGACTTGCGCCCGAATTCCTGAAACATCTTCATTAAAAGCGGAATTTCCAACCCGATACAAATACCAATTGCCAAACTTATGACGGCAAAAATCAGCCAATGCGAACGCGTAAAAACGAATCCCAAATACATCAGCATCACCGAATTTCCGCCAATTAATCCCAGAATAATTTCGTTCGCTGCGAAGCTGGTTGCTGGATGAAGCTTGATGTAATTGACCAGCAATGAGCCAATTCCCATACCGAACAGCGTCACGCCCGTCGCCAGACTAAAGCTCAAAATCGAATCGCCCACCAGATACGACGCAGCTGCACCTAAAATCAGCTCATAAATAATTCCGCCAATTGCTACCAAAATTGCCGCCGCAAATAAAGCAACTTGCTCCCGTTTTTTCGTACTTGATTGTGACATTATAACTCCTTTTATTTACCAAGCCCGCCACTGCTGCCGCCGTAAACACTGCGCGATCCGCCGTGACCTCCGCCATTACTATTGTCGGAATTGTTGTCAAAGATGAATGCAAACAAAATAATGGCGATAAATATGACAATAAATATAATCGTCGTCCAGTCAATCGGTTTAATGGTTCTGCCGAACAGCTCCTTTTGTTCTTTATCGCTCAATTGAACCTTACGGTAAGCGTCGTATTCGCGATTATTATACTTCTCAATCGTGATCAACTGACGGTTTTTCGGCGCGCCAGTATCCCTCAAAGTAGCGTACGCCATCAGTTCTTTCGGGAAAACTTGGTACGTGTTTTTGCCCTTGATATTCATAATTTCGCCAATTCCAACCTCATCAACCACCACAACGTGGTCCTTGCCATCCTGTTCAGAAACGGTGAACGATTGACCCTTTTTCAATTGCGTTGGATCAATTGCCTGAGTAAAACGAATCGGCTCATACAGAGAAACGGTTTGATCACTGTGATCATATTCCACCCAGCTATCATAATCAGCCAACCCTGTAATCTCCCACTCTTCCCAATAGTAAAATCGCTTGTCTTTCTTATCCCATTCGCGAAAAAGCAAACAGCCAACAACTCGTAAATTCGTCTTCTTGCCGGTCAAAATCTGGTTAATTTTAAGTCGCGCCTTGGTTCGTTTCATATTACAATGCCATTTCTTTCATAATTATGTTTTTTGCACCCAGCAGCCGTGCAACCAACTCTTTTATTTGTTGCAATTTATCATCATCCAGCATTTTACAAGTTGTCATCGCTATATATGCCACGCCACTTTCCGGCCACGTATGAATAGCAATATGCGATTCCGACAAAAGCAGGGCAGCGCTGATTCCTTGCGGGGAAAATTGATGCATCACCGATTCCAAAGAATGCAAGCCCGCCAATTCCGTAACATTTCTTAACATTTTCTGCAGCTCATCCGCGTCATTAAGCAAGGCAGAATCAACTTCGCTCACTTTTATGGTTATAGATTGAGCCGCGGCATGCATATTATAGTAATTATATCATTTCTAGGGTGTTGGGAATAAAGGTAAAACGCGGTTCTTAGGGAATATCGGTATTTAGATTGTTGGGGAATTATAACCAAATAATACAGAAAAAATCCCCGAATCCCATTACCGGGATTTAAGTGGGGATTCTTCTGATTCTACTATAGCAAACACTCCTCAAACTGCCAACGATCAAATAGCCTGTAAATTTCTTAGAAGACAGACAATAGGGCGAAATACTCTCTATGAGGGCAACATAAGAAAAGCCCCTGTGACGCCAGGGGAACTTATCGAACCTGGTTATAACACAGAGACTTCTGATCGTAATATAGCACGAGAAGCTCAAAATATCAATGATGAGAATGATCACGCCACAACAAGAAAATCCCCCATGGAGCCAGCAGGGACGAACCCGTCAACTGAGTTACACCATCTAGGGGATTCTCATGTAGATAGTGTAACAAATAATACAACAGGGAGCAATACTCTTTATGAAGGTAACGTGCGAAGCCAAGAAAAAAGCCGTCCAGGCGACCTTAATAGTGCGCCCCGTGGACAAGCCAAACGGGGACTGGGCGACTTTTCTAGTGAAAATATAGCACAAGAGATTAAAGATGTCGATACCACCAGCCCTGAATCTCAGGCATATGGAGGAACTACCAGTAGAGGTGGATATAATCGTGATCATATAAATATAGTAACTAGCCCAGGCGAGACTGGCAGATACAATACAGCTACAATAGCTGATTTTAATGGGAATATAAGCTTAAAGAACATCTCACCAAGAAGAGAAGGAGAAATAAAAAATCTCTCCCAACAACGAGAAGAGATTTCGAGAGCTTCGGATGGGGGCGCAAATGTTGTTCCATCATCCACCAATAGCGATAGCTATGTCGGCGGCGCGCCAGTTTCCGCCGGTCGGAGCTCTGATGGTGCCAATATAGCACAAGAAGCCCAAAATGTCAATGAGGTAGATAAATTAGGCAATGTGTTAGCTTATGATATTTCAGACATAAGAAAATCGACTGGGCGCGGACTCGATGGTTCCGCCATTAGCGCAGATGCGCTTGACCAGTCGATTGACAAATCTAGTATACCAAACAACCCTCAAGATGTCAATGACGAGAACAGCCATATTACATGTTCCATGGAGTCGGCAGAGGCGAACCAGTACAATACCAAGAAAAACGAATTAAAGAGTTCATGGAATAGGGCAGAAGGTCAATTTAACGACCAGACGCGCCTAAACCTGCACCACAGCCAGTACAGCAGCAACACTATCGTGTAGGCGCAATCTGTCGTGATGGCTGGCGATCATACGCTACTGGAAGGGGAACTTGTTCGCATCATGGCGGTGTGAGCCAGTGGTTATATTAAACTACATCTTGACAAAATATCTCTGTTATGCTAACGTGTAAGCATGAAAAAAGCTATAGTCATCACCATCATTTTAGCGCTTGTAGCGGGCGTTGGCGGTGGAGTATGGCTAAAGACCCGTTTGGACGCTCAGGCAGCTGCTGGAGTGGCTCAGGAGCAAGCAGAGGAGCAACCGAAGAGTAAGTATGATGTTGGACCAGCAGACCCTACTGAGTTATTAGAGCTAGTTAACGCTGAACGCCAGCGTATAGGTGTGGCGCCGTTGGAGTTTGATGAAAGCATGCAAAGGTCAGCTCAGCTCAAGGCAGATGATATGATTACCAAAGACTATAGACAGCATATCATACCTGGGCTAGGTGATATGTACACGCAAGAAATGCGCTATCTAATATATCAACGGGCTAAATGCTCTCATAGTAGTGAAAATTATTATACTGGCGCATATCATCCAAAGTCAGATGTTTTTGTATCGACCAGTAGAGAAGCATTTAACGGATGGATGAGTTCTAAGCCTCACAGAGAAGCTATACAAGATCCTAAGTACAAAAAGACGGGATTTGGTGTTAGTACCAACAACACAACCCTAGTAGCAGTCCAGCACTTCTGTCAAATCTAAATAACATCTTCTACTAAGTCTCTCTCCTTATATAAAAATAAGGAGATTTTTTATGCAAGGAAATGAATCGCTCCGACAGTACCTTCAGTACCATGCGAACAATCACCCGTCAGCCGCTAAACGAGCAGAAGCACAAGCCCTACTAAATAAGGTCGGAGACGACGGTAAGCTGGACGGTAATTTTTTAACAGGTCAGCGTGGTGGATTTCTGGGAATGGGAACCCGCGAGCAAACATCAAACGGGATATACAGCTTCAACTCTGAATCGTTCAGTCAATCCGTGGTGGATGAATTCATATGCCAGTTAGCGAGACAGGTACAACAAAAAAACAGGCCTACCGCCTGAATCTTTTGCAGAAACATTTTAGCTAATGCTTTATTTTAACCTGTAGTGTTATATTGAAGTACCGAAACGGTACAGTAGAAGTATATACAACTAAAGCAATATTGTAAACCCCAAAAGTAAACGATATACTGAAAATAATTAAACAAGGATATCACACAATGAAACAATCATATTCTATAGGTCTAGACATCGGCACGGGTAGCGTAGGATGGGCGGTCATCAACGAAGATTTCAGTCTGCGTAGACATAAACATCAGAACATGTGGGGAGCAAATTTATTTAATGAAGCTCAAAAGGCTGAACTAAGACGATCATTCCGCTCATCGCGCAGAAGGCTCGCCAGAAGAAAGAGACGTATCACGCTATTGCAGCAAATATTCAACAATGAAATCTGCAACGTCGATCCCAATTTCTATCTACGCCTGACAGAATCCATGCTCTACATAGACGATAAAAGCTCGTCCTTAGATCTTGACGCCAACATATTATTCTCAGATCACACATTTACAGATAAGATATATAGGGAAAAATATCCGACAATTTACCACTTACGCAGCGAACTATTTCACAACCCAGGAAAACAAGATATTCGCTTAATTTATTTGGCGTTACATCACATTATTAAATATCGTGGCAATTTCTTAATCGAAGGAGGAGTAGACGGCGTAATTTCGTCATTCGATAGCCAAAACTTGCAAAAATTCATGGAGTTTATTGGAGCTGGAGATAAAGAAGCTAAGCAGATTAAGTCCATCTTTCTAAACCAATCTCAAACGCGAAGCGCTCGAAAATCAAGTATAATTCAGCTGTTACAACCTTCTGCTGACAGTAAAAACATTATAAGCGAAGCTGTTGGTGCAGCAATTGGACTAAAATGGAATGCAGAAAAATTGTTTGATGATAAATCCCTTGAAATAAAAGGAGAATTTTCTGATAAGAATTACGAAGATCAGCGAGACGACATAGCCGCAGCAATCGGCGACGATCGATACGAGTTGATAGAAACCTTAGAATCGGTCTATCAATGGACAATTTTTAGTCAGTTTATCAGGAAAGATAGCTGCCTGTCTGACATCATGGTCGAAAAGTATGACGCTTACCGTCAGGATTTATCAGACCTCAAAGGGCTATTCCGAGATTTTCTCTCTAAAAAAGAATATAAATCATTTTTTCACGGAGATGCTTCAAAATTTGATTTATACAACAGGCACAAGATTGACGCAGACGATCTATATAAATCAATTAAAAAACACTTAGGCGAATCGGCTAAAGATGATGCGCGATATCAAAGATTTGAGAAACGGGCGGAATTGGGCGAATTTCTATCCAGACAGCGAATACGTGACAATGGTGCCATACCACACCAAATTCATCAATACGAGCTTGAGAAGATTATAGATAATCAAGCAACCCATTATCCATTCTTGGCGCAAAATCGCGATAAGATTATTAGCATTTTCACATTTAAATTGCCGTATTACATCGGACCATTAAAAACGGGTGGTGATTTTGCCTGGTCAATCAAAAAGAAAGACGGCGTAATTTATCCGTGGAATTTTAATGAAATCATAGACGACGAAGCTTCAGCTGAAGAATTTATCGGGAGAATGCGCAACAAGTGTACATATTTACCAGATAAAGATGTACTTCCCAAGAATTCATTACTTTATCAAGAATATGAGTGCCGAAATGAACTAAAAAATGTAACAGTTAACGGAAAAAGGTTAAGCCCAGATATTCAAAATCGCATAATTGACGAGCTATTCACGAAAGAATATTCCGTTAACTATAAAAAACTTGCAAAATATCTTTACGACAATCAAATATACGACACTAGTTCGCTAGTTATTACTGGAACAGCCGACGATAAATCTTTCATGTCGTCACGAAAATCGTACATAGATTTTACTAAGAAAATTGGGATTGAAATCACGCCAGAAAACAAAGCGGCAATTGAGGAAGTAATAAAATGGATAACTCTATTTGAAGACAAGAAAATCCTGTCAAAAAAACTACAAAAATATAATGACATTTTTAGCAAAGACCAGATCGATAGTATTTTGAAGCTAAAATATACAGGCTGGGGAAGACTATCCAGTGAATTACTTGACGGAATTGCGGCGCACACTCGTTATGGAAAAATGACAGTTATTGAAGTAATGCGTCAATGTTCTGATAATTTTATGCAAATTATCCAAAGTGACCGATATGAATTCAAAAAAATCATAGAAGACGCTCTTTTGAAAGATGCTACCCCAGAAATCACCTATGATGATATTAAAAATCTCGCAGCATCTCCGGGGATTAAGCGCGCCCTCTGGCGAAGTGTTCGGATTATAGATGAAATTGTCGATACGATCGGCTATGGTCCGAAACTGATTAGCATTGAGATGGCGCGAGGCGAAGAGGAAAAAGTCAGAACAAAAAATCGATATTCTCAGCTAGAAAAGATGTATAAAGAATTATACGGAAAAGAATATAATAAATCTGATATAAAGCCTCAACTGGAAAATTATAAAGATTGCCTTGATAAGAAAAAATATTACCTGTACTTCTTGCAAAATGGCAAATCTGCATACTCAGGTAAAAAACTAGACATTGAAAACGGACTTAAAGATTGCGAAATCGATCATATTTTGCCACGCTCATTGACAAAGGGTGATTCTCTAGACAACACCGTCTTGGTATTGCGAGAAGAGAATCAGCTAAAGCTTGACGACTATCCAATATCGCCCGACGTTCAAAAAAAGATGTTGCCAATCTGGATGTCTTTAAAAAACGCCAAATTTATGTCACAGCTCAAGTTCCAGCGATTAACTAGCCAGAAGCAGCTATCAGACGACCAGATATATGGCTTCATTAATCGCCAATTAGTTGAGACACGACAAATTACCAAACACCTGGCTAGAATGCTAACCGAAAAATACAAAGACTCATCAACAGAGGTGTTTACTATTCGCGCTGGCATGAGTTCCGAATATCGCCGCATCCACGACTTGCCAAAATGCCGCGAAGTAAACGACCTCCACCACGCAAAAGATGCCTACTTAGCAGCAACTCTAGCCCAATATGTAAAAGTTCGCTATCCAAAGCTTGACAAGGAGTTTATCTACGGAGAATATAAGAAATTCAAGTCGGACAAAAAGAAGAACAGGGAATACGGCAGCTTCATCTTATCGTCAATGAAATATGATTTTACCAACACAAATACTGGTGAAATTGTCTGGCAGGGTAAATCATCCTGCGAAATCATTGATAAAACGATGAAATATAATGACTGCTTGATTACGAAAAAAACCGAGACTGGTGATAGTCAATTCTATAAACAAACTATTTATAGCAAAAAATCAACCGACCCTAAACCTACAATACCTATAAAAGCAAATCTACCAACCAATAGATACGGTGGATATTCTGGCGTGCAAGCAGCTTACTTTGCGGTGATCAATTATTTAAAGCAGTCAAACAAAAAAGAATCTCCCGCAACTGAGATAATCAGCATTCCAGCGCAAATATACACCTTAGAGAAGACTCACCCAGGATCGATAGATAAATATATCCGAGATAATTATAAAGATGCCGTAGTGCTTCTGCCTAAAATACCGATTAACCAAAAAATTGAGTATGACGGTAACGAGCAATTTATAGTTGGCAGTAGCGAGGTTACTAACGCCAAACAATTAAAACTTCCTTACGATATCGAATATGCCATTGCAATAGCGCTAAAGCGCGGAATTCCACGCGTTACGATTTCAGAAGAACAAGCCGACGAAGATGATAAATTACGCGACAAACGCAATAGACAAATCGAAAAAAGAACTAAGGTTATTGATGGAATAAATCGCTTTTGGAAGGTTTACTCTGACAAGCTCGCTAATCAATATCAACAATTCAGAAAGGCGGGGGATAATGCTCGCAATGCAGCACCAGAATATGACAAACTATCAATAGACGACAAAATAGAGGTTATTAAACTAGTTCTGGTGGCTACGAGCGCTGGATCTGGTCGCGTAGACATGAAAGGTAGCGAGAAGAATCCTAAATTCCCAGAGTTAGGTCTACCGAATTCATTTGGTCGCATGTCAGGAAAGACTATAGACCCCCTCAATGTTACCTTCGTCTACGAGTCTATAACTGGCTTGCACTGTCGAAAGCTAAACGGAAAATCATTAGGGCATAAGCGTTAAGATATGTCTTGGCGAACTGTAATCGTCAAAAATCGCTGTAAATTAAGCTATAAAAATGATTATATGCTTATTACTAGCGACGGCAATGAAAAAACACTCCACATAAGTGAAATTGGCACTTTAATAATTGAAAATACCGCTGTTAATCTGACGGCTTATCTACTGTGTGAATTATCTCGCTATAAAGTCAAAGTGATATTCTGTGATCATCAGCGTAATCCGTATGGAGAGATAATTCCTTATTACGGATCTCACAACGCAAGCAAACAGATGTCAAAGCAAAGCCAGTGGTCGCAATCGACCAAAAATAACTTATGGAAAACAATCGTTACTCAAAAGATAATTAAGCAAGCCCAGACGATCTATAGAGAAACTGGCAATAGTTCCGCCTGCGAAGCGCTAATGAACTTCGCCGCGAACGTATCTCCCGGAGATCTCACCAACAGGGAAGCTCATGCAGCCAAGCTCTACTTCAAAGAATTGTTTGGTCCAAAATTTTCACGAGACAGCTCTAATGATATAAATGCGGCATTAAATTATGGCTACGCTATTCTTCTGTCTGCCTTCAATCGAGAGATTACGGCTGCTGGATATTCAACAACTATAGGCGTCAATCACTGTAATGAATACAACCCGTTCAATCTTACTTGCGACCTCATGGAGTCGTTCAGACCTATAGTCGACAGCGAAGTTTACAAATGCCGCAATTTTGCATTTGACGACTTCTTTAAGAGTAGACTGATTGAGATTCTTAACCATAAAGTTGTTATCCTCGGCAAAGAACAGTTCCTATCAAACGCTATCAGTATCTACGTGAAGCTATTTTTCAGGACAATGGAAACAGGGGACGACGAACTACCTGAGTATGAATTAATATAACTATGAGAGTGCGCTATATGAGAATGATTATATTCTTCGACTTACCAATGACCAATGCTAACGAGCGTAAAACATACACCACTTTTCGCAAAAGACTCACTCAAGAAGGATTTGTTATGATGCAACAATCCGTCTACACTAAATTGGTACTCAATTCCACAAATGAAAAATCAACCCACGACAGAATCAAAAAAATAATACCAGAAAACGGCATAGTTCAATTATTGACCGTAACCGAAAATCAATTCGCATCAATGGAATATCTGGCTGGAAAATATGATGAATTATCAATTCAAAATACAGACAGGACAGTAATTTTATGAGAATTAAAGTTTCAGGATTCGACAATGCAGCATCAATACCAGAAAATGGTGGAATTGCGACACTAGCCATTCACAATGATTTGTTTTTTAGAAAAATTATAGAAAATATACTTGATGCATACACAAAAAGAGAAGAAAATAATCGCATTGTAATTTGCGATGATAATTGTAACCCGCTAGATATAACAAAAGACTCACTAATAATTACCGACATATATTCATACGATCTATCCAGTCGAACTATTACTGCGGCGTTATATAAAAACATTCAGGACAACAGCGATATAGATCAGACAAAAATAGAGCAGATAGAATCAAGCATATTTGATATCCTTGATAATATAAATATCGATTTCTCACAAAATTTGAGTTACCAATCAACCATTTCCATGAATGACATCTTAAAGGTGGCGCATGTGGGATTGGAGGTAAATTTAAGGAATAACTATATTGATAGACTTTATGGTATCATAGATTCAGCGCAACAATTACTGTCAAAACAGCTAGTAGTTTTGGTCAATCAGCGCCAACTATTATCGCATAGTGAGTTGCGGGCTCTTTTACAATACGTAGAAGATAATCATTTTTCAGTACTTTTTATTGAAAAAATCTGTAAAGACAAATTAGACAGCGAAGGACTTTTGTCCATAGATGACGATTTTTATGATTTTAGTACTAATTCACGATAATATCAAGTAAGCGCTACCGCGTTTACCTCTGTAAAACCGCACATATGAGGTTTTACAGTAGTGTTATATTGAATAGTACTGAAACTTCGGGGGTTATGGGCAACCTGGCGATGGCGTTTTACAGTAGTGTTATATTGAATAGTACTGAAACCCGAGCAGCCATCTTTGAATAATTTGACTAGTTTTACAGTAGTGTTATATTGAATAGTACTGAAACGTCGACATGTTAGATAGCTTCATAATTATCGTTTTACAGTAGTGTTATATTGAATAGTACTGAAACGCTATTCATTTACATCCTCCAGAACAACTTGTTTTACAGTAGTGTTATATTGAATAGTACTGAAACATCACCTCTAGCAATTGACGATAACTTCTGGTTTTACAGTAGTGTTATATTGAATAGTACTGAAACATGCTGCTTGAGTTCTTCGCGAAATAGGTGTTTTACAGTAGTGTTATATTGAATAGTACTGAAACGTTTGCTAAAGCTGCAGGAGATAAGCTATTGTTTTACAGTAGTGTTATATTGAATAGTACTGAAACGGTATTTCATTGCCACCGGCTAGAATGAGTGTTTTACAGTAGTGTTATATTGAATAGTACTGAAACGGCAATTGCTGTTTGCATTTCAACGCTTAGGTTTTACAGTAGTGTTATATTGAATAGTACTGAAACTAGTCAGCGCCAGCGACGCTACTCCAATCGGTTTTACAGTAGTGTTATATTGAATAGTACTGAAACGCTTTATATTTGCGATTATGTATTAAGGGCGTTTTACAGTAGTGTTATATTGAATAGTACTGAAACGAAGCGTAAAGGCGGTGATGTGATTCAGAAGTTTTACAGTAGTGTTATATTGAATAGTACTGAAACGTAAGTGATAGAAGTACTGCTGTTTGTCTAGTTTTACAGTAGTGTTATATTGAATAGTACTGAAACGGAAAACGTCAAGCGAGTGTTCTCACCTGTGTTTTACAGTAGTGTTATATTGAATAGTACTGAAACCCAGAAGATTATCAGCATAAACAGGATTGCGTTTTACAGTAGTGTTATATTGAATAGTACTGAAACCGGTATGTTCATATTCTTACCGCCGACGCCGTTTTACAGTAGTGTTATATTGAATAGTACTGAAACCAGAGTCTCCGTATGGCATCTCTACCGCCTGTTTTACAGTAGTGTTATATTGAATAGTACTGAAACTTCAGAGACGCTGACTATTCCTGGTTATGAGTTTTACAGTAGTGTTATATTGAATAGTACTGAAACGAATCAATTAGGGCAACCTGCTCAGCAGATGTTTTACAGTAGTGTTATATTGAATAGTACTGAAACTTACTTAAAAGCTGATGGATCTTCTAAGTCGTTTTACAGTAGTGTTATATTGAATAGTACTGAAACGATCCACTCATCCATCCACTTTTTCGTGCGGTTTTACAGTAGTGTTATATTGAATAGTACTGAAACTTCTGGTGCAGCTGCATAAACGCGTCCTTTGTTTTACAGTAGTGTTATATTGAATAGTACTGAAACTGATTTGTTAGATACTATTATAGACAGGCTGTTTTACAGTAGTGTTATATTGAATAGTACTGAAACAATCAAGGCAAACCCACGCTATGACGAGGGGTTTTACAGTAGTGTTATATTGAATAGTACTGAAACCAGTTGGCTGAGATGCAAGGAACACGCCGTGTTTTACAGTAGTGTTATATTGAATAGTACTGAAACCACATCACCGTTGTTATAGTGATCAATCCGGTTTTACAGTAGTGTTATATTATATCTAAATTGTTAGGTAACTATAACTCAAGGCGATATTATTGATTTTTCAATGACGGTTGTGGTAGTATGACTATAAGGCAGCAGCGCCCCCTTATGTTAGGGCAAGCGGGCTGTCTTATTTTATTTTGACTGATGTATTACCCTTAAACATCACCAAAACTGTATAAATTTCTAAATTGTTAGGTAGCTATAACCAAAGACAAATATTAATAACAACCGTTTATTGATTTTTCAATGGCGGCTATAGTAATATGTCAACATAAGGTGTATACGCCCCGGGTCTGGTCTCGGAAAGCGGTACGCCTTATTTTATTGTATATTTAAGCATATTGCGAGATCTAACAAATAGTGATAAACTGCAAACGCATGGTTTAAGCATCCATGTGGCCTTTCCGCCCTCTGAGAATGAGGGCGGGTTTTATTTATGTACGGCGACGCCATATGGTAAATTATCATTTTCAGGATAGATTTTACATAAAAAGTATACAAAATGCACGCAAAATGATTACATTTTGTGCGCAACTTTTGCTATAATAGAAACACTCAGGCGAGGCACATTAACAATTAGAGGATACGCCATTATTATAATGAATTGCAAACCCGAAAAGATAATAAAGATATAAGCTTAACGCCTCGCTTGGCGCTAAGGTCCTCTAAAGAAAGGAAAGGCCATGCCAATAGTAAATCAAATTGTAAAAAAGAATGGCAAGATTATCAAATCTAAGGTTGACGTACCTACGCCAGTTTATAATGTACGAATTAAACAGGAAGTATACGAACGCTTAGTTGTGCTAGCCGCAGAGAACGGTCGTAGTGTAACTGGTGAGATAAACTGGAGGCTTGAACAATCTCTTAAAAAGTAGTATTATGGCTGAGCGATTGTTGTGATTTGCAGCCGTTGTTGTATAGACACCTCAAAAACGAGGTGTCTTTTTTACGGCTTCGAAAAAAATAATAAATACACTCCAAATACAAGCTTAATTGCCGAGTCAATATATGCTATCACCTCTAATGAGATATCAGTAAAAATATATCCTACAAAAACATTAATGGCGCAAATAAGACCTAGATATATCATTGATTTTCCATGCACAAAATAATACGGGAAAAAATGCAGTGCGGTTGCCATCAGTGCCCCCAGCCAAATCAATCTCCAATTTTCAGTCGCAAAGAATGGTCCGCCCAGCAAAACCATCAAGATAAATAATAAAATAACGGCATATAAAGATACTTTCTTTTGAAATTCACTTGAAGAGCCAGCAGACAACCTATTCAACACCTTTTTATTCATGTTGATTGAGAAAAAACTAATAACATATCCAATACTGAATACTTGCATATTTATTATTTGCTTTCCTCCTATTAGAGTAGCTATTGAAATAATCGCCGCTATTACAATTAGCCACAATCCACACGCTCTCTTATAATTGAATTCCAACTTTTCATCTTTATTATAATTTAAAAAAGCCATAAATATCTCCGATAAAATTATCACTCTTATTATATCACCGCAACGATAAAGCCTAAAAATCGTAAGCATTTATTATTAGCATACGATAAACTAATCTTATGGAAGCGCTTATATTTATAGTAGTAGCCGCAATTATTTTTCTGGCAATCAAAGCAAGGCAGGGGACCGGCGGCGACACAAGCCCAATTAAAACCCCAATAAAGAAAGAATACGTATATATTAAAAAATCTTGTGCAATGACGCCAAGTGAATTATCGTTTTATAAAACCCTACACGAAGCAATAAACGGATGTGTAATTATACCTCAGGCAGCTATTGAGCTTGATGATAGTACTCACAATCAGCCCGATCGAAAAACGCGCGACGATTTTGTCAATTCGATCATGGCCAATACTAATATACCCCTACTGCGATTTAAGGCAGGCGAATGGAACAGTGAAATAATTAAGCACAGAATCACCCAAGCTCTTTCGCAAAACTAGCGATTAAAAAACAATAGAACAAAATACGAACTAATTGTTAGTTAATTTTTAAGCGTGCATAAAGCCGAATCGGCTGAATATTTATATTGATAAATTTTGCGCAATACAAGCATAAATTATAAATCCGAGCCAATGCAGATAAACCAATACACAACATAAAACACACCAAGCCAGCAAATAGGGCGGTTTATAAAACGATAAACGACAAGTAGGTTGATTTGGTGAAAATGAGATAAATTTATCGCGAAGAAAGACGATGGAATAGTCGTGTTTTAGATATAGTTTTAATGTCGCACAATGTACCTAGGAAAATTATCAAATGTCGCACAACAGAGAAAATAAAAAAATAAACGACGCAAAATATTAAAATAAAAATAATGTTGTAGAATTTACTATGATATACTAAAAAAATGGAAATATTTATAGTATTTCTGATAATTGCAATTGCAATAATCGGAATAAAAACAAATAAACAAATCACAAAAAATTACGTAAAAAAGGAATATGCATATGTGAAAAAAGAATGCATTATGACAGCATTTGAGTTAAAATTTTATCAAATATTGCAGGAATGTATAAGTGGTTGTGTGATTATTCCGCAAGCACATTTTAGCATGTTTTTAGAACATAGAATAAAAGGGCAGAATTGGAAAGCGGCATTTTCAAGAATTAATGGTAAATCAGTCGATTTTCTTATTTGTAATAATGAGATGAAACCACTTTTTGCTGTAGAACTTGATGACAGCACTCACAACCGCCTAGAACGCCAAAAGCGCGACATATTCGTTAATTCAATAATGAACAACGCAAATATGCCTCTACTGCGATTTAAGGCTGGTGAGTGGAATAATGAAACTATTAAGCAAAAAGTTTCTCAAGTTTTTCAAACTCATGCATCTGTAAATACTGATTTTCAAAAGTCAACGACTTTAAATCAGGATTAAGAAATAAAGCATCAGCTTCATTATAATACTTAGCTGGCTTTTGTAGATTCTTAGACGCCCAATATCGCCGGCGATTAGATACTGTAATCATATCTTTTGTTATGTATTTACACACATAAGAAGCAACTTTTTGTTTGTCATCATCAAGATATTGCATATTTGAAAAGCCAAACCGAAACGACGTTAGATTATACACACGACGATTATTTTGAATTACGTTAGTTTTCTTAATCAAGCCAGGATAATTTGACATAACCGCATGAAAATGAATTGCGCCGTCTTTGTGTTTTTCAGGAACAATTATATATTTCATCTCATTATTAGACTTCTTCTGCTGACGCCAAAGCCATGATTGCATTTTGAGATAACAAGCGTTCAGATCATAACGATTTACTTTTTTTGGATTAAACGTAAACGTTACAAACATTTCAAAATCATTCGACAAAATATAATCAGAAATTACAGTTCTGCTTCGACGAACTGAACGCATAATATCTAACTCATTACATTGATTACGTTTTTGCTTATTGCTAGATATTGATGAAAAACGTGCTTTTGGAAATTTAAACATCGTTAATTTATACATCTCAGGGTACTCCTTCACAATATTGTTAATATAATTATCGTTCACCTTCACCCCTATATAAAATATGTTAAATGTCCTACTATCAAGTAGCCCGCTGCGCGGGCTTCCGCACTTAATTTTGATAAAATTTTAATATTCGCGCGCGCTTGCTCGGGCTTAATGGATTGCCCGCTGCGCGCACCAGCAGCAACGTTACAACGTTGCTGCTTCGCTCATTAAATCATTTCCGCCACCTCCTCTTTCTATCTTGGTTAATTGGCACAAATTGAGTACTTGACGACGGTTGGCGGCTATATTCTGAATTGCGCAAAATTTTCTGATAGGTGTCGTATCGCTTATAATATTCGTCGTTGTGCTTGAAAATCTCGCTAAAAAGCTTATCCATCACATATGTATAATCAGATTTATCAAGCCTTATACTTTCACCATCGTAAACTGTATTGAATTGAAATCTACCAATCTTACGACAATTTACAACCTCCTGAACTTGTTTACGAATCGACATATCCATTTCATTCCAGATTTGGCTTGAAAATACAATCCGTCGACGATCTTTACGTTGTTGCGAAATCGCGGTCAAGACGTCAATCGGGATTCCAGTTTTCGCGTTGAACATCAAGTGCGCTTCATCTAACAACACAAGCACACCGTTTTCACCGTTTTGAAATTCTAGCGCTTGCGAAACTCTTTCGTCGTTATCTAGATAAACATATTTAATATCCTGTAAAATTATATTAGAAAAAATGGCACAATTTGGATAAGCTTGCTTTATTGCATATGCATAATTAACCATACTAAGTGTTTTACCCTTGCCCTGACGACCAATATAAACTCTAGAACCAACAGGGAATAAACCTTTTTTGGGACGTGTATAATGTTTTAATAATGATTTCCAATCAACTCTCATTATTTTATCCCAATCATCGGTATTTTACGTAGAATCCACATCGTAACACGATAAATCGGCTCAAAACCTAAAAACGCAATAACTAAAGTAATTGACAATAAAGCCAAAGAGGGAGTCATAAAATAACGAAAAACGCCTGAAAACTGACGTAAAATATTGGCAAATAAATCTGAAAAAGCAACTAAATATTCAGGTGTTGGTGGTAAATCTGGAATTAACGCAAAAATCGCAATTAAACCAGCTATAACGGCAGTTATAATAATTATAAATATCATATTTCTGTAACCTCCTTAAATTTCGCAAAAATTGCAAATAAAAGCGACAAAACCACGCCTAATCTAGCGAGAGGAATAACCGCATTCCAAACTTGTGGAAAATTCTCCTCAAGCGCGCCAAATCTCAGACAAACTTGATTATTCGATAATAAATTATCAACGCAAATACCTGAACATACACTTGATTTATAAAAATCAGTGCTACGGCAATGCCACTCACTCATATTATCAGCAGTTAACGAACCAGCAAACGCATTAAAACTTTTTGTAAAAAAATCAAACGGAAAAGTCAAAAACCCTAATTTTTTATGAAGTGATTCATCTATTGATTTAAAAAATCGCGCAAAAAAATTCGCGTCGGACGGGACAAATAAGTTTTTCAAAAACTCAAAGAATCCCTCTACAAGCTGCGTTATTCCCTTGAATAGATCCTGAATAGTCGAAATTGTCGAACTTAGCGCCTTTTTGAAAAAACATACAAAATCCAAATTGTCGCATTCTTTTTTTCGCGTGATTTCTAAAACTGGCGAATCGCCGCCAACAAACAAATCGCCGTCATATCCATCCGGATATTCGATTCGCTGTTTTGCAACAAGCGATATTATATCAGATGAACCGACATAATTTCCTAAGCCTTTAGGCGTTATTCCATACAAATCATTATATTGACGCATAATATACGCTTGTTTATTAATATTATAATCAAATTGATATGCAGCGACTGGCGTAAATTTAAATTTGTAGAATTTACGACCGTCATTAGAAGTCTGAATTGTAAGTTCTATCGGCTTATTTTTGTCGAAAATAAGATAGCGAACATTATCCTCATATTCGCTAAGCACGAAATATGAGTCTTCTTGAAATGATTTTTCAAGCGCGTCAAATCGTCGATTAAATTCTTTATCCGATAATTCGTCTGAAAAATACGTGATTTTAGCGCGGTTGAGTTTAAACGGGTGTTTAAATTTCGACGGATCAGCACGCTTATAATTTATTGGCTCAGCGGCACGCGCTTGCTGTGGTGGAAAAGCAACTTGAAAAATTAAAACTAAGCTGGAAACAACCAAAACCAACCGTTTCATTTATCACCTCTACGCGCACCGCTCAACCAAAAAATTGCATAAATTGCTACGGCAATAAATAGCCAAAACGCACTTAACTTAAGTAAAAAACTAGCCATTATTCTTTATTTCTTCCAAAATTAACATTATAATCCCAATAACCAACATAAAAAATAATATGTTACCAAAAGTTACAATCATATTTTTCTTCCAAAAATGACTTTATGTAAATAATCCAAAACGAACTTTAAACCACCCAATAATCCAATAAGAGGAGCATAAGCAACTAATAAATCTCGCGTCATCTTAAGAATTTCGTTGCTGATTGCTAAAACTGATAAATTTTCCATATTTCCTAAATAGGGGAGGGGGTACCTCCCCAAGCCGATTATTTAACCTTGACTTTACCACGAACCGCGGAATTAATCGCGCGACCAGCAATAGCAAGGCCAATCATAGCGCCAAGCAAAACGGCAATACCGGCAAAATTTGACGAAATAACACCCCAAGCAGTTTTGAAAACAGAACCGGCAGTGGCTGCGTCAAAAAATGTCATATTTTCTGGCATTTTATACCCCCTTAAGTTTACACCCGCTTGAGTTTAACGACTTCGCTAGTTGGTCACCAATCTCTAAATTGTCAGGGAACTATAACACTTACTCTAAAATATACTTAGTTCGCTTTTCGTTCTATTATTGTAAAGTCATGGGTTGACTTAAATCATCGGCTAACATAAGTATCGCTTTATCTTTTTTCTCGGGCTTAAACTCAATATTAAAAATCTCGCCTTTAATAAGAACTTCAATAACTAAACGCTCATAATCGACAGTTTGACCAGAATCATCTTTAAATTGACGTTTGTCAAAATAAAGACGTGAAACACGTGATTTTAAATTGTCTAAGGCGCCTGGCAGGGCGGTTGTAGGTTGTGACATAAAAGCCTCCAAAAATTAAATTGATTTACAAAAACAACATAATTTATTTTGTAAAAAAAGACAATAGAGTAACCGCATTTCATAGATAGTTTTAATGTCGCACAATGTACCTTTTACGCAATAATAAATACCACACAAAGATGAATATACATATGTCTACATATATTCACTAACACCTTAAAAACGAACTTTTTCTAGTAATTCGGCCAGGGGATTCTCTATTATATACAACCTCATAAAACATACCGTCTTTTAAAAAAAAATGCACCAACAAAATACGAACTTAAAAAATATTTTTAATTCCAGCACTACACATACTGGAGTGCTACATTGATATTTTTACATCAATATAAACTCTGAGTATGCGCGCCGTAAGTTCGTTAAGTTTTCCACAATGCATTTTATATTATTTGACATTTTTATATTTTTATTACCCTACTCCCCTAGCTTATCATTTTGTGATTATTTGACTTTTGCATATTTTTATATTGTTATATATATTTTCCGCTCCATACAGAAATAGAACAAAAAGAGAACTTACTCTATCCAGAAGAGAAGTTGACCGCCCTACTTATAGAACGACCTCTGATCCACTCTGACGTCTATATGCCCTGGCTTCGCGCCATTGTTATCCAAATAGCTCAAAGTAACTATCGCCTGATTAACCTGAGCCTGAGCAGACCTATCTACCGTCATACGAATCTGAGTCTCCCTGCCCTCGACCCTAAACCAAACTTGGCGTACGGTATTAGCCGGCAGAATAACCTCTGAAACATTCATTTTGTGTTGCGAAAATTCAGACACGGCTTGACCAAGGAAGCTCAAGAATTGACGATTGATAACTTCTTGACCACCTCTAGTTGGCAGGCCACTCTCATCACGAACAGCAACCGTAGGTGCGGCAAAATAATTTTGCTCAAAAGTAACACCGCTATCATCAACAAAATAAATCTTATCCCCAGAAGACCACTGAGCCACCGGCTGCCTAAACGTCAATTTAATAGCTGATCGCGCTAGAAAATCTCCCTCCACGCGAATGTTTTTTACCTCAGGAGCTTTCTGTAAAAAGAACTGCTTTAGGTCATTATTATTGAGGAAAAACCGGAACCTCTCCGCTGGATGAGCGCTGTAATACTCATTAAGAACGCCCACGTATTTATTAGCGTTACTGGAACTTTTTGCGTCGGGAGTTTGGACTGAAATATTGATTGTCAATTGAAACAAAAGAAATGTCACAATAAGCAGACTTACCGCAGTCGCAAGCATTTTTCGCAGTACACTGCGGCGTTTCTTCACCAATTCGTGCGTCTCAAGTCTCTCAGAAGTCTCCAAAGGAGAGGATGTTTGGCGGCTATTAAGCGTCCTGTTCCGACGATACGATTGGGCGGGCAAATCCTCATAATTCTCAGTCCGACGACGCGCCGCGATTTCTCGACGGCTTAGATTCTCGTCCGATTTTTTCTTAGAGAAGGGGAATTTCACTTTCGCCTACCCTGCCTTCGCACCGTAGTAAGAATAATCTTCGCCATATCTTTAGCTGCGTTTGGCTTGGCAAATTTACCGAAGTTATCACCCAGACCTTTAAGAATTTTCTGAGATTTTAATACGCCAATTATTTTTCGTGCCAAGATTTGATTGTCCTTATCCAACTCGTCTTCAGAAACTATCAACGCCGCTAATGCGTCCTGGTAAACTTTAGCGTTTTTCAATTGATGCCCGCCTGTCAAATGGCCGTTAGGGATGATGATTGTCGGTTTATGTAGCGCCGCCAATTCCAAAAGAGTGGTCGCCCCTGCCCTGGTCACGACTATATCTGCCGCCGCCAAAACTTCCGCCATTCCGTTGTGAACAAACGCCTGCAGCCGCCAGCCTTCTCGCTCGTCGGTTTGCTTGAGAATTTCTTCATATTGCTGATTTCCCGATATCAAAAATACCGAAGCCTCAGAAAGCAGGTTTTCCCTAATTGCTACAATCGCGGAATTAATTCGCCCGGCCCCGAGTCCACCGCCAGTAATAACAACTAGCGGCTTATTGACATTAAAGCCCAATTTTTCCTTCAATTCTCTCCTCTCGGCCTCAGAATATGGATGGAATTCTGGCGCAACTGGAATACCAACATATGAAGCTTTTTCTGGTGGATAATTGTAATATTCAAGCGGCGCGCCCGTGCCGATAGCTTTTGCGAAAGGACTCAGCAAGCGATTCGTCAAACCTGGATGCGCGTCAGAATCATGCAAAACCAACGGGATTCTTAATAGCCGAGCCGCATAGCCAACTGGCAGACAAACATACCCGCCCTTAATGAAAATAACATCTGGACGCCATCTCATAAGCTTAAACAAACTCTGGAAAAACCCAATCATCACCTTAAAACCGTCGCGCAAATTTGGGAATAAAATTGACGGATGTAGATGAAACGAGATGCTTTTTCCGTGATATCGGCGTAATTTTCCAGCAATAATCAAATCGACCGGAATATTTTCATCGAACTTAGCAAAAATCCCGCGTGCGCTGGCGCCAAATTTTTTATCGCACCAAAAACGAAGCTCGTGATCACCAGTTTTCTGTAATTCTCTAAATACGGCTACCACTGGCGTAACGTGTCCGCCTGAGCCGCCGCCGACCGCTAAGATCTTGGCCACTTTCACCCTCCTCTAATGCTTTATGTGACGTATATTTGGAAATTTGAAAAACTAAACCTAGCGCTGCCGCGATAAATAACATGCTTGTACCGCCATAACTTAATAACGGCAATGGGATTCCAGTAAGTGGCGCTAATCCTGTCATTGCGGCGATATTCAGTATCACGTGAGAAGCAATCCAGCCAAAAATTCCCGCCACAATTAGCCGCAACGTTACGTTTGGAAGCCTCGCGGCTACATGCAAAATTGATAGTAGCAACGCCGTAAATAGCGCCAATATAGCCATTAAACCGACAAAGCCAAACGTTTCTCCCATGACAGCAAAAATTGAATCGTTAGTCGCCTCTGGAAGATATCCTGTCGCCTGAACGCTTTTGCCAATTCCAAGCCCCAGAAGCCCGCCAGAGCCAATCGCAATTCTGGCCTGCTGAATGTGATAATTCTTGTTCTCCTGACTACTCGTCCCTTTGTGACTATCGCCTTGCACGAAAGTCATCACGCGCTCAATTCGGTGTGGCGACGTAAAAATCATCACCAAACCACAAAGTGCAACAATCGCCAGAATCTTCTTGAAAATCTTCCAATCAATTCCAGCCACCAAAATCATTGATAAAATAATCGCTATCAACGAAATTCCCGTTCCCAGGTCTTTTTGCAAAAACACAATCATCAGCAGCGATAATCCGGAAATAATGCCCAGCGGAATGATAGTTTCTTGGATGTCGTTCAATTTTCCCTGTTGCGAGCGCCGCCCTAAAAATCCCGCCAAAAACAATAGTACGCCATATTTGAGCAATTCCGACGGCTGGAAGCTTCCCAGTACGCCCAATTGGAACCATCGATACGCACCGTTAGTTTCCTGTGCAAATGACAAATGAAGAACTGCGCCCGAGAGAAATAGTAAAATACATAGCGCAAATCCAGCGTAAAGAATGTATTTTGATCTCTCGCCGGTAATCCATTTGTACGGCGTAAAGTAAAACGCAGAAAAAGCTACTATAGCAATAAACACACTCGTCAGCTGCTTGCCAAAGAAATACGTATCGCTATAACTCGTGCCGTAAGCATAATTCATCACGTTGGCGCGTTGCGGCCCCAGCGCATACATAACAATCAGCCCAAGTAGTAGCAAAAGCCCCATATAAAGCACAATCTGGTACATCGGCCGGTGACTTCTAACCGGCTGAGCGATAGATTGACGACTTTTGGCGACCGAATTACGCAATATGACCTCCAGCGAGCGCCAGCATCACACCAATAAACGCCATCACGCAGCCAATAACCCAGAAGCGCATCGTCACTTTAGTTTCTGGCCAACCAATCGCCTCCAAGTGATGATGAATCGGCGCAGATAAGAAAATCTTTCTCTTAAACAGCTTCTTGCTGACGATTTGAGCCAAGCTTGATCCCGCCTCAATTACAAATAGCAGACCAATCACAGGAAGTAAAAGCAAAGAGTCGGTCAGCATTGCCACAACGCCCAAACACGCGCCGTAAGCAAAACTTCCAACGTCACCCATGAAGAATCGAGCTGGGTAAATATTGAACCACAAATAGCTCAAGAGCACTCCGACAACCGTAAAGCAAAATCCCGCCAATATAACATGTTGCTGCAATAAAGCAATCACGCCAAATGCTCCAAAGCTAATACCAAGCAGCCCGCCTGCCAGCCCGTCCATTCCGTCAGAAATATTAACAGCGTTACCGGTAGCCACCACTGCAAATGCAAACAATGGAACTATCAACCATCCAATATTCACTTCACCCACAAACGGTACGTGGAAACTCGCCACGCCCAGTTTGGCAAAGAAAAACCAACCAAGCACCACGCCAATCAACGTGATCAGCGCAAACTTCACTGGACTACGAAGCCCAGCGGCGCCGCCACCCAAACCACGCAGATTGATGATATCGTCAATCAGCCCGACAATTCCGCCACCAACCAACGCTGCCAGAGGAAGCCAGGTCTGCGCTCGGTCTAAATTGAAGAAAATCGTCACCACAAAGATTGAAATTACGCCAATTACTCCAGCCATCGTCGGAATGTTTCGCCGCAATTTTGCCGCTTGGAATTTGGCAAAAACCTTTAGCTTTTTCCCATCAGTACTTTCCGACCTTTGGCGCTTCCAGAAGCGATATCGATAAGCGAAAAACGTATAAATTGGCGTTAAAAACATCGCTAGTAAAAACGCGCCGACGCTCAGTAAAAACACGTGCGTCAATTCATTGGTCATTGTTTGTAAAGCTATTCCCATATTTATTCCTTTGGTGCTATTTTCATATAATCAATCATCCAGTTGGATATATCTGTAAAAATTGGTCCAGCGTGAAGATTTCCTTGCAAATTAATCCCCTTGCCTGGAGCCGCTACACGTACCATTATGACATATTCGGCGCCATTTTTTCCACCGCCATAACCAATATATGTAGCAATCGTCTCCTTCTGAGTGTAAGCGCCATTAACCACCGCTTCAGAAGTACCAGTTTTTCCGCCAATTTCATAGCCAGATTTGTCACTCTTTGATAGGAATGAAGATCGGCGCGCTGTCGTTAGCATCGTTCGCATCTGTGATGACGTACCGCCGCTTACAGTTTGGCGAATGGCTTTATTTTCCGACGATTTCAGATTGCCAGATTCGTCAATTGTGCCGACGAGAATGGTTGGCCTGTAATATTGGCCTTCGTTAACTAGCGACGAAAATCCAGCCGCGACTTGAACCATAGTCAAGTTCATACTTTGCCCGTAGGTCATAGCCGAATAGCGAACCTCATTTCCCTCAGCGCTATCTGGCGGATAAATATAGCCCGAAGCCTCGCCCAGCTCAATTCCGGTTTTGGTGCCAAAGCCAAATTTATCGTGATAATATTCGTACAAAGTCTGGCGAGCCGGCAAATTAATCTGCGAACCATTTCCTAATTTTCGAATCGCGGTAATCGTACCGACGTTGAGCGAATTGTTAAACGCACCTTGAATCGTCATCGTGCCGCCCAAACCTCTCAAGGCATTACACATCGTGCGGTCAGCGACTTTAATACAATCGGTATTATTATACGTGCTGGACGGAGTAATAACACCCTTGTCAATTGCCGTAGCGAAACTAAAGGACTTGATAATCGAACCCGGCTCAAACGGCACCATCGACGCGCTATCCACAAACACCGACCCGTTTTTCTGCTTGGCAAAATCCGCTGGATTATAAGTCGGATAATTCGCCATTGCCAGAACTTGACCGTTTTTCGGATTCATAACAATCACACTTCCCTCAGTGGCGCCAGCTGCTTCGACTCCTTTTTTCAATGCCAATTCAGTCTGATTCTGGATATTCCTATCCACCGTCAGCGCTAAATTGTCACCAGATTTCGCCTCGATTCGCATATTATTTTTTCCAACCGTCAAAGGTATATTCCTTACGTCAGTTACAGATTGCAATAGCCCGTCCCGACCCTTAAGCTGCTTATTCAAAGAGCCTTCGATGCCATATTGACCTTCGCCAGCCGCATTCACAAATCCAAGCACGTGCGCGCCCAGTTCGCCCTCAGGATAATTTCGAATAGAACTTTGCTGATACAACACACCCGCAAAGTTTTTCTTTTTCAATTTTTCCGCTTGAGTTCTGGTGATATTTTTCGCTAAAACTTCATAGCGCGACTTTTTATTATTGAGCCGTTCAGATACATTTTCCGTCATTTCACCACCAGCAATTTCCCTCAAACTATCAACAAGCTGGCTCCGCTCTTTATCGTCAATCGACTGCGGGTCCGCAATCACCGTATAGACCGCCCGATTAAGCACCACAGGAACTGGCGTTTTACCGTCCATCATGTAAATTTTCCCGCGCTCTGCAGGAATGATAAATTGACGCTGCTGACTCGCCCGCGCTAATTCCGTATATTTGCCATATTGCAAAATCTGCAATTGAAATAATCGCAACACAAAAGCTGCCATCACTACTAGTAAAGCGATGGCTAACCAACCAGTTCTTGAACGAATAAGCCGCTGCATATTGCTTATCTTATTATATCACTATTGAGCGTAATGCGTTTCAGTTGTCGTCATAGCTGAAGCGACATTGCTATTCTTCACCTTCTCTAACGCCGTCAGACGCGCATTCTGCACTTCCAATTCTGACTTTTTTGCGCTTAGTTCGGTGATTTTTGTATCCAGACTCTGAGCTTCATAGCCGTAAGCCGTGAGCCTGGTTGCCTGAGTAAGATAAATCAAGCCCAGTACTGTAATCATCAATGCAACTAGCACTGTATGAGCAACAGGACCAAGTTTGACCTGAGACTGAAAACGTGTAGAATTCTGATTTCGGCGCAATTGACCGTGTGAACGTCGTGAAGTAAATGTGGTGGTGTTTGTCATTTGTCTCTATCTTTTATGTTTATATTTGTATTTAGCATAACAAACCAGCCCGCCCGTTAAAGACAGGCTGGTTTTTCTATATATTCCGGAATACGCTTTAGTTTAGCCGCGGCGTACTGAAACAGTCTCTGCCTTGTCTGTATTCTGGAATTCTACTTTGATGTGGATTGGCATATTGTGCCTCCTTCTTTTTTGTTTTATTTTTTCACGGCGTATCGAAATTTTGCACTTCGACTACGCGGATTGTGAACATCTTCAGTTCCAGACACCGGTTTTTTCTCTGGAACAATCAGCTCAGCCTCATAGCCAGCCGCCGCTTGCTCCGAAAAGTAACGCTTGATCAATCTGTCTTCCAAGCTATGAAAACTAATTATTCCTACTCGCCCGTCCTTATTAAGTAAGCGTGGCAAAAGTGGCAATAGTTCTTCAATCAGCTTAAGTTCGCGATTGACTTCAATGCGTAGCGCCTGAAAGGTACGAGTCGCAGGATGATGCTTCATGCTACCGCGACCAACGGTTTGCTTGATCAGATCAGCCAGCTCAGTCGTTCCCTGAATTGGTCGAGCTTTTACAATTGCCTGTGCAATTCGCCTTGCTCGCCCGGGATTTTCTTCGCCGTAACGAATAATCAGTTGCGTCAAATCATCAACCGAATACGAATTGACAATATCTGCCGCTGTAATTTCCGTCCGATTGTCCATCCGCATATCTAGCGGACCGTCAAATCTGAACGAAAAACCTCTCTCTGCTCTGTCAAGCTGCGGTGACGACACCCCCAAATCAGCCAAAATCACGTCAAACTTACGTCCCTGCTTGACTAAATCTTGCGCCGCGCTCACAAAATCTTTGTGAATTAAAGTTACGCCTTTTTCAGCCAAATCGCCCAATGTTTTAATCGCGTTTTCGTCGCGATCTACTAACACTGAGTTCAAGTAATTATCCGTCCTATTTAAGAATGCCCTGGCATGGCCGCCATAGCCAGCCGTCAAGTCGAGATACGACTCGCCTTCGACTGGCTGCAGCTTGCTAAGGGTTATCTCCAAAAGTACGGGAACATGGATCGGTTCGCTCGCTTGGAGTTCTTCCGACTGTGGTGGATGTTCTTTAATACTCATCATTATTCCATTATACAGAAATAATGCTCGAGATCACCTAACTGGATATTTAATTCTGGCTTTTTTGTATTTGTGTTTTGTTTGTTTTTGTTGTCTTAGAGTGGAAATTTGTTGATTGTCAGTAACAACCATGTTTTCCAAAGAGACTTATGTGTGAGGTGGAGTTTTTTTGGGAGGTGTTTGAGGAAGGTGCGTTGCCTTTTTTAATGTGGAGCAAATTGCCACATGCCATTTTCAAATACCCAGATAGTTGATCTCGAGAGGTTTTAATTGTTAAAGTGCTTAGCTAATCTACTATTCTGCACTCTCGGCCGCTATTAGCCGAAAATATTCCCCTGCTCGCACAGCAACGACTTCTCTGTCAATTCCAGCGTAGTCGAGCAAATGCTGCTCAATCGTCACTCGTCCTTGTTTTTGGTCGAGCGCCGATGCGGTTTTACCTCGTCGGAATTTAACGTTCAGGTCGGCAACTCGCTCATCCAGAATACTTCCCGTTAGAGCGCTTTCCACTTCCCGATCCCAGATTTGCTGTGGATATAAGTGGAGATATTTACCAAACCCGCGAGTTAGCACGACGCCTGATGCAAATTCTGCCCTGAGCTCAGCCGGAATTGTCAAGCGTCGCTTGTCGTCCAACTTGCGCTCAAAGTAATCTGTCTGCACGTCGTCCTTCCTTCGTGGTAGATTAGTTGTTTTTTACAGTGGATGTTTGTTTTTGTTGGTGATTTTCCATCAACTTTCGTTCCACTGACTCCACTATACTACCCACAGCTACCCACTTGCAAGCCCTTTTTATGACTTTTTACCCATTTTTGCATCAAATAAAAACTTTTCCACATTTTTGTGGAAAAGCCTAGTGTTGAGTTGATGTAAGTCTACGCTATTTATATCTCTCAACAGACTCTCTACTCGCCCGCCTCAAGACCTCATCAATTGCCAGCGCGTCAGGAGAAACTTCCAGCGCCCTACGGTTAATTCCGTATAGATATAAGTTGTCCAAATCTCGCACGCGACTCAAAGCCACATAACCCATACCCTCAACAAACGCCTTCCTCAGGTCAATCTTAGCCACATCCAGCGTCATTCCCTGACTTTTGTGAACCGTTATAGCCCACGCCAAACGCAGCGGAACCTGAGAAATACTCGCTCGTTTGCGCTCTCCGTCCCGCAATTCCCAAACATCCGGTACCATCGTCACCCGACGACCGTCTCGAAACTCAACAACCGGATATTCCGTCAACGGCTCAAAATCAACTACCGTTCCAATGCTACCATTGGCATATAATTTTTGTGGCGAATTTTTAACCGCCATCACCAACGCGCCCAGCTTAATCACCAGATTTTCTGGAGCCAGAACCGACCTTTGCAGATTCTCTACATAAATTTTCGAGCCCGTCGTCGTTTGCTGATACGATCGCTCTTCTCCTGGTAATTCCGCCAATTTTTGAATATTGATATCATCAACATCGACGTTTACGGTGTGCAGCTCTGTAATGTCGCCATCTGGCGGCTCAATTTCCGTGCGCGCCAACAACGCCTCGACGTGACGTCGCCTAACATCGCCAGTTCTTAGAGCGGTCAGAATCTCCAAAAGCTGCTCATCATTCTGACGATATTGTCGCTCCAAATATAAAACCGCCGGCTGAAGTTCTTGCCAAGCATCAGAATAAACCACAAAACCGCCGCCCTGCTCGTTCGGACGATTCACTGGCGGCAATTGGAAAAAGTCGCCGCTCATCACCAACTGAATGCCACCAAATGGCCGATCATTTTCCCTGACGGTTCTTAAAACTTTATCAATCATATCCAGCCGAAAATCGTGAAGCATTGAAATCTCGTCAATAATCAGCACGTCAGTTTTAGAAATCACATCACGCCGCGTTTTTGACAATCGTTCAAAAAAATTGTTCGGCAAATGATCACTCACGCCAATACCACTCCAGCTGTGAATCGTATTGCCGCCAAGATGCGTAGCCGCCAGACCAGTTGTCGCTGTTACCGACACCTTTTTACCCCGTTTTCGCGCCTGCGCAATAAAAGTATTCAACAGGTAAGTTTTGCCCGTTCCAGCCGCACCAGTCAGCAACGCCGACCGACCGCTCAGTAAAATAGCCAGCGCTAATTCTTGATCCATTTTAGCCTCGTGGCGGTTCGCCTTCTGGCTCGCCGAGCAGCTTCTTCGACTTAATTTCGTAACGCTTACCCGTGATTTTACTCTCGATATAATCCTCGTTGATGAGATTTACGAACATATCCAAATCATTGCCGTCCATGATAATAATCGCGCCGTTATCATCGCTCATCAATTCCAACTGCATCTCATCAGCATAGTCCAAAACATCTTCCTGCTTAACCGCGCCGATTTCCAATTTCTGCAATTTATTAATCGTCTTTTTTCGCTCCTTCACTAGCGCATTAAGATCCATTCCCTCTGGAAAACTTAGCTTATATTCCTTCTCAATTTCCGCTACTTTTTTATCAGCAATCACCTGCTTTTTATATTCATAGCCAAACATTCGCTCAAATTTTCCAGGATTAAACGCAAAAATATCTTTACCGACAATCAAAACTTGATTATCATCCGGAACCTTAAAACCAACTTCCGCATTAAATGAACCAAATTTGCCATCAGAAAATTCCCAAGCCAACGCGCTCTTCAGCGTCTGACCTTGCTGGATTAGCTTAACTGTATAGAATGTCGCGTCAGGGTTATTTGGATCGGTAAATCGTGCCACAATTCCCTTCATGCGCTTGAATTCGTGCTCAGTTTCCGAAAACTCCACAATGTCGTGACGTTCATGCTCAATCAAATGAATCAGTGTTTCAGCTCGCCCAACCTTTTCCAGGTCAGTCCTCAATAAAACATTATCTTCTGATTCGCTCAATTCATAATCACGAACGCTCAATCCAGTACCCGCACCCAAATTGACCTGATTGATATAATCAAACAAAAACAACGGTCTGAGCTGCTGCTCAACATCGCCTTTTATCGGCATAAAATATGGCGTGTAATTTTTGCTAAATAAGAACAGCTCTATCTGTAAATCATTCTTTTTTGCGTCATTTTGATTTGCCCACAAAAAAATATCAGTCGTTTCCCTCACTTCTTCCATTTTTCTAGTATAGCAATTTTTATCAGATGTCGCTAGCAGTTATTTAGCCAATCTCTCGCCTTCACGCGCCCGATTAGCCCATTCGTCAGCCAATTCGTTTCCTTCGTCGCCCTCATGACCGCGCACCCAACGTAAATCCGCCTGAGAATTCGAATATAGTTCGTACAATTCACGCACAATGTCCAGATTTTTAATCTCGCCACTCTTCTTCGTCCAACCGCGTTTTTCCCAGCCCGGCGCCCACTTGGTAACCACGTTAATCCAAAATTCACTATCAGAATAAATCACACACGGCGCACCATTAGCGTCTTTTAATGCCGCAATTAAAGCTTTGCCCTCCATGCGAATATTGGTGGTGTCGCCATCTTCTGACCCCAAAATATAAGGCTGAAGATCACGAATAACCGCAAACCCACCCGGACCGGGATTTGGCGAAGCAGAGCCGTCAGTATAGTAAGTCGTCATTAGTATGATTATATCACGCGCAAGTTGTTAATTATCAGCTCGTAAATCAATTAAGCTCTCAATAAACTTATCTTCATTAGACAGAGATTTCGGATTAAGCCCAAGATCACCAGTGTTTTTACTATTTTTCATGTCGTAGCGCCGTTTGTATAGCGCGCCTAAGACCTCTTCTGCAAGACTGACTATCTTTATTCTCTCAACACGTTGACGAGTCGTCTCTTCCTCTAGATTATCCTTACCAAAACCCTGAGACTGTAGGTATTTATAAGCAATATGAGATACTTCGCCTGTACGCGCACGGCGTCGCTCGTCTTTTGTAATAAACTGTATTTCAACTGGAATCTCAACACCATCAACATCCACGACAAATGTTACTTTAGATATTTCATAGATAGAATATCCACGTTTTTCACATTTTTCATCGGTATCAATTTTTACCAAATACTCATCCGAACTAACGCCCAATTCGCGAAGATTACGTTCCACAATATCAACATACTCTTTAGTTCCCTGAATATATATAGGTTTGTTTTTGTTTCGAGCACACGCCGACCTAAATTCTTTCAACCTGTCGGCAATAAAATGCGCAAAATCACAAGCTGTCGTTTCACGATCTCTAGATATCACCATCATACCGACAATATCCATAATTCCGTCGCCACCCTTAAGTTTATCCGCAAGCGATCCTACAGTTTTAATACGCCAGTTTCCAGCAACCATATTGCCATATTTGGTGTCAGCCGCAAATTCCCCCATATGAGTAGAATATTCACCGGAATCCTCATCTTTACGAATAGCGTAATTGATAGTACCGTCATTCACGCCAAATATCTTGTCTGTAATTTTTTCTATGCCGACCTGTAGAACCTTGTCTTGTATCCCTTTAGCACTTTTAACAAGGTCTTCCTTACCTTGACCAATTAGTCGTCTTACTTTAGCCACACTACGTAGTTCTGCAGAAAAAGCCTCATATCCCATCGCCTCAAGAATTGGAGCATAGAATGACTCAGCTTCCAATACATCCTGTAAAACTGCAGATTCCCTCTTTGACGACGGATATTGCAAATTATCCATTATCTCAGCGCCTTTTATTATAAACGCCTCGATATTAACCTTATCCATCTCTAATCTCATATGATCAAGGTCTAGAAGTGGCTGAGCAATCGCCCACTGCTTAGGAGAAACCTTGCCCGTATGTCGCTCGGCAACCAAGGGGTATATCTCTCGATAATCTTCATTAGACTCTTCTTCAGCAATTTCAGCCATCAACTTACGATAGTACGCCGCGCTTTGTTCAATTTTAGCCATATCAGCCAGTAAACTTGCGGAATATTCCAACTGATCATGGCTAATCTTTTCATCATCCATGAAGCCATAAAGTGCATCTGCGGCATTCCTAGCCCACGCATCGTTATATTTTGTGCTCTTTTTATTAAACATCCTATCAGCAACGTCGTGAATCAATGACAACGAAGCTGCCTCTGGCGGTAAATCATCACTCGTATATGCTTTTACGATCTTATACACTCGGTAAGCATGATCCTTAAAATCTTCGCGCTCACCTTCAGTACAACTAATATAGCCGTCTAAAACCTTACGGCATGATTCATGAAAAACCTCTTCTGCAGGTATAATCTCTTTTTCGTTCAAAATACAATTTTCACTTGACACAACCCTTGCATTATATCATAGTAATGGGAAATTATCAAGCCCTGGAATCTACGCAAAATAAATCCGCATCAATTCGCGCGCCACCCTGTCGGCATCGTGACGAATCAAGCTACGCTGAGCCGCCAATGGATCGCTGTTGGAGTTCGTATTGACCCACACGTCATCAGCAATCAAACGCTTGCCCGACGCGTAATAATGCTTTTTCTTCAGCAATTCCTTATCCCACTCGACCAAATATTCGCCGTCGTGAGCATATTTCTTTATCAATTCCTCTGGCGGGCGATGGTTATTGTAAAGCACATAATCCATATTCACCCCTGAAAATCGCTCAATTTCATCCGCAAAATCCGCCACGGTAAATCCATCAGTCTGCGTTGGCTTGGTGACCAAATTGCAAACATAGACTTTCTTCGCCTTCGTTTCAGCAAGCGCACGAGTAACGCCTCGAACCAATAACGCTGGAGCCAAACTGCCATATAAAAGACCCGGCGCAATCACCACCAAATCGGCATCCAAAATCGCTTGACGAGCTCGCGGGTTAATCGTAGCTGGCGGTTTAAGCTCTAGCCACGGACGCTCGCCGCGCGGAATCTTTAGCGACTCAGCCGCGTGCTGACCGTCAACAACCGTGCCGTCTTTCAGCTTAATCGACATTGTTGTATCGTCCAAAGTAATCGGATAAACTCGACCATTGACGCCCAAAACTTCGCTAGCCAATTCCACTGCATCGGCAAAACTTCCTGTCATTTTTTCCAGTGCCGCCATGAATAAATTGCCGAACGCGTGACCCTTCATACTGCCCTCGCCGAACCGATAATTGAACAAATCGCGAACTTTCGGCGAAGTACTTAGCGCCACCAAGCATTGCCTGACGTCGCCCGCTGGTAACACGCCCAATTCATCGCGCAACACGCCAGTTGAGCCGCCATCGTCGACCATATTGACCAACGCCGTGATGCTGTGTGTATATTTTTTCAATCCAGAGAGCAGCGTGAAACTTCCCGTTCCGCCGCCAATAACTACAACTTTTACCCCAAAATAATCATTATTCGAACTATCTGTCATGCTTGAATTATAGCACCTTGGAAAGCCTAAACCAACGTACCTTTTGGCAACGCCCATTCCAAGAATGGCTGCTGTTGGCAATCAATCGCGTTGATAATGTGCGTGGCAATTTTCGCAGGATCGTTGAAAAACATATAGTCAGCCGGAAGATCGCGCCCATTCCAAAACGGAGTTTTCATAGCGCCGGGCAAAAATAGCGCAACTCTAACTGGAAGTTTTTGCTCATCTGCCTGCATCCCCAAACTTCGCGCCAAACCCGCTTGAGCGTGCTTCGTCGCAACATACACAGCTTCATCTGAGCGCGCTTTAACGCTACTTGTCGACCCAATAATCGTCAGTACAGACTTGCGATTCTGCGTTGACATCTTACGCCAAGCCCATTGAACCAGCGGCAACGCGCCCGAAAAATTAACTTCCGCCATACTGCGAACACTCGGCTGATCTTCAAAATTGCCGCGCCAACCATATCCAGCCGCCCACACAAATTGATCAATATCATCACCGTTCAAAATCTGCTCAATTCGCGCCGACGCCGACTCCACTTGATCCGAATAATAAACATCCAGAGGAAAGCCCTCACCGTGCTTCTGCGGATCATAAGTTTTACCTAGCACCAGCACTCGCTCACCACGTTCTCGCAGCTGCTTCGCCATTTCCAAACCGAGCCCACTCGTCCCACCAAGAATAATATGCATATGGTTATTATAGCAATGACAATATTAAATGTAAATTCCGTATCTAAGCCTCGGCCACGCTTCTGCCAGTTCCTCGGCCGAAAATTCCTTGACAGAATCCAGCTCCTGCAAAGGCGTTTCCAAACAAAGCCCAACAGCCACGGCAGCCACTCGCCTCATGAGATATTCCGCATTATCTGAAGAAAAATAGGCATCCTTGTCGAAATCCCCTTTCATTCTGCCGAAAGACTGCACACCCAGCTTATCTCGCCAGCTTCGCAACTCAATCCTATCATACGGAAACTGAGATGGCGATTGTATGGATGTGGACCGGCTAGGGAGACGCTTCTCCGCTAATCCATCGTGTCCCGAATATTTATCATCACGACTAGCCAATATTATGCCCATGTCAAAAATCCGACCTTTTTTAATAGCCAATCTGGTCAATAGTGTAAATAACGAATTCTCATCGACTTTACTGGGGTCACCGACAATATTCTCGATTTCAACTCTGGCGCTGTAATTATCAGTTTTCTTCATACGCAAAACCTTGTACATTAGCTATATCAATCAAAAGACACGCCGCCTGTACTTTTTTCCATGCCTGATATTCTATACTATTTTATGGAAAAAGTCAATCACACAATTTCTGCCACTTCAAATGCACGTTATATCGAAGCGGCGCGCCCGACTCGCTCTCTTGGAGCCGCAACTCTTCAGGATCAATAAACATCACTTCGTCCGCATCAACGCCCGCTGAAAAATCAAAATTTTCCGTCCACACACGACAGGAAAAACAAATTTGATTAGCATCAATTCGCTCAATATAAATCTCGTCCGACGCGTCAAAAAGCTGATAGCGAAGATTGCCCTTATAGCCAACTTCTTCATACAATTCCCGCTTCAAAGCCGACTCAAAAGTTTCGCCATAATCCATACCACCGCCCGGCAAATCCCAACACGGCCGCCCATCTTCTTTGACAACCAAAATCTGCCCAGCATCGTTATAAATCAAGGCTTTTATGGAAACACGATACAGACAATCCAGATGGTCCGTTCCATCTAAATTCTGTGTAATGATACGTCCGTTGGTGATTTTTGTCATGAAAGTCATTATACTACACCCGAGCGCTAGATAGCTAATACCATTTCACCTACAGTATACTCTGTCTTTCCAATATCCATTTACTAACTACTCATTGAGTGTTAATAAGTTAGGAATTACCTAAATTACCTAATTGTGATACTCTTTTATTTTTCCTGCATATTCAGTCAAAAGATTCTTTGAATAAATTTTTTCATTTCTTGAATCTCTAACTTCTTTCCAAAGAATAGCAGCTACTTTTAACTTATTCGAATAGTTGCGACTATTTTCGTCTGCACAGAAATCCTTTAAAAATTGATTCCATTGACAAACCGAATTATCATATTTAGCATAATCCGATTTTCCATAATAAACTTTCAGCATATCTTGAATCGTAAAACTCAAATCATTTTCACTTTTTACTTTTCTCCAAGCAGTAGCCATATCAGCAGTAAATTTAAAAGGTGCAATACCTGTTACGGCAGAGAAATATTCTCTAAATTTTGTATTAAAGGAAAACCCACATTCAAGTAATGGCATATATAGAGTAATATTTTCAACTTGCTTTGTTTCGTTTTTTATTGATGATTTTTTAATTAAATTACCCTTAAAGTACTGCTCAATAATATAATTAAGTTCTTGTTTTGTACCTCTATGTTCTAATGCTAGCGACCTGCATATCTGTGAAAGTTCTTCACGATACCAATAGTATTGATTAAACTCATCAAACGATGTGATTTTATCAAACTCAGGTCTACTTTTTGTCAATCTTTTATCTCCTCAAAACCAATTTGCTTTTTTCACGTCCAATATCTACAACTCCTCAACCTTCACCCGCCTCTGCTCCGTCGTATCTCGCTCACGAACAGTAACAGTGTCATCTTCCAACGTCTGAAAGTCGACAACTACGCAGTGTGGCGTACCAATTTCATCCTGACGGCGATAACGCTTACCGATGTTTCCATTGTCATCCCACATAACGCGTCCAGGATTTTTCTTAGATAGGTCGGCGTAAATTTCACGCGCCTTCTCCACCAGTTCCGGCTTATTCTTAAGTAACGGTGAAACAGCAAATTTAACTGGCGCCAAATGTTCTGGAAGTGCTAAATAAACACGCTTGCTGCCGTTCTGTTCGTCCTCGCGATACGCACTCGACAAGACCGCCATCAGCGCCCGCTCAACACCAAAACTCGGCTCAATCACATGTGGCACAAACTTTTTATTCGTCCCCTTAATCGTATATTCCATACTCTTTCCGCTGGCGTCCTGAATATTATTTAGGTCAAAATTAGTCCGATACGCAATTCCCATCAACTCTTCCTTGCCAATTGGAAAATCGTATTCAATGTCAATCGTTTTCTTACTGTAATGCGCTCTGTCTTCCGCCGGAACATCCAACTCGTGAATATTATCAGGATTTAATCCCAATGCCTCCAAAAACTCGTGCGTCGCCTTAAGTAATTCATCAAACGCTTCCTGCCAATTTTCTGGACTGACAAAATACTCAATCTCCATTTGCTCAAACTCCCGAGAACGGAAAACAAAATCTCGCGGCGCAATTTCATTACGAAACGCCTTGCCCTGCTGAGCAATTCCAAACGGCAGATTAGGATAAAAGCTATCGACGACGTTTTTGAAATTGGTGAAGATGCCTTGGGCAGTTTCGGGGCGAAGATAACTTATAGAAGTTGGATTATATTGCAACGCATATATCGTCTTACCTTTTGGTACTATAGCCCCCTCTACGTCCTTACCTATTTCAATTGAATCTCCACCAGAAGGTCCAACAAAAGTTTTAAACATCATATTAAACGTTCGCGACTTACTTAACGGATTACCGTCTGGGCTTTTGATACCCTTCTCTGCAATCAACTCGTCCATTTGTTCCATCGTCAAGCCATCAGCGTCAACCCCATTGTCTTTAAGGATATGATCTGTACGATAACGCCGATGATTAACCACATCTTCACACAATGGATCGACAAACGTATCCACATGCCCACTCGCCTTCCAGACCTTCTGGTTCATCAAAATCGCCGCATCAACGCCATATATATCGTCGCGCTCATCAACAAACATTCGCCACCATAAATTCATGATATTTCGCTTCAATTGAACGCCAAGCGGACCATAATCCCACGTTCCAGACAAACCGCCGTAAACATCAGAACCCTGATAAATAAAACCACGGCGCTTACACAGGCTAATAATATCTTCCATTTTTGCTTGACTCATCAAAAAACCTTTCTCCATGTTGGCAACATGGCGATTCACATTATTACCCAAATTATACCATTTTACTGACAATTTTACACTGCCGCGTGCTGTCTGGCGGTCAACCAACAATCGTTTATAACCTCAGTTATTCCGCCGATTTGCGCCACATTTGCCAGAGGCTTGGCCTGGATTAACCTTAACAATTTGATTGCGTCCGCGCCCAAATCGCCCTGCTCCGCCAATCTCAAACCTTTTTCCGCACTATCGTACATATATTTTTTATCAGGAAGCAGCGCCGCAGTCGTTACGTCCGTTCGAAGATTCAGCTCATCTCCCAGCAGACTCGCGTATTGCAAATAAAACCACGTTTCAATCAATTTTTGGTTTATTGCAGGATTATTCAATTGCTCCAAAACTTGACTCAGCACATAATACCACTCTGGTTCGTCAATATTTTCACTCGCCGCAGAGACCAATTTCATTACTGAATACGCAAATTGCATCCGATCATAATCTTCCAAAATATGCCGATAAAAAGCCGACAATCGAGCGGAAGTTAATAGCCCCAAATCGCCCCGACCAGAACGAATAACCACATCACAAATCGCGAATAATTCAATTCCGCCCGCTAATTTACTGCGCTCCCGACGCACGCCTTTGGCGATTACGCTACGTCGACCTTTTGGCGTTAATAATTGCAAAACTCGGTCAGCTTCGGCGTAATTCGTTCGCCTCAGAACAATTGCTTTTACTCGTTCACTCTGCCCCGTCATTTAGAACCTCGCGAAAAATCGCCCGCGCCTCATTCGGACGCATCGATGTTTTATTCAAAATCGCCTTCACGCCAAGCGGACGCAAATTGTCCATTTTAACGTCAATATTCGTACAAACCACAATCGGCAAACTCGCCAAATCCGCGTACGATCGTAGCTCATTCAACAAAGCAATCGCCGTTTCGCCAGCCAACAGCATATCCAAAATTAAAGCATCGGGTTGCCAATCGTCAATAATTTCAATCGCCTGACCACCAGAAACCGCCACTCGATATTCCGCGCCAACATCCGCGGCAAACTTGCCCAGAATATCCGCCCAATTCTTATCATCCTCAACGATTAACAGTTTTTTCATATCAAGCTCAACTGCCGACTAATTGGCATTTCTACATAAAAAGTCAGTCCATCACGATGACGAATCAGACCAATCCGCCCGTTCATCGCCTGCGCAAATTGATTCGCCACGTAAATCCCCAGCCCGCTACTTTCCGGCCTTGTTCGCACGGTTTTTCGCGTTTCCATTTCATCAAGTAACAGCCGATATTCCTTCAAACTCATCATCGGTCCAAAATCCCGCACGCTCATTCTCACGGCATCTTTCGTTGCCTTAACCGAAACCTTAATCTCTGATCCATCCTCCGTATACGCCAACGCGTTATTCAAAAAGTTCGCCAAAATTCGCCCCAAAAGTGTTCGGTTCGCTAATATCAATTGACTATTTCGACTGCTCTTAGGCCAGATAACTTTTCGTCCGTAAAGTATTGCGTTGAACTTCGTTTCCATCGCTACTTGCTGACATAAAGCCAACGGATTGACCGGTTCAAGCGGAAATAACGACGGCGTTAAATTAGCTGAATTTGCCAAATCGATCGTAAGCTGCAACGCCTGTTCAGAAGTTCGAATAATTCGTTGCTGGATCTGAGTTTTATCGGCGGAACTGGTTAAATCGTCGTCCAACAGTAGTGCCAATTGTCTAATCAAAGCCAGCGGCGTCTTCAGCTCGTGTGCCGCCACCAAAACACTCGGCAATCCCCCAAAATCAGCATCACTCCACTCTTTACCTGCCATACAATTCTAGTATAGCAAATATGTACTGGGTTTTTCTATTCAGAGATTTTTACAGTGCTCAATATAGTCTGGAAATCTGGCTTAAACGTATCCGCGTCGGTTGAAAAACGAATAGTTTTATCGCGCACTTTCATCAAAACCACAGAGCCGCGCAATTCTTTCTCAAACGTACCGTCAATTCGAGTCGCTGAAATTCCGTTAAACTCGGTACTACTTGAGGTCAATTCGCCCTTCTTTAGTCGTGATTGATAATCATTCAGCACCGTATCCATATTCTTGTTGATAATCTCCAGCCTTAACGCAAACCGACTATTTTTATTAGTTGTCGAAGGGACTGAAACAGGGTGAAGATAAGCTTTGTAATCACCTCTGTCGCTGCCGTCATTTGCTACATATACACTCCAAGTTTTTGGATACATGAATGATACTCGACCGTATTCAGCAGGACCAACAAATTCAATACGCGGGTTTTTTGCTTCTTCAGAAAATTTCTTCTGGTCTGATTCGGCTTGTTCACTCTTCCCCTTAGCAACTTCAATCGCAACTTTACTATCAACACTGCTTTTTTCTCGGGAGTATTGCATATACGCCCAAATTGCCAAAGATCCAGCAATCAAAAACAATATCAGACAGCCGATTGTGCCGACCATCCAGCCATTAACTGAGCCGCGCTCACTCTTATCTCTCATCATCATATTGTAAAGTATAGCTTATGCTTTAATTGGTGTAAAGATCCTACTCAGCGTTAAAATCCTCGCTAAGAACCTCGATATCATGTCGCATATCTTCCAGCGTGGCAGTAATTTTTTTTGATAACTCTCTCACCTCAATAAACCTCTGTTTCGCCTCATCCAGATTAAAATCATCGCCCTGAAACCACGCGATTCGCTCGTTCAATTCAGCCATCATTTGCTCAATTGTCATATCGTTGTTCACTATTCTCAATCCTCGCTTTCATAATTATATCTTTTGTTGTAATCTCTACAATATTACCAATCTGTAAATCACCCTTGATCATTGCATAGCCACGACGCAGCGCCATTTCCGGATCATACTCAGCGATGACTTTTTGTTGCGACAATGTTGCATTTACAGCCACATCCACACGGCTTGACCACTGTTTTAGCGCTTCTTTTTGCAACATTGTTGCATTAAGCGATTGCTCTTCGATAGCTCTACAAATTGAATCTTTCGCGTCAATTAGCCTGTAATGCAAATGCCGAACCACTTCTCGCTTATCGGGAAACAGCAATTGCGCGGCGTTACTCGGCGTGGCTGCGCGAACGTCCGCCGCCAAATCACATAAACTCTCATCAATTTCATGACCAATTCCAGTCACTGTCGGAATACGACTACTCGCCACCGCCCGTACCAGTTTTTCATCATTAAAACTCGCCAAATCTTCCGCACTGCCACCGCCACGAATCAAAACAATCACATCTGGAGATTCTGACATTTGATTAAAATATGATATTGCTCGCACAGCTTGATCCGCAGCATTCACGCCCTGTACATTAACGTTGGCGACTACGAATTTCACACCACCCCAACGCTCACCGGAAATCTTCATAAAGTCAGCATATCCCGCCGCTTTCGTGCTGGAAATAATAGCCACCCTCTGAGGATATTGCGGTAATGGACGTTTTCTTTCAGAATTAAACAAACCCTCAACTGTCAATTTTTGTTTCAAAAGATCAAAACTTCGCTTCAAACTTCCCTTGCCTAATGGGCGAATCTCTTGAACATTCAAGCTAAAAGCGCCTTTATCTCTAAGTACTGGCATCGCTCGAACGACAACTTTCATTCCATCTTCAATTGGCGTGCGTAAATTGCTAAAACCAACAAAGCACCGAACCAGCCCATCGTCATCCTTCAGATCGAAAAAAGCGTATTTCGGAGGATAAGACTTGAGGCCAGAAACTTCACCCTCAACTTCAACCATCCCAGCAAAAGCCACGTCAAAAGTTTGATTGACAACTGCTATGAAATTGCTAACGCTAAATCTGGGAATCATCTGGCTTGCCGTATTTAATCAGTGCGTGTTGATAGAAAATATAGCCAAAGATAATCGTGCCAGTAAGTAAAATTGCTCGCGTCAAAATTATTCCAGCAATCGCCAAATCCGGCGGAGTGCCTGCCATGCTTAAGAAAATGATCATAATGGTTTCATAAACGCCCGTCCCTCCAGGCGTAAACACGACAATCGCTGCCAATCCAGCCACGCCGTATCCAACCATCAAAATCGCCGGATTAACAAAAACACCCAGCGATAGAAACGCCACAGCAAACATCGCCACGTCAAAAACAGTGTAGACAGTTCCCCAAATCATCGGTTTTATCAGAAGTTTCGGATGATTGGACAAATCTTGAAAATCGTCCTGCATATCAACAAAAAACTCTTCGACTTTCTTCGACTTCATCACTCGTCGCTTCTTACCTAAGGTTACAATTTTTACCAATGTATTGATGAATTTAGACAATTTAGCGGCAGTCATCTGCATACGTCGCTTTGACGAAAACACGAAAATCAGACCAAACGTCAGCGCCAAAACCACGATAATCAATAAGAAGCTAGCGGCAACGATATAACGATTAACCTTGCCGTCAATAGCCAGCGCCAGCACAGCAATCACCAACAAAACCAAAAGCGACAAAAATCCCGTAACGTAACGAATCACCTGCGCAAATGTCGAACGCGCCGAACTCACACCGAGCTTGTGCATTCGCCACGTTGTATACGAAATTCCGCTAACTCCGCCCGACGGAAAAATGTGATTGACCAAATTAAGCTCCAGCGCAATCCTCGTCTGTTCCAGCCTGGAAATATGATGAATCAGATTCTTCTCTCTCAGATACGAAAAAATCATCTCGCCGCCAGCGAAGTACACGATAATCTGAAACGGCAATAGTAAGAATAATAGCCATAAATCCGCATGCAGAAACAAATTCCACGCCTTCACTAGCTCATGCCGAGATAGAAAAATTATTATTGCCAAAACCGCCAACGTCAAAACGCTCATAATGGCTCGTGGCGATTTCAACAGTTGCAACACCTTCGGTAACATAACCTTCATTATACCACGATAAATGTTATAATTACGATATGTTTATAGCTATTCTTGGCCGTCAACCAGAAATCTCTATCGCTGAATTAGAGGCGGTTTACGGTGCTAAAAATGTCCAAAAAATCTCCAACCAAGCCGCCACGGTTAATTGCGACAATTTTTCAATTGACAATCTCGGCGGAACGATTAAATGCGGACAAGTTATCACGAAGATAAAGTCGCAAAAATCGGACCGCAACACCCTGCTCCAGGCGTCAAAAATTATTGTTGAAAAATACACAAAAAACCTTTCAAATAGTCAAAAAAAAATAACCCTCGGAATAAGTTTTTATGGCAATAAAACAGATCCGAGAAACGTCCAAAAAATCGGAATCATCTTAAAAAACAACCTGAAAAAATCTGGCGTCAGTTTGCGCCTAATTCCTAATAAAACCGCTGCGCTGTCCACTGCGACCTCTCACAATAATAAACTCGGCAGGTCTGAGGCGAAAATTGAAATTATCATAGCTAAGAACGTGTACGGAGATTTGATAATCGCTGAAAGTCGTGGCGCTCAAAATATCAATTCGTATACTCAGCGCGACCGCGGACGACCAAAGCGCGACGCCTTCGTGGGAATGCTTCCGCCCAAGCTTGCACAAATTATGATTAACCTGTCTGGCGCAAAACCTGATGATTATCTCTGGGATCCGTTCTGTGGCACAGGAACAGTACTGCAAGAAGCTGCGCTTATCGGCGTGAATGCTTATGGCAGCGATTTGAGCGATAAGATGATATCTTACACGACTGAAAATATGAACTGGGTAGAAAAAACTTTTTCGACAAACACTTTCTGGCAAGCACATCAGGCCGATGCCACCTCTGTAAAATTAACAGATGAACAGAAGAAACGGATTTCTCGAATTGTTTGCGAAACATATTTAGGTCAGCCGTTTTCCGCACCACCTAGCCCAGAAAAACTTCACGAAGTAGTCGGAAATTGTAATCACATAATTAGCGATTTTCTGCAAAATATCCATTCGCAAATCCGCCCATACACGACGCTTTGCATAGCCGTTCCAGCGTGGCAAAATCACGAAGGTAAATTTACTCACTCGCCTCTGATAAAAAATCTTAAAAAACTTGGATATCAACAAATTATCGATAAAAACCTCTTATATTACCGTGAAGATCAAGTTGTTGCCAGAGAAATATTGGTATTAAAACCGGCAGATATAGCCAAAACCGCTTGACAACTGGCTTCATTTTCGATAAACTAGAACAGATTGTTTTATAGAAACTATAAGGAGTAAAGAATGTCAAAGGTTAAAGCTGGTGGTTCTAGTAAGAACATCCACAACAATGCTGGTCAACGTCTTGGCGTTAAGCGATTTGGCGGTCAAAAAGTTTCCGCTGGAGAAGTTCTAGTTCGCCAAACTGGTGCCACAAAGATCGCTGGTGACGGCACATATGTTAGCCGCAATTTCACCATCCACGCTGCAAAAGATGGCGTAGTTGGCTTTAAGTCAGTTAAGAAAACCAAGTTTACTGGTAAATCAGAACGCCGAACGCAAGTTGTTGTTCTTTAATCGGTAAAGACTTTTTATTAAAATAACTCCGGTAAACACGGAGTTATTTTAATATTAATCACCTCTCTTGATAATATCCCTCACTCTTAATTCTCTTAATACCGTCTACGATATTCTGACGGTGCCCACTAGCTGTCGACAAATCACTAATAATTTCACCAATCACCTGAGATATATTACTTTTATAGCCGTCGGCCCCCCATCTGTCATTCTGCCACCCCTCAATATAACGTCTTATTCTTATTAATTTATCCAACAAGTTATTAGTTGTATCACCCAGAACTACATTATCCTTACCCATCTGACCTACATACTCAGTTATCTTAACCAGACGCCTACGCTCGTCATCATTTTCAATCTTACTTTTTAGACTCTCCAGAAGACTCTTTATGTTATTCTTAAATTCATTCGCATCCTCAGCCCTAGAATCTTCAAGATTTCTAATTCTATCCGGCTCAGATGTTATCATCTCTGAGATCACAGGATCATTCATTGCTGCTGTTGGATTATATTTAATTAGCCCCCTAAACCGATCCAGCTCTCCAGTTATATATTGAACCTTTGCAAAAAACTTACCATTATTCTCTTCTGTGTCTTTTTCAAAATCATTCATCACAGACTTAAAGTCCTCAAGTAACATGTCTGCATTGGCTTCATTCGTTTCCATCGACTTTTCAACCACTGGGTTTTCAACTGATTTAGCTGCTGGCAAATCTGCTGGAGCAGCGCTTGCCTTATCCGTCTCCACCGGCTTTTTAACTGGTTCGGTTGCTACCAAATCCGCTGGATTAATACCCACCTTATCTATCTCCGCTGGCTTTTTAGCTGACTCAACCGCTGGCGAACCTACTGAGTCATTGACTTTGATCGCCCCAATCGACTCCAGAACTTCTTTAGTCATCCTCAAGGCTGGTGAACCGACGCCAGTCTCATTCGTCTTCACTGGCCCTCTAACTGGCTCGTTGATTTCTACCTTATTCGTTATCGGCTTTTTAATTCCAGTAGCCTCAACAGCCACACCTCCCATTGCAGGACTAACTTCATCCACTAAAGGCTTCTCATGATCAGAGGTATTATCTTCAACCAAGCCATTACTTGGGGTTTCTGCGCCTGAGTCTGAGCCTACCCCTGGAGCCAAAGACTCAATCCTCATACTATCCGGATGTTTCTGCCGCCAAATCTGCTTAGCTTCTTCAATCATTTCCTTGGGAGTTTTTCCGTAAAGATACTTAATATAATCTTCATTTAGACCCTGAATGTCCTCCAACGGCACAAACTCAGTTTTAATATCAGTTCCAACCAGTTTATATGCTTCCATAAGCAGCTTAATTGGACCAATACCCTCCTCAGAATCAGTGTCACACACGACCGACATACCAATAGGATTCCAACCTCTGTCATACTTAACGCCCTCTCCGTCTTGACCACTGCGAATAACGGTTAGTGGACGCCTTGCATTATCTGGATCGGTATCAACAGGAAAAGTCTTAACTGCATAGTCTTCCAATGTTTTTGGTCGTTCTTGTTCGTGGTTCTGTGCTGGTTTTGGTTTTTCCATATATAACTACTTTATATCAAAAAACAAGCAAAAAGTCAACCCCCGTAGAGGATGACTTCTTTTACTCAGCTTAGCTTCTATTGAATGCCCAAATGATGCTTTACGCGAGCCACAACGTCGCCAATTACAACCTGGGATTTCACCAAATAATCATCAACGCCCAAGCTCTCAGCGCGCTCCTTATCCTTTGGTTGGCTAAGCGCCGTCAGCATAATAATCCTCACGTTAGCAGTTTCTGGCGTATTGCGAAGAATGTCCAGGACATCAAAGCCGCTAATTTTTGGCATCATCACATCCAAAAGAATCAAATCTGGACGATATTCAACAGTGGCAGACAGAGCGTCTTCTCCATTGTTGGCTTCCCTAACGTCAAACCCCTCAATCTCCAGCCGCGACCTGTAAACCGCAGACAGAGCCATATCATCCTCAACTAGTAAAATCTTCTTTTTTTGTCCGTTCATACTATCTCCATTTTATGTTGTCCAGCCCAAAAACACAAGCTTTATAACGACTTCGCCTTATCCATCTGCGGATCTACGTTATTATTGACATCGTCCGACGAAAGATCAACTTTTACATCAGGTTCTATACCAGTTTTATCTATATTTTTACCCTTTGGCGTATACCATCTAGCTTCCGTAACCTTCATTTGCGACCCGCCAGGCAGCCCAAGCACAATCTGCACGCTTCCCTTACCGTAACTCTTCTGCCCAACCAGCGTGGCTTTTCCGTATTCACGAAGCGCCCCAGCCGTAATTTCGCTAGCACTGGCGCTATTGCCATTAATAAGTACCACCGTCTTCATATTGCCCAGAATTGGTGTTCCAGTTGTACGCAGCGTTTTAACTATTTCAGAGCCACGACGCTCGGTCATAGCTATTTGATTGTCCAGCCAAATACCCAATAGCCCTTGAGCAGCCCCAACCGTTCCACCAGGATTATTCCGTAAGTCCAAAATTACCTTCTTAACGCCTTTTTCAACAAATTCCGAAGCGTATTTTCTGGACAAGCTTACTGTATCATCGCCAAATCGATTAACTTTCAAAATACCAATCTCTCCATCAATTTCCGACTCTACTGCCGGAGAAACTATATTCTGACGCACAACCGACACCTCGCGCGTTTGACCGCCACTTAATAACGTCAATTTAACAGATGTACCAACTTCTCCACGAATTTTACTCACAACTTTTTCCACTGACCAGTCAGAAGAAGCCTCATCATTCACCTTAACAATTACCTCGCCAGCCTTAATTCCCGCCTTCTGAGCTGGACTGTTTTCCAGAGGTTTTATGATAGTTAGCTTATTATTCCTAAGACCAATCTCCGCACCAATTCCGCCGCCAATTTGCCCACTTAATGACTTGTCAAACTCCTTCGTCTCATCAGGATCCATATACGCCGTATGAGGATCCCCAGCTGCTTCAACTAGCCCACGATTGGCGCCATAAATTAACTTTTGAGTATCCAATTTTCCGTCATAATTAGCAACCAGTTCTTGATATGTTTTTTGAACGCTAGATAAGTCAATCGTCTTATTTGAAGTTCTAACGCCAAATACCGACGCCACGTTAGCAAACAGCGCATCAGAGCGAGCTCCCGCCACAAAGCTAACAATAGCCACAATAACAAGCGTCAAAAACCAACTTAATTGCTGTCTTTTCTCTCCCGTAACCATATGCTTATTATACTACAAAACGCCCGTTTAACACGAGCGTTTTTGTATATCACTTTATGCCGATTAGAAGTAAACGTATGTCAATCCTGAAGCTGAGCGTGTGTAATGCCTATATAAACCGTCCCAGGCAAAGTTGTAGTCACTAACAGTAATGGTTCCATCGCCATTGACAGATTCAACATACATAACGTGTCCGTAATATCCAATATTCATCACGGCTGCCGCGCCAGCTTTTGGCGTTGAGCCGCTAGAAATACCATAGCGCGCTGCAGTTGACGGCCACTGATTTGCGTTGCCTGCGCCACCAAAATGCGGGACGTATCGTCCAGTACTATGAATTTTCCAAGCCACGTAGCTCACACACTCACGCGTGTATAGTCCCCATGGATCGACATAAGCGTCAAGTGGAGCACTCGCCCAGGCGCCAGGATAACCGCCGCCGCCAGGTACGCCGCCTGGAATAGAGACATTGCCGCCACCAAGAGCTCGTCGGTTGGCTGCAGCCTGCTCTTCTCGCAACTTCGCCACCTCAGAATTACGTTTCTGAGCTAACGCCGCATAGTTATTCTGATCGTTCTTCGTATCAGTAATCAGTTTCGCCTTCTCAGATTGCTTAGCCGCCATTGCATTGCGCTGCAATTCTTGGTCGCGAAGCGTATTCTCGACAGACTTCTTATTCTCTTCCAACTTTTTCTGCAAAGACTTAATTTCTTTAATCTTATCATTCAATGAAGTTTTCAAAGAATTACGCTGTTCTTGCTTGTCAATGTAATCGCTAATATTTTTTGAGCTAGCAAGCATCTCCAGCGGCGAAATCTGATCATCAACATACAAATCTGCCAAAATCCGCCCCATCGCTTTACGATTGTGCTTAATTAGCTCTTCGTTCTTTTTTATCTGGTCATTAAGGCTATTTATCTTCTTTTGGCTATCAGAAATCTGTGTCTGAATAGCTGATATTTGTCCGTTTATCTTATCAAGTTCCGCCTGCAAACTATCAGCCATCTCACCCAAGCGCGAAGCCTCAGAATTATAGTTGTCTGCTTCTTGTTGCTTTGCCTGAATTTCGGCGTTATAGTCGCGAGCCAATACGTGTGATGCCAAGCCAAAAATGCCCGATCCAGCGAGCAATGCAGACATCGCCACCAGAGACGCTCTGCTGACTAATGACGCCGAAACTGGTGTGGTGGACCGTAGTTTCATACGTCTATGTTAGCATAAGCATAATCAGTATGTCAAGGACTTTTACAACTTAAGGTATTTGCGAGTTGCCACCCAGGATGACGCCACGCCAATTGCCGCACCAACCAGAATCATACTCAAGAAAACCAACACGCCGTACATTTTTAGATGATTCAAAAGATTATCAATAGGAATTCCGTATTTCACCATCGGATCATGCGCAAGGATTAACAGTCCATACCCAACCACCGTTGCGATAATTGCCGCGATAAATCCGTACATTATGGCCTCAACGATAAACGGACCCCTGATGAAACTGCGTTCTGCGCCGATCAACTTCATCATTTCAATCTCGTCCTTGCGGTTGAAAATTGCCATGCGAATGGTATTAAAGACCACAAGCGATGAAATCACCACGAAAACAACTGTAGCGATTGACCCGCCGATACTCGCCAATCTCACCCAATTGCCAACTGTTTTAATAGCCTGCTGGCGTTCACCCGAGAATGACGGCTCCCTGTTAGGGTCTTTATATTTTTTATATAAATCATCAGTTTTAACAAAATTGTTCAATGATTGCTGGTTGTTCAATTCTTTCACGGAAACACGAAGCGTTGCTGACATCTCATTACTAGACTCGCGAATCGCCTCAAGCGTATCTGGATTGTCCTTGTACTGTTCAGCTTGCTTTTCACGCGCTTCTTCCGCGGAAATATACTTAACACTATCGACATTATCTAATTTTTCAATTCGAGATTTAATCGTTTTAATCGTTTTTTCTGGCGTGTCACCCTTTAAGTAAATTGACATATCGGCACGTCTGGAAACGTTTGAAACGGTATCAACCAAAACCTGACGCGCTGATAATGTTATAAACACAATAATCAACGTGACGCTCATCACCGCAGTCGCAGCAATCGTTAGCCAGGCATTACGACTAAAATTATTGATGCCATATCGACACATTCTGACAAACGTCAACCAACCTCGTCGGCGCTGACGTATACGAATAGTTTCTTTATTTTTGTTAGACTTTGATGATTTCATTACTGTTTATAACTCCCTCTCGCCTGATCGGAGGTGATTTTACCATGATCAATTGTAATAACGCGTCGCTTCAATTTGTTGACAATCTCCACGTTGTGAGTCGTCAAAATAACCGTCGTGCCATACTTGTTAATCTTTTCTAGCAAGCGAACAATATCCCAGCTGTGCTTCGGATCCAAGTTTCCAGTCGGCTCATCTGCAATCAGAATCTTCGGCTGGCGCACCACCGCACGCGCAATCGCTACACGCTGACGCTCACCACCAGAAAGCTGATGAGGAAAATGTTTTTCCTTCCCCTTAAGACCAACCAGCTCAATCACCTTCGGCACAGTCGCCTTAATTTCCCGATTTGTCATTCCAGCAATTTCCAGCGCAAACGCCACATTTTCAAACACCGTTCGATTCGGAAGCAACTTAAAATCCTGAAAAACCACGCCAATTTTACGACGCAACAGCGGAATATGCTTGTCCTTCAAATTGTCATAATCAATTCCGCCAACCACAATTTTTCCAGAGCTCGGCTTTTCTTCGCGAGTCAAAAGCTTCAAAAGCGTCGATTTGCCAGCACCCGACGTACCAACAATAATCACAAATTCACCAGCGCCAACATGAATGCTTGCTCGATTCAACGCCGGCTTATTATTTTTTCCGTAGTTCTTCGTTACCCTATCTAACAGAATCATTACTAGTATTATACCATAAGCTAAATATTTTTAGAATTAGCATTTTGTTCTAAATATGCCGTGATAAATTCGTCAATATCGCCGTCCAGAACACCTTGAGCGTTACTGTTTTCATGCTTTGTACGAGTATCTTTAACTAACGTATACGGATGCAAAACGTAATTTCTAATTTGGCTACCCCAGTTTGCCGATTCGCCAGCCCTGAGATCAGACAAAGTTTCGGCGTGTTGCTCTAATTTCATCGCGAGCAATTTTGACCGCAGAATCTTCAACGCCGTTTCTTTATTCTGAATCTGCGAGCGCTCATTCTGAATAGCCACCGTAATCCCTGTCGGCTCATGCGTCACTCGAACCGCCGAATCCGTCGTATTCACGCCTTGACCGCCCTTGCCGCCCGAACGATAGACATCAATTCTTAAATCATTCGGGTCAATTGATATTTCATCGGGCGCGTCAATTTTCGGCAAAACCTCGACAAGCGCAAAACTAGTCTGGCGCAAATTGTCCGCATTAAACGGACTTAATCGCACCAAACGATGCACGCCATTTTCCGACCGCAATTTTCCATAAGCAAAGGATCCAGAAATCTCCAAGACGACCGTTTTAATTCCAGCGTCGTCATTTGTCGAGCGTTCCAGCGTATCAACTTTCATGCCAGACTTTTCCGCCCAGCGCAAATACATTCGCTCCAACATCGCCGCAAAATCCTGCGCATCCAGCCCGCCCACGCCAGCGGAAATGCGCATAATTGCCGAACGATTATCATATTCGCCAGAGAATAATAAATCGGTTTTATGCCTATCAAAACTCTTCTCAATTGCCGAAACTTGCGCCTGGAATTCCGGCAATAAATCGTCATCACCAAGTTCCATCAGTTCCACCATATCACCAACCTGCACTGTCAAAGTCTGCCAAGGCTCGACGATCTGACGAAGGCTGGCGGCTTGTTTCGTTAATTCTTGGGCGTAATCAGGATTATTCCAAATTTCCGGCTGATTCAATTGATCATCCAGCTCCGCCAATTTCTGCTCCAAATCAGAAAATTTCAGCGCTTTTTTAGCCTGTTCAATTTCTTTTTCCAATTCACCAATTTTCTTTTTTAGCGGTTGCATATATTTTATTGTACCATTTTTCAGCGCTCAATTCTCTGTTAAAATAAAAAGATGGATAAAGATATTGAGAAAATTCTATTTACGAATGAAGATATAAAAACAGCAGTTCAAAAACTTGGGAAAAAATTGACCGAGGATTATCACGATAAAAATCCTGTCGTCGTGGGTATTTTACGCGGCGCGGCGCCGTTTATGATCGACTTGATACAAGCGATAGATTGCTATATGGAAATTGACTTCATGGCGGTTTCCAGCTACGGTGACGACACAAAATCTTCTGGATCTGTAAAAATCATCAAAGATTTGGATACCGACGTGACGGATAGACATGTGTTAATAGTTGAGGACATAATTGACAGCGGTCGAACCGCCCAGGCGCTAAGAGAATTATTTGCCGCAAAAAATGCCGCATCGGTAAAAATATGCTCACTATTAGACAAACCAGCGCGGCGCGAAGTTGACGCAAAAGCCGATTATGTCGGCATCGATACGCCGAATGAATTTGTCGTTGGCTATGGCCTGGATTTCCGCCAGCAATATCGCAACTTGCCATACATCGGCGTCTTAAAACCAGAAGTCTATCAAGATTAAAGCTCTTCTACGGCGGCGACAAATTGCTCGCCACGATCAGAATAACTCTTAAACATATCAAAGCTGGCAGCCGCTGGGCTAAGAATCACCACGTCGCCAGATTGCGCTTTATTTTTGGCTGATTTGGCAACTTCTTTCATTCCCGCCATATTCAATTGGACAATCTCGCAATCAACTTTTTCTTCCCTTAAAACTTCCCTAATTTCATCAGCGTTAGCACCATTGATAATTATCGATCGCACGTTTTGTCGGGCAATTTCTTTCGCTAATTCAGAGTAGTCTGCGCCCTTATCTGAGCCGCCCAAAATCAAAATTTTCGGCTCCGCAAAAGCTTTTAATGCCGCAATCGCACTGCCCGGAGTGGTCGAAATGCTGTCATCGTAATATTTCACACCGTATTTTTCAGCAACAAACTTCAGTCGATGCGGTAACCCTGTAAACTCGCTAAGCCCCCTCTTTATCTCATCATCCGACACGTTCGGCAAAATCGACTTTACCGCCGCTATCGCTGCGCACGCATTGTCGACATTATGCCTCCCTGGCAAGCGAATCGCAGAAATTATATCGTCCGAAAGAGCAAATGGATATTCCTTTTTCTGCGCCAAACTCGTATCTGCAATCGACGAACTAAACTCATTTTGAGAATTATAGACAACATAATCGTCCGTGGTTTGGAACTTGGCAATATTCGCTTTTGCCGCCAAATAATCATTAAAATCAGCGTGGACGTTCAAGTGGTCAGGCTCAATCATCAGCGCCACAGCAACGTGCGGAGATTTCTGCAAATCCCACAATTGAAAACTGGACAATTCGTAAACAACAATGTCATTTTTCTCAATTTTTGGCAAAATATCCAAAGCTGGCACGCCAATATTTCCCACCAAATGAACAGTTTTACCCGCCGCACGCAAAATCGACGAGATAAAACTACACGTCGTACCCTTGCCTTTTGTGCCAGTCACGCCAATTATAGTCGCTGGGCAATTGGCAAAAAATTCATTAGTAGATGACCAAATTCGACCGTTAGTCTTTATCTTTTTTGGCGGAAGACTTGGCGACCTAACGATTAAATCCGCGTCATCCAGCCCCGAAAATCCCGTCTGATAAGCCACATTTTCCGGCAAATTATCTACTTTTTCACGCTCGTCCGCCACCAAAAAATCAGCTTCCGGAAACTTCTCTCGAAAATACCGCAAATTAGATTGACCTTCAACACCAAAACCAGCAATGACAATTTTCATAACCTGATTATATCACGGGCAATTTACGATTACACCCTAAAACAGCTTGTCGAGCTTATCGTACAGCTTTGTTAATAGCTCTTTTTCTTCCGAAGTAACTGCCGCCAACGTCCACGTGTTGGATGCAAAAAATTGACGAGCCGTTTCAATCAACTGATCAGGAGTTACCGCCAAAATAGAATCTGGAACGGCGGCATAATCTCTCACGAAATCATCAGCAAAATATCGTCCTACGTAAAAATTACTTACTTGCCCAACAGTTTGAGCGCCCATTTGATAACGACCCAACGAATATGACTTCACACTTTCCAAATCCTCTTCGGAAATAGATCCAGCCAAAACTTTCTTCAATTCTCTCACGATAATATCAAAGAGCTTTTCTGCAGTTTCAACATTTACTTGTCCACCAAAATCCCAAGCCGAATCGTAAAAACCAATCGACGTATCACTAAAAATACCATACGCCAAGCCTTTTTTACGAGCCGCGCCAAAAATCCTCGAGCTCATCGTGCCGGTCAGAATGTGATTCAATGCGTTCATGGCCGTGACTTCTTCATCACTTAACTCGCGCGGAATCATCATTGACCAGCCAAACGTCAAATTCGTCGCCTCTTTTCGCTTAACTAAGACTGGGTTAGCCCTGCGTGGTTCATCGCGCGGAATAACGAACCGCTCGCCCGTCTCTAATTGCCATCCCTCAAGATGTTCTTTAATAGCCGCTTTTCGTCCAGCCATTTTTCCAGCCACCACAAACCGCATATTCTTCAAGGTATGCGTTCGCTTGTGATGATTTTTAATGTCTTTCAGCTCAATATTAGCAATTGTTTTTAAGCGCTGATTATACGTCAAAATATCTTCACCCAGCGCCTGCTGAATGCGCGGCCACATCACGCGGTTATGATTGTTGAGATAGCCAGTCAATTCAGAGCGAACATTGCCCTTTTCCGCCTCAAGCTCATCAGCGTTGAATCGCGGCGTTGTAATAGCCAATCTCTGAAGCTCCAAAATCCTGTCCCACTCAAAATCCGCACAAATCGCTTCATAAACCATTGAATAGTCAGAAGTGTAAGCGTTGTGATAGGCGCCGTTCTTGGTAAATTCCTGCTCGTAATTGTGCTCCGAACGAAACTTTTCATTCGCACCGAACGCCATATGCTCCATAATGTGAGCAGTTTCATAAATATCTTTATTCAGAACGTAGCGATTTCCCGCCCTGAACTGCACCTGAAAACTCATTACCGTAGCATCTGGAACGTCAATCAACAAGCCGCGCGCACCATTCTTCAGTCTAATTTCCTCAACTGTATGTTTCATTGCCTAGTTCTCTGATTATTTACGATTTTTCTTACGGTTCTGTCGCTGAGCCTTTTTCTTCTTTCGAGCTTGATTCTTCGCACGATTTGATTCCGCGCTAGTCTTACCCTTTTTCACAGAGAAGTCATCGTCACGATTTTCCTCGCCCGAACCAATTTCATTTACGCCACGCTCAACGGCATTTTCTGCCAACCTAGTTAGCTCAGTGTCATATTCGTCGTCTTGAGATTGACGAACTGTAGCGTCGGCTTTATGGATATTAAATATCGTTGCTAGAACTTCATCGCGGAGATTAGCTTGCAAACTCTCAAACAACTTCTGGGATTCTGATCGATATTCCACCAAAGGGTCACGCTGTCCAACACTTCGCCAGTGAATGCCCTCGCGCAAATGTTGCATATTTTCCAAATGCTGCATCCACAATGTATCCAACACCGCCATATAAACTTCGCGCTCAACTCCACGCAAATCATCAGCGCCAATCTCACGCTCTTTCTCTGCGTAAGCTTCTTCGACCAGCTCCAGCGCCTTCTCATAGCGCAAACGATCTTTCTTCTCCTTGCCAACCTTTTCAATTTTTTCCTTATCAACCGGGAAAATAACCGAGAAATCCTCGACAAACTTTGGATTATTCTTTGATGGAAGAGTTGTCAATTCGTGAACTTTAGCCTTCAGCAAACGCTCAATTTCTGGCTTGATATTATCGCCTTCCAAAATCCTGCGTCGCATAACATAAACGACGCGACGATGACGGTTAATCACATTGTCGTATTGAACAACATTTTTGCGCGTATCAAAATTGTAGCCTTCAACTCTCTTCTGTGCCGCTTCCAATGTTTTCGATACGGCGCGAGTTCTGATTGGCGTATCATCATCAACACCCAATCTATCCATCAACGACGCAATTCGCTCGCCCTGGAAAATTCGCATCAAATCATCTTCGGTCGAAACATAAAACTGAGTCTCGCCTGGATCACCCTGACGTCCGCCACGACCGCGCAACTGATTGTCAATTCGGCGTGATTCGTGTCGCTCCGAACCGATAACAACCAATCCGCCCAATTCCTTGACACCCTCGCCAAGCTTAATGTCAGTACCGCGACCAGCAATATTTGTAGCCAAAGTAATCGCACCTTTTTCACCGGCTTTCGCCACAATCGCAGCCTCACGCTCATTGTTCTTAGCGTTCAGAATCTCAAATTTAATGCCTTCTTTTTCCAAATATTTGGCAATTTGTTCATTCTTTTCAATAGAACCAGAACCAACCAGAACAGGACGACCCTGCTTGTGGTAATCCTTAATCGCCTCAGCTACAGCTTTAAGTTTGGCCTTTTCAGTCTTGAAAATCAGATCTTCCTTATCCTCGCGAATAACTGGTTTGTTCGGTGGAATTTGAATAACGTCAAGTGAATAAATTTGCTGGAACTCTTCGGCTTCAGTGAACGCCGTACCAGTCATGCCGCTCAATTTATTATACAAACGGAAATAATTCTGGAATGAAATTGTCGCCAAGGTCATGCTTTCTTCCAGCACAGGAACACCTTCTTTCGCCTCAATCGCCTGATGCAACCCTTCGTTGTAGCGGCGACCCTGCATCAGACGACCAGTATGCTCGTCAACGATAATTACTTCGCCGTCATTAGTTACAACATAATCCTTGTCGCGCTTGAATAATGTCTGTGCTCGCAAAGCCTGATCCATGTGATAAACACTGCGCACGTGATCTGGTGTGTACAAGTTTTTTATTCCCAACAATTTCTGGACCTTTTCAACACCTTCATCAGTCAAGGCAACACTTCGGCGCTTCTCATCCAAAACGTAATCTTCCGGAACCAACTTCGCGGCTATTTTAGCAAACGTATAATAATTGTCAGGATTTTCAGCCGCTGGAGCAGAGATGATAAGTGGCGTACGAGCTTCGTCAATCAGAATTGAGTCAACCTCGTCAACAATTGCGAAGTTCAATTCACGCTGCCTGAGCAAATCGACATCGTTAACCATGTTATCGCGCAAATAGTCAAAACCAAACTCGTTATTCGTGCCGTACGTAATGTCCGCAGCATAAGCCTCCTTACGCGAAACCGGACGAAGTTTTCGCATTCGAGGATCGTCGTGATGCTCATTGTCGTAATCTTTATCATAAACAAATGACGCTTCATTGATAATCACACCGGTGGTCAAGCCCAGAAAATCATACACTTGACCCATCCAACCAGCGTCACGCTGCGCCAAATAGTCGTTAACTGTCACCACATGAACGCCCTTGCCCTCCAAAGCATTCAAGTAAGTTGGCAGCGTCGCCACAAGAGTCTTACCCTCACCAGTTTTCATCTCGGCAACATTGCCCTCATGAAGAACCATACCACCAATCAACTGCACGTCATACGGACGCTCACCAATCACACGCTTAGCGGCTTCCCTTGCTACAGCAAACGCGTCTGGCAAAATCGTATCAAGCGTCACACTCTTCTTCGACAAACGCTTTTTCAGCTCATCAGTCTGCGCCCGAAGCTCCTTGTCGGACATCTTTTCATATTTGTCATTCAGACCGTTAATAACGTCAACTTGCTTACGCAATCGTTTCAAAATCTTCTTCTGTGGATCGCCAAAAATCTTACTCAGCGCTTTTTGTTGTGTAATTGCCATAAACCTTAAAACTCCCTCACTTTCAGGCATTTTCAAAAACTTCTTTTATTATAACTTTTTTCGGGCAATTTGAAAAGAAAAAGCGCCCAGAATCTGAACGCTTTCCTGCTAATTTCATCTATCAATTATTTTCGGCCGAAAGTTTGCTTTAGCTTCGCCAAAACCCCACGACTTCCGCCAACGTGAGCCAGCACATCGTCTTTGTACTTACGAACTTGACCATTCAACCTAGCTTCAACAATATCCACTGCAGCCAAAACGTTCATGGTTGAATCCTTAGCTATAATTTTCTTATCTGGCACATTGATGATAACTTCAACTTCGTACTTGTTGCCGCCAGGATTGTCAATCTGCTTAATCTTAACGTCTGCAGACGCACTTTTTCGCGCGTGGCGTGGCAAGTATTTTCCCAGAGAACCAATTTTTCGCTCAACGTATTTTTTTGTTGTGGCGTTCAGCTCATATTTAACGCCAGTAATTGTAATATCCTTAATCATTTTTCCTCCTACTAACTAGTATGCTCTCTATTATATCACGTCACGACCATTCATATACGGACGAAGTACTTTAGGGACAGTCAAAGTTCCATCTGGATTCTGGAAATTCTCCAAAATCACCACCAATGAGCGAGCCAGCGACACCGCAGTTCCGTTCAAAGTGTGAACAGATTCAATCGTGCCGTTTTCTCGACGAACTCGAATATTCAAACCACGAGCTTGATAATCAGTACAGTTCGAACAACTCGTCAGCTCACGGTAAGTTTGGTCAACTGGCGACCAATATTCAATGTCGTACTTCTTTGCAGCCGGCGCACCCAAATCGCCCGCCGCAATATTAACCACGTGATAAGAAATCCCAATTTGCTGCCAAAGCGCCTCTTCAACGCTAAGAATTTTCTCATGAATCTCTTTAGATTGCTCCGGCAGACAAAACGCGTACATTTCCAGTTTATTAAATTGGTGAACTCGGAACAGACCACGCGTGTGCTTGCCGTATGTCCCCGCCTCTTTTCGATAGCAAGGACTATATCCAGCGTATAGCAATGGCAAATCTTTCTCGTCCAAAATCTCATCCGCGTGATAGCCGGTTAATGGCATTTCCGCCGTACCAATTAGCGTCAAATCTTCACCGTCAACTACATATTCATTACTACCTTCACCCTTCGGAGTAAAACCTGCGCCTTCAGCCGTTCGCAAATTGACCATATGCGGCACAGTCATAAATGTGAAGCCCTGCTTTGTTACGTAATCCAAGGCAAATTGAGTTACGGCATTTTCCAGCAAAGCCAAATCACCCTTCAAGTAGTAAAACTTCGCACCAGCCACCTTAGCGCCACGCTCAAAGTCCACCCAGCCGCGGCTTACAGCGTAATCCAGATGGTCCTTTGCACCAGTTTTACAATCGCCATAAACTTTTACTTCAACGGAATCTTCTTCACCGCCCAGAGGTACGTCGTCAAAAGTGATATTCGGGACGTTTTTAAGAATTGCCGCAACTTTTTCCTCGGTCGATTTCAGATAACTCTCACGCTCTGCCAGCTCAACTTTCAATTGCTTGCCCTGATCAATCAGTTCTTGGTCTGGTCGGCCGCCTTTCATTTTCGCTGAAATAACATTCCGCTGTTCGCGTAGCGCTTCAACCTGCTTCTGTAAATCGCGACGCTCATCGTCTAATTGCAACAATGCCGCAATATCAACTTTATAGCCTTTATCGTTTGCCGACTTTTGCACCAAATCGACATTTTCCCTGATGAACTTAATGTCTAACATGTCTCAATTATATAACAACATAGACTATATATAAATAAACCCCGCCGGATTTAACAGACGGGGATTTTTAGATAAGTTTAAATAATTTACTTACATAGCCGTGCCAGGTAACGTCGTTGGCCATGGAACATTGTCATTTGGCACATATGATACGCTAACAATCGGGGGAAGTGTTGGCGTTGGATTCTGAGCGCTAGCTGCTTCAGCGTTAATCATCCCGAAAGTTTGAACGATCCAAGTCAAATACGAGCCACCCCATCGTCCAGCAGAAGGACCTTGCATCTGGTCACTAGGACGCAGCCCATCTGGCAACGCAGCACCACCACCGTTCCAGCTGTTGGCCCAGCCTGTAAGAGCTGCATATAGATAAACAGTATTGTTAATTCGTCGAACCTTAACCACGCTAGCTTTCATGGATGTTGAGAGAATTTGAGGAACACTTCTCCAGCCAGTGTCACCATATACAACCTTCCAACCTGTTTTATCACTACCACGAGTTTTAATCCAGCGAACGGCACCGTTTGTAGCAGCTGTATCGGTATAGTACGTACCAACACTAGCCTTAACATTGCCTTCAGGCATACCAGTCCCGCGAATTTCATACGAATCTTTCCATTCTACGTCGCAGTCGTCATCAGTTTTCTTACCGAGTACTTGATTTGTTTTACCACCCGCAGGAAGATTCTTACCTGTAAATTGTAAACCTAGGTTACTTGTGCCATTTCCGGTAATAGTCAATCCAGTCGAGCAAGGCTGAGTACTATTAGTTACAGAAATTGTAGCATTTCGGCCAGCCGCTCCTGTAGCACCAGTTGCACCTGTAGCTCCTGTAGCTCCCGTGGCTCCAGCTACCCCAGCGGGACCCGCCGCACCAGTGTCGCCTTTGTCGCCTTTTCGACCATCTCTACCATTCTGACCATTAAGACCGTCCTTGCCATCTTGACCGTTCCTGCCGTTAATACCGTCTCGCCCATCCTTGCCATTCTGGCCATTAAGACCATCTCTACCGTCTCGGCCATCCTTACCCTTTAAGTCTGAGTAGGCTATGATATTTTTCCATTCAGATTCCCCGGCATATCGCCACTGTATATACAAGGAGTTCTTCTGGATCTCAATTTCGCGACTATCAGATTTGCTAGATTCTTTCTTGTCATCTTCCTTATTAGTACCGTTATCCTTATTTTTCAAATCCTCAAGCGAAACTATCTTCTGTCAATTGCCATCAGCATACTTATATTGAATCTCGCCCGAATCCTGACGAATAGAAACTGCATTCGGATCAATTACTCCACGTGGTGAAATCTTAATAAAAAACAATAATATTATAAGTATTATTGTGATCATAAAAAGACTTAGCACGAAAGCTTTTGATGCAGGCTTTCTTGTATTTTCTCGCTCCACTTAAAATATTCCTTTAAACTTTATTTGATATTGATTATGCTTTTATTTTACATGCAGCAATATGAAAAATCAATCTCATTAAACGTGAGAAATCACTCCCAAACCAAGCATAACCAACAACAACAAACCCAGGACAAATCGATAAATTATAAACGGTCGAAAATTATTGCTCTGAATAAATTTTAACAGCCACGACACAGCCAAATAACCGACGCCGAATGAAATTACCGTGGCGATTATGGTTGAAGTCCAGCCGACGCCGCCAGAAATGTGCTTATATTTGGTAGCGACTTCCAATAGTCCTGCTGCGACCAACGCTGGAATACCCAAGAAGAAACTCAATTTCGTAACCGACACGCGGTCAAATCCACGAAACAGACCGACTGAAATTGTTGCGCCAGAGCGACTAACTCCCGGAATGAGAGACAAGCACTGCCCCGCGCCAATAGCCAGCGTGTCTTTCCAGCTTGTCTCAGTTTCGCCACGCTTGTTATTTACCGCACGATTGTCAGCCAGCCACATAACAACACTCCAGCCAATCAGCCCGAACGCCACAAACCACAAACTGCGCAGAACCGTTTCAACTTCATGCTTAAATAATAATCCGACAATCGCAATAGGAATTGAGCCGATAATAATTGCCCAACCATATTTATAATCAAACTTTCGACGCGCTCGCTTCCACCATAAACCGCGCCACCAAGCCTGTAAAATTCGCCAAATGTCGCTCCAGAAATAAATCACTGCCGCCAAAATTGCTCCGATCTGGATTATCGCCGTAAAAGCCACGACGCTCGGATCGTCAATTCGCATTCCCAACAACTTCTCAGCAATTGTCAGATGCCCAGTAGAAGAAATCGGTAAGAATTCCGTAATTCCCTCGATTACGCCGAGAATAATTGCTTGCCACCACGCCACGCTTAAAAATTACCTTTCATCCTTCAAGTGTAGCATTAGCGGTAAAATCATTCAAATGCACGAGCCTAAGATTCGGAATTTTCTGCTTCAATCGAGTTATGATAGAACAAACCGCTGACATTCACACCCGCAGGAGCATAAATTTTCAAGCCAGTTATCGGCTTATAAAACTTCAAGCAGCCGTCAAAGAATATCGCGTTACACTTTTCAGAAGCGGACAGCACAATTTTATCGCCATCGCGACGCACGTTAATTTCTGGCTTATTCGCCTTTGGTAAATCCACAAACTCCGCTTCCACCTTGAACTTGTCAGAATTTATTCGCGAAACATTCCCCACTGGCATATCGATAAAAATTGAATTAGCGTTTGTCGTATCTGGAATATCGATATTCACTTTCTTCGTGAGCTGCTGCGATTCACGCGCATATTCCAAGCCAGCGTGCGCGCTAAATATTGCGGCGCTTGCCAAACTCATAAAAACAACGGACGCCGCCACGATCATTGTGATTACAGACATTCGATTGACCTTCCAAGCGAATATGCTACGCGTTACAATTGCGCCAAATATAACCGCTGATATTCCGCCAATTGCTAAGGAAATCCACACTCCCCACGCCCATATTTGCATTCCCAAACCGCCGAGCATATTAACCACGGAAACACCAAGCGCCCCGCCAACAATCAGCCCAAACAGCACCGCTAGCGTCGTAAGTAGCACCACAGCACCGATAAAATATTGGAAAAATTTCGCAATTGGAGTTTTTCTGACAGACGCAATTGAACTTCCATCAGCGGAAGCCTCCTTAAGTGCAATCAAAGTTACTGGCTTCCCGCGCATTCGTAATTTGTCCGACGCGGTTTTTGCTGGCGGCATTGACACCCACATCGCGAGATAAACCAGCACCATCGTGCCGAATGTTACGAACGGCGAGATAATTGCAATAAGTCGCACCCACAACGGATTGATATTAAAGTATGCCGCTATTCCCGCGCACACACCGCCAATGACAGCTCCGTCCGTGTCGCGCATCAATTGCTTTTCTGGTTTTTCATTATCATCCGTCAATTCATTCGTTAGGTCATCGCTATCATCCGAAAAATCACGCGGTTCGCCCATTTGATTTTTAATCGCCAAAACATCATCGTCGCCAATAACGCCTTCTTTCATCACGCCACGCTCGGCTAGAATTTCAACCATTCGCGCCTCTATTTCCCTCATCGCTTCCGCGTCGGCGTGCATATTTTTCTGAATCGAATTAAGATATTTTTCTAGCGATTTCTTAGCGTCAATTTCCACACTAAACGCCGTTTTTGCCAGATGAATCCTAGTTATTTCCTTCATTATTTTATTCCTTTCTCTAAGTTATCAAGCGAATTATTTAGCATATTTATGCGATCCTTAAGTTCATGAATCAACTTATCGCCGTGATTTGTCAATGAATAATATTTTCGCGGCGGACCTTGCTCGCTTTCCTGCCATTCGTGTTGCAAATATCCGTCCTTCTGCAGCCTATTCAGTAGCGGATAAATCGTACCTTCGACCACCGTTAAATCTGAATCGTTCAATTGCTTAACAATGTCGCCGGCGTACTGCGCCTTATTGGAACAAACCAGTAAAACGCAGTAAACCAAAAATCCTTTTCGCAATTGGACCGCCAAGCTTTCCGCATAGCTATCAACGTCCACTTTTACCTTCTTTCGGTATGTTAGAACCCTTAATTTTTCCGTCTTTGATCAGGATTTGATAATCGCATTTCTTGGCCAAGTCAACGTCGTGCGTCACGATAATCAGCGTTGCGCCTTCTTGCTTGTTGTAATTGAACAGCAATTCTTCCACCTTCGCGCCAGTTTCGCTATCCAAATTTCCCGTAGGTTCGTCCGCAAAAATGATCTGAGGACTGCCGACAATTGCCCGCGCAATTGCCAAACGTTGCTTTTGACCGCCCGACAAATCCTTCGCACGATTCTTTCGTTTCTCATACAAGTCCACCGCCTTCAACGCCTCATTGATCTTACTTTCCCTCAAGCCCCTTGGCATTTTCACAATTTCCAGCGGCAAACTCACATTATCCGCCACGCTTTCATTTCCCTGAACAAAGAAACTCTGGAAAATAAAACCTATTTTTCTCGCGCGAAACTCGTCAACTTGCTTTTGTTTCAATTTCAGAATGTCCTGACCGTCAATAATCACCTCACCTTGCTGCGGTCGATCCAAGCCAGAAATTGCGTGCATCAGCGTTGATTTTCCTGAACCAGATTTTCCCAAAATCGCCACGCTCACACCCGTTGGAATCTGCAAGCTCACATCATTTAGCGCCACAAACTGGTTCTTCTTTTTGCCGTAAATTTTCGTCACATTTTTAAGCTCAATCATAACAATTCTCCTATTCCGTTCTTAACGCTTCAATTGGATCTAATTTTGTTGCCTTGCGGCTCGGTAGCCAGCCAGAAAGTACCGCCATAATCATCAGCCCGATTATCAAAAGTCCCATTTGTAAAGGATTAATGACTAATAAATTCGTGCCTTGCTCCAACTTCAGGAAATTAGCAATCATAGGATTGAGTAGCGACATCAAACTCGCCAAACCAACGCCGATCAAACCGCCGAGAAGCCCAACCCACGCCGCTTCATATCTAAACATTTTACCGATATCACGACCTCGCATTCCCAGAGCTTTCATTAGCCCAATCTGGCTAGTTCGCTCCAGAACAGAAATGTACATCGTATTAACAATTCCAAACACGCTCGCAAGCAGCGCCAAACCGCCAAACCCAATCAGCGCCATTTGAGCCATATTCACAAAAGTAAGCATAGCCTTGCGCACATCCTGAACCGAAGATGCCACGTAATCCTTACCAAGTTCACTCTTCACCGCCTCAACGTTTTTCTCATCATCAACCGACGCAATTACGTAAGAATAATCATTAGGCAAATTTTTAGGGTGGCTAAAGTCGTAAATATCCTTAGCGTCGTCCACAGAAACGCGCACAGCTGGCTGATAAAACAGAATCGTGTCCGAAGGTTTATCGACTGCCGCAACTTTCAGAGATATTTCCTTGTCAGCGTTCTTGCTCAGCGAATCTCCTTTTTTCAATCCCAGCGTAATCGTTTGTCCAATTGCCGATTTTGCATCACTAAATCCCATTTCTTTTACGTAAGATTCCGGAATAACAACTTCGCCTTTTTTCGGCATAAAATTGTCCAAATTACCAGCCGCAAACTTCATTCGAGTTTTATCAAACTTCACGGTTACACTCGGCACGAATTTTTTGTCGCTTGCCGAACTTTTGGCGTATAAAACTCCATACATAGAATAAGCTGGCGTCACTTTTTCTACGTGCGGAACTTTCTGTATTTTTTTCACGTCGTTATCAGTCATCGAGTATTTTTCTATCGCCTTAGACTGATCCTTCTCCGTATCTTCCGAGTCGCTATATTCTGGAAGATTGTTATCAGGTCCCGACGAGGTCACTTTTTTATAGACCGAAACAGATTTTTTATCGCCAGCCGCGTCGACCATACTGTTCGTATACAGCCGACCGCCTTCTCCAGCCATCAGCGCCAGACCAATCGTAAACGCCCCAACTGAAATTGCCAGCGCGGTTAAAATCGTGCGACCTTTTGATTGCCCCAAATTTCGACCGGCGCGTTTAATAATGTCAATTCTTCTCACATTAAGCTCCTTGTTGATTTACTATACATAGTACTATGTTATACAAGGTATCTTAAATAGTCAAGGTATTTTTGAAAAAATATTCAAAAATCACAAATTCCGTCAGCTTAGGAATCGCTATTTTCGCTTAGCTTTAACTATCTTTGCCAAGCCATTAAGCGCGCGCCTATAAAAAGGCTCAGTGCTCACACGCTCCCGCAACCCGTCGTCGTTCACGCTGTCCTGAATCTCACGATCACCCGCGGAAACTCCATTATTTTCTATCGACTCATTATCTACCAAACCAGCCATATATCTAGCGGCATCAAAAAACATCGGATCTCCCCAAATCTTGACTTCTCTATCATCTCCGTAATCAATTACTGCAGAGATAACCTGCTCGTCGTCCTTATTGTAGACTTCATCATCAACTCCATCGTAATCATCAATCTCTTCGTCGCCATACTCAACATCAAAGCGTCCGCTATAAAATCGACAATCGGCGACAATACCACGACACAAATCACCTTGGTCATTTCTCTGCCATACGCTCATCAATATCACCAGATCAGAAGTAGACAGATCAGCCTCCTCAAGTAGCTTAACAGACTGTCCTTTACTGATAATTAGACGACCACTCCCCTCTGCTCTAGACTCATCAATATACATCACATCCTGTGGCGATACGTCCGGATAAGTATCGAGTGTGTATAGCACTTCGGGAGACATTGTCTCGGCTGTAACTTGTCGTAATCTATCAGGCACTCCATTATTATATTCTTCAGACATTTTATGACCTCCTCAATTTAATCTTATTCCTCATCATACTCATCTTCAATCTCTTGGTCCAGAATCTCTTCAATCACGTCTTCCAGCGTAATAATTCCCAGCTCCGCCTCATCATCCATCACCACAAACAAATGATTCCGCGTTTGAATGAATCGACTTAAGACCGTATCCAGGCGCGACCTCTTGTCAATATCGTAAATTTTATCGCGGTACAATTGGCTAATTGGCAACGGCAAATCTCGTCCAACTACATCCTTCACGTATAAAACTCCGACCAATTCCCCGTCAGATTGAACCGGAATTCGCGAATGTCCAGCGTGCTTAATCTGAGCTAGTAGAGTCGCATCCAGCTCGTCATCCAAATCCACGACAAAAACCTCGCTCATCGGCGTAACCAAATCGCCAGCCGTCTTTTTACTAAACTGCAGCGCTCCCGCAGCAATGCGACTTTCGTCATAATCAACCGGACTATCAGACCTGACGGCGTGCTCGTGAATAATCTCCTCCAGCTCCTGGTGAGAATATAATTGCGGCGTTTCCTTACCCAACCAGCGATTCAACAATTTCGACATCGGCTGAGCAAGCGGCCAAAATAGTACGTAAATCACATCAAGCAGCCAAAAGAAATATCGCACAAATCGATATCCACGCTGTGAGAAAATCGCCTGCGGCAAAATCTCGCCAAACATCGTGATAAGAAGCGTCGCAATCAAGCCGCCAACCACGCCATTCGTCATATTGCCAAGCAAAATCGACATCGCGGTATTCACGCCGACATTGCCGAGCAAAATACAGAAAATCAAATAATAGCCGTCTTTTCGATATCGATACACTCGCGCCGCAATTTTGTCGCCTTGCCTGGCTTTTCGCTTCAAATCATCAGGTCGCGCCATCATTAGACCAATATTCAGACCGGAAAATAGCCCAGAAAGCGCCAATAGAACAGTCGCCGCCAACCACAATAAAATATCAGACATAATTACAACCTCTACTCTGAATCGCAGCTAAAAATAGCCTGCCAGAAAATAACTCCAATAAAAAATCCATATCTATAATTATAGCAAATTCTACCAGCCGCCGCCTCCGCCGCCGCCTCCGCCACCGCCAGCAAATCCACCACCAGACGAACCGCCAGAGGTTGAAGAATAATCACTAGCATGACCAGCCGCCGTCGACAAACCGCCCAGTCCAGACGAAAACGCCACAGCATTGAACGCGCCTTGCCCAACATACCAATCTGGCGCCTCGCCAACTTGCTCGTAATATTTGCCCATTTGCTTGCTCCAATTTTTCTCTTGCCCAAACAACACAGCGTAAGGCAAAACTCTTTCATATAATTTAACAAGTTGCTTTTCGTCATTCACATCAACAACTACTTTTTCCGCTCCCTCAGGACTTTGTAGAATATTCAAGCGCTCGACCTCAGCCACACCGATATACATCTTCAATCCCTCCAAATATCGCCTCAAACTTAAACCATCATCAGTTAACGACCAACCTCTGGACGCTAAGACGAGCATAATTGACATAACAAGGAGCATCGGCGACAAAAACAAAACAGCCAGCACAAGAACTCGCTTAAACCATCCCATCATTATTCGTTTCACTTCTGGATTTTGCTCGCATAAACCATACTTCTCTCTGGCTAGCGTCTCCAGATTTTTATCATCGTCACGCGTTCGCGTCATGTATTTTATATTATTTTGAAGATTTTTCAGATTTAGGCGTTGACCTGGCTTTGGAATAGATGGACTGTCGAACATATCCTGGATAATTTCAATTTCCTCGGCTTTAAGTTCTTGCAAATCTTTAATAATTTCAATCTCATATTGCGCACCGCTAAACAGCGAAGATTTTTTCACTTCATAAATTTTAATATAATGCCGAACCGCCAGGTCTAATAATTGCGCGACCTTCGGCAGACCTTTGACCTTGAATGGATCATCGTATTTTTTCAAAACATATGTCGATATCAAAACACTAATATCCTCTGGCGGCAAATATTCCGGTGGAATCGGTTTTAATTCCTTATCTCTGCCAACCAACCGCCTATATCGAATTATTAGAAAAATCGCCAAAGGTGTCGCGATTGTATAAGCCAAAATCTGCATAAAATGCCAAATTCCAATCAACTTTTCCATCAGCGTTTCTTGATATTCAGAAAAAGTTCCGCTCTTAAATCCAACCGCCACGGTTGCACCTTGTCGACGACCCAACTTATCTATTTTCGCAGTAATCTGGTTCTCAATTTCACTCAAATCGCATTGCGTCTTCGAACCTCGACTGCCGACATAACAAAAAGCTTTCCCTTGCCTTGCCGCAACCAAAGACTCATCAAGTTTCACGGAAATTTGCACATTTTCCATCGGAACACGCCATTCGTCACCGATCACATCCCAATAGAATTCATCACGCCCCGTATCACCGTAATTCTTAGTTACATCACGCTGTGTAAACTTAATAATGTAAGTTTTCTCGCCCTCCACGTAAGTATTTTTATTGCCAATTCTCAACTCGTCGTCATTCCAGGAATATTCAAGCGGCGTACCATTTTCATCAGTTACAGATTGCAATGAAAAATTCGTCGAGTGATCATCATATTTCTTAACAAAAACCGGCGCGATTCCCCGATTTTGGTTCGGCGGAAAATTAGCAGTAATCCGCCAAGTGGTTTCCAATTTTGATCGATTATCAGAGTCGCGACTCAACGAATATTCCGCATCAAATTTTGTGATAGTAAAATTATCCGTCGAGCGCGCCGCAAACGCCATTTTGCCAGACCCGGCCAGCAATAGCCCAACAGTTAGTAGACCCAAAAGAAAACGTTTCATGCTTTAATTATAGCAAAATTACAAGTTGACTTGCGGATAAATCGCCCGAGTTGTTTCGTCAATTTCACTCTTAAGCTGCGGGAACGGCACACCTTCACGCGCAGTCACGCCCTCGAAAATCCAGAATACTCGCTCAGAATAACCCCAACCACAAGCCGGCGGCATTCCATATTCCAACATCTCGACGTAATCAATATCAAGCATCATCGCCTCCTCATCACCAGCGTCACGCATTTGCTGCTGCTCAAGGAAACGATTCAGCTGGTCAATCGGATCATTCAGCTCAGAGAATCCATTGCCCAATTCTGAACCAGCGATCACCGGCTGAAAACGCTCCACCGTCTCTGGATTTTCCGGATTAGTCTTTGACAACGGACTAATAAACTTCGGCGTGTTCACCAACCAAACCGGACCAGCAACATCTTTACGAATATTCTTCCATAATTTATCAATGCTGCGCGGAATAGAATCGGTTTTTTCGACTTCCAAATTATATTCTTTCAGTTTAGCGGCAACTTCTTCAATTGTCGTGTTATAAACATCGATTCCGTAGTGCTTGCGAATAACTTCAGCGTAATCCCAAACTTCCCACTCGCCGCTCATATCGACGTTGAACTTGCCTAATTGGAATTGCAGAGTATCAAAAGTCTTCTGAAGCACATCTTTATACATCGACTCCATAAAACGCATTCCCTGCTTCCAATCCCAGTAAGCCGCGTACCATTCCATAGCAATATGCTCCGGCAAATGCTCGTCCGAATAATTTTCATTACGAAAACGCGGACCGAGATCATAAACTTTCTCAAATCCAGCGCCAATCAATCGCTTCAATGGCAATTCGTGGCTAATTCGCAAGTAAAACTGCTGATCACCCAGCGCATCCATATGCGTCACAAATGGGTTCGCGTCCGCACCGCCAGTGGTGTGCTCCAAAACAGGAACATTAATCTCAATGAATCCATGACTGTTCAAATAATCTCGCGTTGCTTGCCAAAACTTACTTCGGCGGATGAATCGCTCGCGAACTTCAGGATTGACGTTCATATCAACATAACGTCGGCGCAAGCGCTCTTCCTTGTTCTCTAATTTTTCTGGCATTGGTCTTAACGATTTGGTCAACAATCTAAGTTCGCGCACGCCAACAGATTTTTCGCCCGTTTGCGTCGTGGTCATTACGCCCTTCGCCTCGATAAAATCGCCCGTGTCCAGCAATTTAAGTTGCTTCATGCCAAGCACACCGCGCGCAGCATCTAATTCCGCCACGTCATCACGCTGCAAGTAAAGCTGCACGTCGCCAGATTGATCGCGTAATTTAATAAACGCCAATTTGCCAAAACTGCGAATAGACGCCACACGACCCGCAACGACAACTTCCTTACCAGCTAGCTCATCGTACTTAGACAAAACCTCAGCACAAGTGTGAGTTCGTTCTGATTTTGCTGGATATGGTTCAACGCCTAATTGACGTAATGTTTCCAGTTTTCGTAGTCGTTCATTGCGATAATCTTGAAGTGTAGCCATAACAGAGATAATTATAGCACATTATACGCGGCAGATCTCGCCAGACTTAAGATATCGACTTAATAATGTAAGTAATTTCGGCTTTTGGCGTTTTAATCGTTACTTCATCACCAATTTTCTTACCAATCAATTCTTTACCAATTGGCGACTGATCTGAGATTCGTCCAGCCAATGGATCAGCTTCAACTGGTCCGACCACTGTGTAAGATACGGTTCTTTCTGGACATTGCAATTCAACTGTACTACCCAAACCAACGCTTGAGCTACCGTTGGATTTAATAATTTCGGCGTTCTGAATAATATCTTCAATTTCCAAAATTCGCGTTTCCACCAAGCCTTGCTCTTCGCGTGCAGCGTCATATTCCGCGTTTTCGCTCAAGTCGCCAAAGTCTCGCGCTGCCGCAATTTTTTCAGCAATCTCGCCACGTCGACCTTTCAACTCTGCCAATTCTTTTTCTAAATCAGCCTTTCCAGCTTCTGTAATTTGATAAGTTTTTTTCATAAAAATTTCCTCCTCTACTGTATGTAGTGGTATTAGTCTTACGATCTACACTAAATATAGTGTTTTTAATTAGTCTTGATTAAGTCTATCTGAGTATATCAATCGCTATTTATTATGTCAATATAATCAGCCTTACCGACTCAAGCAAAAATCCATCAACTGCTGATAATCCATTTTTCGCGTTTCGCCAGTTGATCGTTCCGTCAGTTCAAACAAGCCATCACCGTCAATCGCTCGATCGCCGATCGTTATCCGCCACGGCAATCCCATTAGCTCAGCATCAGCAAATTTCACGCCTGGACGCTCATCGCGATCATCGAGCAGCGCGTCGACGCCGCTACTAGCCAGCTCGTCATAAAACTTGCCTGCTAGTTCCTGACCCTTTTCGCCAATTGCAACAATATGAACCTTAAACGGCGCAACATTTTCCGGCCAGACCAAACCTTTATCATCAGCGAACTTCTCAACAATCACGCCCATAACTCGCGTAATTCCAATGCCATAACTTCCCATGTAAGCATATCGCTCTTTACCTTCAGCGTCAGTAAATACCAACTTCATTTCTTCGGATTTCTGCGTGCCGAAATTAAAGATATTGCCAACTTCGGCAGTTTTCACTTTCTCTAACTCAGTACGATCGACGCCGAGCTCCTCAATTGCCTCGTCCAAAACTTCTTCATTAACAGCGATATTTTTACCGCGATGCAGATAAATATAATCCTCACCAGCATCGCAAATTGTCTGAAACTCATGGCTAAACTTCGTAAAAGCGCCGCCAGAAGCAAACGTCACATACGTTTCATCGCCAATTCCAAATCGGTCATAACAACGCTTATACGCCTCAATGACTGAATTGTAGTAACTATCCAGACTCTCCTTGCTGTCGTGAACCGAATACATATCCTTCATCACAAATTCACGACCACGCATAATTCCACTCTTAGCGCGAAGCTCATTTCGCAATTTATTCTGGAATTGATAAACGCTAATTGGCAAATCTTTGTAACTCTTTAAGTAATTGCGAAGAAGGTCAACAATCGGCTCCTCGTGCGTCCAACCAAAACCAATGTCTGTGCCGTCTTGCAGCTTAGATTTAAACCAAACGTCGACCAATTCATCACTCCAGCGACCAGTTTCTTGCCATAATTCCTTTCGCTGTAAAGTGCTCATCACCAATTCCTGGCTATTAACCTTGTCCATTTCCTCGCGAACAATTTGCTTGATATCCTCAAGAACTCTCAAGCCCAACGGCAAAAACGAATACACGCCCGCCATCGTTTTATGTACGTAGCCAGCACGAATCAAAAGCTGAGCATTTCGCGCAACCTCGCCAGCTGGCGCCTGTTTCAAAGTTCTAGTAAAAAGTTGTGTCATTCGCATATTTTTTCTCCTTTACATAAATATAAATGGCAATAACGATTCTGTCTGATTAATCGCGCCCGTATTGATAAACAAGAAATAAAACGCTATTCCGTTTTTCGCCATATGCATCATAATAGGCACCCAAATTGCGCCAGTATATTCCCTGGTCGCACACATAACCAGGCTTAAAGTAAATGTATCAACTGCCACCGCCCATTGCAATGGCGAATCTGGACCAACCCAAAGATGTGCCGCGCCAAACGCTATGCTCGTTACGATAATTGATAGCCAAATCGAGAAAGAATTACGCAACTTGCCGTAAAGATATCCGCGATACAAAAGTTCTTCAACAATCGGCGCCAGCACCACCAATACAACAAACGCCATGATAAATTGCCAATGAGTCGCCAACATACTCTGACTGAACGGTATGGCCTGCTTTTGCTGCATATCCACCGAGAAAACACCACTGGCAATGCTCATCGTAACCATTGTTAGTAAAAAGTACGCCACGAAAGCAAACGGAGAGATGAATATTTCCAAAAACGTTGGCCAATCATTCACGCCCAAATTGCTCAAAGTTGTTCGGCGCTTCTTAACCAAAAACGGTACAGAAATCACGACAATTAGCGACAAAATATATACAACAACCGAAAGCACCGTATGAAAAATAACTGGATTCACAGAATTGAGAGGTACGCCGATTTTTGCCAAAGCACCGACCGCCAATGAAACAACAACTTCCACCGCCAAAAATACGCCATAAACCCAAGCTGGGAGCGCCAAAATCAGCCACCATTTGCGGTTTTTTAATTTCTTAGAAGAGTTTTCCAACATCACTGATCGTCACCAAAATTGTTAAGATTAATAGGACCAACATACCAGTTGCCTGAATATTTTCCTCGCGCTCTTTTGTTAAATCTTTCTTAAATAAGCGGAAAATCGTCATAGTGAACCAGCGACCACCGTCAAGCGCTGGAATTGGTAAAATGTTCATCACCGCCAGCGTCAGCGAGATTAACGCCGCCACGAAAATGATGTACTCAATTCCAGAACTGACAACCGACGGGAATAATACGCCCAATATGCCAATTGGTCCTGCTACGCTCCCGCTGACAGAGGCCAAATCAGCTCGTGCAGATTCTTTTGATTCTGCAGAACCGAATATTTGCCCAATTGATCCGTGCACGGTTTTCACCAATAACACACCAACGCCTTTGATAGTTTCGTATGACAATTGCCCAGTAGTCGCCACACCCACAATAGGCGCCGACCATGTGCTATACATTTTCTCCGTCTGCCCCGGAACAACACCCAGATATCCGCTTCCCTTCACGGACTTTTCATCATTCAACTGGACGTCAATAGTTGACTCTTTGCCGTCACGCCTATACTTAACGTTGATTTTTTTGCCAGCATTCTCCTTCGTTACAACTGGCAACTTTCCCGCCTCTGTAAGCGGTTGATTATTTATTTGCACCAATTGATCATTAATCTTAAGCCCAGCTTTATCGGCAGGCGAACCTGGCGTAACTTTTGCTATCGCCACCGGCGAACGCCTGAACTCTGTATCAAATGGCAATTGGATTTGGTTTGATAGAATTTTCGGCATGCCAATTATCGCAAGAATCGTGAACAAAACAATCGCAGTTATCCAGTTCATCATAACGCCAGCCAGCAGAATCTTCGTCTTCACCCAAAACGTCGATCCGCCGTATGTGCCTTCGCCTTTTGCGGAATCGTATTCGCCTTTCAATCTGACAAACCCACCAAGCGGCAGCCAGTTCAAGCTAAACGTTACGTTCTCGCCCAAGAAACTTCGCTTTACTTTCCATTTTTTTGCGGCAGGCGGAAACCCGACTCCGAACTCTTCAACCTTAACGCTGTTTCTCTTGGCGACAATAGCATGACCTAATTCATGCAAAACCACCAATAAAATGAGAACAAATAGCCCTAAAAGTATTCCCCAAATAATCATTTTCCAAACCGCCTATTCCGATTAGCATATTCCTCTAAAATCACCGACACGTCGTCCACCGTCATGTCTGGCCAATTCTTCTCAATAAACATCAATTCGCTGTACGCCGAGCGCCACAACATAAAGTTGCTGAGCCGCTGTTCACTAGAAGTTCTAACAATCAAATCACACGGCGGCACCTCTGGCGCATATATATTTTGAGCAATCAACTCAGGCGTAATTTCCTCAGCAGAAATTCCAGATTGAACAATTTTTTTAACCGCATCAGCAATTTCCAAATGTCCGCCATAATTCAAACATAAAACCAATTCTCCATTTTTCAGATCGGCAGTTTTCTCCTCAGCCTCGTCAATCGCTTTGATCAATTGATCCGACAGACCTTCCCTGGACCCAACAACCCTCAAGCGAACCTCGTTTTCAATAAATATCGGAAGATCAGCCTTCAGTATGTTCAATAATAATTTCATCAAATGTCGGACTTCTTCCTCTGATCGCTTCCAGTTCTCTGTACTAAAAACATAAGCGCTCGCGTATTTCACGCCTCGATGAAGAACCTCTAGCGCCACGTCTTTTAGCGCGTTATAGCCCGCCAGATGTCCTTCATACGCCGGCAGACCATGCTGTTTTGCCCATCGCCGATTTCCATCAACAATAAACCCTATATGCCGCGGCAAATTAGCATTTTCACTCATTATCTGCCCTCCATTCATCAATTAATTTTACATCTTTAACATCTTTTTCGCGACTACGCCATTTTTTCCATTGATATAAAAACTCTAAATTGACGAACCTCACGCCATCATATTCTACCGCATAATCAAGCAAATCATCATAGCCAACAGCCTGCCCATCAAAAACCCAGCCGTCCCAAACTTCAGCCGAACCATCATCTTTTACAAAATAAAAACGCTGATTGTCGTCAAACTTTTTAATCCAATCGCCACTTTCCTCAGAGAGCTTTTTCATCAAATCAGAACTCGCCGCAAGATCAATATCACTAGCTGGACGAATCCCCAATTGATCCAAAATCCCGCTACCAATAACAATAATTTGATCCAACGGCAAATTCAACGCCTTCACTTTGTCGGCAAAAGTTTCGCTCATTAAACTGTTAAGACGTCCTTTTCTTTCGCCTTAAATGCCTCGTCAATTTGCGCCTGCATCTTGCTCATTAAGCCGTCAATTTCTTTCTCTACACGCTTCAAATCGTCTTCACTCAGCTCTTTATTGTCCTTCATTCGCTTAGCGTCCTTAAGGGCATCCTGACGAATATTTCGCATCGCAATTCGAGCCTCCTCAACCTTCTCGCTAACCTGTTTCACCAATTGATGGCGGCGCTCTTCGGTCAAGGCCGGAACTGGAACGCGAACCACTCGTCCATCATCAGATGGATTGAAACCCAAGCTTTGGTTATCGCGAATTGCAGAAGAAATTGCCGTAATGTTACTCGGGTCAAATGGTGTAACTAACAACATTTGCGCCTCAGGTGCGGTAACGTTTGCGACTTGATTAAGTGGCATTTTCGTACCGTAAGCCTCAACCATAATGCCGTCGAGCATTCCAGCGTGCGCCCTGCCCGTTCGCACCTTCTTCAATTCATCTTGAAAAAAGCTAAACGCTGCATTCATTTTTTCTTCATAAGGGTTTGTGTCGAACATATTTCCTCCAATTTATCTATCCGTTATTATATCAAACTTCAAGCGTCTTGTCTGCTAATTTTGCCTCGCGCCCCGTGCTATAATAACAGAGTGATTTCTAAGATTAAGCTATACAATTTTCGGTCTTATCATCTGCACGAAGCGACTTTTAGCAATTCTGGGACGGTAATCGTTGGACCAAATGGCACCGGCAAGACGAATCTGCTTGAGGCAGTTTATGTGGCGCTACGCGGCAGTAGTTTTCGTGGCAGCCTCAGTGATTGCATGACGCTGAACGCTCCGCAAACAATTGTTCATCTGGAGGGCGATTTTGGCGAGCGACGTATTAAGCTAGACTCAATTTCCGGAAAAATCAACAAAGAATTCATTATCAACGACGCCAAATCAAAGGCTTTAACCAGAAAAAACCGCTTGCCTGTCGTTTTGTTTGAGCCAAGCGAACTAAGATTAATTTCCTCCTCACCGTCCCGACGACGCGACTTTCTGGATGACTTAATCGCCCGACTTGACCCCAAATACGACACGGATTTAAGAGCTTTCAATCGCACTCTTTTACAGCGCAACGAACTCTTAAAGTCCCACCAAGAAGACTCATCAATTTGGCGCGACAACCTGTTTGCTTGGGACATAAAATTTGTCCAATATGCAACCAACATTGCCCAAAAACGAGCCAAATTTCTCCAGATAAACGAGCCTCGCATAAAAAATTTATACGAATCTTTGGCGGGAAAGGACACGCAATTATCCATCGAATATGGCGCTATTGTACCCCTGGAAAATTACGACCAAGCCCTACTCAATCGCTTAGGAAAATCCCGCGAATATGAAATAGTCACAGGATTTACTTCGGCTGGACCACACCGTGAAGATTTCACAATTTTCCTCCATAATCAGCCCGCTATTAAAGTTGCTTCACGTGGCGAAATGCGAACTATTATGCTGGCGTTCAAATTATTAGAGCTAGAACTTCAAACAGAAGTCAGTCAATCTCGACCGCTAATTCTACTGGACGACGTTTTCTCGGAACTAGACGCCACTCGCGAAAAACTCCTCCAAGAAACCATCCAGAATCATCAATTCATCGTCACCACGACAGATGCGCGCCACCAAAAAGACGGCTGCTCAATAATTTCCACACAATAAAATCCGCCCTCTCATGTGAAGGCGGATTTATTTTTCCTAGGCTTATTTATGCTTGAATCGCATCAGAGTTATCAGCTAATTCACCCAGAACAATCGCCACGTTATCTTCAATGATCTCATCATATTCTGGAACTCGTGCACGAATCCATGCGTCAATTTCTTCAGCTGGCGCGTCATTGTCCTGCATCTGTACCAACTCTTTCAGCTGATCATCGTCCAGAGATTCAACGATTTCTTCGCCAATTTGGCTATTGATCGTATCTTCTACGTGCTGAATCAGCGCCTGCATCTGATCTTCCGGTAGATTGATGCCGATTGAATTCAGCTGTGCCTTGGTGACTATTGTTACTCGAATGTTTAATTGGGTTTGGTCGTTATTCATGATTTTATAATATCCTTTTTATGTTTTATTATCAATTATGCTTATTTACCGTTGCTTGATTCGCTATTTGCCTCAACTGGGTCAAGTTTGTTGGCGACCGCCCTAGCAGCCCTACCGACAGCCCTACCAGCTCCCGCAACAGCCCTTCTACCAAGATTCAGCATCCAGTTCGCGCTCTTGCCAGCAACCCGCGCCAGTTTATCTTTGGCAGATTCCCATTTGTCACCGAGAGCCTCTCTGCGAGCTTGTCGTCGTGCGTTTTTACGTTCCCGGGCTTTTCCTGCACGCTCCTTCATGGCTTCCTTAGCTTTATCTATTTCACTCTTAGCCTTATCAATTTCTTCCTCGGCAGAATCAATCTTACTCTTCTGCTCACTAACATCAAGTTCAGCAAGCTTCAAATCCACTGCGGCAGCCTCAGCCAGATTACGCTTTTTATCAGCCTCCAAGCACAACTTCTCATTCGTTTGATCAGCTTCAAATGCCTTCTTTGCGGCGTCATACTCAGCGGCAGCTTTCTTAGCCTTCTCTTCCGCCTCTCGTCGTATCTTTTCTAATTCTTCCAGCTTGACGACAGCCTCTTTTTGTTCTTGCTTAGAGTTTTTTACAGTCTCTTTATTGCTATCAATTGTCGACTTGTCAGCCTCATTGCCTGCCTTATCCTGCTCCCGTGCTTCGTTATATTTCTGTCTATCCAACTCGCGCTGTTCTTTAGCCTTAGCCCGAGCTTCCTTGCGTTCTTGACGAGCTTTTTGCCTTTCTTCTTTTCGCGTACGGGCTTCTGAGGCTTTCTGAAGAATAAACTCTCGACCGCCCGCAAACAATTCTGCAGCCTTATTCTTTGCTTCAGACAAAGTATTGCCTATTTGTTCCTTAGCGCGTCCAGCTCCTTCAGCAATCTGTCCAGGTAATTCAGAACCCCGACTCACACCAATATAAAAACTATCTTTCAAACCCTTCCATACGCGACCAAGACCTTCTTTAGCCTTATTCTTCAGCGCAGCAACTTTCTCTTGACCGTCAGCAATACGCTCATCACGCGACTTTGGTATATCCCTAAGCTCATATGTCATTGTATCAGGCACATCAGCGTTTGGATTAAATTTTACCTTTGGTTTTTCGCTCATATCTTTCCTTTTTTGTTTTTACTATCATTTTTGATATGTACCCATACTAGCACATATTTGCGATATTGTCAATATGCTTATGATAAATATTGACAAAATAAAAAATCGACCGCATTGCTACGGCCGACTTCTTCTCTGCGTGAAAATCTATTCGCTTACGCCCAGCTCAATTCGCTTGAATTGACGAACTACGATGTTCTCGCCTAATTTCGCAATTGCTTCCTTAATGTGCTGCTCAACAGTCTTAGAATCGTCCAAGATGTAAGCCTGGCTCATAAGAACCTGCTCAGCAAAGTGCTTCTTCAATTGACCTTCAACAATCTTTTCGCGCATTTCTTCAGGCTTGCTTGCCAAAGATTCGCTAGCCATAAGCTCAGCTTTAACGCGCTCCATTTCCTCTGCTGGAATGTCAGCTTCAGAAACATACTTTGGGCTCATCGCTGCAATTTGCATAGCGACTTCGTGCGCCAACGTCTTAAAGTCGTCAAGTCGAGCCACGAAATCGGTTTCGCAGTTTACCTCAACGATAACGCCGATTCGACCAGAGTGAACATAACCTTCGATCAAACCTTCACGAGCTTCGCGGTCACCTTTCTTTTCAGCTTTCGTCAAGCCTTTTTTGCGCATAGCTTCCAAAGCTTTATCGAAATCGCCCTCAGCTTCAACCAAAGCTTTCTTAGCGTCAGTCAAGCCTACGCCGGTCAATTCACGCAATTTTTTGATATCGTCAACAGAAACACCCATCCTATTTCTCCTCTTTTTTAGCTGGTTTTTCTTCAACCTTTACACTACCTGCACCTTCAGCAACAGCTGCGGTGAAGTAGTCTAATAGCAATTGAATGCCCTTAACAGCGTCGTCGTTACCTGGAATTACGTAATCAATTCCTGTCGGGTTAACATTGGTGTCAACAATCGCAAATACTGGCACACTCAAAGTTTGAGCCTCGCGAACTGCATTTGCGTCGGTCAATGCGTCAACTACAACAACAGCGCCTGGCTTGCCCATCAAATCCTTAATGCCGCCATATTTCATATTCAAGCTGTCGATTTCCTCTTGGAAGCGCTGCACCTCAAGCTTATTGTAACGCTTTTCCAAGTCACCTGAAGCCATTCGCTTTTCAAGATTCTTCAGTTTCTTAATTTGCTGAGCAATAGTTGAACCGTTAGTCAGCATACCACCAATCCAGCGCTCAACTACGTATGGCTGGTTGATCTTTTCAGCTGCTTCACGAACAACGTCTTTGGCTTGTTTTTTGGTGCCAACAAACAAAACCTTACGGCCTGATGCGGCGATTTTTGTCAATTCTGGCAAAGCCTTGTCCAAAGCTTCAACAGTCTTAGTCAAGTCAATAATGTGACTATCCTGACGCTTACTGTGAATATATGGCGCCATCTTTGGGTGCCAGCGGCTGGTTTTGTGTCCAAAATGAACACCTGACTCCAGCAAAGCCTTAATGTCTACCTTTACAGACATCCTCTTCTCCTTTTGCCTCATCCGCCCACGATTTGGAGTGTGAAACGGACTGTGTCATTAAAATTAGTTACTTGGCAATTATACCAAATAATCAATAAATCTGCAAATATTACCCTTTCTCTAGCAATTGTCTAAATCGCGATAAACCATCAAAATCTTCACCATTTCGATACGGTCGTACTATATTTACCAACGCAGGTAAAGTTAACCTATAAATTCTCTCCCCCTTGAGAATCCCCCCTTCGATAGCACGATAAGCTATATCATCAACCTCATAGCCAAATGCGCTATCAGTCGAAGAATGTATACCTGTCACTCTACTCACACCCCAATCATTATGGTCATTTTTGAGTCTGTAGTAAGCCTCTACAGGATATGTCGCCTCCCCCCACAGAGAGTCCGCAACTATACCATTATCAATGTATTCACTACTAGCTGCCATAACCAAAACACTTGCCTCATGGCTCTCAGGATCATTATCTACTGCAAATCCTGCAATTCGCTTCTTTACTTGATCACCGCTAATAATCCAATCATCAAGAAATAAAACCTTAGAACTCTTGTCAATCTCACCTCTACCGCCATACACTTTCAGTCTACCTTCATATTCTTCGAATTCATCGTCTGGAAATTTAGATAAGACCAGACTTAAAATATACTGACTACTTTTCATCTCGTTTTTAACACGACACTGACTTAGCGAATTTCCTACGTCAATATAGACCGGCTTATTATCAACCTCCAAATGGTGCCTAAGTCTTTTTGCTAGCGCTGTTGCCGCAAAATGCAATTCCGACATGCCCAAAAAAACCAATTCATCTATTAATTCTTTAGCGCAATACTCCATGTAATCAGGTAAATAATGCTTTGTCGTCTCTATAAATTGCACAAAATCATTTATCGCTTCGTATTCAGTCGTTTCACATCGACTTTTCATGAACGAAGGGTCGCTCGTTTCCGTGCCCAGATAATTATCCGCTTTTACATAGACCATAAGATTACCTCGACTAGTGTCTTGAGCCTGCAGTGTTAAATCTGGCGGTGTCACCGGATTTAACACGTCCAAAACATCAAGACTAGCTGATAACTCACTCATACTTTTATTTTATATAATAATTTTATCAAAATAGCAAAGTTAAGGTTACCGACTTTTGACATTTTCCGATAAATTATGTACAATTGAACAGTTATGAAAAGCAGTATTCACCCACAGAACTATCGCCCTGTCGTATTTAGCGACGAACAAGCGGGCTTCGCGTTCTTGACTCAGTCAACAGCGCAAACAACCGAAACTATCAAATGGGAAGACGGCAACGAGTATCCATTGGTTAAGGTTCACATTTCATCAGCATCTCACCCATTCTTTACTGGTGAGGAAAAGATTATCGACACCGAAGGTCGTGTTGATCGCTTTAAGGCTCGTCAAGCAGCCGCTGAAGCTCGTAAAGCAGCTTTGGCGAACAAAGCAAAGAAAGCTAACGCTAAAAAAGCAGCTAAAACTGATTCTCCAAAATCAGACAAAAAGACTAAATAATCTGACAAATTAGTCCGATAATTCAAAAACCGCTCAATCGCTGGGCGGTTTTATTTTACGTTAGTTCAATTTGACAATACTTATCTCGCGACACAATATTTCACGATCTCCCCGCATCTTTGCGGCACATAAACGATGAGCGCCGTCGCCTTGTAAAGCCAAAAATACTCCGCCATCAGAATCCACAACAACGTCTACACTGCGTATTGGAGGGCTAGTTTTCGGATTCATTCCTGCGTATTGTCTAATAATATCGCGGCTACTTTTCCCGCCTTTCGATTCCGACACTCTCCCTTCCTGCCAATCTTTAATCATCGGTGCAGCCACAAATAATTCAACCGGCAACGGAACGTCAGATTCCGGAATCGCTCTCATGTCAGGCCACTCACCCTCATATATAGATATTTTCGTTTCACTGACAATATTACCTTTAATTGATTCATTCAAATCGCGTAGTGAAACTGGCTTCTCTATTGGATTGGCGTCAATCTCAAACAAACTCTTCACGATCAAATCAACTCTCGGATCGTTTGCTGACATAGTCTCTGGAAGGTCTTCAATACACTGCACCAGTTCAGACGACTTTCCAACGTCGAAAAGCGCCAACTTATCAGCATTTTCGTAAACCAAATCACGCGAATCAACCTTGCATTCTTTCATTGTCACCATATAATACAATACTGAGAAATATTTGTCAATGTATGATATAATTTTATAGATATGGCAAAGATTTCTTTAGATATGGATTCTCTGAAAAATGAACGAGCTGATTTAAGCAATTTTTTAGCGCAACCTGACGCTTACAGCTCACCAGATTTTACGGTAAAAAACAAACGATTTTCAGAATTAGAAACGCTTATTTCCAAGGGTGAAGAGAGAGAAAACCTGGAAAAAAACTTAGTAGAGGCCAAAAAGTTAGCTAGCGAAGGCGGTGAATTGGCTGCCCTGGCAAAACTTGAGATCACTGAAACTGAAGCTCGATTGACCGAATTAGAAGAAGAATTATTCATCCTGCTTACCCCGAAAGACCCCAATGATGAGAAAAATATCATCATGGAAATCCGCGCTGGAGCTGGTGGCGATGAAGCGTCGTTATTTGCGGCGGAACTATACCGCATGTATCTACGTTGGTGTGAATCTAACAGCTATAAAGTAGAACTAATTAGCGAATCAGCCAATGATTCTGGCGGCTATAAAGAAGTTATTTTCATGATCAAGGGCGATGCGCCATACTCTAAATTGAAGTTCGAAGGTGGTGTACACCGAGTCCAGCGAGTCCCAGTCACTGAAAGCCAAGGTCGCGTCCATACTTCAACCGTAACGGTGGCGGTTTTGCCAGAAGCAGAAGAGGCTGACATTGAGATAAATCCAAACGATTTGCGAGTTGATATTTACCGCTCCAGCGGACACGGCGGACAGAGCGTGAACACCACAGACTCAGCGGTGCGAATCACCCACTTGCCGACTGGAATGATCGTCACAAACCAAGACGAAAAATCGCAAATTAAAAACCGCGAAAAAGCCATGAGCGTGCTTCGTTCGCGATTGTTACAGATGAAAATTGACGAGGAAAACGCCAAATTAAGTGCCGAGCGACGCTCGTTGGTTGGAACTGGCGACCGCTCGGAAAAAATCCGAACGTACAACTTCCCGCAAGACCGAATCACCGACCACCGCATTCACTACAGCCGTAGCAATATCCCCGCTGCAATGAACGGGGATATCGATGATTTGATTGAAAATCTACAGAGATATGAGCGTGAACTGAAAGCTCAGAATGCTAGTAACTAGTACGGCTTACGCGGCTCAGTAGACTCCAATAATTCTGCCAGCTTATTTATTTCGTCCACACCGACTGGTTGACGATTCAGCCCCATTTGTTGCTCTAATTTATCATTCTCTATTTCATCGTTACACCTATCAACCATACGTATTATGATGATACCTTCGGGGCGCAGTACTCTCTTTAACTCTCTCGACCGCTCAGCAATATTGTCATCGTACCTAAAAACCTGATCATCTTCTATATAATAATCATGCGTCTCTTTACTTCCCTCATTCCACTCCATAATTAATATGGATCGTTCTTTATCTCCATTATCAAGCAGAGCGGATTCCACACTGACCAATACATAAGATCCGTCTTTTTGAGGAATTTCTAATAAAACTTGCGATTTTACCCGATCCATCGATTCAGTATGATCGTAAGTTTCCGCGTCTCCCGCGAATCTAAGCAATGTCAGCTGAACCAGATCATCAAATTCCTTTGCCGCCCGCAACTTTTCTTCGGTCGTCAGTTCAAGATTAAATCCTTCTGCAAACTCCATTTGTTTTGTTTTTGCAAGCATTTTACTTTTTACATTCCATAGATATATGTTATAATTAGCCACATGATTATCTCTGACTGGTTAAAAACAGCGACCAAATCCCTGAAAAATATTGGAATTTCATCCGCCAGATTAGACGCCGAATTGATATTAGCCAACACTTTACGGAAAAACCGCACTTACCTACACGCTCACCTGGACGAAGAAATTGACCCCAGAAGATTTGACATCGCAAATGCCAGACTAGATCTAAGATTAGACCGCGTACCAATCGCCTACATTCTGGGCTATAAAGAATTTTACGGGCGTAAATTCACTGTATCTCCCTCTGTTTTAGTTCCCCGCCCTGAATCCGAAGATCTAATTTCATTATTCTTAGAACTGACCGCCAGTGAAATTGTCGAAAAAGTTTTAATTGACGTTGGCACAGGATCTGGCTGCCTGGGAATTACTGCCAAATTAGAGAGGAGCAACTTGTTGGTAATTTTATCCGATATCAGCAAACCAGCCTTAAACATTGCAGAAAAAAATGCAAATGCCTTAAATGCAGACGTCCATATTCAACAGCAATCATTACTTAATGGTCAGCTCAAACCAGTCGACTATATATTTGCCAATTTGCCTTACGTTGACAAAAATTGGGATGTGTCACCAGAGCTCCAATACGAACCAGAAATTGCGCTTTTCGCCGAAGACGAAGGGCTGAAATTGATATTGCAATTGATCTCACAAGCACCACGATGTCTCGCCTCAAAAGGCTTACTATTTATCGAGGCGGATCCTCAACAGCACAATAGAATAATTGACGAAGCCGTGAAAAATGGTTTCGCAAAAGAGAGAGTTCTCAATTACATCCTGGTCCTGCGTTTCACTGGCGCTAAAGATTAAATCACTACAGAATTTAAGAACACTAGCATCACTAAGATAATTCCGATTGTAAGAATCACTGGAGCGGATATGTCTGAAAATCGAATAACTTTGTGTTTGTTATAAGATTGGTAAGCTTTACTGGCGACGAGCGAGAATAGCAATAAGATTATCGTAACCTGTGAAACGCCGCCAAATAATGATTTTCCGTAACTATAAGTCCAATAATACGACAGCCAACCCAGTTCAGCAAAGACGAGCCCCCAGATTGCCGAAAGTAAAACCGTTTGCTCTTCGTCATAACTGTGTAGGAAATGGCGCGCAGAACTATAGCCGATCAAGAATATCAGAATAACAACCACAGAAACTGGCCACTCGTATGACACCACCATCAGCGCAGTTACGCCGACGAAAATAGAGATCAACGACTGCATAGCAACCTGCCAGCGCTTAGACATCGGCTTAATCACAACTAGCCAAATTGCATATAGTATCGCCAACGCTACACGGAAATAAAACACCGACGTAGGTAGATACATCAAACCAACAACACCAATTCCGACCGTTAAGTCAACTAAATTAGCCTGAATGTTTGCCCACCAAAAACGCGGACGAACGGCAATTATGCGCCATTTGCTCAGCACAACAAGCGCTAACGCTGGAAATGGGGTCTGAAATGCTTGAGCAATGACAAGCAATGCAGCCGCCAAGCCAATATTTAAGACATAGTAAACTAATTCGCTCCAAAACGTTCTTCGCTTAACAGTTTTCAGTAACTCCATAACTTACTCTATTATACCAAATTATGAGCCACTTCCCACAACAACGATAAATTGTGCATCAACATTCAAATTATACTTCGAGGAATCTGATGAAACCGAGCCATACAACTCCTTAAATTTATCTTTCGTGGCAGTTTTTTCTTTACCAGCTGGCAATTGATAAACTTGAGTCTTCCCTAGCTTTTCATTACCTGGAGCATTGCCGACATGAACAACTTTCATTCCTAATTCTGTCAATTTGTCCGCTTCTTTCTGCGCTGCACCAGCCACGCCAGAACCGTTCAAGACAGCAACTGTGGCTTTTTCCTTAGATAGCGGCGTTGCATAAATCTCAGACTTTATATAAGCGCGAATGTCGTCATAATCATACAATCCCGCAGCTGGCTGAACTATGCTTGCGCCACCCGCCGTGCCAGTAGTCATAAGTACGTTGTTTTCCTCGACAAAACTCAATCTGTGAATATCAGATTCTTTTATCTCCGAGCCAAGGTTCATAATTGTGCGGATTTCTTTCGTGTCAATGTTTGTGCGCAAGTTTTTGCCCATGGCATCCATCAGAGACGTCACCTTACCAAAGTCAGTTAGCGTTCCCGTGGAAGTAGCTTTGTTTTTCAGTGCCATAAGTACCAATTGCTGGTTTTTCTCTCGATCAAAGTTGGATTGTTCCAATCCGTAAGTTGGTGCCACCAAACCACGCGCTCGAGAAAACCACATCGCTTTTTCGCCGTCCATTTCGTGCTTGCCATTAGTTAATTGCATATAGTGACCTGTTGGACATCGTTCGCGACGTTGCTGATAATTCAACTCCTTCGCTCGACACATCCAGTCCATGCTTGGATCAAGGATTCCTCGCGGATCACGACTCTGTACATCAACAGTAACTCCGCCGACCGCATTGACAGCATCACGAATCACCGCAGTATTAATATGCGCCACGTACTGAATATCCATACCGAATATATCGCCGATGAATTTCTTCGTTTTATCCATTCGTTCAGCTTCTGCCTGTGCGCTATCTCCGTTATTCACGCAACCAAAATATTCATTGATTTTACCAGCGTAGCCAGAGTTACACGCCATGCCAAATTTTACATACAAGTCACGTGGAATGCTGAACATATACGCGTCCTTCTTTGTCTGATTGACGCTAAGAATCATCATTGAGTCGGTCAATGTCGCACCCGGGTGATCCGGATCATCATCTGTTGTACCTAAAATCAGCACATTGCTTCGACCATAAGCATCCTCTTTCAGTTTCTGCTGTGAAAATAGTCCTAAGATTCCGCCGTTATGGAACACCGAGTTCATCGTCTGCCATAATTTTAATAGCAGCCAACCCGCCACAATTGCAATAATAATTCCGATAATCGCAAGAATAATCCTGGTAATTAACTTTTTCTTACGCTTCTGTTTGCGCTCCTGTCGATGAGAAGGCTTGGTATTTTCATCAATCGCCGCCAACGATTCGCTAATATTCTGCTTTAATTTATTAGCAGAAGTTGGTTGCTGAATATTCCTTGTCGCATTATTCGATACTTGCGGACTATCTTCGTTACTACGATGATGCCCGAGCGTAGTCGTTTTTTTGCTAGTGATTTCCCCCAACGAAGTTCGCTGTGGTCGCTTGGCGACAAATCCGTCCATCGACTGTTTGCGTGGTTTCATATCTATTGATTATAACACACAAAACGCTTATAATTGAAACAATGGACGCTACTTTTATGGATCGTCATCCGAAATTACAAGATGGCCTGGGAATGGTCATTTTCGTTGTTGGCGTGGTGATCGGCACTCTTTTATTGAACACTTTTGTATTTCAAACTTTCAATGTTGAAGGTGCCAGCATGGAAACGACGATGTACACTGGTGATCGTCTGATCGTCAATCGATTGCCCGTCACTGGTTCAAAATTGCAGAATAAAAATTATATTCCAAAGCGCGGACAAGTAATTGTGTTTAAGAATCCGAATTTTAACGCCTCGACAGGCAAAGACGAATATATTGTTAAGCGTGTAATCGCCTTTGCTGGTGAGCGAGTTACTGTGAAAAACGGTACCGTAACTGTTTACAACACAGAAAATCCCGACGGATTTAACCCTGACACCTCAGTCAATAAAAATGAGCCAGGACAGCCTACTTCTGGAGATGTCGATACGACTGTACCGGAAGGCACGATATTCGTCATGGGCGATCACCGCCAAGGAAGCTATTCTTGCGACTCTCGAAACTGCATGGGACCAATCCCCCTTTATGATATCGTCGGACCAGTCAGCCTACGAATATTCCCGTTCAATAAAATTCGCTCGTTCTAATAAAAATTACTTTTCGAGCAATTCTCTTATTCGTTCAAATTCAAGATTATCCTTAAACTTGATACTAATCTGACCAGCTCCACGGCCGTTTGTACGAATTTTCACACCTGTGCCGAATCGCTTTGAAAGACTTTCAACAGCATCTGCGTGAGGCATATCTGCTGGGCGGCGTTTGTTCTCTATTGGACTAGCCTTCGCCTGCTTCCATAACGTCACCACTTGTTCAATTCGTCGTGCTGACCACTCCTCGCGAATAGCTCGCTCCATAATATCTTCCGCGGCGTCATCAGGCAAACCGATTAGAGGCCTTGCTTGCCCTTCATTTAATCGCCCCTCAAACAACGCCTGCTGCACAGACTTCGGCAATTTCAGTAGCCTCAACGTATTACTGACCGCACTTATAGATTTGCCGCCCAAACGCTTGCCAATTTCCTCCAGCGTCATATTGAATTGATCGCGCAATTTTTGATAAGCAGTCGCAGTTTCAAGCGCATTCAAATCATGTCGTTGCAAGTTTTCAATCAAAGAGACCTCCAGGCGATTTTGATCGCTCATACTCCTGACGATACACGGCACCTCTGTTAAATTCGCCCTATTCGCCGCACGCCAGCGTCGCTCGCCCGCCACTATCAGATATTTATCGCCTTTTGGCGTCACAACAATCGGCTGAACCACGCCGTGCTCGCGCACCGATTCCGTCAACTCATTCAAAGCATTCTCATCAAAAAAACGACGCGGCTGATCTGGATCTGGGACAACTTGATCAATAGCAATATCTCTCAAATGAGAAACTTTCACGTCCTGTTGCGCTGTCGGATCGAACGTTTCATCGATCAAATTGGTTGGAATCAATGACCCAAAACCTCTACCTAAACCTTTTTTCATCGTTCCACCCTCTCTATAATTTCTTTCGTTAGCGCCTTATAAGCCCGAGAACCTTTTGAGAAACGATCGTATGCTCCAACTGGCGCGCCATGGCTAGGGGCTTCAGCCAAGCGAATATTTCGCGGAATGCTATTCTTGAAAATCTTATCTGGAAAATATTTTTTAACCTCAGCGTGAACTTGCCCAGATAATGTAGTCCTGGAATCCATCATCGTCAATAAAACGCCCAATAATTCCAGAGGTGGATTAAGCCCCTTCTTTATCAATTTCATACTTTCCAAAAGCTGCCCCAACCCTTCCAGAGCATAAAATTCCGCCTGAACTGGAAGCAATACGTAATTAGCGGCAATCATACCGTTGACCGTCAACAAACTCAAGCTCGGCGGACTGTCAATAATAATATAGTCGTAATCCGTCGCCTTTTGTAAAGCTTCTCGTAAGCGAACAAACCTTCCCTGCGCCTGCGCCAACTCCACTTCTGTATTCGCCAAATGAGGTGTGGCTGGAGCGATTGATAAGTTTTTATATTCCGTCGGCAATATGATATTCGCCAGGTCAATTTGTCGCATAATCACCTCTGATATTGTTGCGCCCAAATTCTGTTTATCTATTCCAAGTCCACTGGTAGCATTACCCTGTGGATCAAAATCCACCAACAATGTTTTCTTGCCAGCTTTTGCCAAAAAATACGCCACGTTAATCGACGTCGTTGTTTTGCCGACGCCACCTTTTTGATTTGTCACCGCAATGATTTTTGTCATTCGTTCCCCTTTTTACCTGCCTTAATTATAGCATGAGCAGAACATAAATAACAGACATCAAAAAACCGCTTCCTTTGCGAAAGCGGCTCTTCAGATTATTTAATTGACGTAATTTCAATCTTCGTGTACTTCTGGCGATGACCAGTTTCTTTATGTACACGCTTCTTACTCTTGTAGCGGATAACGCGAAGCTTGTCGCCCTTAACTTCCGCTTCTACGACCTTAGCTTTAACGCTAGATCCTTTTACAGTTGGCGTACCAACCTTAATTTTATCACCATCAATCACTAAAAGTGCGTCGAGAGTGAGTTCTTTTGTGCCTTCAGGGAGGAGATCCACCAAGAGGGACTCTTTTTCACTGACAAGATATTGTTTGCCAGAGATTTTTACGACTGCTTTCATTTCGTTCCTTAATTATTATGAATTAACTCTAATAATTCTATCAAAAACTAGCAATAAAATCAAGTACAGTTAGCAAGTAGCGTTTTTCGCCATGGTGTTATTCGCCTTCAACCAACCGCTCGGTGAGCCGCATTCCATATATTCTCCCTTAGCTTCGCCGACAACAATCACGCCGCCGCCATCGATGTACGCATTAATCGCGTCCGTTAGCTCAAACTCGCCTCTCTTAGGATTCGCCGGCAAAGTTCGCGCCAACTCGAAAATCTCTTTGTTCAAGACGTAAAAACTTGAATTACTGAGGTTACTTGGAGCTTCTTCCAATTTTGGCTTTTCAATTATTCGCACAAAATTGCCCTGATCGTCAGTTTCAATAATTCCTGTTTGTGGAATAAATTCCTCTTCGACGGGATTTCCCAATAGCCCAGCCGACAATCCGCGCGACTCCACCAACTCCGCCAAATCTGCCGCATTCGAGCCGCCATCGTCACGCCAAAAGAATTGATCACCCATAATCACAAAAGCCGACTCGCCCTGTTCGATAAATTCGCTCGCCAGACCAACTGGAATGCTTGTGCCGTAACCACCAGTTCCCGGCTGAGTTAAAAAATGTATTCGGACGTCGCGAAGTGGCGCCACCAGAGGAAGCTTGTCCTGCTTGCCCGCTCGACGTAAATAATCGTTCAATTGAATATTCGATCGATAATAGCTCTGCACCTGCGTACTCTGCTCACCAACTACGAAGTAAATATCCTTCACGCCCGCTCGCACAACATCTTGCACAATATAATCAATCACTGGACGAGTACCAACTGGCAACATACACTTTTCGATAGATTTGGTAATCGGCAGCATTCGCGTTCCCCAACCAGCGACCGGAATAATAGCTTTAGTAATCATAGCACCTCCTACATTTTCAGCTCTTTGTGAGCTCTTCTTAAAATCTCCAACATTTCCGCATAGCGTTTTTCATCAGAAGAAACCCGGGCATATAGAATAACTATATTATCCATCACTTCAATGTTAGCTTTTATATCCTGGTCATATAGCCATGCCATAAAACTCGGATTTAATAACTCAAAGCTCGCCGCCTGATCTTCGTTTGTGGCAAAAATGGTATAGCGTTTATTAAAATCACCCCACTCCATTTTGACTTTTTTGTATCCAAACGGAGCTATCACGCGCTTCCTAAAAATGCTATTATCATCCCTGTCGACCAAAATTCCACCGTAAGATTTGGGCAGCATAATCTGACCGATAAGATAGTTAACCTCATCTTTGTTTTTACCCTCGTCCGTAAATCCATTGCCATTTTTAAGCACACAAGTATAAAGCTGAACAAGAATGCCACCATCCCAAACACCAATAACGTGGTTATTTACGTCAGCAGAGTTAAAATAGCGCGGCAAAAATAAGTTACCACCCTTCGGAAGAAGTAGCCTACCCCAATCCAGGCTAAAATACATACCGTTATCTTCGGCAAACTTATTGAGTGAGCCAATCAACGTACTTACATCTTCAGTTGGCTGATTTATGCCATCTAATTTCCACTCATTGCCTTCACGAACAAAGTTCCACTTCTCTGCAAATTCTTCGTTAGCACTTCGGATTTTCTTACCTGTAGCAACCTCCTCCAGCCTATCGTCTGCTTCCGCCAAAAATGCTACACTCACCCGATCGCTTTGATTATTAGCATCGTCATGCGCGTCAGCAAAAATGGCCTCATTTATCCGCACGTTATCGACGACATTCCTACGACCCATTTGACGCAAAGCCTGCATTACTAGTCCAATGTGATTTGAATATCTCTGTGTCGTGTACTTATGAATTGACTCATAATCTAAGTTACTCCAATCATACTGAAACCTCTCGAAAACTTGCCTAGCGTAATTAGTAAGATTATCTGGCTGCCATAACGAATCAGCGGAGGAAGCTTGGTGAACTGTATTAGTAGCCGCCTCACTATTTTGGCGAAATACTTTGAGCTTATCAACAAATACAGAGATAGCGGCCCCCACAAAAGTAGAAATAACTGCACATATGAACCACATTAAGTCGGCTAAATACAGTAAGCTAAAAACTAGTCCAACAGCAACGCCCACCAAGAAGCCTGCTATTTTTGATCTAGTCTTCCTTTTTACAAAGCCTGCCACACCGCCCGATACAGCTGCGGGTAGCATCAAAATTAAGGATCCCCCAGAAGAGCCCGACCCTCCTCCGCCGGCTCGAGCAAAAAACATTAAAGACTCAATTAACATGAGCTAATTATACACTATTATCTGTCAAAATCGCCATCCGCACGAGACCAAAACTTACGAATATCCTCTATATCGTCGGCATCCAGACGAATCGCCTGCGGCTCCCGCTGCTCTTTAATAATTTCCTCAGCAAGCCCATCCGCCAGCGGGTCGATTGGCGAAAACCCTATTTTACTACCGAATAATTTGTTGAATAAATTTTGCATAACTTTTTTTATTTTTATCAATTAACAGTGATATATTAGCATAAGTACGGTTAAAAGTCAATAGAATATCCTCCCCATGAAGAGGAGGATATTTTTTACTGAAATTCTTATGAGAATCTACAAAATTACGATCGCTTAATAATTGCAGCACCGCCAGCGGTAATTGCCGTAATAGCAGCGGCAATAACTGAGTATACACTCGCGCCAGTTTCAGCTAAAGTCTCGGTAGGCTTAGCTTCTTTGCGTGGAGAAGCTGGAACTGAGGTTGATTCTACTAGAACTGGAGTAGTCGCTATATTAACGTTTTCCGATTCAGTTGAAGCTTCAGGGTTTACTGGATTTTCTGGAGTAGCTGGATCTGGATTAGCAGGAGCTTCCGGCAAACTTTCTGGGTTTTTCAATGTTGCCGATGTCTGGCTCAACTTCACAGCCTTTGTCAGATTACCACCAACAGTCAATGCGACAGTTTGGCGCAATGAGTTATCGTAATTACCTTCTTTGTCGAACCAGTATGTGTCAATTGAAATAGGAATATCGTATGGGATTGAATCGGCAGAACTTGAGTAATACTTCTTCACCAAATCCTCAATCGACAGTTCACTGCCCTGCATCAATTCTTGACGAATAGGACTTTTCAGCTGAATCTTATTTGTGCCATTCGTTAGCACGAATCGATAGTGGTCGTTCGCAACGCCCTCGAACTTAATTATATTTTTCTCACCTTTATACTGAGCGGTGGAAATTGTTATTTTTGGTGCAGCTGGCGGATTAGCTTCTAATGCAGACGCGGTTACATTGCCGAATATTACGCCAACGGTAGCCAATGCAGCGATAGCTCCAGCCTTAATCAAGTTAATCATAGCTTATCCTTTCAAATTATTATGCTATGAACTTGTTATACTAGCTGCCCTTGACTTTTGCAAGCATAGACGTTATAACTTAGTTTTTTACGCCTTTTTTAGGGAAATTTCTACCAATTTACCCTCGATTTTGGCGTCATATTTTTCCGATTCATTGATCACAAAATTCAATTCCACGGCGAGCGTTTCAGATTTAATGACGTCAGCGAAAGCGTTAACAGCTTGAGATATTTCAGAATCGTCACTGGAGATACTCAGTACAATTCGATCATCTATCTGCAGACCAGCCTGCTTGCGTGCGCTTTGGACGTGGCGAACGATTTCGCGCATCAAACCTTCACGCTTTAATTCAGGAGTGATTGTTAAGTCATAAACAACACTCGGTTGCGCCGACTCAGACTCTGACTCTGTAACAATTTCAACCGATTTCACGTTCAATTCATCTTTAGCGATATCAATCAAGAACTGCGCAACTTCCGCTGGCGTATCCTGAGAAATAGTGTTGACAAGTTTCACAGACGCCAACGGCTGACGCACTTTAATTCCCTCTGATGCGCGCTTCGACAAGCCGTCATTCACCGCAGTACGCAGTGCATTCATGTCGCGTAGCATTGAATTATCTATTTCACCAGCCGGCAACCAATCTTTAAGATGAATCGACTCGTTATCGCCCGTCAAATTATGGTACAATTCTTCCGCTAAGAATGGCGTAAACGGCGCTAGCATATAGCTGAGTCGCACCAAAACGTAATGGAGCGTGCGGTAAGCGTCATTTTTATCACCGTCATCTTCAGATTTCCAGAAGCGGCGACGACTGCGTCGAACATACCAGTTACTTGCGTCGTCTAAGAACGGCAAGATCGGCTTGGTTGCGTCCTGCAAATTATAGTTATTAAGACCTCGCTCGACCTCTGTTATCAATTGATGCAACCTCGACACAATCCAAATATCCAACGGATTTGTTAAATCGTGAAGCGGATCTGATATATCGCCGTTAAACTCCCAGCCGTCAACTTCAGCATACATCGTGAAGAAATCGTACATATTCCAGATCATACCAAGCTTGCGCGCTACATCCATCACGTCCTTATCCGCCAAGGCAAAATTTTCGCCGTTCGTTAGCGGACTTGAAAGCATCAAGAATCGGAAACTGTCAGCCGAAGTCTTGTTCATAAGTTCCATCGGATCGGTATAATTCTTTAGCTTCTTGCTCATTTTTTTACCGTCGGCAGCATTGATAAATCCAGTACAAATCAAATTCTTCCACGGAGATTTACCAAACAAAGCCACGTTTACCGCCGTTAAGCTATAGAACCAGCCGCGCGTCTGGTCAATCGCCTCAATGATGAAATCGGCAGGAAAACTTGCTTCAAATTTTTCCTTGTTCTCAAATGGATAATGGAACTGAGCAAACGGCATCGAACCAGATTCAAACCAACAGTCCAAAACCTTACCAATATGATGCATTTCTGCGCCGTCGCACTCAAACGTAACGTCCATAACTTGTGGCAAATGATAATCATCCAGCTTGCGACCCGTAACTTCTTCAAATTCCGCAAAGCTACCAATCACCTTCACCACTTCCGTGCCATCATTTTTCACACCCTTCCACACTGGAATTGGTGTTGCCCAGTAACGATCGCGGCTCAAATTCCAATCCGGCGCCTGCTCGATGATATTGTGGAATCGTCCAGTTCTCAAATTGTCTGGCGTCCAGCTTGTCTGCTCGTTCGCCTCCAACATTTCCTTTTTCTGACTCTGAATATCCATAAACCAACTCGGATGAGCGCGGTACATCAATTTCGTGCCACATCGATGACAATGCGGATATTCGTGGCGAATATATTCAATTTTCAGCGCCCGACCTTCTTCTAATAAAGTCTTCGCTATTTCCTTATTCGCCTCCCAAATGTTGCGACCCAGCCATCTGCCTTCCGTATAATTTCCATCGCCATCAACCAACGACAGCATCGGAACGTCATTTTTTCGGCACAATTCATAATCGTCCTCACCGTAAGCTGGCGCGACATGAACAATTCCTGTACCATCCTCAGTTGTCACGAAATCGGCGTGAAGAATCTTATGCGCAGCCGGACCGCGATTTTCGAATAGCGGCTCGAATCTTTTACCCACCAATTCAGAACCTTTAATCGTCTTAACAATTGAATATTCCAGCGGCTGGTGCTTTTCATCCGTCATAACTTTCTCAACACGGTCGCTCGCAACGTAAAACTTTTTATCGCCGTACTCCACCAAAGAATAATCGACATCTTGATTTACCGCCAAAACCATATTTGCCGGCAAAGTCCACGGAGTCGTCGTCCATGCAAGCAAATACTCATCTTCATCTTCCAGCTTAAAGTAAACGAACAAACTCGGATCAGTGTCCATTTGATAACTATTTTCCATAGCCACTTCACTCTTGGAAATTGGTGTTGCGTCCTTTGTGCAGTAGATCAAAATCTTTTCACCTTCGTAAATTTTGCCTTCTTCGTAAAGTCTCTTGAACGCCCACCAAACAGATTCCATGTAATTATTATCCATGGTTTTATAAGCGCCCTTAAACTCAACCCAGCGACCAATTCTCTCAATCGTGTCTTCCCACTCGGTGCCAGTTCGAACCATAGCCGCTCGACATTCCTTCACGTAATCTGAAACGCTAATCTTCGTGCCAATCTCTTTTTTGTTAGAAATGCCTAGCGTTTTTTCAACGTAAACCTCTGCTGGCAGCCCATGACAATCCCAGCCCCAACGGCGCTCAACTCGCTGACCTTTCATCGTGTGAAATCGTCCCATCGTATCCTTCACCGTGCTAACCAACAAGTGTCCGTGGTGCGGCGTTCCTGTCAAAAACGGAGGACCGTCATAAAAAACCCAAGAATTATCAGCAGGACGCTGCGCGATTGACTTGTTAAATGTATCATCCTCTTTCCATCGCTGCACCCAATCTTTCTCATATTCTGCAGCTCGACGACGTGTTCCATGTTTGAATTTCATTATATTGCCTCCTTTATTTTTTAGACCTTCGACAATTATTTTCAATTAAAAATCACCTCTTTTGACTTCGAGAATCCGCTTGGGTGTTTTATGCGGACGGTACCATCTCGATTCCAAAAGAAGTGATTCTTTCAGCTCTTTATTTGCTATTTACGCAAGCTCACGGCAGGTTCTAATCTCGACTTTATGCCAATTTCTTCCCGCAGACTTCACGGCTGATAACCGCTCATTTCACGCCAATTCAACATACGTGAAAACGCCCTACTGTTATTGTAGCGCGTTTTCGTCAAAATCCCAAGAACTTTATTTAATTTCCAGACCGCCTAAAATACACTCACCCTTCAGATATAGAGTCTTTTTGGCAGAATCTTTAGGTAGAGTTTTATCATCAGTTCCGCCCAAAAATCCGCGCACTTCGTTCTTAACAATCACATCGTCTGGCAAAGTAATATTAATACCACCGCAAAATGTAAAAATTTCAATTACAGAACCGTCTTTAATCTTTGCTTGACGCAGATCCAAATCCACGCCACCAAATGTGGCAACCAACGAACCGCCAGTATAATCACCTTTTACAGCGTCTTCTTCACTCCAAAAACAAGAAATCTTCTCATTAGAGGCACCGTCTTTATCCAGCTTTTTAGAACGCTTAACGCTCTTAGGACTAGTATTAAACATCATTGCCAAACCAACAGCAATCAAAACTACAGGCCAAAATACCTTCCAGATACTAACATCAACTATTCCGTAAGAATTTAAGCCAATCAGAACGCCAATCGCAACCAGCAATAATCCCCAAATCCACGCCGTTTTATTTCGATAATTGAATATATTCACCAGCCCAGACAACACAAATCCTGCAGCCCAAACCGTACCCCAGAAAATATCCCAGCTAATGTTGATGATATCGAGGTTCTTCAATAATAAAACCCCGCCGAGCGCCACGACTACAATGCTCAAAAACGCTCTAATCAGAGAACTTTTCTTCATATAACTATTCTATCACTTTTTTATAAACTCAACGCTTTTTAAATTGAACAGTTTTTTTGTTCCGCTTTGATTTTATAACAATTATCACTATCAAAATAATGAACAAAAGTATTCCACCGCCAATCATCATTAACGCTGTAGTTGATGGCCAGAAGAACAATTCTTTTGATTCGGCGGTTTTTGTGATTAGCTCATTTTTGTCCTGGCTAATTCCCCACTCGCCAGCCTTCTTTTTATAGGAAATCGACAGCTCTACCTTATATTTTCCGCCCCAAAACGGCGCCAAATTGCTATCAAAATTAAACTGCCGCGTTTCATTCGCAATCGTTGCATTCACGCCACCGTTTTTATATACAACATTTCCCATCGGGTCTTTCACGACCAGCTTTACGTCAACATCAGCCGACACATTGCCAGAATTTTTTAAGGCAATTTCATACAATTGACTACTGTTAGAATTCTTAACATTAAACTTCTCAATCGTCACGTCGCGGTGAATATCACCAGGAACGGTTATCGCCATACGGATAGCCTGACGAGTCTGAACTTGAATGCCGCCAGCATTATTTGACGCCTGCTTAACCTTCCGCTGAACAACCATACATGCATTATGCTCGCCAACATCTGCTTTACTTGGAACATTTACCGTAAAATCAACAAGCGCGTTTTCGTTCGCACCAAGAGTCACCTCTTTTTTAGAGACAGAAACCCATTTGCCCGCACCAACTTTATCCTCCGACTTCTCCTTGCAAGTCATATCACCAGTCGTCGTAACTGTACCGTCAACCGAATAAACTTCAATTGTCTCTTCTTTATCAGACCCGTTTTGAACATACAATTGGTCAGATTTCGAATCGCCACCAGAAAGATTATAGATGAAAATTGAACTTGTCCTGGGATTATTCGGATCAGGATTTGCTGGTCGACCACCAATGCCATTAGCAGACACTGACACAGGCAAAATCAGCCCCGCAATCATCACCGCTCCAATAATCTTACCCCTCAACGAATTCTTCATATCCCTCCTTAAAAACCTATTATGCTTATTATATCAATGTCACACATAAAAGAATAGACACTCATCAGAATGCCTATTCTCGCTTAATAATTTAGTCCACTAAAGAGCTGTGATTGTCTGAACCATTGGCAATACGTATGTACCTGCTGCCTGACCAGCTGGGATGGTTTGGGCTAATGAGGTATTAGTTATATATCCAGCCCATACTTTACTAGCAGTCGCTGAAGCGCTCATTAGTGTTACAGGACTAGTACCAGAAAAGGTCGTAGAAGTACCCTTGGTAATACCTGCAGCTGCACCAATTACAGGGGTAACTGTACCGCCAGCTGGATTAACTGTTAGGCGACCCTCGTTAATAGTTCCGTTGTATTTATACTGTTTTCCACCGCCAGCAGACCAAACACCAGTTCCTGGGGTCGCTACGTTTAGCGTCAACGTCCAGCCATTATCTGCGGCACCTGGGTTTTCGGCATAAATTCGATTGTCGTTATTCCCAAAAACACCAGTTCCCGATCCTAATGAAGATGACACTGTCGTAGCGCCCATAGCGAATGTTGGATTATTAACTAAGGAATTCGTTGAATCACGGATATCAGTACTCAAAACTCCAGGATTAATTGTCTGAGAGAGTTTAGAGTTAGCAGTAGTTGCGGCATTAGCTACAGAAGGGTTTGTCATATTATACAACCCCAATAGACCGACCACGCCTACGCTCGCAACGATCAACAACGTTAACTTTTTCATTTTTTCTCCTTACTTAATTTATTACATTATAACTTATTATGATTATTTTTTCATTCATCCCTCTTTTTCTGTTTTTTAACAATAAATAACATAATGAACGCCGCAACAATTACACCAATACCAGCAGCCATAATCATCCATAAATTAATTCCCGTATTAGCCAAAGCCTTACTTATCTCTTTAACAATCTTTGGAATAACAATAACATCTTCAGTGGTCTTTTTCGGAGTCGTAAATGAAAAATCAGCAATCCGCACTACTTCTGGGGATGTTGCATTATCCTTCAGCTTAGTCGTAACACGACCGTTATAGGTATGTTCTGGAACTGGCGGCATAAAATTATCACCCGGATGATTATTCTGCCAATTTGAAAAATCCAACACCCATATATTTCCGTTAACTTTAAGCTCGCTATCCCGTCCCAAAACAAAAGTCCGACCATTAAACTCAACCTTCAAATCGTGCTGTCCTGTCGCGGGATCAGCTATTGTATGTACCGCATCATAAACACCATATACCAACAAATCTTTCCCATTTACCAAATCAAATTTAGAGAATTTTGGCAGAAAAATCGGACAAATTGACTCATTCATCTGGCTACCATTTTCCAGAGAATCATGAGTACAATCAGTGATCACTTGCGACAAATTAGAATTAGCCGACGAATCCGCAAGAGCCGAATAAGGACTACTCAAAGTAGCTAGTATTGTTATGGCGATGAATAATTTTTTTACTCTATTTTTCATACTCAACCTTACTGCGCTGTTACCGTTAATGTCATTGGCAATTCATAAGTTCCTGGTTTTTGATATGCTGGAATAGTCTGATTTAATCGAACATTCTGTAGCAAAAATGCGCATCCCAATTGACCAGTTGATCCACTGCTGCTCATCAATGTAACGCCGTTAGCCGTAGCAGTCCCCACCTTAAATTGAGAATCAACACCCTTTGATATTCCTGATGTTTGACAAGTTGAACCGCTCAATGAATTGCCCGAAGCTAAGACAGATGATGTCCCAAAATTAACAGACAGAAATCCCTGATCACCATTAGTGCCGTTGAACATATACGATTCTGTGCCGCCAGTTCGCTTCCACTTGGCGGTCACACCGTCAGATGCCGACAACACAACGCTCCACCCAGAGCTGGTCTGTGTATTCGTAACTTCAATTTGTTTCGAGCTTGAGTTGGACAAGAGGGCGCTGGTAATTACACTACTGCTACCAATAATGGAATTATCAAAATTCGTGACAGGATTCGCGACCGTAGTGCCAGCATTATCCCTAAAACGAATGTCTAACGACCCAGGAGCGGTCTTAAATTCTGGATACGTTGTGTAGCTGTCAATACTAGATCCAGGAGCGGCAGTCGTGTCGGTTACCACACGGACACAATAGCTGGTGTTTTGTTCCAAGCCATTATCTGCCAAGACAAGGTCCCATAAACCAGTCTGCCCTGACTCAATGCCTTGATAATTAGTAAAAGTTAACGATGAATCAGTTGTTGGACGAACAATCGATTGGTGGACGTAATTGTGGCTGTTGGTGGGCAGCACTGGATTGTCAGAGATAGCACTAATGGCTGTTTGATGCGCTGGACCAGTGGCAGCATAACGCAGACTGGAGTTTGTAGTAATATTTTGCCAATCACCAGACGGCACAGCACTACAACTGGCGGCAGTTTTCTTGGCATATTGAGCGCGAAGTTTCATGTTGCCAGGAGGAACTGTGGTGTTTTGAAGAGTTTTATTGCCGTCCGCCGTCAGACCCACCCTAATCCGGAACGAACTGCCAACTTCTGGTAAAGTGGCCACCGCATTGGTTGCAGCCAATGGCGTTCCTGGCTGAACGGCATTGTTCCATTTATATAACCGACTAGCTGATTGCTCAACTGGCACATTAACGCCAACTGAACTAACTGCCAACGGGATTGACGAATCGGTAGTCGAGTTGTTGCCTAGTTGACCACTACTACCCTGTCCCCAGCAGTAGGCTTTGCCTTCGGCGGTGAGGGCGCAGGTGTGGAGGCTGCCAGCGGTAATGGACTGGAAACTGACGCCGGCTGGCATTTGGACGGCGACTGGGATGCGGGAGTCAGTAGTCGAGTTGTTGCCTAATCGACCACTACTACCCTGTCCCCAGCAGTAGGCCTGACCAGTGGTGGTGAGGGCGCAGGTGTGGTAATAGCCGACAGCAATGGACTGGAAACTGACGCCGGCTGGCATTTGGACGGCGACTGGGATGCGGGAGGCAGTAGTCGAGTTGTTGCCTAGTTGACCACTACCACCATATCCCCAACAGTAGGCTTTGCCTTCGGTGGTGAGGGCGCAGGTGTGGACGTTGTTAGCGGTAATGGACTGGAAACTGACGCCGGCTGGCATTTGGACGGCGACTGGGAAGCGGGAGTCAGTAGTCGAGTTGTTGCCTAATCGACCACTACTACCCTGTCCCCAGCAGTAGGCCTGACCAGTGGTGGTGAGGGCGCAGGTGTGGAGGCTGCCAGCGGTAATGGACTGGAAACTGACGCCGGCTGGCATTTGGACGGCGACTGGGATGCGGGAGGCAGTAGTCGAGTTGTTGCCTAGTTGACCACTACCACCATATCCCCAACAGTAGGCTTTGCCTTCGGTGGTGAGGGCGCAGGTGTGGAGGCTGCCAGCGGTAATGGACTGGAAACTGACGCCGGCTGGCATTTGGACGGCGACTGGGATGCGGGAGTTGGTGGTGGAGTTGTTGCCTAGTTGACCTTGGTTATTCAGCCCCCAGCAGTAGGCCTGACCAGTGGTGGTGAGGGCGCAGGTGTAGCCGCCGTTAGAAGTAAATTGACTAAATGACCATTCCATATCTCCCATCACCGTCGCACTACCCTGACGAGTCAATAGATTTCCAACCGTAAAGAATATGCCAACGACCACACAGATCATGAAGCTGGCAAACAAAACAAGCCGAGGACCAGCAAATCGCCGCTGATTGATCATTAATCTTTGGTTTTTATTCATTTCCGACATCATCGTATTAAGATGCACCTTCGACTTCTACTATTTTTATTAATAATTAACTTGTGGTTATCATTATAGCATAAGTTTTTTAATATAACATAAAAATTCTTATAATAATTGATCACCAAATTTTGCCAAAATCATAACAACAGCCAAAGCGATGATTGTTGCCAGTAGAACTATGTCATAATCATTTTGAACAAATTTTTTTACTTTTTTTCCAGTGATAACCCCAGTTAGGATATTGTATCTTGTCATGCCGCCAAAAATTAGCAACATGCCAACATCAAGTGTTAGACACCAAGGACACAACACCCCGATTTCCACAAAACTCATATAGAACATCCATAACGCAAAAATAAACCCAACACTGACGCCAATCTGCGCCGCAAACATAAACCGGCGCGGAAACTTAGTGCCAGCCAGCAACGCCACTGCAATTGTCACCATAACAGGCAAAGCCATAAGGCCAATAAAGGCATTTGGAAAACCAAGCAGCGACGCAGACCAATGCTGGGCCACACTGCTACAGCTGATCACCGCATTTAAATCACACCCCAGGACTGTATTTGGAGTTTTTGCCAGAACCAATGTTTCGATAGACAGGATAAATGACGCCAGTAAACCAACTCCTGCGCCCGTCAGTAGTGAGATTTCAGCAATTTTTTGACGCTTATCTTGTTTAGAAAACCATTGAGCAAAAAACTTAAACATAAAAACTCACTTCGCTAATTGTTGGCAGCGGCAAGCCGCGCCAGAGGTTTTGCAATTGACCACTGTCACTCAGCGCGATAATTGTTGGATACTCCACAATATCATACACTTCGCAAAAATTATTACCTTCTGCAGAATCAGGACTCATTTCCTCTAAAACCCGACCAGTTTGTCGGCTAAAATCACGCAAAAAGTCTGAAACTTGGCGCGCATAATCGCTTTCCGAACGATAAATCACAACTACTCGCATTACAATTCCCGCTCGCCCTTACTGCGTCGCTTTGCTAAAATCTCCACAAAATCATCCAGTGTCTTAAACTCGTAAAAAACACTGGCGAAACGAACATACGCCACTTCATTGCGCTTTTCTAACTCGTCCAAAACTTGATCGCCAATCTGTTTTGACGTAACTTCCGATTCGCCCAGCGCGTATAAAGAATCTTCAACCGCTGTAATGATATTATCAACTTCCTCGTCAGACTTAAAGAATTTTCCGACCGAACGGCGCGTCGAATTCGCCAACTTCACCCGGTCAAACAGCTCACGATCACCATTTTTCTTTATCACCGCTAGATTCGGCTTTTCAACTCGCTCATACGTAGTAAATCGCTTGCCATCTGGAGTTTCCCTGCGACGTCGAATTGCGGCACCGTCAGAAACTTCGCGTGATTCAATAACGCGACTATTGCCGATATTAAACACCATTTTATCTACTCCTTATTCTTCTTTCGTCGCCTCAGAAATGCCGGCGTATCGTCCTCATCGTCGTCAGCTTCAACTGTTGGATTTTCCCAAATATTAGTTTCTGGCTCAGTCGCAAAACTTTCGGCAGATTCTTCCTTGTCCAACTCTAGGTCAATATTTTTAACCATTTCGTCATCAACTTCTGTCTCGGCAGGTTTTGTGTCGTCACCTACAGTCAAGCTAACTTCCTGCTGACGGAATGTATCACTATCAAATCCTGTCGCAATCACCGTAATAACCAGCTCGTCTTCCATTTCCGGCTTCAAAGTCGCACCAAAAATAATGTTGGCATTCGGACTAACAGCGCTAGTAATAATTTCTGCGGCTTCCTGAATTTCCGCCATACTCATGTCATAGCCGCCAGTTACATTGAACAACACACCCTTGGCGCCATCAATCGACACCTCAATTAGAGGACTTTCAATAGCTTGCTGCGCCGCCTGAACCGCTCGGTCATCACCGCTCGCTCGCCCAATTCCCATCAAAGCTGAACCGGCATTACTCATAATTGCCTTAACATCAGCAAAGTCAAGGTTAATCAAACCATGCTCAGTAATCAGTTCAGAAATACCCTGAACACCCTGCCTCAAAACATCATCGGCAATCTTAAATGTTTCCAGTAGCGGCGTTCGGCGATCAATCGTCTGCAATAATCTGTCATTTGGAATAGTAATCAAGGTATCAACCTCGCGTCCCAAGTGAGAAATCGCCCAATCTGCATTTACTCGACGCTTCTCGCCTTCAAAGCTAAACGGTCGAGTTGCCACGCCAACTACCAAAATACCAAGCTCGCGCGCCACTTCTGCCACAACATAACCAGCACCAGAACCAGTTCCGCCACCAGCACCAATTGTTACAAATACCATGTCCGCGCCTTCTAGCGCTTCCCTAATTTCGTCACGGGATTCATTAGCTGCAGCCTCACCAACAGTAGGATCAGCACCAGCACCCAAACCATTAGTTGCGTCACGACCAAGATGAATCTTTATGTCAGCCTTCGAATTGTGCAACGCCTGAGCGTCCGTATTCATAGCGATAAATTGAACGCCAGTTAGACCAGCGTCTTTCATTCGGTTAATAGCTGAGCCACCAGCGCCGCCGACACCGACGACCTTTATGCTGGCAAATGTTTGAACTTCACTTGGTTGTATTTGCGGCATATATTCCCTCTCTTAATCCTTACATAAAGTATATCATTTATTTAAATCTAGCGAAAATATTTTTAAGTAAACCGCCAGCTTTTTTAGTGACATCATTTGCACCAACTATCGGCCTTACCTGCTGCGAAATGCCCATAGAATCAATCAACATCAGACCAACCGCAGTCGAAAATTCTGCGCCCTTCACTTCATCGCTAACTCCGCTATAGCCAGCCGGAACACCCAAGCGTGCCGCCACGCTCAATTGATCTTTCGTAAACTCTACCACACCCTTCACTTTCGCCGCGCCGCCAACCAGCACAACGCCGCTCGGTAGCTTTCCTAATCGTCCAGCTCGCTTCAGTTCTTTAGCAATCGCCTCAAAAATCTCTTCATATCGCGCTTGAACAATCTCGTCAATTTCTTCTTGGTTAAACTTATACGTCTGCTTTTCAACCTTCGTTTCAACTTCACCCAAAGTCTCACCGCCAAATCTCGCATGCGCCAATTTCACAACTTCCGCAATTTCCGGATCCGTCCTAAGTCCAATAGCCAAATCGTTCGTTACGTTCTGACCGCCCATTGGGATAACCGCCAGATGTTGCAAATCGCCCTCTTCATAAATAGCAATTCCTGTAGTTGCCGCACCAAAATCAATCACCGCAACGCCGTTTTCGCGCTGACTTTCCGTAAGAACGGATTGAGCTGCCGCCAAAACTGACGGAACAACAGATACAGCCTCAACCTTAGCCATTTCCGCCGACTTCTGTAGATTAGTAATGTGAGGGACCAAACCAGACACGACATTCGCTCTAATTTCCAGACGCGCGCCAGTCATACCAATTGGATCTTTAATATTATCTTGACCATCCAGTCTATACGCGTGCGCAATAATATCTAAAATCTCTCTATTTTGTGGCACTTTTCCAGTTGTAGCAACTTCCTCCAGCCTTAATATATCATCGTGCGTAACTTCATTATTAACGGTTCCAACGGTAATCATTCCGTCGGCTTTTGTACTTAATAAATGAGATCCGTTAATACTCAATGTGGCTGCGTTAATCTGATGACCGCTCATTCGCTCGGCCGGTTCCAAAGCCTTATCAATAGCTTCAGCTGGACCGCTCAAATTCGTTACGGTTCCCTTTCGCATTCCGCTATTCGGCGCTTCACCGACGCCAACAATTTTTGGCGCACCATTTTCTGCGTCAATATAACCAACGACACAGCGCACGTTTTTTGTGCCAATATCAATTCCTACCACATATCGAGATTGCTCCTGCATAAGCTCTATTATACAGGTTATGTCTATAATTTGGCAAGTGAATTAGCCTAAAGCTTTGTCAGAATTTCAGCGCCAGTTTCGGTAATTAATACCGTATGCTCAAAATGCGCACCCAAACTGCCGTCTTTCATACTAATTGTCCAGCCGTCGCTGTCGGTAATAATTTTCTCACCGCCTAGGCTTGCCATCGGTTCAATTGCAATTGTGTCACCAGCGTGCAACATCGGACCAGTTCCTCGCCTGCCGTAATTCGGAATTTCTGGCTCCATATGCATACTCAGCCCCACGCCATGACCAACTAGTTCACGGATTATACCAAGTTTAGCCTTCTTCAATACAGCTTCTACTCCCGCTGAAATATCGCCAACTCGCGTTCCATCGCCAGTTATCGCGTCAATTCCCGCATATAAACTCTGTTCTGTTGCATGCAATAAATGTTTCTTCGCGCCCTTAGGTTCTTCATCGACAACCATAGTAAAAGCGCTATCCGTCTTCATTCCACGATAGCCAATTACCAAATCGAAACTGACCACGTCACCCTTTTCAAAAACATATTCGGTCGGGAAAGAGTGCACCAATTGCTCGTTCGTCGATATACAAATCACTCCCGGGAATTTCACTTCGTCCGTAAGATAAGTCGCCTCTGCGCCAAAATCTTTAATTCGCTTGGCTACAAAATCATTAGCGTCCAGTTCACTCATTCCAGCCGTTACGGATTTTTTCAATTCATCGTAAATTGTCGCAAGCATCTTGCCGCACTCGTGCATATCTTTCATCTGTTGCGGCGTTTTTTCTCCGGTGATCAATTGGCTCATTTTACACCCTCAACAATGCCGCGGCTAACCAGCTCTCTCTCGATTTCATCATGAACTTGCCCGACAGTTCCAACTCCGCTCATATGTACAATTGGAACACCATTGTCATTCAAATAATCCAGAATCGGGTAAATTTCACCTCGATAAATACTGAGCCGTTTGTCAATTGCTTCAGGTGTGTCGTCAACTCGACCACGGACTCTCAAACGCTCCAAAATTTCATCGCGCGGAACTTCCAACACAATCACCAACTTAACATCTTTTCCGTGATGTGAACGCGACTCAATCAGCCATTTAGCTTGTTCTAATTGCCTTGGATAGCCGTCCAAAATTACACCATTAATATCCTTAGCTTTATTAAGAGCTTCGCCCATCAAACCGTTGATAGTTTCCATCGGCACTAGTTCGCCAGATTGCATACGATGAATCAATTCGCCATCGTGAGTATCGCGCAACAGTTGCCCGGCACTAAGCCAACGCCAACCATGTCGTGCCGCTAAAATCTGCCCCTGCACACTCTTACCAGCACCCGCCGGCCCAAAAAATACAATCATTTTTTCCTCCTATTTTGTGAGTTTTTCTTTAACAATTTTTGCCACCAACGCGCCATCCGCAGCATTGCCGACCTTACCTTTTACCGCGCCAATAACTTGTCCCATTTTCTGAATTGAGACATCGTTCATACCCGCAATAACTTCTTCTACAATCTTCGAGATTTCCGCCTCGCCAAGTTGCTCTGGCAAAAATTCTCGTAAAATTTCCGCTTCTTTTTCTTCAGGTTCCGCCAATTCCGCACGGTCATTCTTTCGATATAAATCCGCACTTTCGACGCGCTTTTTCACTTCTTGAGCAACGACTTTTTCAATCTCAGCATCATCCAAGCCGTCTTCTCGCTTACCCAAAGAAACTTCTTCGTTTAAGATTGCTGCCTTTAGATTACGCAAAACATCACCACGAAAACGATCGCCGCTCAATAGAGCGGCTTTCATTTCACTAGTAATGCGCTCTTTTAGCGCAGACATTAACGCACCCCTAGGCGCATTTTTGCCGTTTTTTCAGCTCGTCGCTCGCGGCGAATAATAGCTTTTTTACGACGCTCGGTCTTTGAAATTGGTTTTTCAAAACGCATAACGCTCTTAGCTCGAGCCAAAACACCGCTTTGCAAAACCCTGCGGTTGAAACGACGAATGATATTTTCGTTCGCTTCCTTCTGATCTTTACGTGTTACTTGTACCATACTGCAAACATTATAACAGATAAGAAACTATTTGCCAACTAGGTTTAGTTAAGGTTGCCATAAATAATCTTGAAATCCACTTCTTGGCTACCGTTAACATCTATTGCCGATATAACATACACCTCGCGTATTGGGTAGAGCTCTCCATCTGGAAATTTCTCAAGTACTGGGCACGTGAATTTATACGACTTATGACTTCTATCCGCATCCACAACACACCTCGTTCTTGACAAGTCTATAAACACCTCCTCAGGTACGGAACGCTCTTCTACAGACATCTCTCCTCCATCATCTAGGGATGCTGTTGCTATAAGCCTTTTTGTATTAATTTTAACTGGAATAGGCTCATAACTATGTGCAGCCATTTCTTGTGCAGCTTTTGCGAATTCGTCCCAAGAACCAAATGGAACGCTCCCTAATAAGACAGCCTCTTTCCTAATGGTAGTTTTTTTAAGCTCTTCAGTTGCTTTCATTGCTAACGCACCCATTGTTCGCAACTCACCTTCCGTCAAACCTTCTCCACGCCCAATTTCAGTAAAATTTTCATAGTTTCTCATATTACCACAACTCCTAAAATCACCCTCTACTTAAAAAGTATTACTACACTATAATACACTACTCTACAAGTAATGAAACTATTACACCTAAGCCAAATGCAATAATCACCCTGCAAGCTTTAGGCGGACAAGGCGAGATCTTTAGTGCCAGCGCCATACACAATCGCTAACGCAGTAGGGTCGTTCATGACATTGTGAGTGTGGTTGTTCAAAATTCCATACAGTCCGACTTCAGCACTTGTCGACTTAGGCTCACCATTCACAATACCGACAATGCGAGCCACGTCACGCATATTAGTCAAATGACTACCTTCGGGTACAAATATAATAATATTGTTTCGGACATTTGGCGCGGCTTTCAATAAATCTTCTAATAAGCCATCATTGCTTAAGGCAAAAGGATCAGTAAGGAATTGCTGGCGCCAACCTTGTTTCGGCGAAGCAAACTCGACACTTGACTCTTCTGAGAGTTTACCAACTTCCTCAATAACTTTAGGATCTTCTCTCTGCAAAAACTCCAAGCCCAGTTTTTTTGCGCTTGGACTCAATGATTTCTTGCCGTAACGTATCAATTCCATGCCTTCTTTTACTATGAAATTCCACCCCAAAGCAACAACCCCCATTTTACGCGATCCCACCGGATCGAATAGTCGTAACTCATTAACCTTAGATTCCATGTGAGCAACTGACGACGTCGCAACACGACCACCCAAAGAATGCCCACCAACACTAACCTCGTCGAAATCTTTCGCGACATGGTCAATTACTGGACCAACATATTCCCCTAAGCTATCGTAGCTACCAGTCTTTCGTATCTCCTTACGAACAGACTCGGGCAGCATCCCAGAATTGCCCACTCCCGGCATATTCACAACCACAATAGCTGTATCCGGATTTCCGCACGCCAGAACGGAGGCTTCTCGAATTGCGACTGGATTATGGTCATCTCCTCCCCATCCATACAAAACAGCCTGAATCTTATTCGCATTTTCATTACCAAATATCGCGACTTCAAGCCCAACGCTGCCTAGTCCACTAAATACACGAATATAGCGCTGATCTCTCAGTTGTTCAACAGTCTTATTTATGTGGTTTGAATTGTAAGATTCCTCAGCCAAGCGACGCATATCTTCCTGCGTAGCAAGTTGTATAGTCTTTCCCTGTCTTAAGCCGCTATCAATCTTGGCGACCTGTAGACCATTCTCAAAGCCATAATCTGTAGGTTTAGATGACGGCACCCAAAGTGTTTCCGATTTCACAAGAACTTCACTCCAAATAAATTTAAACTATTGGATTTATTATACAATATATATCTAAGTAACGCAACTATTACACCTAAGCCAAATGCAATAATCGCCCCTCAACAGATCGCATTCCCTGCCATTCATTTACGGTCGGCTGGAACCAAGCAGACACTTCGTCGCCCACTTCACGGAAAAATTCTTCTGGTGCATTAAAAGCCAGCATTTGCAGCGCAACGTCATTTTTATCACGTAAGGTCAATTTCACGTGTTGCCCATCCGCACCCATTCTCCTCACATTTAAAACCGTCGCTTCAGTTATTTTCAATATAGGCTCCGCGTTACCATTGCCAAACGGCTCCATCTTCGCCAAATTATCAATCAGCTCCTCATTAATTTCCGAAAAATCGTCAATCTCAACGTCAGCTCTCGGCAACAAATATAATTCCTGATTTTTTAATTGCAGCGAATCGTAAAACTCATTCACTCGTCGCCTAAAATCGTCAATTCTCTCGGTCGCCAGCGTCACGCCCGCCGCCGCTCCGTGGCCACCACCTTTAATAATGATGTCGTCAGCTGCACGAACCGCGTCAGCCGCAGAAAAATCACCAAAACTTCGCGCCGAACCCGTAGCCTCGTCGCCACGCTCGCCAATTATAAAAACTGGCTTTTTGTATTTCTCAACCAACTTTGACGCCACAATTCCGATAACCCCGTGATTCCAATTGTCACTATTCACTACCAAAACTCGATCATCAGTCATATTGTCCGCCTGCTGGCAAGCTTCGTCAAAAATCTCGTCCTGAATACTGCGACGCTTAATGTTCAATTCTTCCAATTTTTCACTAGCCTCCAACGCCTCCAGTCCGTCACTCGCCGTCAGCATATCCAGAGCATATTGCGCCGTTTCCAGCCTACCCGCCGCGTTCATTCGCGGACCCAGACCAAATCCCAGATGTCTAGCATTAACCTTCTCTGGATCAATTCCCGCCACCGACATCAACGCCTTCAAACCAGGACGCCTCTGCTTTTTCAAAACCTCCAAGCCCCAATAGACATTCGCCCTATTTTCATCCGCCAACGTAACTATGTCGCAAACCGTCCCCAGCGCCACCAGATCCAATAGCCACTTCTCGTAACCATCCGGCAACCCGTTCAGTTCAGTTTGTAGAGCTTGCACCAGTTTAAACGCCACACCTGCACCACACAAATCGCGGAAAGGATATTTATGACCAGGAAACTTAGGGTTAACCGCAGCAATACTCGGTGGTGGAGTCTCAGCAACATTATGGTGATCAGTCACCACCGTATCAATCCCCAAACTCGACGCATATTCAATTTCCGCATGACACAAACTTCCCGTATCAACCGTGACAATTAAATCCGCGCCCATATTTCGCACCTTATCAACGGCACCCATCGTCATTCCGTAGCCCTCAACAAACCGGTTCGGAATAAATGCGCCAACTTCCTTAAAGCCAAACTTACCAAACGCATCCAATAAAATTGCCGTTGCACTCAGCCCGTCAATATCGTAATCGCCATAAATAACAATTTTCTCACCCTCAGCATGCGCCTTTTTCAAGCGGTCCACAGCTTTTCTCATATCTGGCAATAAAAACGGATCGTGTTTTACTGACACGTAATTCGGATGTAAAAATTCCTCACGCGCCGCACGCGTAGTCAAGCCTCGAGCCGCTAAAATTTTCTCAAATAATGTCATTAGTCTTTATCAGCCATGCCGCGCTTTGATCGCGCTGAATATTGCTGAGATTTAATCACCATACTTTGCAATTCCTTAAAAATTGGGAATTGTTTATTAGTGAAATACGTACGTGAGTTACCTTGCTTTTCACTCTGCAAAAATCCAACCTTTTCTAGTCGCTTCAATTCTCGTTGAATGTTTCCAGGATCTTCCTTAATTAGCTTTGCTAATCCGCGAACATGTGTGTGAAAATCAGGATACTTAGCGTATACTACTACAATTTTTCGCCGCACCCTAGATGTAATAAAAACGTCTAACATAACCTCCCTAACGCATCTTTCTTAATTAAAGTTTATCACAATTTTACAACACCCGACAAGTTTTTTACTTCCAATTCAAAATAACCTGGTTAATTTTCGCTATCGTTTCCTCTTTGGATGGCAACGTATTGTCCTCGTAATAATGATTTAATCCCATAAAATTCTCCTTCACGTCCAAGATATGCATTTCGTCAACCGTCATATGCAATTTATCCACCGCCGCCACGCCACAAAACGGCACCGCAATCACCAACTTCTCAATCCGAACAGACTTCAGAAAACTTAAAGCCACATCCAAAACCGACAAATCATCGCCAAAACCATCACTCGCCAAAATCACCACCCGATCCTTCAGCATATCCTTATCGATGATTCCACCATCACCCAAAAGCCTATTCATTTTCTGATGAGCCTCGCGCTTTTTTTCCTCCAGATAACCGTGAAATTCACTAGTATATTCATTAATTTCACCGTCAGAAAATTGGCTATTATACGTAAATTGCCCAGACTGCGACATCGCCCCGATGCTTAAACTTTCCCCGGGGATCTCAATCCCTTCACTCAGCAGCATCATGAGAACACAGTGAAGCTTCACTGCAATTTGCTCACCAATCAACACGCCACCTTCTCCAATTGCAACCACCGCGCAGTTTTCATAGCGATACTTTTCCAGCACTTGATCAGCCAGAATTGCCCCAGCCTGCGAACGACTCTCAAAATACATATGCTTATTTTAGCATTTTTTTCGCGATATAATATAAACATGCATTACTATTTGGTTTCGCCAACAAGAATCGTCCGCGCCGACGCAAGTTCGTTTACGTATTCTTCAGAGGAAAGACTGCCGACCGGAATGATTGTTGCTATAGAAATCGGTAAAATCAATGCTATTGGCGTAGTTCTACAAGAAGTTCGCCAGCCCGATTTTGAAGTCAAGCCAATTAGTAAAATCATTGAAGAATATCCCTTGCCAATCGAACTCGTTCAAACCGCCATATGGATGAGTAAATATTACGCTACACACCAAGCGACCGTCTGGCAAACAATTTTACCCAGCGGTTTATCCAAAAAACGTCGCTCAATTAGCCAGTCCACCCCAGTTAATCCAGCAGAAAATCGAACAAAAAATGTATTCACTGATGAGCAAAAAGTAGCCCTCCAGACCATCGAAAATCTCCATTCCGGAACGGCACTTTTACACGGCGTAACTGGCTCAGGAAAAACTCTAGTATACATAGAAGCCGTAAAACAAGCCTTAAAAGAAGAGCGATCGGCAATAATCTTAGTCCCCGAAATTGCCCTGACTTCGCAACTAGTTGCTGAGTTCTCTGCTCATCTACCAAATGTCATAGTTACCCATTCCAAGCAAACCGAAGCTCAACGATATGCAATCTGGAAAAGAGTTATTAGCTCAAACGATCCGGTAATAATCATCGGTCCACGATCTGCCCTTTTTGCGCCCGTGCAACAACTTGGACTTGTGGTAATTGACGAGTGTCATGAACCGAGCTTCAAGCAAGAGCAATCCCCTCGATATTCAGCCCTCCGCGTCGCCTCAATCCTTACAAATCAACATCGCGGCAAGCTAATTCTAGGTAGCGCTACTCCAGCAGTTGCCGACTATTACATTGCCAAAAAATCAAATACACCAATCATTACAATGACAAAACCAGCAAGGCCAGACACCGTTTCCCCTAACGTGACGCTGGTCGACATGACAAAGCGCAACAATTTTACTCAACATCAATTCCTCTCTGACCCGCTTCTGAAATCTATAAACACAGCTCTATCAAAAAATGAGCAAGTTCTTATTTTTCACAATCGACGCGGCACAGCATCAATCACATTATGCGATAACTGCGGCTGGCAGGCTGGCTGCCCACGTTGTTTTATTCCGCTCACCCTGCACGCGGATAGCCATAAATTATCATGCCATATTTGCGGCTTTTCGACCAAAGTTCCTACTAGTTGTCCTGAGTGTAAAAACGCTGACATCATCCACAAAGGCATCGGAACTAAGCGAATTGAAGACGAATTACAGAGGTTATTCCCGAATAAAAAAATTGCTCGATTTGATAAAGACACCGATTTGAAGGCTACCGTGGACGAGCGTTATGATGAACTGAAAAATGGCGAAATAGATATAATTATCGGCACGCAAGTTATCGCCAAAGGACTAGATTTGCCACATTTAACAGTCGTCGGAGTCGTTCAGGCTGACACCGGACTTTCTCTCCCTGACTATTCATCGCCCGAACGAACATTTCAATTGCTCGCCCAAGTCGTCGGCCGCGTCGGCAGGTCAAGCACACCAACAGAAGTTGTCGTCCAGTCGTATCAGCCAAATCACCCATCCATCACAAACGGACTATCTCAAAACTATGCAGAATTTTATCAAAGAACCATATCTCAACGACAAAAAACCAACTTTCCACCTTTCACTTATCTATTAAAATTAACTTGCGTTTATAAAACCGAAGCCGCCGCCATAAGGAACGCGAAAAAATTGTCCGAATTATTAAAATCCAATTTTGATAACATTGAAGTTTTTGGACCAACGCCCGCTTTTTATGAGCACGTCCGCGATACATATCGATGGCAAATCGTAGTAAAAAGTCCCAAACGACAAGAGCTTCTTGACGTCTTAAATTTCCTGCCATCGTCACACTGGCAGTACGAGCTTGACCCTGTAAGTCTACTGTAATTTCTGGTATAATTATAGCAATGACAAAAGACGATATTATCACATTACCAAATCCACATCTTCGCCAAAAATCATCGAAAATCCACGTAATTACTAATGACGTTGTAAAACTGGCAGACGAAATGACCGCAGCTGCACTAGATTGGGAGGATTCCAGGCCTCATGAAATTAGTGCTGCCCTGGCTGCTGTGCAAGTCGATAAATTAGAGCGTGTTGTGATTGTTCGAGCCGACTTTGAAAGAAAATCAACTCGCGATTTCATCACTCTTATCAATCCAGAAATCGTGAAATATGAAGGCGAAGTTGTTGAAGACTTTGAGGGATGCTTAAGCGTTAAAAGCATTTACGGAAAAGTTCCTCGCTACAGTAAAATTCGCGTAAAAGCCATGAATTTAGATGGCGAAGAAGTGCGAATTAAAGCCGAAGGATTTTTGGCGCGCGTATTGCAGCACGAGATAGACCACTGTAATGGATTAGTTTTTATAGACCATATTAAGGATAAAAAAGATGCTTTTTATACGCTCGACGAGAAAGGCGAGTTGCAACCGCTAGATTATGACAAAGACATCGCCGAAAATAGTATTCTTTGGGACTGAAAATTACAGCCTAATCACCTTAGAAGCTCTCGTTGAAGAGGGATTTAACGTTGTTTGCGTTATTACCAAACCCGACACCAAGCGCGGTCGTGGACACAAACTTACTGAACCTCCAGTAAAAACATTCGCTAAATCTCACAATATTCCAGTTTTGCAGCCAAGCAAAGTCAGTGAAATTACCGACTACATAAAACAACTTCAGCCAGTAACAGGCGTTTTGGTTGCATACGGAAAAATCATTCCCCAGTCAATTATCGACTTATTTACACCGGTAATTATCAATGTCCACCCTTCTCTACTACCAAAATATCGAGGACCTTCACCCATTGAATCAGCTATAGCCAATAGAGATACCGAAACTGGCATATCAATAATGCAACTTGATAGTAAAATGGATGCCGGCCCCATATACACCCAAACTCGGCAAACCCTCACTGGAAAAGAAACAAAGTTCGAATTATACGACAAACTATTCCATGAGGGCACTTTTCTGCTAATAAAAAACCTGCCAAACATCATCAATGGGAGTCTTCAACCAACACCACAGGGCAACTCTCAGGCTTCATACTGTCAATTATTAAACAAGGACAATTCATGGCTCGATACGGAACGTATGACCGCCGCCGAAGCCGAAGCTCACGTTCGCGCACACCTAGGGTTTCCGCGTAGCCGAATGACAATTGACGATCGAGATATCATCATCACGAAATCTCATTGCGACAAAACTCCGAATTCTCATCTTGATAAAAAATTCGCCGACGGCAACTATTTAATTATCGACGAGCTCATTGCGCCCAGCGGAAAAACAATGACCGCTGAAGATTACCTAAGAGGCTACAAATAAAAAATAACCCCACATAAGGGGTTATTTTATTGTCCACATAAAATTACGCTTGGACTGAGCCTAAAATAGCATCTTTATTCGCTATAATTTCCTTTTTCAAGTCAGCCATCACTGCAGCCACAACGTCACGATAATCTGGTCGATTGACCTCTAGCCACTTAGTAGCTGCAAATTCATCCTTCAGACGCGGATCATCAACTGGCAGACCTGAAGCTTGTGACATTTTCTGCAACATTGGTTCCTGCTGATAATTAGGCGCATGTTTCGCTAGAAAATCATCCACAGAACCAGGAGTTTTATCGATAATTCCTGCAAACTCCTCCAACTGAGCATCGCTCATTCCCTGACTTAATCGTTCGCCAACTCGAAGCTCCAATTCGCTATAAATATGCTGTAACAACGATTTTTGCTGATCTTCCGGCAACTGGCCCAGCCCCAATTCTTTAAGAAATTCTTCATTTAGTTGGAACATAGTCCTCCTTTTCTTTCGTCTATATAATTAAGTTAAATTATACCAGTAACTGTTTAATATTACTATCCACGCATCATATTCAGCGCGTCATTGTATAATTTTTGTAGCTCAACCATAGTCTCATTCATCGAGGTTTGAACAATTTCCGTTAAATTAACGCCATTATTTGCACACCAGTTCAATACCACAGAAACATCGTCACCATCCAGTAATTCCATAAACTCATCCAGCTTCGCTTCGCCAACAGCCAGTAAAATCTTCCTTGTAATCTTATCCTGGACACTGTTAGCGACGTCTTCCCTCATCTGTTCCTTTTTATCCGCAGGCAATGATCCAAAACCAGCCTGTGCTAAGAATTCGTCAGTAATTTCAAACATTTTTTTATCTCCTTGTTTATTTTATTTTAATTTAATTAACGAATTGACTAAATATTTTTACTAGCCCCTTCGTATCACTAACTCCATCTACTACAACAGAGAACGAACCGTTGGGATTGTTAATTATGTCTACTGTATAGCCATTATCTCTAAGCACATCTACTGTATGCATTATACCGCTCGTGCCATTACCCTCACCATAAACGCTCTCTGCCCATTGCCACAGAAATTCGTGCTTACTTGGATCATACCCGTATAAACTGTCGAGTCCAGGGGTATAGTTGCCTACAGGGTTAGCAGACCCGGGTTTAGTATTATTTGCTTTTTCAAGAAGATGGGCCTTAAGCTCTTTACCGCCAGATTGCGACGCACTATCCCCAGTAGCGTGTGCAGAGTTAGCCCAGTCGCCAACAAATTTACCAGCATAACCGCCCAGAGCAAAGCCGACGCTAAACCTACCCATTGCCCAACTCATTCGCTTACGCAAATCATCTTGCCTTTCTACACTTGCATTGTGAAGCTCGCCAATTGACCCACTCACTGTGTGATCAATGACGTCACCAACGTCCATACCCTTTACGTCAGCCCTAAACAGCTTTCCTAGACGCTCAATAGGAATTTCAGACAAGATGTCTTTATCGCGGCGATCTTCCAACGCGCCCAGTTTTGCCAAGTTAGCGACACCTACGCCTGCAGCAAGACCCACTGCCGTCGTAATAGGCCATGTAGCAACAGACCCTACTATAGCACCGCCTACAAGACCAGCACCGCCCTGCTTTACAGTCTGAGAAATCTTTCCGCCCTTATTAATCCATTTACCTAGCTTAGAAAGTACCTTTCTGACTGGAGATTGGCTGTCTAGTTTTTCACTGTATGCTTCCCTTATCTCTCTCGACACCCTCTGCATGTCCTCAAACACAGCATGAGCTATCTCTTCAGCTAATTTAGCCTGATCTTCTTCTGATCCTTGTTTTACTGCCTCAATCTTTTCAGAGAATTGGAAGCGCATATATTCAAGCTCACACCTCTTCAGCTCCTCAGCAGCAGCATCGAGTTTTTTACGACGCTCCTCACCACCAAAGTTCTCCTTAAAGAAATGCGTTTCATACTTGACGCCAGCCTTAACATATCTTATCCTGGCGACTTTAAGATTAGTAGCGACTTCGTGTTCTTCTGGACTTATCTCTTTTACTGGAGCCTCTCCAGTGTTAGAATTTGAATCTTTTACCTGCTCATCTTTGCTTAACTCAGCAGCGCCAGACTCTTGACCACTTTTAGCTGAGTTGACGTCATCTTTTCGATCGTTTTTTTCAGAAGACGATCCATATACTCTATCCAATATTTCATCAGCTTCCTCTTTAGATATATTTGGATTATCTATCAATTCATCTAGAGTTTTCGGCTCATGTGCAGTCCCATACGCATTTTTTAGTATTTTATCAGCCTTACTCTTAGGAACATCTCCGTATATCAAATCGTCTAGAGAATAATATTTAGATTCATTTTCAGATACGTCTACTGGCTTTTCTGGGGTACTAGTATTTTTACCTTCGACTTCCGGTTCATCTACACTAGAAGTCTCCCCTTCTAAAGTGTCTTCAGTGGCGGCTGCGTCCCTCGCCTTATCCTTCTGCTTATTTCTAGCTATATCATCAAGTGTAGGTTTAGACGGCTCAGAAACTTCTGGCGCCAAGCTATCATTAACAGCATATTCATCAGAGTCCCTGCCAATCATTGTCCTCCAAGTCCTTTTTACTGCTCCTGCAGCTTTAGCTGCAACCCGACCCAATCTTCTAAGCACAGAAGGCGGCTTCTCGGAATTGTTTTCGACGTCTGGACGTCCTTCGGGTGTTTTGCTCATTTTGTGGTGGTTTCCTTTCGCCTTCTGCATGCAGAATGGCAATAAACTTATGTATATCTAAGATACTATCATAAATACACAAAAAAGTCAATACTTAGAACAGTCTACCCCAGAGTTTTCTTCACTAATTCCCTAGTAAAGAACTCCAGCTTGTCGCCAATTTCTAAGGTAATTTTTTTCTTTGTCCTAAGACTCAGCCCGCACATTTCACCCTCAAAGACCTCTTTTGCCTCTTGTTGCTGACGTTGTACGGAAGAAACCTCAACCTCGGCAATTTGCTCTCCGCCACGTTTTACGCGCGCCAGCAAGTCCTTAGCGATTTTACCGCGCTTCACTTCACCGCCGGCAATCACTTCTTCGCGCATCGTCCTAAATACACCCTTAATTTCCAGCTCACCAATTTCAGTTTCAACGATTTCTGGCGCTAGCAAAGCCTCCATTGAAGCCTTAGCGTCATCCAATAGTTCATAAATTACCTTAAAAATTCGCACTTCCACATGTTCACGCGCCGCTAATCGCTTAACCGCTGGTGGCAAATCGACATTAAAGCCATAAATCACCGTATTTTCACCGACCGCCAAATGAATATCGTTCTCGGAAATATTGCCAACGCCAGTTCCGACAACATGAAGCTCAACTTCGCCATTCGTGTCAATCAGCTTCAAACTATCAACCACAGACGTTACCGAACCCTGAACATCAGCCTTAACGATTACGTTAAATTCTTCCGCATCAAGCTTTCGGTTCATCATCTTAAGAATATCTGCGCCAGTAACATTGGTTGTGGCTGCCATTTTCTCTTGTTCAATTTTAGCCTTTTGCGCCAAATTGCGAGCCTCTTTTTCGCTCTTCGCAATCTCAAATCCATCACCGAATTGTGGCAATTCCTTAAATCCGGTCATATTCACTGGCATACTCGGACCGGCATCTTTAACGGTTTTACCACGGAAATCTTGAAGCGTTCGAACTCGCCCGTAAGCCGTCCCAGCAACCAGATAATGACCAGGCCTCAAATGACCGTTCTCCACTAACAAGCCAACTACGGCGCCACGACCAGTTTCCATGTGTGCCTCAATAACCAAACCTTCAGCCGGAACATCTTCATCTGCACGCAAATCTTCCATATCCGCCACCAATAAAACCATATCCAAAAGCTTATCTAAGTTCTGACCAGTTTTTGCGCTAACCTCAACCATCACAGTGTCGCCACCCCATTCTTCAGGATTCAAGCCATGCTCAGATGCCAATTGAGTCTTTACCAGTTGCGGATTGGCTGCTTCTTTATCAATCTTATTAATTGCCACCACAATTTTAGCGTTAGCTGACCTGGCAAATCGAATAGCTTCAACAGTCTGAGGCTTAACTCCATCATCTGCTGCCACCACGATAATCACCACATCGGTCAGTGTAGCTCCGTGCTGCCTTAGCGCCGCAAAAGCCTCATGACCTGGAGTGTCCAATAAAGTGATAGTCCGTCCGTTACGTTGAGCTTGATAAGCGCTAATATGCTGAGTAATTCCTCCGGCTTCACTGGCCGCTGTTTTCTTATCAAGAATTGCGTCTAGTAAACTCGTTTTACCATGGTCAACATGCCCCATCACAGCTACAATTGGCGGACGAGGAACTGCCTTATCTGACAATTTGTGCGCATGATGATGAATTTCCGCAGAAACCGTCTTTCGCTTCAGTTGCACATCCAGCCCCAATTCTTCAACAATAATCTGCGCAGTCTCAAAATCTAGTCGCTGATTAATTGTCGCAGCAATTCCGTTCTTAAACAATTCACCAATCAGCGTAGTTACTGACAATCCCAGAGTTTCGGCCAACTCGCCAACCGTTACCGAATCCGCAATATTGACGATTTTTTCTGCCATAATAAGCTCCTCTCACCTCTGGGCGTAACTACGCTTCAGGGGATTTGTATTATTTTTTCTTTGATGATTTGCCGAGTGAAAGAGAAATCTTACGATTTTCCTTATCGATATCCAAAACCGTAAATTCTTTACGCTCGTTCAATGTAAATACTTTTTCAGGATCAGTACCGTCACCGCCAAGCTCTGACACGTGGACCAAAGCTTCAACCGCTGGACTCAACTGTACGAATGCACCAAATGGAGTAATTCGAGTTACAGTTCCCTCAACTTTTTCACCAGGCTTAAATTGCTCAACTTCATCCAACCATGGATCTTTGGTCAATTGCTTCATACTCAAGCTCAAGCGTTCTTTGTCAATTGCAATAATCTTAGCTTCGATAGTTTGACCAACTTTCACATAGTCAGATGGATTATTAACACGCTCCCAGCTAATTTCTGAGATGTGAATCAAACCTTCAATGCCTTCAACATTAACGAACACGCCAAAGTCGACAACACCCGTAACAACACCCGTAACCGTGTCACCAATTGCCAACTTCTGGAATCGCTCTGCCAAGCCTTCTTTAACCGCCTCTTTTTCAGAGAAGATCAATTTGTTAGCTTTTCGGTCAGCATCCAAGATTCGCGCCTTGATATCTTTCTTTACTAAGCTATTCAATCGTTGCAAGATTTCGTCCTTGTCGCTAGAACCTACACGAGGATAGTGTTCAGCCGACAATTGCGATACTGGCAAGAATCCGCGAATACCTTCGTATTCAACTAGTAGTCCACCGCGGTTAGCGTCGTATGGCACAACGGTGATGATTTCACCAGATTCCAATTTAGCCATAACTTCATCCCAACCACGATCTTTCGCAGCCTTGCGCAATGAAAGTAGCGAATAGCCATCTTCCAATTCGGTATCAATTACGCTAGCAATTACTGAATCGCCAACATTGTAGTTCTTTGAAAGGCTAACTTCGCGGCGTGGAACCAAGCCAACGCCCAAAGGTCCTAAATCGATTAAAATTTCGTGCTTCTTTACTGACAAAACAGTACCGTCAACTGTTTCACCGACAGTAAGTTGTTTAACACTATCACCTGCTTGAGCCAGCAAGTCATCCATTGTAATTTTGGCATCTGCCATAAGTCTTCTAAAGACCCCTTCCTTAAAATTGATATTATTCTTCAGGGACATAATAAAAATATCCCCACAGATTATCACAATTATATCACAATAGATAGATAGAAGTCAAAGCTAGATCAGATAGCGAGATCGTTGATAAGCTACCGTCAAAAACGTCAAAATACCAAAAGCCACTGCAGAAATAGCCACATCTTCTGGTCCAGTTTTTGGCAATCCTTTATCAGATTGCTTGGAAGGAGTAGATGGAGCTGGCGTTGTAGATGATGGTGACTGCTGAGGGTGAGAAGATTCAGGTGTAGGAGTTGTCTTTTTCGACTCTTCAGTCTTCACGTCGGTTCGCGCCTCACCTCTTCCGCCCGACTGACTATTCGTTTTTTGATCTGCAGATTGCTGAGATGTGTTGTTTTGTGAATTCTTATTACCACTTTCTGATGCTACCAAATCGCTAGAAATTGGAGACCCATCTTGCGACAAATTATTCTGCCTAATTCCGTAAAGAACAGCCAAAGATATAGCCACTAAAATAGCACCTACTATTACAAAAACTCCAATTGATCCAGTCTGATTTACTCGCTTCATATTACATCTCCACTCAAATTTTCTTTATTATATCATAATAACCTCTTATAAGTAAAGCTGGTGATATAATAAGAATATGATTATTACGGTTGACACAGGTGGGACCAAAACATTAGTAGCCAGCTTTGACGAGGAAAAAAATCCTAAGCATATCATTAAATTCCCCACCCCTAAAAACGTAGACCAATACATTCAACGCGTTGCCGATCAAATTCACCTGATTACGAATGATAAGCCAATTGACGCAATCTCTGTGGCTCTGCCAGGAGTAGTCAAAGACGGCGTGGCAGTGTGGTGCCAAAACCTCGGCTGGAAAAATCAACCTATCCGCGAGCTACTTTCCCGATATTTTCCTAATATACCAATATTCATTGCAAATGACGCCAATATGGCAGGACTGGCAAGTATGCTCAGATTGCCCAAAACTCCCAGATGCGGTCTATACATCACCCTGGGGACCGGCGTTGGCACTTCCCTGATCCTGGATGGAAATCTACATAAAGAACTTAGCGACTGCGAAGGCGGACATATGTCTTTGAATTACAATGGCAAGATTACCACCTGGGAAGAGATTGCTGCGGGTAGAGTTTTACAGAGAATTTTTGGCGAATTATCATCAGACACACCCCTGGAAGTCTGGGAAGAGGTCGCCAATAGGATAAAAGCTGGATTGCAACCGCTCATTGCCTTTACGCAACCAGATGTCGTTGTTATTGGCGGGAGCGTGGGAGTATTCACATCCTATTTTTCAGATATTTTAAGCGGGCTTCTGGCAGAAAACTTACCCGCCGCCATATCAGTACCAAAAATAATCAGCGCCCCTAACCCAGAAGAAATTGTATTATACGGATGTTATGACAATGCTATCAGTCAGCTTGCCTCAAATTAAACACGATTTCCCAGAACTGCAGCTCAAGGAGGGTGAAGTATTTTCCTGGAACCCCAATTCACAAACAGTCTATTACGAAAAATTAGATTCACAAGAAGACTTAGTGCAACTTTTACACGAAATCGCCCATGCTAAACTTGGTCATAAAAATTATCAACACGACATTCAGCTAATCGAAATGGAGAGATCCGCCTGGGAGTACGCCGTTAATACTTTGGCTCCAAAATACGGCTTAACTCTCAGTATGGACGACGATAATATTCAAGATTATTTGGATAGTTACAGGGACTGGCTACATAAACGTAGTCTTTGCCCTCAGTGTGGCGCAGTTGGACTACAGGCGACTGCCTCATCTTACAGATGCATTAATTGCCACTCAGAGTGGCGTGTAAATCAAGCAAAATCCTGCCAGCTTAAAAGATATCAAATAAAATAAGCCTCTTATACGGAGGCTAATTTTAAGAGATTGGAGCGGTCTTATTCTGCAATTTTTTGTACTGTCTTCTTAGTACGGCGTGAAATGCGTCCGCCCTTAGCACCAGCGATACGAGCCAAAGCTGGATTTGCAGCAAAGCCACCAGTTCGACCGTTTTTACCGCCCTTACGTCCGATTTTTGCGTAAAAATCTGGATCGCGAGCTAGATTTTTTTGAGCAGCCTTTAAGCCGCCAGCCTTTGTTCCTGCCATAGGAAGGTTTTCCTCCGTTTTTAAAAAAGATTTCCACATAAATTTAAATGGAAACCCTCACCTTTATATATCACACATGATATGTGTTATGTTTATATGCTAGCATATTACTAATACTTTGTCAATATTTACATAAGTAGTTTTTATTGTGAATAAAATATTGCATTTTACTGACACGTTAGCTATACTAATAAAGTCAGTTACTGACGGCACCTGTTGGAGCTTTAGAAATCATGAGTTCCACCACAAAAAATTCTCGTTTTCTGCGAGATTCGAGAAGAAAAATATCCCATCACATAGAGGGATATTTTTTATTGCAGATTTATTCTAAAACTCTCTTAATAGATTATCTATCCTAAGCTGAGATTCTTGTGTCAACTCATTTTGTAAACCAATCCAAGCGTTAATAGCCACAGTAAATTTATCCCTAGCTATAGCAAACTGGTCGCTGTCTTTCTTTTCGTTAGCCGACTTCAAATCACGCACAGCCAATAAAATAGCGTCTATCCTCTTCATCGCTAGCTTACGTAAGTCAACCTCGTCTTCTCTGGATTCCAACCTCTTCTTTACGCCAGTCCATATTTTCTCTATAGCAATAAAGTCATTTTGCCTGGTCTTCGATAGGTTATCTGACACTGTACGTATTTCACCGCTCAACTCCTTATCAAACTCCATAAAGCCAACAATCTTCTCTATACTCTGTATAGTTCGGTTCATCTTCTCTACTGATTTATTACATTCTTCCGAATACTTTTTAAATCTAGCATTAATGTCCCTCTGCCAAGATATAAAAAATACCACATCGCAGCTTTGGCGTTTATTTTTTAAATCAACCAAATATTCGTTCAATTTTTCAGCAGATAATTTGTCTTTTTGCAAGTTAACAAACAGCGAGCTTTCCACTTCGTTAGTGTTTTTTGTTACGCTTTGAACGTTTTCCCAAGATTTCCAACTCATGAATCCATACGCCAATATCATTATCAGCGTTATAAAACTCATGGCAATGGCCAATTTAAGTGTGCGATAATTTTTTATCAATTTCATAGTTCTATCCCTAGCGTAGTTGACCACAATTCACTATCAAGCGGCCAAGGATTAAAGGTACAACCTTGCAAGTCAATTGATTGCTGCTGCATAACCACCGCTGGATTATTAACCCCAGAACAATTCAAATGCCCATGCCCCAGCCAGTGCCCAACTTCATGATTGATTACCATATGTCGATAATTACGAATGTCGCCACCCGCTTTATTCCACGCTGTAGTCGCGCCAGACCATCGATTATCATTGATAATAACAGAAGACCCGACTCGACAACTCCAATCCGCGTCACAACCTGACGAGAACGACGACATTAATTCGGCTTGCGACAGAACTAAATTGAAGTTTCCACCCTCTTTTACCTCTTTAAAAACAATTCCCATACGCGCCCAGCCTCGATTGTCGTTTAAGGTTTCGTTTACCTGTTTCGAGAATTCAGACAAATTTGATCGGACATTCCCCTTTGTTGATATTGTGTATGTGACTTCTTTTTTCACTCCAGAATTTGATTTTTTTGACGATTGATATGTGGAGTGCCAATCTGGAGTCTGGATATCTGACACCTTAAAGCTGGATAGCGACGACGGAGATTTTATTTCAGAGAAAATTTTAGCACTAATCGCCCTCTTCGCATCACCCTTAGTCTCATTGGGTGCTGTTATGCTAATCGTTGGAGTTAAAGCAACAGCAATTGCCATACCACCAGTAGCCACCCTGCACACTATACACATACTTATATTCTATCACCCGCCAAAACATACCACAAACGTTTTAAAATAAAGAAGAAAGCCACCCTATTAGGATGGCTTTCTTATAATTCGGCACCGTGCTAGTTTCCCACTTTCGCAGTATAATCGCCGCTGGGGAGCTTAACTTCTGTGTTCGGAATGAGAACAGGTGTTTCCTCCTCGCTATGGGCACCGAAGGAGGGGGTTACGACGCTTGGTTCCGTATATACTCCACGGTGGGCCAAACCCCTTTCTTCGATGTCCAACATCAGCACGGAATTGATTTTTAATTGACTGGTACTTTTGAAAAGCACCAATTACTAGTTAAGTCTACCTTATCCGCAATGTTTATGCAAGCATAAACTCCACGGACAAGGACATAAAAAGGCAATGGGACTATTAGTACGCTTTAGCTCCATACATTACTGTACTTCCACCTTGCGCCTATCAAACAGATAGTCTTTCTGTGTCCTCATAGGGAAACCTTATCTTGAGGTTAGTTTCGCGCTTAATATGCTTTCAGCGCTTATCTAGTCCGCACATAGCTACTCGACAATGCAGCAGGTGGCCACAATCGATACACCAGAGGTGCGTCCGCCCCGGTCCTCTCGTACTAGGGGTAGATCCTCTCAAGTTTCCTATCGTCCATACCGGATATAAACCGAACTGTCTCACGACGTTCTGAACCCAGCTCGCGTACCACTTTAATCGGCGAACAGCCGAACCCTTGGAAGGTGCTCCCCCTCCAGGATGTGATGAGCCGACATCGAGGTGCCAAACAGCGCCGTCTATGTGAACTATTGGGCGCTATAAGCCTGTTATCCCCAGGGTAACTTTTATCCGTTTGCGCTGTCGATCCCACATTCATGTACAAATGTACGTACAGCGGATCACTTGCTCCGACTTTCGTCTCTGATTGGAATGTACTCCTCACAGTCAAGCTGGCTTATGCGCATACACTATCACTTCGATTTCCATCCGAAGTTAGCCAACCTTTGAACGCCTCCGCTACTCTTTAGGAGGCAACCGCCCCAGTTAAACTACCCACCATACACGGTCCGCTAACCGGATAACGGTCAGCGTGAGAACACAATCACAACAAGGGTGGTATTTCACTTGGTGACTCCACAAATACTGGCGTATCTGCTTCAAAGTCTCCCACCTATGCTACACATGTTGAAACCATATTCAATGTAAAGCTGTAGTAAAGCTCCATGGGGTCTTTTCGTCCTGGTACGGACAGACGGCATCTTTACCGCCAATGCACTTTCACCGAGTCCTTCGCTGAGACAGTGCCCACATGATTACTCCATTCGTGCGGGTCAGAACTTACCTGACAAGGAATTTCGCTACCTTAGGACGGTTATAGTTACCGCCGCCATTGACTAGGGCTTCAGTTCGCACCGTGAAGCGCTCCCCTTAACCTTCCAGCATTGGGCAGGAGTCAGCCCCTATACATCCACTTTCGTGTTAGCAGAGACCTGTGTTTTTGATAAACAGTTCCGTGGGCTCTTTTGCTGCGGCCCCCACATCGTTAGATGCCAGAGGTTCGCGTTCAAAAGAACAATTCGTTTGCTCTATCTCAGAAAATTCGTTTTGTGATTAAAAATGTACTCTTTAACCTAATATTCACTGAGTGAACGCGGCTGATATCCACCGAAGTGGGGGCAGACCTTATCCCGAAGTTACGGTCGCTGTATTGCCGAGTTCCTTAGCGAAGGTTCGCTCGTAAGCCTGAGTCTACTCGACTCGAGCACCTGTGTTGGTTTGCGGTACGGGCGGCTAAGTCCACGCGTACACCTGCTTTTCTAGCCAGGGCTTTCACCAAAATCGCGACTCCGAAGAATCACTTTCACTCCCTTTGCGTTCCCGCTCGGTTGGACGGATAAACCATGAATCCGCTTCGATTACTTCCCCGTGAACAGTGTACAAAACTTAACCGGTTCAGGAATATTAACCTGATGTCCATCGCCTACGCTCTGCGCCTCGGCTTAGGCCCGACTAACCCTGAGATGATTACCATGGCTCAGGAAACCTTGCTCTTACGGCCGAGAGGATTCTCACCTCTCTTATGGTTACTCATTCCAGCATTCTCACTTCCTACCGCTCCACCGAACCTTCCGATTCGACTTCACTGCTGATAGGAACGCTCCTCTACCACTACACACTAAGAACAAAATCAAAGTTTCTTAATCAATTTAAACCTTGGAATGATCTTTCCGTCTTTTTCAATATTATCTAAAAACATTTTCTTAGGTCTAGCCCATAACTCTCCGTCGCCATAAATGGCTCGATAAATTACAAGCTCTTCAAGCGTCTCAGTATGAACAGCTATACTTACAACAACATACTTATTGCCTTTATAGTGTTTATAAACGCTACCTACGTAAATCTCATTTTCCATAAATTGATTGTAACACAACTTTAACTTTGTACTTAGCGTGTAATCCATATCTTCGGTATAACGTTTTAGCCCCGTTACATTTTCCACGCAAGATCTCTTGACTAGTGAGCTGTTACGCACTCTTTAAATGAATGGCTGCTTCTAAGCCAACATCCTAGCTGTTTAAGAAATCTCACCTTGTTTCCCACTGAACGTTAATTTAGGGACCTTAGATGATGGTCTGGGCTGTTTCCCTTTTGAGCACCGATCTTAGCACCGATGTTCTAACTGCCGTGATTACACACATGGTATTCGTAGTTTGTTAAGGGTGGGTACAGTTGCCCGCCCCAGTCCTTTACAGAGCTCTACCCCCATGTGCTACTAACACGACGCTAGCCCTAAAGCTATTTCGAGGAGAACCAGCTATCTCCGAGTTCGATTGGCATTTCACCGCTAACCACAAGTCATCCAAACACTTTGCTGCGTATCCTGGTTCGGTCCTCCACCACCTGTTACAGTGGCTTCAACCTGCTCATGGTTAGGTCACCCGGTTTCGGGTCTAATCCTTACAACTTGATCGCCCTATTCAGGCTCGCTTTCACTGTGGCTCCGTCAATTGACTTAACCTCGCTGTAAAAATTAACTCGCTGGATCGTTCTACAAAAAGCACGCCGTCACCGGACAAGCCGGCTCCGACTCCTTGTAGGCACTAAATTTCAGGATCTATTTCACTCCCCTCCCGGGGTTCTTTTCACCTTTCCATCACTGTACTAGTTCACTATCGGTCGTATATTATATTTAGCCTTGGCTGGTGGTCCAGCCAGATTCAAACAGGGTTTCTCGTGCCCCGTCCTACTCGATAAAACATACATAAGGTCAGCGTCGTTTTCATATACACGGCTTTCACGTTCTTTGGCTAGTCATTCAAACTATTCTACTAACCACGCCGATTTCTTACCTTACTAACTGTTGATAGCCAGTTATCGCAAATCAGATTATTTGAATGAATCAAATTCTCTGACTTGGTCATATGTAATATCACAACCCCTTATAAGTATTCGTCTATCAACTTATTTGCCTAAATTAATAGGCAAAAACTTAAAAGGTTTGGGCTGTTGCGATTTCGCTCGCCACTACTTTCGCAATCGTTATTTACTTTCTCTTCCTCATCCTACTAAGATGTTTCAGTTCAGATGGTTCCCGCTCACTTGCCTATGTGTTCAGCAAGTGGCAACATGACATGACTCATGCTGGGTTTCCCCATTCGGAAATCTCCGGATCAAAGCTTGTTGACAGCTTCCCGAAGCTTATCGCAGTCTTCCACGTCCTTCGTCGGTAATACACGCCTAGGCATCCATTTAGCGCCCTTGAGTACCTTTTTATGCATTGACTTAACTAGTAGTTGCTACTTTGCAATTACTACTACCGTCAATTAAAAACTCAATTTCTTTTACTCTCAAATTGTTAATGATCAGTGCCTCACACATTTGAGTGCACAACCGACAAGTCAATAAATTGACAAATCTATCTACACTCAGATGTTTTTCCACTGCCCTCGCACGTTTTGCAGTGTATTGCCAGAGGTTCGTTTGAACATTCGCTTAACTAGTAATTAACTATACAGCAGCTGAGATTCTTTTGCAAGGGTTTTTTCAAAGTTTTTTCGACTTTTTTTGCTTTTTATTAAAATCAGCGCCAATCGCCTCAGAAATACTAGAAAAATCGTCATTTTTTAGCAGCTGAGACAACTCGCGATTCATTCGCCCAATTAGCTGCGGACCTTCAAAAAACAGCCCAGTGATAAGCCCAACTAGACTAGCGCCCGCTTTAATCTTAGCGTATGCATCTTCGGCCGAAAAAACTCCGCCAACACCAATAATAGTTAGTTTATCTCCATAGTTTTTATATGTATGCTTAATCAATTCTAAGCTATGTGCGCGAGTAGGTTCACCACTTAGTCCTCCTCTAACATCATCAGTCAAAGGATCTTTAAGATCTACCTTCTCACGATCCTTTATTAAATTAGCGACCGTTACACCCTGAATATTATGCTCAACAATAACCTTTAATAGCGAGTCGAATTGCTTCAAATCATACAAATGTGGCATTTTAACCCAGAAAGGAACATTTCTCTCTACAGAATCTAATTCGCTTAATAAAGACTCCAGCGTACCAGCATAGATAAACGGCTCCTTGCCAGCATTCGGACAAGAGATATTGATTTCTACGACATTAGCCAGACTGTTTTCTACGATATAACTAACCGCTTTTTTTACATCCCGAATTATATATTCCTCCGGAACGACTGGCCCAAATTCGTCTTTCGTGGATTTATCAGCAATAACAGCCACAGACACAACAGTCGGCATTGATTTAACTTTAGATCTATTTAGTTCAATATAGTCACTAATCTTCTCTAATCCATAATTCGGCATACCAGCATACACAACTACAGATTTGGTGTTCGGTAATCGATGAAACCATGGTCGCAGATTCCCCCTTCTCGGCTCCATAGTTACAGATCCGCCAGAAGCAAAGCCAAATCCAACATCTTCCATTAAAGGTGACAATTGTACATTTTTATCAAATCCCGCTGACAAGCCTATTGGGTTATTAAATACAACTCCATCAATTTCCTGCTGTAGCGACTTGTCCTGGAAGCTCCATAATTTACGAATAGCCCACCTAACAGGAGGGAATGCTTGCGCCAAACGACCGCAAAAAATAGTTAACTTATGAGTAAAGTCTGGTGTTAACAAAAATAATATCGGCTTAATAATATGCTTATACATATTCTAAGAGTATAACTATCTATGATTTATTAAGCAAGGTTGCTTGTAAATAAAAAATCGCCTACTCGGCGATAATCCTGACTATCTATGATTGGTGGGCGCTGAGGGACTCGAACCCCCGACCCTCTCGGTGTAAACGAGATGCTCTAGCCAACTGAGCTAAGCGCCCATATTAAAAAATATGGTGGGCGATGAGGGACTTGAACCTCCGACCTCGTCATTATCAGTGACGCGCTCTAACCAGCTGAGCTAATCGCCCTCATTCGTCTTGGTGGAGTGTCGTGGACGTAAGCCCACTTCACCCCATATGGTGGAGACACAGGGACTCGAACCCTGGACCCCCTGCTTGCAAAGCAGGTGCTCTAGCCAACTGAGCTATGTCCCCATAAATTGCCAAGACTTTTTAATTGTACAGTATCTTTTTAATTCTGACAAGTGTATAATTAATAATATGTTATATCAATTTAGTTTTGGCTCATTATTTTTTGGGATTTTAGTCTTAATTGCTGGTGGAATCGTCGTCGTTTTTCATCAAAAATTAGCCGACAATCTGGGAAGTGGTGTAAGTAGCTATGACCGTTTCAAATTTTGGGGACTTGTTACATGTGGAGTAGGATTCGCTATTATGCTCAGCCTACACACTATCCCATTAAACTGGCTACTAAACTCCCTTTTTGGCGGCGGACTATAATAAGCGTCAGCAAAAAACATAAATAGCCAAAAATTATTGGCTATTTTTTATAATCACAGTTCTACCAAAATATTAGATTTGATTAAATATGCCATATAAAAAGCCCCTCATAGAGGGACTTTTTTGTTTAACAACTTGATTGTGCAATTCATCAATCGGCTTATCGTAGAGAAAGGTTGAACTTTTGTCTCGTCCTCGAGAGGACTATTGTAAATATGTAAGCTCGACACATTTACGAGACCGACCTAGCTCAATCTGTGATTGCTCGACAGATTGGCATCGCTACTCCCTAGAAAGGAGGTAATCCATCCGCACCTTCCGGTACGGATACCTTGTTACGACTTAACCCCAATCATGCCCCCCACCTTAGGCCGACGAATCGGACTTCGGGTGTTGGTCACTTTCATGGTTTGACGGGCGGTGTGTACAAGACCCGGGAACGTATTCACCGCAACTTGCTGATTTGCGATTACTAGCGATTCCGACTTCATGCAGGCGAGTTTCAGCCTACAATCCGAACTGGGACTAGCTTTGATGCGATTTGCTTCACCTCGCGGCTTCGCTGCGCATTGTACTAGCCATTGTATTACGTTTCTAGCCCAGGACGTAAGGGAAATACTGACCTGACATCATCCCCTCCTTCCTCCCCGTTACCGGGGCAGTCTGAATAGAAAAATACAACTATTCACAAGGGTTGCGCTCGTTGAAGGACTTAACCTAACATCTCACGACACGAGCTGACGACGGCCATGCATCACCTGTCACAGGGTTCCAAAAGGCACAGTCTACTTTCGCAGACCTTCCCTGGATGTCAAGCCCTGGTAAGGTTCTTCGGTTATCATCGAATTAAAGAACATAATCCACCGCTTGTGCGGGTCCCCGTCAATTCCTTTATGTTTTAGCCTTGCGGCCGTACTCCACAGGCGGGATACTTAACGCGTTAGCTTCGCTACTGAAGGGGTCGATACCTCCAACAGCTAGTATCCATCGTTTACGGCGTGGACTACCCGGGTATCTAATCCGGTTCGCTCCCCACGCTTTCGTGCCTTAGCGTCAGAAATGGCCCAGTAACCTGCCTACGCCATCGGTGTTCCTTCTAATATCTACGGATTTCACTCCTACACTAGAAATTCCAGTTACCTCTACCATTCTCGAGTTTAACAGTTTGAATAATAGTCTGTATGGTTGAGCCACCAGGTTTCACTATTCACTTATTAAACCGCCTACGCAACTCTTTACGCCCAGTCACTCCGGATAATGCTTGCACCCTACGTATGACCGCGGCTGCTGGCACGTAGTTAGCCGGTGCTTATTCATGAGTTACCGTCATATTCTTCACTCATAAAAGAAGTTTACAACCCGAAGGCCTTCATCCTTCACGCGGCGTTGCTCCATCAGGCTTTCGCCCATTGTGGAAGATTCCTCACTGCTGCCTCCCGTAGGAGTCTGGACCGTGTCTCAGTTCCAGTCTGGCTGATCATCCTCTCAGACCAGCTATGGATCGTCGGCTTGGTAGGCCATTACCCTACCAACTACCTAATCCAACGCAGGCTTCTCCCAAAGCGCCCGAAGGCTTTAATCCGAAGACCATATGCGGCATTAGCTACCCTTTCGGGCAGTTATTCCTCACTTTGGGGCAAATTCCTACGCGTTACTCAGCCGTCCGCCGCTCGCCGACATTTTACACAAAATTCTTGAATAAATCTTCTATATTACCCAGAAGCTTCCAGAATTCAGTGTAAAACTCGCTGCCGCTCGACTTGCATGTGTTAGGCACGCCGCCAGCATTCATCCTGAGCCAGGATCAAACTCTCCGTTAAAATCTACTTTGTATCAAAGTATTAAGGCTCTACAAAAATATAAACTGACGATGATATTGCACAATCAAATTGTTAAAGTTCATCTTAAGTCAGACTGAAGTATGATTTACCTCACTTTACAGATTGTAAATCGTTGCTTAACTCGCACTCCAGCAACCAGACTTGTTACTAATCTTACAGTATATAATTGCCTAGGTCAATAGATTTTTACAATTATTTTGTTGCGAAAAATACAACGGCAGCCACAACCGCACCAATAGCTGCTCCAGCAGCCACTTCTACAGGGGTGTGACCATGAGCAACGCGAAGTTTTTTCAATTTACTACCCTGCTCTGAAATTAACTTATTAAGCGTTTCACCCTGCATTCCAGACGAATAGCGAACCATCATAGCATCATACATCACTATAATAGCCAGCCAAGTAGCTAGTCCAAATACAGAACTATCCCAGCCGTCTTGTAGCCCCAGAAATACCGCCAGCGACACAACAATCGCGCTATGAGCGCTTGGCATACCTCCGGATAGAAGTATTTTTGGATTCGTATCACCACTAAATACTCGACGATTTCGTCCCATGAGATGAAACACTTGCTTCAACCCTTGGGATATCGCCCATGCAATTACTGGGACTACCAAGACTTTCACTATTAATTACCCTCATCCTGCGGACGATCCGCCATCAAACCGATTGACGAAACAGCATCACCATCAGACAGGCGCATAATCGTCACGCCCTGAGTTGTCCTTCCGAGCAGCTTAATATCGCTCAAGCCCAGGCGGATAGTTTGACCATTCTGAGAAACCAATAACGCCTCTGTTATTTCTGGATCAATAGTTTGCACAGAGATAATCGGACCAGTTTTTGCAGTTACAACTGCGGCTTTTATGCCGACTCCGCCACGTTTATGACTTGGAAAATTCGATACCTTTGTACGTTTGCCGAAACCTTTTTCACTAACCACCAGCAAGGTTTGGTCGTCGCCCGTAACGATATCCATACCAACAACGGAGTCGTTTGGACGCAATCTGACGCCGCGGACACCACGAGCTGATCTACCCATTGGGCGCGTATCTTTCTCATTAAAGCGAATAGCTTGTCCTGCAGACGTAGATATAATCACATCATTTTCTCCAGTCGTCCTCTTTATCCAGCGAAGCTCATCACCTTCATCCAATTTAATAGCAATCAATCCATTCGTACGAACATTGGCATAATCTTTCACAGGAGTCTTCTTAACTGTACCCTTCTTTGTCGCCATGAACAGATAGCCGTCTTCGTTGGCGTTCTTTTCATGCTTGATAATCGCTGTTATCTTCTCTTCTGGCTGAAGTTGCAATAAGTTAACGGCCGCAACACCTTTCGCGCTTAGGCTAGCAGCGGGCACCTCATAAGCCTTCAGTCGGAAAATCCTACCCATATTGGTGAAGAATAGTAGATAATCGTGCGAGCTTGCCTGGACAACTTGATCAATGACATCTTCCTCCTTGGTTGTCATTCCGCGCTTACCCTTACCACCACGATTTTGCCTACGATAATCACTCACAAGAGTTCGCTTGATGTAATTTTCGCTTGTAAGCAGAATTACCGACTCTTCCTCTGGAATCAATTCCTCGTCAGAGAACTTTCCTAGTTCGTGATTGATAATCTTACTGCGCCTATCATCGCCATACTTTTCTTTCATGGCGAGCAACTCTTCCTTAACGACACGCAAAATCTCGTTCTCGTCAGCCAGAATTGCCTCCAATTTCTTGATCAGTTCGTGGAGTTGCTTCAATTCTTCTTCAATCTTGTCGCGCTCCAATCCCTGCAATCGTCGTAGCTGCATCGCCAAAATTGCGGCCGCTTGAATTTCCGACAGACCAAATCGCTCCATCAAACGCTTGTCGGCATCGTCATAACTCTCGCGAATTGTCTTAATCACCTCGTCAATATGATCAAGTGCAATTTTCAGACCTTCCAATATATGAGCTCGCTCCTTGGCTTTGCGAAGTTCAAACTCAGTCCTACGTCGAATAACACCTTGACGATGCTTAATAAACTCCGCCAAGATCTCTTTCAAGCCCATGACCTTAGGCTGAATACCATTGACCAAAGCCAGGACATTATAATGGAATGATGTCTGTAGTCCGGTCAATTTATACAATTGATTAAGAATCTTCTTTGGATAAGCATCTTTTTTCAGTTCAACGACAACTCGGACCTTACCGCGAGCACTTTCATCTCGCGCATCGGCAATGTGCGTTATTTTTTTAGCAAGGACAAGTTCTCGAACCTTATCAACAAAGCCCTCTTTGCTCATACCGTATGGAACTTCGGTGATTATAATACTGTAACGACCATTTTTACGCTCTTCAATCGACGCAACCGCACGAATCGTAACTGAGCCACGCCCAGTTTCATATGCTTGACGCATTGGCGCACCACCATAAACTTCCGCACCTGTCGGAAAATCAGGACCCTTAATGTGTGTCAACAGTTCATCTAATGTAATTTCAGGATTATCTATTTGAGCAACTGTAGCATCAACCACCTCACCAAGGTTGTGCGGCGGAATATTCGTTGCCATACCAACAGCAATACCCATCTGACCGTTCAATAGAATATTTGGAACGGCCGACGGCAAAACCACTGGCTCTTTCTCTGTTCCATCGAAGTTATCACGAAAATCAACTGTTTCTTTGTCGATGTCAGACAGCAACTCGCCGCCAATTTTATCCATTCGCGCCTCAGTATAACGAGAAGCTGCTGGCTCGTCACCGTCCATAGAACCGAAGTTACCCTGACCTTCGACCAGCGTATAGCGCATCTTCCAAGGTTGAGCCAAGTTCACCATGGCATCATAAATTGATGAGTCACCGTGCGGGTGATAGTTACCCATAACTTCACCAACGATCTTTGCTGACTTCACTGTAGCATGAGGAGCACGCCAACCATTCTTATTCATCGCATACAAAATACGACGATTAACAGGCTTCAGCCCGTCACGAACGTCCGGCAAAGCACGGTCAATAATAACCGACATGGAGTATTTGAGGAAGGAGTCTTCCATAACACGCTCAACTGTCGACTTTTCAATACCGCGAACTTCTGGCTCTTCGTTCAGAATTTCTGGTTCTACTATATTTTTATTGTCGTTGTCCGCCATATCTCCTCCTTAAAAGTCCAAATCTTCCACATTAACCTTAGCGGCATTTGTTTGAATAAAATTTTTCCTCAATTCTACACTATCACCCATAAGCTTCGTAAATATCGCGTCTGCCCGTTCCGCATCCTCAATATTAACCTTCACTAATGTTCGATTTTCTGGATTCATAGTCGTTTCCCATAATTGGGCGGCATCCATCTCACCAAGACCCTTAAATCGCTGTTGTGCCGTGTAGCCTGCCTGCTTAAATTTCTCAGCATTTTCATCAATCTTTACACCAGCGGCCTTGCGCTCATTGATTTTTTCGTTCAATTTTTGCTCGAGGGCTACTTCATCATAGACGTAATCTATCTTACGATTACTGCCAGTTCCTCTACTCAGTCCAAACAGAGGCGGCTTCGCTAGATATACGTGACCCGCTTCAATCACTTCAGACATATATCGGAAGAAGAATGTCATCAAAAGCGTAGAAATGTGCGCACCGTCAACGTCGGCATCTGTCATAAATATAATCTTGTCGTAACGAATGCCGCTAATGTCAAATTGGTCGCCAATTCCAACACCCATAGCCTTAATCAACGAAACAATTTCAGCATTAGCAAACATCTTATCAAACCTTGCGCGCTCCGTATTCAACACCTTACCGCGAAGAGGAAGAACAGCCTGAATAGTTGAATCGCGGCCATCCTTAGCTGAACCCGCAGCAGAATTACCCTCGACAATAAATAATTCACAATCTTTTCGATTACGAGATGAGCAATCCGTCAATTTAGATGGCAAGTTTAAGCCCTCAAATGCTCCCTTACGGATAACGTTGTCGCGCGCAGCCCTTGCCGCCTTACGAGCTCGTGCTGCCAATGTAGCCTTGCCGACAACCTTCTTAGCTGTAGCTGGATTTTCCTCCAAATAATACGCGAAATATTCGCTCATCACCTGATCAACATAGCGACGCATCTCTGGATTACCAAGTTTATTCTTAGTCTGACCCTCAAACTGAGGATCTGGCAATTTCACCAAAATAACCGCCGTCAAACCTTCACGAATGTCATCACCAGTCAGATTATCCTCTTTTTCTTTCAGTAGGCTATTCTTACGAGCATAATCATTAATTACACGCGTGAGAGCTGTTCGAAAACCAACCAAATGAGTACCGCCATCGGGAGTTAAGACGTTATTGGCAAATGGCTTTACCACTTCAGCGTAAGTGTCATTATACTGAACCGCAATTTCCACCATACAATCTTCAACCTGCTTCTCGACGTAAAATATATCGTCCGATAAAACATCCTTTCCGATGTTCAGGTTTTTTACATAACTCTGAATACCGCCCTCAAAGTAGAAAGCTTTCCGCTCGCCAGTTCGCTCATCAATAACCGACGTGTGAATGCCTTTTGTAAGGTACGCCTGATGACGAAGATAATTAACAACCCATTTATAGTCAAAATTAACCGTCTCCTTAAAGATGGTTGGGTCTGGATAAAATGTAATTGTCGTACCAGAACCATCAGACTTTCCGACTACCTCTAATTCTGTCTGAGGCACGCCTGTTGCGTATTCTTGGCGATAGATTTTACCATTCTTTCTAACTTCAGCAATCATCCGCGTAGACAATGCATTCACAACACTAGAACCAACACCGTGAAGTCCAGATGAAACTTTATAGCCACCGCCACCAAACTTACCACCGGCATGTAAGATTGTTAATACCGTCTCCAATGTACTCTTACCTGTCTTTGGGTGTTTATCGACAGGAATGCCACGACCGTCATCAGATACTCGAACGCCGCCATCCTTTAACAAAGTTACTTCGACCTTTGTAGCATAACCAGCGATTGCCTCGTCAATTGAGTTATCGGCAATCTCCTTAATCAAGTGATGTACGCCCTCATATCCCGTACTACCGATGTACATTCCTGGACGCTTACGAACCGGCTCAAGACCCTCTAGGACCTGGATTTGTGAGCCATCATAAGATTGTTCATTTGTTTGTTTAGCCATATCTCCCTCACTATTATCTGAATTATCAGCTCTTTTCAACAACTTTATTATACATCAAAATAGATATATTCTCAAACTATTTACTTTTTCAGCCTGCTTATGCTAAAGTTAGATTAAAGTTATATAACAACAAAAATAAAAGAGGTCAAAATGTTCAAAAAAATTATCTCGCGCCTACCATACAGCCCTTCAATGATCCACAGTTTGGGCTTTTATGCGAAACGCCTACGTAAAGAAGAAGCTACTCGAAAGATCGGGCTTATTTTAACCGCCCTAGCGCTTATTGTGCAGTCTTTCACTGTTTTTTCACCGCCAGAATCAGCCAATGCAGCAGATTCCAGCGACCTAATTTACGGCGGAATTTCTAGCGGTCAGCAATTGATGGCTCATTATGACGCGAACACAAATAATATTCGCGACCTCTATAATCATCTTGGTATTAGCCGTTCTGATTTGGTAGCAGCGACTGGTAATCTTCAGACTTTAAATAGCAATATGGGTACCTATTCATGGGGACTTACGCCTCATTTTGGACCATCAAGAGGTGAAGGTTCATATGTAGTGCGCACATCTCAAGGAGGGGCTCGCACATTCTACTATCGACCTCACAACCTCTGGGGTAGTTTCTCGTACAGAGCATTCGTTGGATATTCAGCCGGGACTGGCTGGTTTGCAATTATGCTTAACTGTGGCAACTTAATCTTAAAATTCGCACCACCGAATCACCATTGTCCGACTGGTCAAGTCGGCACATACCCCGACTGCTCTACTCCACCACAGCCAGTAGCCACGTGTAACGCTCTAGACATAAAGAATAATGGAGACACTTACCAACTTACAGCCAACGCCAGTGCAGCCAACGGTGCTACAATTCAAAAATATGTATACAGTATTTATCGAGGAGACACCCTAGTTAAAACTATAGAAAGCAACGATAAGATTGTATCTTATACAGAGAAAACACCGGGATCATACAAAGTTGTTCTAACAGTAAAAAGCTCGCTAGGCGACAAGACCTCAGACGCCTGCGTAAAGACATTTACTATACCAGAGCCAGCAAGGTGTCCTCAAAACCCTAAATTGTTAAAGGACGATCCTCAATGTCAACCATGTCCAGGCGACTCTACGATATGGATTAACGATAGTCGATGTTCTGCCTCGTTCGTACAGACAAAAACCGCAGTTAATCTCACCCAAAATAACGCCGACGCAACAACTACGGTTGCAAAATCTGGAGATCGAATTACCTACACTCTTTCGGTAAAAAACAAAGGCCTTAAAGAGGAAGAATTTACATTCAAAGATCAAGTCAGCGACCTATTAGAGTATGCCGATATATTCGACGCTGGCGGCGGAACATTGACAGACGATAAAGGCGCTAGTGCGGGCAGCGGCAACGCAAAAGTTCTAGTATGGAACCCTATAAAGATCAAGCCAGGAGAAACCCAGAAGCGCAGCTTTACCATCCAAATAAAGAACAGCATCCCAGCCATGGCTAGCGGTAAAAGTAATCCAATGTCTTATGACTGTAGGATTGATAACACATTTGGCAATACTGTCAGCACAAAAATTGACTGCCCTGCACCGAAAGTTATTGAACAAACCACTTCACAACTGCCAAAAACTGGCGCCAGCGAGAATATGATGTTCGCAGGGATTATTGCAGCCGTGGTCGTATACTTCTACGCTCGATCACGTCAATTAAATAAAGAAGTTAGAATCATTCGGCGAGACATGTCCGCAGGAACTTTATAGGAGGTGAAAAATGAGTGAAAAATTAAAATCTACCGTAGAGAATGCTGTCGACACCAGAGAATTGGCAGACTTAAGCAGAGAAAAAGCGGCTGAGATCGAAAAATCTCTAGAAAAGGCGGTTGAAAAAGAAAAATCAAATGCCGAAAATGAAAATAGCATTAAACATGAAGCTATAGAAATTGCCGCCCGCCAAGAAAAGAGGCAAGAACAAAAAGAATCTAAAGAGATAAAAAAAGATAAACCTCTTACAAAAAAAGATATTGAAGCTTCGTATAAGAAGACTTTGGAGAATGTACAAGACCAACTATCAGCTCCATCCAGAGCCTTCAGTAAGGTCATTCACAACCCAGTCGTCGAAAAGACTAGTGACGCAATTGGCAATACTGTTGCCCGCCCTAACTTAATCATTTCTGGCGCCTTAGGAGCAATAGCTTCTGTTGTCGTGTATTTTATCGCCAAACGATACGGATACCTATTATCAGGATCAGAAACTATTATCTTGTTTGTAGCCGGCTGGTCTATCGGCGCTGTTATTGAGTATGCTCGAGTAGGGTTTATCAACAACAGGAAAAATAGCTAGATAGATGTTGAATCTTATCTCAAGCTAATCATCACTTCACTATCGTCATCATCACCATTGCGTAAATCGAGCCGATTCTTAACTACAGGTTGGCTCGGTTTTACATTTACAGAAGAAACAGGGTTATTATTTGTAGTCATAGACATATTTGGCTTATTAGCGACAGCACTATCTATCACAGAAGGTTGACTTTGCTGTTTATTGCCAAGGTTAGAAGCTGTAGCATTTACGCTATTTATATTAGAAGGCGCATTATCAACCGCCCCTGGGCGACCTTGCGGATTCTGTATTTGCGAGGAAGCCTGTGGGGCTTGCGAATTTACTGGTCTTACAGTTGGGCTAGGAGCGGGCTTTCCTCCTAATTGTTGTCTCTTCGCTAGCCATTCATCCAAGAACGATGACCCACCGCCCGACGATTTTTGACCAACAGAAGACGCTAATTGAGAAGGACTTGTCTTTGGTTGCACACTACCCCTAATCCTGTCAAATATCTCCTTCTCAACAACAGCTCGCGGTCTACCGTATTTCGCAGCAGATAGCCTTACTAACGCATCTCTCAGCTGATTATTAACTTGCCCCATCGGAGGAATCCAATTCATACTAAACGGTGCAGACGGCACGTTATTAATCATCACAGAAGTTATAGATTGGAAGTTTGGCAATTTAGCCAAGTCGTCGACATCGAAAGTCGGCTGAAACTTCTTAACCATCAATTCGGCGTCAGTCACACCGATACGCCCAGAAATAACCGTACCGACGTTACCAATAATTGCTTCTCGTATCTTATCCGTTAACTGCGTCATAAACTGGTTACCCATAATAAGACTCAATTTATACTTACGAGCCTCAGACAAAATAGATTCAAAGCTGTCAGTGGCGAAGTTCTGGAACTCGTCAACATACAGTGAAAAGTCAACTCGCTGATCCTCTGGAATATCCGCCCGAGACATCGCTGCTGCTTGAAACTTCATCACAAAGATAATACCCAAAAGCTTAGAGTTAAGCTCACCCATCTTACCTTTTGACAAATTGACTAGCAAAATCTTATTATTATCCATGATTTCACGCAAATTAAATCCAGATTTGGTCTGACCAATAATATTGCGCATTGCATCGTTGGAAATAAATGGACCAAACTTTGATACAACCCATGAAATAACCTCACCCGCCTCATTTGACCTCTGTGACGCAGGGAATTCCTTTGTCCAGAAATCAATAACTTGCTGATCTTTTACATATTTAAGCTTGCTTTTCACAAATTCAGGATCAATAAGACACTTCGGCACATCAATAAACGTTCCACCAGCAGGATCCGACATCAACAATAAAGCGCAGTTTCTAAAAATATGCTCTAGGCGAGGACCAACAATTCCTGTATGCCCTGGGTCATAAAGTCCATACAGCATATTAATTGCCTCTTGAACCAAAAAATCCTTTTGGTCTGGAGTGTCGAACTCAAACATATTCAACCCAATTGGATTAGTCATATCAGCAGGATTAAAATAGATAATATCCTCAACGCGCTCTTTTGGAACCTTACCCAATAAAGATTCAACCAAGTCACCGTGCGGATCAATAAAGGCGAATCCTCGACCGTCCATCATATCCTGATATGCCATATTCTCTTGCAATACAGACTTACCAACGCCTGTTTGACCAATAATATATACGTGACGACGACGGTCTTTTGTCCCGATTCGAATAGGCTTCTTGACTCCTCGAAATTCGTTATACCCAATCAGCAAACCCTCATCCAAAACGTCTGTTGGTCCATCAACCTGCTTGGACATCTGTCGCTTAACTTGTGAAGTCGGTATCGCGTTAGCTCCAGGTAAATGGAATAACGTTGCCATTTCTACACTGTTGAGAATATTACTACGAGTTTCCTGAGGAAAGAACCTCATAATATAAGCTGTTGTCATTTCCTCAACATTCCTGGTTAAAGAGAACTTAAACCCATTATTACGCGGTGAGTCAAATAACGAGAAGGCTGCTATTATATTTTTTAACAGCACTTGAGAGCGTGCTGCAGTGTTTGACGAAATTACAACACGCACCAAAACTTCATACGCAGGATAGCGAGCTTTTTCGCTGATAGCATCCACTTCAGCCTGCTCTAAAGATGTTAGCTGCTTGTCCTCAGAATTAGAACCACCATCTTTTTCATTATTCTCTGGCGGTTTCCACAGAGCCTCCATAATATCCATAGGAGCAACGCCTCCAAAGCCTTTCTTCTTGCCCTTATTTTTCTTCATACCGTCAATATGAGACTCTGAAGCCTTGGACCAACCGTCATACGCCGGACGTAGTAAAAATTGCACACCTATTCCATCTTCTTTAGATGCCGAAGACAAAGCATTTAATAACGCCCTGGAAGCATCTCTTTTCGACTCCTGATAAGTCGATATTGGATAAACAAAGGACTTTTTCAGGGTGAATTCGCCGCCGATGGTCCCGCTCATCTTACCAACCTTGCTGAATATATTAGTATCAGATACCTCTTCTAGCCGAGCAGAAGGATATGCCGCCGCTACAGCTTGACGAATAACATCAACTAGCACTAGCGGAACAACCGCGTAATAGTGAACTAATCCACCATGCGCAACAATCTCAAACGATATATGACGTTGGCCGTAGACTTTACTTTTGAATCCTTTAGTTGCCGTACTTGAGATAATGTTATACATCACCTGGGCTTGCGACAGCACCTCTTCAGTTAAATCTCGCTCATCTCGATTTGAACTATTGACGTCTTCACTTGTCGGAGGCAAATGTATAAGTAACGGCACCATCTTCAAGCCTCGTTCATAATTTTTGGCTTCCCTCAGCATGTTACGATACAACACAAAAGCTACCGCAGAACCAGCGGCTATAATAACAATCGCGATAAAACTAACTATCAAAGGACCCGCACCCATATAAAACCCTACTTACTACCGTCGTCATCTTGACCTAAAGTCTTATTATATCGTTTTTTTAAATAATCAGCCTGCAGCTGTGCAATAACTCTATTCCTCTCATAAGGATTATCTTTCGTTAAGGCTATAATCTTTTTAACTTTATCCACCCACTCTCTTTCTATCAAGTCTTCATCCGCTGCTACCAGAGGAGTGTCATCATCAGCTACTACCCCTGACTGCTTCGCACTTTGATCGTCGTTTTGAGATTGAGATAAAGGAACTGTTGTAGTATTATCAACAGGCAAAGCCACAGGGATATTGTTATATTGTTCAACCCTAGCACCAAGTGACTGCTCAGACTCTCTTCCGACTTCAGGATTTAATGATGTATTTTCTACATTATACTCACCGCCACCTATATTTTGTGGCTGCACCTCAGGGGTCCTATTAACTTGTGGCAGTTCGGGATTCATAAATATATTGTACCACGTAACTACTTAAAATACACGACTACATTCAGGACGAGATTAGTATCTTTTATGTATAAAAAAACACGCCAGCAACTCAAACACACCAAGTAATAATATCTCAAAAATCCCAACATCTCCCATCGATTGCATACCCACATAAATAACTGGAGCAAGAGAGATTACAGTAGAGTAATAATACGTCTTATACTTAGACTCATTGCGACTATTCTTGAAATTAAAAAATTTCGCAGCTATTCGCTCCGATGTTAAAAATACTACATAAGTTAGACAGATAAATAGTACATACAAACATACAAAAAACGCTAAAATCCCAAACGGACCAGCAGAACTCGGGTTTGTTGCATTCAAAATAACCGCAGTCAAAATCAATGCAACCAACGCTATAAAACTAATTATCTTCATCCCCATACTCACATCATACTATACACGAGAAGCCTGAGCGATAATACTATAGCATATAGACACAAACCATCCGCCGATAAAAAATAACTATTAGGCGCGGGTGCTACTTGCCTATTACCGCTCGAGGCGATTTGACCGCTCCTTAATTAAGGAGCATCCTTGCAGTGTTCCTCTGCATACATCCAGGATTCTCACCGCTAGTCCTTTAACGAGGGTTAACTGGATGTATGCGGTACTAACCGCGCGCTCAACGCTTTTATAAGGCGGAGCATTGGCTGCGTCATTATAAAAATCATGCAGCCAACTGTCCGTCAATTTATACGCAAAATGTAGCTTTATATAAATTTTATTGTTAATGTATTTTTGCTTTTTTATTTTTCTAAAAGCTTAACCTTATACTAGCATAGCCCTATTTAGATGTCAACCATTACTCGTCCAAAAAATATTGTAATTTTCACCTATTTTTTAATGTTGTTAAAATTATCATCTGTTAATTATTCTCCTATCGCTTTATGGTCATATGTGTATTTTACAACAAACTTACCATTTTGAGTATTAGCCAGCACAGATTCTGCTGTCATTTGATAAAGATACCCTCGACTTAGTGACCACCCAATTGCACGACTAACCTATGATTATCTATCATCCAAACATTGCCACAAAAATAGGTTCGTACAGTCAATATCAGACTGACACCTAGCACTCAAATCCGCAATAAAATAATAATCTCTATTCCCCGCTTTATAAAACTCTGTTCACTTTCATTGCCACACTATAGCAAACTTAACAAAATTATTTTTTATATTATTACAAGAACATACAAGCATCCGTATGTATATTAAATCTTATACATCAAAAATGTTATACAACAGTTTTAATTAAAAATTACAAAACGAAAGTATAAAGTTTATTCATAGCACACAAAGCCACCCTTTACACTTCAATAAAAGAGTCCTAGAAAATGTGCGACAATTTAATTTGTCGCACACATAAAAAAGACCATCAAACAAGCACCAGTCTTCTAGTATACAACTTCATAGTAAAAGCTGTTAGAAAAATAGTTGCAAAAATTAGAAAGAAGATTATAAAAATGTGTGGTATTTTTTACTAAACTTTTTACAAAAATATTGTTGACATAAGCATTTATATAGCTTATTATAGGGGTAGCTTCTGAATAAAAAAGTTATACAGAGGCCAAAAATAAAAAGAAATTGTAAAACTCCACTTTTTTGAAAACAACCACTACTCGCAGGTGGTTGTTTTTCTATATTAAAGATAAATTCTACTCTTTAGCATAAATAAAGTCAGCGATAAGGCTGACTTTTAATTTAATCTATCTGGTGGAGCTGCCGGGTACTGCCCCCGGGTCCAACTGGTATCACAGCATTCGTCTACGAGCATAGGCTTATCTAAATTTATTTAATAACGCTACTCGGATTTAAAATAAACCAAGAAAACCGAGTTCCGTTACGTAGTAAAAGTCCTATATATTCGCTACTTCCGAATATATAGCAAGCAACATAGATATAGCACCCTTAGATATTGACTGTTGCCACAATACAAGGATGATCGCTAAAAATTAGGCAGCGATTGGCGCAAAGGCCATCTTAGGAGCGAAAGCGCTCGCTACGAATGACTTTGCTTTTGCAACAAAGTTTGCATCTAAAAACATACGTTACGCGTATCGTCGGCTCGCAGAATGTCATGATAAGGTCCAATTGTCGAAAGCTATATCAGCCCCACATATCGATTCATATTATACCCTGATCTCATTCAAAAATCTACATGCTTATGTTTTAATAGATTCATGATTAGTAGAGTTATTTCAGCTACACCCTACGGATTTAGTGGACAAATCATCGAAGTTGAGGGAGATATGTCAAAAGGGCTTCCTAGCTTACAAATTGTCGGAATGGGCAATAAGGCCATCGATGAGTCCAGAGATCGAGTACGTAGTGCAATAAAAAACTCTTCCCTAGATTTTCCAAAAGGAAAAATAATCATCAACTTAGCACCGGCAGAGTTACCAAAAGACGGATCTCATTTCGATCTTCCCATCGCCTTATCTATCTTATGCATCAACGGCGTACTCAACCAAAGCGACGTAAGTAATGCGGTTTTTGCAGGTGAATTGGCACTAGACGGTAGTCTACGCCCAATACGATCAGCGATTATTACAGCCGAAGTAGCCAAAAACCAAAAAATTAAATCGGTATACGTGCCAGCCCAAAACGCCGAACAGGCAGCGCTAGTGACTGGAGTTGATGTATTTCCAGTAAAAAACCTAAAATCACTCTTCTTACACCTCAAAAAAGAAAAGATTATTAAGCCAATAGACAGATCATCAATAAAAAATATATCTCGCAATCATAAAAATACTCCAACCATTGACGACATCTACGGACAAGAACAAGCAAAGAGAGCTGTTCAAATAGCAGTTGCCGGAAGACATAATATTTTATTGTCCGGCCCTCCAGGATCAGGAAAAACTATGTTAGCAAAATCTTTGAAGAATCTATTACCAGCCCTATCAGAGGATGAAATAGTAGAAGTGACAAAACTTCACAGTCTTGGAGAACACACTATAATAAACAATCCCATAGTAGACAGGCCATTCAGATCACCACACCACACCGCAAGTAGAGCGTCTATTATTGGCGGAGGATCGAAAGTGCAGCCAGGAGAAATCAGTTTAGCCCATAGAGGTGTCCTATTTCTTGATGAGTTACTCGAATATCCGCGCACTATACTTGAATCACTTCGTCAACCCTTAGAGGATCACGAAATTACCGTCAGTCGTGCAAACGGTAAATTCAACTTCCCTGCCAATTTCTTATTAGTAGCCACAATGAATCCTTGTCCTTGTGGATTTCTTGGAGACCCAGAAAAAACTTGCGTATGTTCACAAAATCAGATTCTCAATTATCAAAAAAGATTATCGGGACCGCTACTTGATCGAATAGACCTAACAGTATCGGTTTCACGAGTCCCCCATGAAAAATTATTAAATGATAAAATGTCGACAAAATCACAACAAGAGACATTTTTATCCGAGATACATAAAGCCTACTCTATTCAGAGAGACAGATATAAGTGTAGTTATAAATACAACAATGACATTCCAAGTAGTAACGTTGATAAAATTACATCAATCTCAGAATCTGCAAAAACCTTCTTGACGAACGCAGCCAGAAAACTAGATTTAAGCACTCGCAGCTATTTTAAAGTTATAAAAGTTTCTCGCACTATCGCAGATTTAGAAGGATCCACATCCATAGAAATTCCACATATAGCAGAAAGCCTACAATACAGACAGATTAACATAGGTTAATTATTATCCTTGAAAATAACAAACATCTCTGTTACAATAGCAACTGAGTTAATCTAAAATTGCTTCAAAAAGGAGAGCCAGAGATTAATAAATCAATCCGTATCAACGGAGCAATCCGTGCAAGAGAACTGCGGATAATTGGTCCTGATGGCGAGCAGCTAGGAATCATGTCACTTAAAGAGGCTTTAAATAAGGCCAACGACATGAATCTTGACCTAGTTGAAATATCACCGGGAGCCAATCCGCCAGTTGCTAAAATCATTGACTGGGGTAAATACCAGTACCAAAAAATGAAGGATCAACAGAAGAATCGGCGCCAAGCCAAATCTGGAGACCTAAAGCAGATGCGCTTTGGTCTAAAGATAGGAGCTGGAGACCTAGAGGTTAAGCTGAAGAAGATCCGTAAGTTTTTGGAGGGAGGACATAAAGTCCGCATACAAGTGGTCTATAAAGGTCGTGAAATGGCCCATAAAGAGATCGGCTACGAATTGATTGACAAAATCATGGAGCACCTTAGTGAGGATGCAATATTAGAGCAAAAACCTCAGATGGCTGGTCGCAATCTGAGCGTAGTAATAAGGAGTAAATAATGCCAAAGCTAAAGACCCACAAAGGCACTGCGAAGCGTATCAAGCTGACCAGCACCGGAAAATTGACCCGCCAGCGCGCATTTGGCGGCCACTTGTTGGCTAAAAAGTCAAAAAGTCGTAAGCGCGCAATCAACACAACAGCAACAGTAACTGGTTCGATGGCTAAGAACGCCCGTCGAGCAATGGGAGTATAGTTATGCGAGTAAAACGAGGAGTTGCCGCACGCGCTAAGCACAAAAAAATCTTGAAAGCAGCTGAGGGAATGCAACATAATCGCACCAGAAGTTTTCGTCTTGCAAAACAAGGTGTTATTAGAGCTCTACAGTACGCCTACCGCGATCGCCGAAACAAGAAGCGCGATCTACGCGGTCTATGGATTACCCGAATCAATGCAGCTGCTCGACAAGAAGGCGCAACTTACGGCAAACTTATAGCTTCTATGAAATCTAAAAACATTGAGATTGATAGAAAAATATTAGCAGAATTGGCAGTTAACGAGCCAAAAGCTTTCGCTGAAATAGTAAAAGCAAGTCTATAATAGGACAAATCTACCAATATAAAACACCCTGACATTATGCAGGGTGTTTTATTCATAGTCTGCCTATAAGCCGGGTTCTGTCTAGGGCAATCATCTATCTAGTTTGCTTGTTGCCAAACAAATCAAGCGGTTATCGATCTGCGGACGGATAATCCTATTTGCAAATCTCCTTGCAGCCGACAGGGTTTACCTCTCGTCTATGTCACCATAGACGACTGTGGGCTCTTACCCCACTCGTTTCACCTTTTCCCTCGTATATAAAATACGAAGGTAGTTTCGTTTCTGTGGCACTTTCCCTAGAGTTGCCTCCGGTCGCCGTTAACGACTGTCGTATCCTTCGCTGCCCGGACTTTCCTCTTAAGTATACCTTAAGCGATTACCTAACAGACTACATGATATATTATAGCACTAAACCCTAGACTTGTCTGTGGGCGCTAGATATTCCCCGCATAAATGCAAGGTGGGTGCTCGCAACTTATTGCCACGACAATAAATCATTAAAGCTCCCGATTGTATGATGTTAGGAAAATCATACGCGCCCACGGATAAATCCAGGGTCTGCCTATATTATACACCAAATATGTTCATAAATACACGCAAAATCGCCTGAATACAGCCCGACATAACCTGCCCAATTACATCAGAAAACAGCACAACTATAATCATAACCAAAAGAACGCCGTTTTGCTCAATTTTTTGCATAACATTCCTGACGCTATTTGGTGCTACGGCGTATAATATTCTAGATCCGTCCAGGGGCGGAATTGGTAACATATTAAAAACAAAAAAGCCCAGGTTCACCGATACAGCAGTAGAAATAATCAGTCCAAATATCGTAGACTGTACTGCCCCAACATTATTAATAACGCCGCTAAACACTCCGACGCCAAACGTAATAAAGGCGATTATTAAATTAGTAATTGGACCAGAAAAGGCAACAAGGGCTGCTCCCCAATCGCCAAAACGGACTCTATTTGGATTAAATGGAACAGGCTTAGCCCCTCCGAAAACTGGAGCATGTAACACCACCATAATCAAGGGAAGCAAAAGAGTCATCACTGGATCGATATGTCTTATGGGATTAAGTGTCAACCTCCCCTCTTCTTTTGCGGTATTATCGCCCAATGCATATCCCATAAAAGCATGCATAGCCTCGTGAATGGTCATAGATAATAATATAACAATCAAAACTACTATTATTTCTAAAATCATAAGTGTTATTATAGCATCAATACACGATCTTGACTAATTACACAAATGCCGCTACAATAATAAGGATTGTTATTAATAATAAAGTAAAGAGAGTGGAAATGGCATCACGATGTGATTTAACAGGCAAAGGCAAGCAGTATGGCAACAACGTCAGCTTCTCCCTGCGCCGCACTAAGCGTGTTTTCAAACCAAACCTTCAGAAGAAGACTTTTGTTGTTGACGGTCAAAAAATTACCATGACTTTAAGTACAAAAGCTATTCGCACCCTGAAGAAAAAAGGTATTTTGAGTGCAGCTACTAATAAGTAATCGCTAAATCAAATTTTAATAAAATAGCTCCGATTGCGTTATCGGAGCTATTTTTAATTCAATGAGAAGACTCTAACTTTTCGATATTTGAACAACCGTTAAATTATCTGGCAGATCCGTTATTTTCTTTAGCTTCCACTTTGGACCAGCCTCAACAACTGGAGCTCCTAGATTTTTTACAAACTCATCCACACCATCCTGTGGAACTTCATAATGCAAAGTAGTGTCATTGTAATGCACCGGGATCACCACCTTAGGGTCCAATTGACGAATTATTGAAGTTGCTCCTATTGCGTCTAACGTATATCCATTTCCACCGACAGGTAATATTGCAAAATCAACAACACCTATATTTTCGAGCTGATCATCAGTTAGTTTATTCTCAATGTTACCAACAACCACTCCCTTAGCTTCACCAATCGTAATTTTATATATTGTAGATTTTTTAACATCATCCGCAGTGTCGATGTGTCGGCGCGCCGGAATTCCTAATAATGAGATGTCTCCGACTTCATATTCACCTGGGCCCGAAAATAGTAGTCTTGGTGTAGAATCCACAACAGCAAATCGATCCTCCGTGACCACCTCTACATCATTATCCACAGGAACATTTTTTCCTCCGACAATCTCTAAGTTCGGATCAAATACCACACGAAGTTTCTTTGTAGTAATAATAACAGCATTTGCTCCTTTATACTCTATTTCAAACATACCTACTCCTTTCTCATTATATTTTCCGCATCTACTAATACAGAGTGCTTATTTCTTACAATATCCATTATAAATCTATCTTTGACACTCATCCTATAGTAGAAATCATCATAAGATATTACGGCATAATTTATCTCTATTTTTCTATCTTTTTCGATTTTTTTAACAAGATTTTTTATAGTTACGGCAGACATATCATCACCAACCAATAGCAAATCAACAGCAGAGCTTGATCCGACTACTAATTTCCCCGAAATAATAGCCAATTTTAATCCTCTCATCCTCCCTAAGGAATCTTTCCAGGAAACACCACCCGCAGCACCCGCGCCACCTTCTGTATTTTTATCTGAGAATATAGCTGCAAGTGGCTTAATATACGGATAATCATCATTTACGCTATAGTACAGTTTATTATCAATAGCATCCTGCTGTACTATACCGACAGACACCATATTAGCTAGCTCTCGACGGACAGAGTTTATCTGCTCGTCAATCATCCTAGTAATTTCCCTCACATAAAATGACTTTTCTGGATTATTCAGAAAAAGATGTAATAATTTTACCCTAGTTTTTGAACCAAATAATGAATCAATCATTGTACTATAATTGTAACATATTTTTTACTTACTATCTAATACTCGAGATAAATATTGTTCACACGAATGGACATCTCCCCATTCAATAAATGGGTTTCGCCTAAACCACGTCAACTGACGCTTTACTAAGCTTACATCACTAACAATAAACTCCTGAATAGCCTGGTCTTCGTCTATTTCTTTCTCGATTAATTTCTTAATAATAGGATAAACATTACCCGTCATAGCCTCATTACACCACCCGGCGCTATTGGCTAATCCTATTGTCTCTTTTACAACACCATCCTTGAACATTTTTTTTGCTCTATCTGTAATTCTCTGCCTTAATAGCTGTTTATCTGTAGTAATTCCAACAACGATAGTATTATTCAATGGTGCCTCCAGTCTAGACGGCTTTTTATCAGCTCGCTCAATAGCCCTAACTAGATATCTTTTATTTTTACTATTCTCCGGCAAGACTACATCATGATTAGCACAGTATCGCTGAAGTTCAGATATCGTCATTTCTTGTAAGTTAGCTCTCTTTTCTTTGCTGGATTTACCTCCAAATTGAAAATCAAATATAACAGAATCAATGTACAACCCCGTTCCGCCGACAAGAAATGGAATATTTCCTCGACTTCGGACTTCTTTAATCTTTTGACGGGCATAGTCCTTAAATTGTGACACACTAAAAGAATCGCCCGGATTCACCAAATCAAGACCCCAATGAGAAACTCCCTGCTGCTCTTCCAGAGAAGGCTTAGCCGTCCCAATATTCATACCACGATAGACGGTCCTACTGTCAGCACAAATTATTTCCCCTCTATACTTCTTCGCTAATTGTATAGCCAATGATGTCTTGCCGCTAGCGGTAGGACCAATAATTACAATTAGTGGTAGGCGACCTTCATCAACGCCGTTATCTAATTTTATAAACCTATCCAATTAGCTCAACCCTACAAAGATTTTATATACTCAGCAAGTTGCTCCAACGATATTTTTTCTTCGCCAGATTGCGTGCGAACGCTAACCTCGTTAGCTTCCATATCCTTTGGTCCTACGATAAGTTGAACAGGTATCTTCATAGAGGTAGCTTCCCTAATCTTCTTACCTAATGATTCATTTCTAGAATCTATTGTAAATCTTACATCGTTATATCTAACTGGCTTCATGAGGGTAATGCTCGATAATATGGTTGTTATTTTATCAACATACCCTAGCACTGTGTCGTTAATAGTCAAAATACGGACCTGTTCTGGAGCCGCCCAAAACGGAAACCATCCGCCAGTGTGTTCTATAAATACACTCAAAAATCGCTCGATCGACCCCAATAAGGCACAGTGAATCATAACTGGTGTTGTAAAATTACCATCAGTATCCGCATACTCCAAACCGAACCTTTGTGGCTGCACGAAATCTAGCTGTACGGTTGCAACTTGATGTTCACGGCCGATTGCATCCGTTGCCATAAAGTCAATCTTTGGACCATAAAATGCCGCCTCACCCTCTTGTTCAAAACAATCCAAGCCTACTTTCTCAACAGCAGACTTTAACTGGTTCTGTGCGGAATCCCATAAGCTAAGATCACCTAAATACGAATCAGATTCATCACGATAGCTTAATCGGACCCTAAGCTTCATATTGATTGAGTCATATAATTCACGAGCAGCAGATAGCAAATTATTAATCTCGCCTTCAATCTGATCAGTACGACAAAATATATGGCTATCATCTTGTGTTAATGAGCGTACGCGGTTCAATCCGCCCAGTTCGCCAGTTTTTTCGTCGCGATAGTCTGTTGTCGTTTCCAAGTATCTTACTGGCATGTCACGATAACTTCGCGGTCGTGAGGCGAAAATTTGCGTATGATGCGGGCAGTTCATAGGCTTAAGAGCCATCTCATCACTAGTTTCTTGGCTTTTAACTAAAAATAACTCTTCTCCGAACTTAGCCCAATGGCCCGATGTTTCATATAAATCTTTTTTCGTAATATGAGGAGTCCAGACCTTTTCAAAGCCAAACTTCTGTCTCAGCTGGTTCGAATATTGAGCCACTATATCTCGTAAAATCGTACCGCGAGGAGTAAACAAAGGCAAACCAATCCCTACCAGAGGAGAGGTCGTATATAGATCAAGCTCCTTACCTAACTTACGATGATCTCGCTGTTTTGCAATTTCCAACCTATTCAGATATTCATCCAGTTCTTCCTGTGTAGCGAACGCTACACCATATATTCGTTGCATTTGTGGATTATTCTCATTGCCTCGCCAATATGCTCCAGCTGTCTTAGTAAGCTTGAATGCGCCAACTTTTCCAGTACTATCCACATGCCCACCTCTACACAAATCAGTGTAATCACCCTGAGAATACAAAGAAACAGTCTCAACTTTACTATCGCCATCAGACACAGATCCCATTTTTTCTCCAGCTAATTCGCTAGCAACGGTAGTACCGGATCTTTTGAGGTCATTCAGTAGCTCCACCTTAAATGACTGATCTCCCTTTATAGCCCAATCAATAGCCTCTTCTACCGACACATCACGCCTCTCAAACGGATAATCAGCCGCTACGATCTTTCGCATCTCCTCTTCTATCTTCGGAAGATCAGCTTCAGAAATTGTTCCGTTGTCAAGATAAATATCATAATAAAAACCATTATCGATAGCCGGCCCCACGCCAAACTTCGCCTGAGGCCATAAATGCTGAATAGCCTGTGCCATAATGTGCGCTAGGCTGTGTCTCATAGATTTTAGTTCTTCTTCACTCATACCAATATTATACCACGCTCCTTGATAGTAGACATCTGTTATGGTAATATTATTATATCTGGGCGATTAGCTCATTTGGCTAGAGCGCTTCATTGACGTTGAAGAGGTGAGAGGTTCGAATCCTCTATTGCCCACCAGATACGATACACAAGCCTCGTCGACGATAAACGAGGCTTTTCTATTATCTGCTATGCAGACCTTGACTTTATTTAATAAGTATGTTAGAATTTAAAGTATGAGTAAACATGACTCACCTAGTTTAGACACAAAAAAGCCGCAACACTGTTCTTTATTGAGCAAGACCAAAATTCACTACGAATATAACAAGAAGATCAACGAAGAAAGATCTATACTTAATTAAGTTACCAGATTTATAAAGTAATAGCCTCTAAAACGAGGCGATTTTTATTTTACACAGCACTTTTCCACTGGATTTTTTTATAGTTGTATGTCAATATATTGATATGATATGCATAAAATGTTTTCACGAAAAAACCCACGTAACAAATTCTCGTCAAAATAAAAAATACCCAACAACCTGGCGTAGACATATATGCGACCAATGCGGTTATTCTTTTACAACCTACGAAAAGCCTGCGATTTCCCTCGTTGTCATATCACAAGATGGCAAGAAAAATAATTTTTCTATAGGAAAACTAATGCTTAGTATTGCGCGAAGTTTTAGTCATAATGAAAAATTAGCAGGCTCATATAGCTATGACTTGGCCAATACTATACAAGATAAATTAACACACCTACAAAACAAACCCGCGATATCATCGCAACACATCGCCGAAATAACCCACTCAACATTACAGAATTTTGACCAAATAGCTGCACTGCAATATGCAGCACAACATAATCTTATTACCTCTCAGAGGAAGAGGCGTCGTGGTCGCCCTTCTTTTTCTTATTCTGAGCACGGCTCTGATCATTCATCTCTACAGTAGTCTTCTCTGTCACGTCAAACTTATCAAGATATTTACCAAGCAAAAGATGAGTTTGCGCATTATATGAAGCCATTGAGCTGTATACTATAGCGATTACAGGCATCAGAGTCCATTGCAGGACCATTAATATATTCCTACTCTTTTTATATCTTTCTGGGCGCGGAGGCAGAAGTTTAAATGATACGAAAATTGAAACCAGAATACCCACCATAGCTATCTGTTGTATTAAGCTAACCGTATCCGGCAGTTGATGTGCGGCAACACTACGAGCAGCCTCACCATTCAGCACAAGCGGCGCCCACCCGCCAAGAGCAACAATTAGGGCAATACAGGCCTGTGTTACATGTCCATCTAACAACCTTATGAACCTGGCTAGACTAGACCAAAATTTTACTGTTCTATTTTTATTGAATACGTTATTACCAACGTATGCCACATCTGAAGCCCCGTAGCTCCAACGACGCAACTGAACAAACTGCGCCTTCAGCGTCTTTTTATATCCATTAGACAATACCGCATCCTGATAAATCGGCACAAAAATCGGCACAACCTCATAATTACCATCAAAATAGAAATAGCTTCTCCAATACTGGTGGCCATCTTCAACAATTGTTCGCGTACTCCAAAAGTTCATCTCAACAAGAGCGTTCATTGGTTGCGAATGTGACGCAAAGTTACGCAAAGAATATGGGCGCATGGAGCTGATAATATTCCAAAATGAATTCCCTGTTGCCACTACTCGCATTGGCGCAGGAACATCCCATATATTATTAGTAAACAAGCATATAGGCTGAAACGATAAATGTTTTCTGTCTTCATGAGTAATATACTCATATGTCACATAGTCAAAGTAATACTTATGCGGCTTATTATCACAGTCCATCGTTGTAACGATAACATCAGAAAAGGCTATTTCTTCCTGTTGTAAATATTGCTCCAGCCACTTGCCTGCATACGTGATATTTCCACCCTTACCAATCACTTCATTTGGCAGATCTTTTGGATGTTTTACAATGTGGAAAGAATGAAAGTACTTACCGTATTTCTTTTTCAGTATTTTAGCCGTTGTATCAATATCAACACCACCACGCTCTTCGTACGCAAAAACTACAATTAGACGCTTCTTGTCATATGTCGTATCTAAGACCGACTTAAGAGCGGGCTCAATCACTTCTATACTCTCGTTGTACGCAGGCATAATAAGAGCGTTGTAAATATTACTAGGCTTAGGATAGTACCCATCTTCCGCAGCAGACATAAATCTTAGATTGTCTACATGTTGTTGATATAACAACTCCTTAGATTGATTATCTCTCAGTCTAGAATACGCATCCTTCGGATTTTCCAAATCAGATAACCGCTTATTCCAATCGACTCTCGACGCTTTTTCCATATTACTATAACCACTAATTACCCTATAGCTAATTGCTATGGCTTTCACAAACGCGGCTAGGATTATAGACAGTAAATAAATTGATGCCAGAACGGGACTTAATATAGACAAAACGATCAAAAGAACAATAGCCCCGTAGCTTAATAATCCAGGAAGCATCTCAAGAAAACGATATTTTTTTGTTCGTTTACCAAGTGGAATCTCAATGTCCATATATTATCCTATCGATGCAATTTTAATTATAGAATAGGCTAAAATAGCTAAAATAGCTAAAATACCCAACGTCAACCATAAAATAAATATAGCCAAGCTTCGTTTCTCTAGTGAAATTAACTTGACACTTAGTGCGGAGTGACCAAAAACTATCATAAACGCCAAAGCAAAATAACTAAATAAACTAGACCAGTGACTCCTATAAAAATTCGCATCACCATACGTAGTGTAGCGCGTAATAACCTGAGCCTCGCTATGCTTTATTGATGATCCTAAAAATATAGATACAACAATAGCCACAACAACGTTAACTATCAAAAGAGTTGCCACAGTCCTGTCGCTAAAAACAATTTTTATCGATTTCTTTACAGTATCTTTCATAAAATGGAGCCGTTGACTGGGCTTGAACCAGCGACCTGCTCGTTACGAATGAGCTGCTCTACCAACTGAGCTACAACGGCAAACTCCTTAGGAAATTATAGCAAAAATGGGAGCTTTTTCAAACTAGGTTGCTTATTTATCGATAGAAATGAAATATTTTACTTTATTGTTATTTTTTAAGTAGTTAAACTGGTTATTAAATTCAGTCAACGGAACTTTTACATAAGAGTAATTTACGGTGTTGCCTTCAATATTATTAAGCGTTACAAAATAATATCCGTCACCCGAAAGAGTCTTTATAGGACCTGAGATTTTACCCTTTGTTAATGACATAGCCGCTTTCGTTAGACCTCCGTCAGAATTATCCGTAGAGACGGATAAATCAAATACCGATTGCACCTTGTCGCCCATTTCCGTAGCAATATCCTTTAAGGATTTACCCTCTTGCAGCCTCTTCTTAATGTCAGACGCTAGATTATTAGCTGTTTTATCAATCTTAAAAGACACTTCCTGCTTTAACAAAGTATATTTCATGGCAGTTTTTAGCTCATCCATTGACCAATGAAGGTTGTCTTTTACTACAGACTCGTAAGCGGACTGCGATAGCTTGCTAGATTCCTGCTGTTTTTTGATAAGATCTTGTACCTTTTTATCATCTACCGTAATATTATTTTCTCTCGCAAGTTTTTTGGCATATGCCACCTCTAACGCCTTATCTATGGACTGGTTTTGGTAAAACTTAACCTTATCTTTTTGGTCTGCCTGACCTTGAGATTGTAATACCGCTAATGAGCTGCGATGATACAGAAGATAATCGCTATATTCAGCGTTTTCTCCGTCAATATTAGCCACTGGAAGAGGTAAAATCTTAGTTATCCTATATGCGATATCACTTGTGTCTTTCCAGACATATAACTGTGCCCAACCAAGAGCGATGAAAACAATCAGAATAACGACGCTAACAAGCATCGTTATCCATACCAATCGACGTTTAGTGTATTGGATGGGATATTTATGCTTACGACCAGCCGCCAAGACTTTCTCGCGGTGCTGAGCTACCGTATCGTTTGTAATCCTCTTAGGTAGCTCCTTTGGCTGTTTTTTATCTTTACGGTTCAACAGATTCTTCATTGATATCCTCCTTCTTTGTCGAAATTTCCACTGCGTCTTGTAGTTTATTATAGATCTTATCTGGATGTTCTACGTTTTTTATAACAAGATCTCCAACAAAAGTTTGAATAACTATTGTACCAAACTTAAACATTTCTCCGCTAAACCCCGGGATACTATAACTAATATTCTGAATTTTTGACAATTTCAGCTCAATGACGTCTTTGCCAAAAAATCCATGTTGAGTAATCTGACGAATTCTCTGATCGGTAACAATATAGTAAGTATAAAACCACATTAGAAAATGATAAAAAAAGAGCATTAGACCAAAAATAAATCCGCCAACAAACACCCATAAAAGATTCAAATTATCTTGCCAAATCAAAAAAGGCAATGAACCAAGCGTCATTGATCCGAGAAGCAGATAAAATCCTTTTCTCATAGCAATTATGTGACGACGAAACACAAACAACAGTTGCTCTCCGTCACGCTGCCCATCAAATTGCTTATCTTTAATTTGCTCTGTCATATATTTGGTACCCCGGGCAGGAGTCGAACCTACAACCTTATCCTTAGGACGGATCTGCTCTATCCAGTTGAGCTACCGAGGCATACAACCATTATACCACGGTAGCTCTCAGGAAAGACTAGCTTAGCGAGTAAACTTTTCACTTAATGTGTGATAATTTACCAATTCTTCCGGCTTGAACCAGTGCTCGATCTCACGAACAGCCTCATCTGAATCGCCAGATGCGTGAATCAAATTTGGAACTCCCTTTTGACACTCATCTGCATAGCCAAAACTAATGTGTGAATAGTCACCGCGAATTGTTCCCATGTCAGCCGACTTAGGCTCTGTTGGACCAACAATCTTCCTAACAACAGCAACAGCTTCAACACCCTCTAGCACCATTGCTATAACCGGACCATCCATCATCATATCTAATGTTATGTTCAAAGTATCCTTGCCTCGACGAGTAGCCAATTTACCAATGTCTTCATAGTGAGCATAGTAATGATCTCTAGATGGTGATGTCATTTTTACACCAACTATTTTTAGACCAACTCGCTCAAAACGTTGTAAAATTTCCCCAACGATACCTCGTTGAACTGCGTCAGGCTTAAAGACGATCAATGTCCTCTCAACACCACAGTAGTTTTTTTCGCTTTCTGCCATAGATACTCCTCTGCTTATTATTTTCTAATATAGTAGCAGAAATAAATAATTTGATAAACATATTCATTAGCGATAGAATAAATATTATGTTTATGTCAGAAGCCTTAACTGATTTCTTAGAACACCTAGAGGTTGAAGGTGGGCGTAGTCAAAAAACCATCATAAATTATCAACTATACCTGGAGAGATTTATCGATTTTGCTGGTGATATAGATGTTGAGAAAATTACATCAGAACTAATACGCCAGTATCGCCTCTGGCTAAACCGTTATAAAAATGACAACACCGGCGAAGAGCTGTCTTTAATTACTCAAAGTTATCATCTTATTGCATTACGAGGTTTGCTAACCTACCTTTCTCGCCGTAATATCAAAAGTCTAGCGGCCGACAGAATTATATTGCCCAAAGTAGTCCGTAAACAAGTAACCTTTTTACAATATGACGAGGTTTTACGTATGATCGATCAAATACCGACCGATACAGAATCTGGACTGAGAGATCGAGCAATCGTTGAGTTGCTATTTTCCAGCGGACTACGTGTTTCAGAATTGGTCAATTTAAACCGAGACCATATAAACCTAAAGAGGCGCGAATTTATGGTGCGAGGAAAAGGACAAAAGGATCGCCCTGTTTTTATTTCAAAAAGTGCTGCCGAGCACATATCGGCATACCTGGAAGCTAGAACAGATAATCTACCCGCTCTATTTTTAAGCTATAGCAAACGCCGCGCAACTCCCAACACCTCCGGAGACTACCGTAGGTTAAGCACGCGCAGCATTCAGAGAATGATTGGTCAATATGCTAGATTGGCTGGTATCACAAAACATGTAAGCCCACACACCATGCGTCATAGCTTTGCCACCGATCTACTTATGAACGGTGCAGACTTGCGCTCAGTCCAATCAATGCTGGGCCATAGCAATATATCAACAACACAGGTATATACGCATGTTACCGACCAACACCTGAAAGATGTTCACGACCGATTTCATAGCGATACAGAAGCTTAGCTTATGGCTTACATCGACCTGCAGTAGCAGATCCGCCGCCAGATACAGAGAAATCTTTACATAGACTATTCTTTAATTCAACCGCATTATTAGGATATGCGAAATCATCTCCTATTTGCAATCGAGCTTCAACTCTTCTAAATAAATCACTTGCCCGCCCCGTGGAATCGACAATTGGCTGAACTCCATCAAAATTGACAATTGTTCCGTCAGTTTTTTGAAGAGAAATCTTCACACTGCCACCTTTATATATAGGCAATAACCTCAAGAACGCAGTTTCGCTACCAGCTGGAATCTCATCAACATCAATCACCGCTTTACACGAATATTCGCCAGAAAACTTGAATGTCTTGCTGCAAGAAACCGCACTTGTTCCATTATTATGTTCATTCCCGTCAGTTGCGCGTGGATGATCAGAAATCTTACCAGAAACAGCAGTACCATTCTGACTTGCTACGTCTGACCTTAAAACGTTCGGTCGTAAGAAAGAAGTGACACCAGTTGAGTCTAAAGTCGCTAAATTAAAGGTAGATCCTGGATTGATAAGCTGCACGCGCATCAATTGTGGCGAATTAGCATTCCAGCTGTTTTTCGTCGGCAAATCCCCAGAAGTGGATATTTCAGTGTTAGCGGCGTTGGCGCCATTCAAATTGCTCTCATCATCACGCCTGTACCATTCAATAGATATTTTGTTGAACGAACCAGTTGCACGTAGTGGCACAATTTGAGATTTTTCCTCAATAGACTTATATATAAAATCTTGAGATTTCATAGTGATTTTTACACAAGTATACGCTTGATCAAATTTTTTACCCGCATCTGTACCAGTTTTAATAATAGTTTCACCAGAAGAGCTACCTCCAACAACACCAGATGCCGCGACCATATTACAATTAATTGGACCATTCAGCACTCCCGCCGCTTGAATATTGCCCGTCTGGGCGGCACGAACCACACGCTTAGCATCCTCAACCCCAGCCAAAGCTGCGTCATAAGCACTTTGTGACAGATCATTATTCGAGGATTGTCGCTGATCCATAATCATCAACTTGATAAACCCAATAGTAACAATAGTCAGCAACATCGCGCCAAATATAACCGCAAAAAGAGATACAGCACCTGATTGTCGCGTATTTTTACCCATTCGTCCTCACAATCATCTCAAATTTATTTATAGCACAGAACTCAAAATTGCTATCATCTTCAGTCGGAGCTTTACAGGAGGAGTTTCTTATCTCGCTCATTTTGCTCGTTCCCAGCGTAAAGGTCAATTTATACAGTGCCTCCCTTGAATTATCTGAGGTAACCTTTTCTAACGTGACTTCGTGTACACCAATTGAGCCATCGCCGCTATTGATAGACCTGAGCAAATTGGACGATTTCGCAAGATCGACGGTTTCTGGATATTTGCCAGAAGCATCTTTTTTACACAATCCGCTATCCGCATCAACTACGCGCACTAAATTCACTGGATTACCATTAACCTTAAACAGACTATTTCCGCCCAACAGGCTAGGATCGTCCAAATACTTTGGATTATTCCACACATAAGAATGAGAGCCAAGACAAAGTCGACCAGTTGACCAATTGCTATTATTCGGCACCCTCAATCCCGTGCTATCAATCTTTTCGGCATTCGCCTGAAGAAAATCGCGTCGAATCGTATCTGAAATATCTCGCCCCGCTTGATTAACATCACGAAGCACAATACCTCTGCTATACATTTTTCCCGCTTGAATACCCACCATAGCAATCGACAACAAAAGAACAGAGATAAAACTCATGGCGAGCATCAATTCGATAAGTGTAAATCCTTTTTTATAGCCCCGAATCATACAACCTCACAATCGTACCGATGGTTGCCGGCATTTTGCTGCCAACAGGCATCCAGCACGCTTTTATGTACGCATCATATTTATTGCTATCCCTACTTCCAATGGCCGTACTCGGCTTAACTAATCTAACTGATATTCCATACGTTTTTTTAGCATCGCTATCAACCCGCGCGTACGTTTCTGCTGGTTTATAATCGCCAGGATTGTTCAATACACTAATCTTCGAAGCGAGCGAAGGTGTCGCAGCCAAAGCAAACTCTTTCGCGGAAAAATCATCAGGACATTTTTCAGCGCCCAAGTTTCCTTCATTGTCATTAACAGCAGAAACGCTCACCGAATTATTGTCTACCAATTTCTTCCAAGTATTATTTTTCATATCATGCGCATATCTTAGCATTTCAGCCTGAGCGTCAACCTGTTGGCGAACCAACGTCGTCTCCAAAGAATACTGAGCGATAGCCATCCCACGGTTCATGGTTTCTAATGCAATAACGGCAACTAGACTAAAAATGGTTACTCCAAGCAGCACTTCAACAAGTGTGTCGCCCCTGTTAAACTTACGCATCAGCACAACCTCCCGTAGCATTACCCATAACTACAGCATCAGCAGAACCTGCGTGTGATCGTAGAAAAATAGATAATCTCTCTCCCGGTAGCCAGCCGTCATCATAAACACAGATCTCCCTCTGTTGACGCTGCTCGCCAGCAGATTGCACAACTCCAGCACTATTTTTATTATTTACGAAATCAGTCAAATTGTCACCGAATCGGCTCGTGTCGGTTCTAATGTCCAACTGCCCCGTCTCTGGGTGGCGGTACATCAAAATAGAAATATACGCACTATCTTTAGCTTGGTTAGAAAATCTAGTTTTTGCTTGCCAATTAACGATATATTTATCAGACTCAGCACCCCGCCTATAAGTCCATGCGCTACCCTTATCTGGCCTATAGGCATAAACTGGATAAGTTTTGTACAGATTGCCGTTCGTCGAACCCAGAGAACCTTCAGTGGTAATATAGCGACCAACAATCACACAATCAGATTGACCACGTAGAGTTTCAGCTCGACCGTCAGAGCCTTCAATTGGGCAAGCGCCCTTAGATCGCTCATTCTCAACATTGACCACCTTCGAGTACTCATTTCGCAAAAAACCAGCATATGATTGCACCGAATCGCGATATTGCTGACGATTAATTGACATACTTACGCCGACCATTAACATAGAGGTCAGTAAGCCAGAAATAGCCACAAACAAAATCACTTCAATTATAGTAAAACCTTTTTGTTTATTGCCCATCACTTCTCCATTATAGCATAAGCGCTTTTTACTTAGACAATAAGAAAGCCCCACTCTAAAATTTGTCGGCTAAAGAACCAAGCGAGTAAAAACCCTACGATAAGCAATGGACCGAAGCAGATCCGTGAAGTTGCTTGCAACTTTCCTCGCATCATTGATGGCAAGACAAGAAGCGTGCCAATAAGATTCGCGATGAACAACGCAGCAAACGCCAAAAGCCAATTTCCCAAGAACAAACCCAATCCAAGTCCAAGCTTAACATCACCAAAACCGATCCAAGTTTTATCTTCCCCATAACGATATTTCGAGAATAAATATAACACCATATATATTCCACTCAGAATCGCAATCGACCCAAATAACGTCATCAAGCTTTTTGAGAAATCGCCAGCTAGACATACTTTTATTCCCGCAAAAATAACACCAAGAATGATAAACGGAATATTAATTACATCTGGAAGAAGTAGCCATCTGAGGTCATAGACAAATAAAATCGCCAGCAGCACCAAACTTGCCAACCACAAGACCAGCAACGCGACTTGCCAGATATCCGTCAATGATCCAGGCCAAAAAACCATAGACGCAACAAATAATCCGGCCATCACTAGTTCTAGCAAGATTTCCGTCCAGCCAATAAATGCTTTGCAATATCTGCATCGCCCTAATCCAGCGACCCAACTTACCACAGGAATCAAATCGTGCCACTTAAGCTCATGTCCGCAAGATAAACAGCGTGACCTATCTTTGGAAATTTTTTTTATCAATGGAGACAATTTCTTTAATTCCTTTTGGTCAACCTTTTCTCCAGCTTTTTTATCTTCCACCAACTGACGAGCCCGCAAGCGCCAAATTTGCGCTCCGGCGAAACTGCCTAAAATAGCCCCTAAAAATCCCACTAGTACAAACTTAATCATACTTCTTATGGTAACAAAAAACCATAAAAAAATCAGCCCCATACCGAGGCTGATTCGTAATTTATCTATGGATTATACATCCTGGCAATACAATTGCTTCTGAGAACCGTTGTTCTCCAGCAGAACTACGACTGCTGCGTTGCGTGAAGATCCGTTTTCCAAAGTTATATTTGCTGGATCGTCAGCAGATGGAGCTGGCGTGCTAGCAGGACATTTCTTACCTCGCATAACCTTGATTTCGTTACTAGCTACTGACATTGAAGCACCAGGTGTAGCAACCTTTAATTCTGAAGATTTGTCGTATTGATCAAGCTTATCGACATACTTGCGTAGAGACTCTTCACTAAACGTGCCGCCGTTACGATTAGCTGAATTCCAATTGGTAATAGCTGCGGCAACTGTTGAAGCGTCATCCTTCCTTGACTGGTCGCGCTGGCTACGCTGCAAAGCTGGCAATGCGATAAACACCATCGCAAAGATAAGTCCAGCAATAGCCAAGACTAAAACGACCTCGATGATTGTAAATCCTTTTTTATTATCTTTTTTTGTCATTAGATTTCCCACCTTTCTATGGTTTACCTATATTTACGCAAAAATGCTTAAGCTTATAATACACTAAAAATATAAGTCAGTCTAGCGAATATTAATATTACCGACCAAACTATAAATTGGAAGTAAGATAGCCGCCACCATCGTACCAGCAACTATAGCCAAGAATACCATCAGGACTGGCTCTATCGCCGTCGACAAGGCGCGAATCTCCTCGTCAAGCTCATCTTCATAAACCTGAGCGGTCTTACCCATCATCTCATCAATTTTACCTGATTGCTCACCAATTTTAATCATCTGCGGCACCATTGCTAGGAAATAATCTTCATTAGATAAAGAAGCTGAGAGCGCCTTACCACCCTTCACCTTATCTGACGCACGAAGTATGCTTTCGCTAATAATCACGTTATTAACAGCATCAGATGTAATACGAAGCATATCAAGCATCGGCACGCCAGTACTCAGAAGAACTTGACCAGTCCTGGCAAATCGTGCCATGTACATTTTCCTGAACATCCCTTTGAACATTGGGACATTAAGCTTAAAGGTGTCTTTAGTCCTAATTCCCTGTTCAGTTTTCAGATATTGTGCTAGGAAATAACCGCCGATAATCATTGCCAATATAACAAGCCACCAAAGACTACTAAAAAAGTTCGCCGTTTTAATCATCATAAGAGTTACAAATGGCAACCCCTTATTTAAGTCACGATACAGACCTTCAACTTGCGGAACAACCGTGAACAACATAAATCCGATAACTAAGATAATCACTGCCAAGACAATTGACGGATACATCATAGCACCCCTAATTTTACTCATCATAGCAGCCTCTTTTTCCTGCTGAGCAGCTAACCTCTTAAGCGAATCATCCATTGTACCTGACGTTTCACCAGCCGAGACTAAAGCTACATAAACTTTGTTAAAAGCTTCTGGATGCTTTGCGAACGAATCAGACAAGGATTTACCACCTTCAACATCAGAGATAATTTCCTGGACTATTTCCTGCATGCGCTTATTCGTCGTCTGCTCCTGAACCGTTCGAAGACTTTGCGCCAAAGGTAGCCCAGCTCCAATAAGAGTTGCTAGCTGACGAGTAAACACAACCCTATCCTTAGTGGTGATTCTACCAGAAAACCTCGCAAAGAAATTTGTTTTATCGTCTTGTAATTCAATTTTTAACGGCACAAAGCCCTGAGCCGTCAAGAGTTTTGCGGCAGCGTTTTCGCTATCAGCCTGAACAACTGATTTAACGATTTTATTACTTGCGCTATCTCTGGCTTCGTAATCATATTTTTTCATTTATTACCCCCTCATCAACCTCTCGAATTCCGTCAAATCGACAGCAAATTCACGAGCGCTATCATACGTAATCGTACCATTCTGCACCAAATTGACCAAAGTTCGATCCATCGTCTGCATTCCCTGATCAGCACCAGTCTGAATCACGGCATCCAATTGGTGAGATTTACCTTCGCGGATAATGTTGCGCACCGCTGGATTGGCAATCAAAACCTCTGCCGCCACAACTCGTCCACCACCAATAGCTGGGACTAGTCGCTGTGAACAAATTGCCATCAAGATATTACTGAGCTGAGCGCGAATCTGTGGCTGCTGGTGCGGTGGGAACACGTCAATCATACGGTCGATTGATTGTGCGGCAGAGTTTGTGTGTAGCGTTGCAAACACCAAGTGTCCAGTTTCGGCAATTGTAATCGCTGCTGAAATCGTCTCGAGGTCGCGCATCTCACCAATCAACACAACGTCTGGGTCTTGGCGAAGACTCGAGCGCAAAGCCGCAGAGAATGAATAAGTGTCGTAGTGAACTTCACGCTGAACTACCACTGATTTTTTCGACTTGTGAGTAAACTCGATAGGATCTTCAATGGTAATAATATGCTGTGAGCGCTCAGAATTGATCTTATCAACCAGCGCCGCCAAAGTCGTCGACTTACCGGAACCAGTTGGACCAGTGACTAACACCAAACCGCGAGGAAAATCCGCAAATGTATTAACAACTGGTGGCATACCTAGTTCAGACGCCGACTTAATTTCATTTGGAATCAAACGTAGAGCTGCAGCCAAATTGCCACGCTCATGGAAGGCATTAACTCGGAATCGCCCCAATGTGCCAAACGCAAACGAAAAGTCGAATTCTTTATCTTTTAGCAAAATCTGTCGCTGATCTTCATCAAGAATCTGGAACACTAATCTCTCAACGGCAGGCTCGTCTAAGGGCTGAGTTCCGGCGGCTGGCATTAACGAACCGTCAATTCGTAGCATTGGCGGCAAACCAACTTGAATATGAAGGTCTGAAGCTCGCTTCTTAACAACTTCTTCCAGCAAAATCTCAATTCGCAATTCTTGATTATTCATGTTTCCTCCTTTTACGCGGTATCCGCCGCTACTCTATTAACTTCTTCTATTGTCGTTATTCCGTTCAACGCCTTCAAATAACCATCTTGACGCATCGTAATCATACCCTGTTGAATTGCCATTCGCTGAATTTCCGCTGAGGTTGCGCGCTTAACAATCAAATTCTGAATCTCTTCAGTAATATCCATGACCTCATACAAACCAGCTCGCCCAGCATAACCGCGAGGAGTTTGCGGCGTATCTTTTCCTTTTGCCAAGGCAAACGACGTCTGTGTCGCTAGCGGCAAACTTTCATATCCCAAATCTTGCGCGTATTGAGCGACCTGCTCCCTTGTTTGCGGCAATAATCCACCAACCGCCTCGCGAATTGCCTGCGTTTCCAGTGGTGATGATTGATAAATATCCCGACGACGTGCCACTCGCCTCACCAAACGCTGACCGATAATTGTGTTAACCGTACTGGCAATAAGAAACGGCTCGATCCCCATATCCAACAAACGCGGCAACACGCCAGCGGCAGAATTTGTGTGAAGTGTCGAGAAAACCAAGTGCCCCGTTAAGGCCGCCTGAATAGCCAAATTCGCTGTTTCGTTATCGCGAATCTCACCAACCATCACAATGTCTGGGTCTTGACGCAAAATTGAACGCAGCCCAGAGGCAAACGTCAAGCCAACTTCCGCATTCACCTGAATCTGATTGACACCATCCATCTTATACTCAACTGGATCCTCGAGTGTCACAATATTTACAGTATCATCCTTAATCTCCTTGATCAACGCATACAAACTCGTTGACTTACCGGAACCAGTTGGACCCGACGTTAAAATCATTCCATTTGGTCGCTTAATTCCCTTACGGATCGTTCTTAATGCACGCCCAGCGTAGCCCATATCTTCCAAATTGAAAGAACTTCCACTCTTATCGAGCAGACGAATAACCACTTGCTCGCCCCAGACAACTGGAGAGATAGCAATACGAAGGTCAACTTCTTTACCTGCAACGTTAACCGCAAATTGACCGTCCTGAGGAATGCGATGCTCGTCAATTTTCAGATTGGAAAGAATCTTAATACGACTAACTAACGCCGGCTCAATACTCTTTGGGAGCTGCATTATTTCACGCAAAACACCGTCAACACGACAACGAATCTTCAAAGCCTTCTCTAATGGCTCAATGTGTACGTCGGACGCGTGACTCTTTACCGCGTATTCCAAAATTGTCGACAACGCTCGTGATATTGGTGAATCTTGAACAATTGTTTTGATATTACCAGCTTCCGACAAAGACTCTTCCTGCGAAGCCTGTGCAGCCACATTAACAGATGACAAGTCAGTCTTATATTGATCTAAGACGTGGCGGACACTCTCTTCTGAAGCCATGAATACTTTTATCGGACGCTGGATGCGATTTGACAAATAGTCCACCGCCTGAACATTATTCGCGTCGATCATCGCTACCGCCAGTCGGTTTTGAACCTCGGCCAGCGGCACGGCCATAAATCTCTCAGCAACGTCGGACGGTAATAGAGATAAAATATCCTGGCTAATAACGCTATTCGACAGATTGACATACGGCACGCCCGAAACTTGAGCCACACCATGAACTAATAGTTCATTATCAAGCAACCCCTCTTCGCTAAGCAAGCTAAATAACGGCTTACCACTCTCAGAGGCGCGCTTTAAGGCATCATCAATGACAGACTTCTCAATAAGCCCCTCGTTTACGAGCAGCTCGATCAACTTATCTTGGATGTCGTCCGTCAGTAAAGCCATTTACACCCCTTCTTTATTTGGCTGCATCTTGACCTACGAATATTTCAACAGTTGGATTTATCGCATTATTATTAAAAATCGCTGGGTTTGGTTTTTCGACGTCAGGTGATATTTCTCGAATAGTCTGTACTTTTGTACCAGATTCTGGGACTTTTAAGAACGAGATATTAGAGGCGACAATATAGCCGATTGCCACACCTACACCCGCGATCAATATTACCATTGCTATGTCTGTTTTCTTCATGGCTTAACCACCTTATTCTCTAATTGTATTGTTTGTGCTGGCTCGTAATAAGCAACACCTCGAACCACCAAGCTCAATCTATCCTCATTTCGCTGGATTTCCACGGTCTTTAGGTCAATGACTCGAATAGACGCCTCTAACTTAGTTAACAATTCTTTTAATTTTTCAGCCGGACCGCTCACTTCCATAGTAAATGATATGGCATTTTCAGACGTTGACTCAGAGCTTTCACTATCAGATCCAGATTGAGCAACGGTCAGATTTTGAATAGTCACACCAGTAGTCGTGTCGATAAATTTGTTCTTCAACGAAGCACCAAGAGCGTCGGCGTTCGCATTATCTGGCAATGCATCCAGCACCGTCTGAAGAGCATTACTTTCGCTGCTTGATTTTATAGAATTAAGTGCAGTATTTGTGTCTAAAACTCGAATATTCTTCTTTAGCTCGTCAACCGACGACAGGTTTTTATCTAAACGAGAAATCGTATTTTGCTTCTCCAGAAGAATCTTCGAATGAAATACAATTTGCTGCACCAAAAATATACTCACAACAAGCGCAATTCCAGCCAAAAATGCCGCAGAAGCCACAAAAATAAACATAGTCTTTTTTGACGAATCAATCTGTTGACGCTTGCGTATTGCAACTTCTTTATTATCGGTCGCCATTATTTCTTCTCCTGTTTTTTCGAGTTACTCTTAAACAAGCTATCCGGAATTCCCTGACGTGAATCCGTCACATCAACCTTACCAGTCGGCGTCAATACGGAAACTGTGCCATTATTTGCAGGCGCTAGTAATTCTTCTGCGTATTCAAACGAGAACGAGAATTGCAACACTTTTTTACCTTCTGAGTTCTCTCCAAAACTAGTATCGCCATCTTTTATCTCCTTAGTTAGACTAACCTCGGAACTTTTATCGCCGTCAGTAGTCTGGATCTTCGTATTCAAGATGGTTTTCTTTAAGGTCTCTAACGCACTATAGCCATTAACCGCGCTACCCTCCAGAGTAATAGTTTTTGACCCAGGATTGACTTTTATATCCGAAAAACTAACATTATTTGGTGCAACTGGATTAACCGCCGTTACAACATCAAAGATCCTTGAATTGAGCTTCTTTCCAGAATGCTGCTCATTGATCTTTGTTAATTGATGTTGAATCGTTACAACCTTATTAAGATCCTCGACCGCCATCAATTTGTCGTTCCTATCTTTGATAACTCCACCCTGAACCGCCTCGGCTGCAAATTGACTACCCAAAATCAACGCCAAAACAACTACTGTCGCAATCGAAACACCGCCTATCAAAAACGATATCGAAATAACCCGATTGCGCATAGCTCGAGTCTTTAATAGCTCGCGCTTAACGTTTGGGAGAAGATTTATCTCAATCATGATATATTACTCCTTTGTGCCAGACCTACGGCAATAGCAAATTCTGAAGCAATCGGTGCCAATTGCTGTTGATCCGACTGAGAAACTTGAACACGCTGCCACGGATCTGCGGTAATTGACTGGACTCCGGTTTTATTCATCACATATCCATCAAGTTGCGGAATAGCCGAACCAAACCCTGATAACAGGATTCCAGAAACTGCTACGCTTGGATATCGAGTTTGGAAAAACTTTATAGATTTTACTAGCTCTGAAGAAAAATTATCGAGAGTTGAATCAATAGCCCTTAGCACTTGACCATCTAATTTATCCGGCGCTAAACCAAATTTCAAAATAAATTGACGCGCTTGATCTTCCTGAACACTGAGATTCTGAACCGCCGATCGAACCAAAGATGAAAGCCCAGTTGGAATCATACGAATAAGTCGCGGTGCTCCGTTATAGACAACTGCCAAATCCGTTGAATTTTCGCCCATATTGATAATCAAACGTGCATCCTGAGAATCGGTTGCTGACAGAGAACGAACCATAGCAATAGCATTCGGCTCCTCAGCAATCACATTGAAGCCAAGATTTTCAACCAGCTCCAAACGCTCTTCCGCATAAGACTTCGCTGTACTTGTCAGTAAAATCTCATACTGATTCTGTGCGTGTAAGCTTTCACCCAAAAGCACCCAGTCAACTTCTGCCTCATCCAAAGACATTGGAATATATTGGTCAATTTGATATTTCATCATTGCCTTTAGTTCTTGCTCAGGAACTTTCGGCACATCAATAATGGTAGAAAACGTCTTATTTGACGGCAAACCGACAGCTACATTGGACGTCTTAATTCCAGCTTGACCAACGGCGGTCATAATAGCATCGCCCAAACGTCGCTTAGACTCTGGAGAATCGCCGCTCGTTATCTTAGAATCAACTGGCGTATAACCGTAATGCGATAAACTCCATCCCGTGCCAGTACGAGACAATTGAACCACCCGCACCGCATTCGTATCGATGTCCAGTCCGAAGAATTCGCCCAACCCTTTTGCTAATTTCATAACTAATAATAATTATATACATTAGCGTTTTAATTTGCAAACTTTTAATATCTTGGCGGCAATTCGCGAACATTCATCGTACTAATCGCGCCAGTGTTTCGATAATTATTGTAAGCCCAAATATAAGTGTCAGCCCTCAAATTGATGATTTCTGCTGGAGTTCCAGGGTGCATATTCGGATCATTCTTTGCAGATGAAGCATGTTTTCCGCCGTACGTTCGTCGCAAGAATAAGCGTCCAGTTTTAATTGGCCCGTTGATTTTCAATTGCTTGCCACAAGAAACATCAGAAACACCACTCAGCCAAGCTACATCGCTAATTACCACGCCACAAGTACTAACATATCCATCTTTCTGAGTAATCAACCAAGCATTCACTTCCCCAACCGAAGGCTCTATAATAATATTCTTCGCGTAGATAATTAGTTGTGGTAATTGACGCACATCATTCGTGTCTGTGTATAGCAAATCACCCGAAATCCTGACTACGCCCGAGGACTTTATGACTATACTCTTGCCTACGCTTAATTTTGACCCCGTTAAGGTTATATTTCCAGCGTTATATTCACCTGAAGCTAGACTATTCACATCTACATTGCCAGAGATATTACCTCTCGTCCCTCCAACCGACGGTAAAGTAAAATTATCTGGAACTGAACTGGTACTACTGAAATTACCATACTTTGGAATATTGGCAAAAGTCAGCTTATTATAGTCACGCGGCGTCACGCCCGAGCGACCATTAAACGACGATGACAATCCAGCCCCTGAAGCCGAATCCGCCTTACCATTAGCAATAATTCCATATTCACCCCAAGAACCGTACACATTCTGATTTGTATAAGCCATCTTATACGCCAATGTTATATCCTCGATCAACAATCCCATATGTGACGGATTAGATTTTATATAAATATCGATGAAGTTATTATTCTCATATAGAACAGTGCCTGGCTGCGTCTCAGCGGTAAATCGAGAATTTCCAGCATAGCCCGGAAGACCCCAACCAAAATACTGAACTCCTTCAGGTCTGGATCCGTTGTCGTTACCTAACGTTTTCATCTCATAACCGTTAATCTTCACCTTAACGAGGTTATCTACAGCTCCACTAAAACCAATCTCCAGACTCTTAGCATCTTTTAACCCTCCTAAATTGATACCTTTCAGCCTAAAGACATACATATCCAAACACGGGATAAGCTCTACTATAGGACGAAGATTGTTATTACAATTTAAGAATGCTGGATCTGGTCTACTATTAGAATGCGTATGTCGACCAAAGCTGTTTATACCAATCCACTTTGCAGAGTCAGATGTTCTCCAAACACCCCTCTTGCAAAAATCAGGATTATAGACGAGCGATGCATCACCAACTATGTCGTAATACATGGAATCGGGTTTACACGTAATATAACCATCTTGCAATACATCGCCTCCACCAGGAGCGCGCCATTGTGTCGTTACAATCGTCCTTGCTTGATAGTCGTCTTTTAAGTTGGTCGCATCACCATGACAACTCGGAAGATAATCTGGCTTTCCAGTAGACTTCTTATACGCCCTCTGGTTTCCATTACCGCCATACTGATCCTCGGCACAAACTATTGACCAATGTTTATCATCCATATTACCACCCTTATATCCATATTCACCGGGACTAAACGACACCTCACCACCAAGCTTATTCCCATGCCTGTCTAAACCAGTACCCCACAGCCCCTTTGCTCGTATAGAGGTCTTATCTAACTCAATTCGACTAAGATTCTCATCAGGAACATTCACATTATTTGATGTCCTGCTGGTAATAACCTCTTTATCTGTCTTAATATCACCACCCCAAACCTGTACTTTCGGTCTTTTTGAGGATCTGATACACTTAACCGCGTATTTAAAATCCGTAGAAGGAGCCGAACCGTTGTAATTACTGACCATAACCACATAACATAGGCTGTCGTTAGCGCTTAGCTTAACTCTATCCAGATTATCTACCTGATTTGTAGCCACTGGAGTCTGACCAGTGTTTAATTGATTGCCAGTGTTTTGAACAATTTTTCTACACGCGCCGCTATCAATATTTAAGCTATCTCTATATTGTCCTTTAATCAGTCGCACGATTGCACACGGCCAATCACTATCAGCAGTACCACCAGGCAATGAAACCACATCGCTCTTGCCCGTAAGCCCCGAGACTTCAGCTCCTCTGACAACAAACCGCGCAAGTGCATACGAAGAATTTTGAGTTTTTGACGTGCCCTTATTGTTCAAGCCGGCATTTATTCCCTCAATTTTCGTGACATTTTCTGCGTCAATATAATCCGAATTAACACTCACCGAAGGTTCTACATTATAATCATACGGAACTTCAACACAGGCGTATGATGAATACACCCAGCCTTTTGACACCAAAGAATTACGCCTATCCCAGTAGATTCGCTGACAGATACGCTTACCCATATCCTCTCTTTTAATGACTCGCGTAAACATAAATTTATTTTTTCCAAGCGGACCACGAACATCCTCTAATCTAGATTTTCCGTTCAACGCCTCCATAGAGGTAGTGTGATAATCTACTCCCTCTGGATTGTTCATTCGCTTCCAAGCATAATCCTTCCAATCCGTCATAACGTTAAACCATCGAGGATCTTCATTATGCCAAGCTCCCCTGTCGTTCAGACTGACATCATTATCCATCGGCTGATTTGAGCTTAAATCGAACACGTCCTGCTGTACGCCAGTCACGACATTGTCAGTGGCTCCTCCGCTAACAAAAAGACTATGCCACCAATCAACCGTATCTCCAGGCTTCACATTCTTTAATCTCCCCGGAGCAACAGTCCAATTAGATCCGAAGTTGGTAGTGTCTGCTGGATTAAATTGCTTAGTAACCCAGGATTTACCAGTTATCGTCCAATTTGGCGAGCTTGGCGCCGCATATGTATAGATAAAAAAAGCCGTTACCGAAATAGCCAAAGCCACTACTATTGCCAGCATGCCCACCTTAGGCAATGAGTATTTTCTTCTCATGCTTATAATTATATCAAAGATTACGCAGATGATATAATAAATATATGAGTTTATCTATTGGAATCGTTGGTTTACCAAATGTCGGCAAGTCGACACTTTTTAACGCTTTAACAAATAACGACATTTTGGCGGCTAATTATCCATTTGCGACAATTGAGCCGAACACAGGAATTGTTCCCGTGCCAGATGATCGTCTGCAAATTTTAGCCGATCTTTATCATGCGCAAAAAATTATTCCAGCCACCGTCACTTTCGTTGATATTGCGGGGCTGGTTGCTGGCGCGTCTAAGGGTGAAGGTTTGGGTAATAAGTTTCTTCACAATATCAGAGAGTGCGACGCAATTGTTCATGTTGTCCGTGCGTTCGAAAATTCAAAAATTTTGCGTCACGACGAAGCGCCAATCGACCCAAAAAAGGATATTGACATAATCAATACTGAGCTGATTCTGGCTGATTTGCAAACTCTTGAAAAACGCCTGCCTCAACTTCAAAAAGAAGCTAAAGCAAACCCAAAAGCTCGCCAAAAAGTTGAATATCTGCAGTCTTTAATCGACAATTTACAAAAAGGCGTACCAATTTCCGCCCTGGCAGATGTGGATTTTGAAGCAATTTCCGACCTACACCTCCTTACCGCCAAACCCGTCATTTACGCGTTTAATGTCGACGAAGAAGGATTGAACAATTCCGATCTACAGAGTCAATTGACCGAACTAGTAAGTCCCGCAAAAACCGTTTTTGTCTGCGCAAAACTGGAAGAAGAATTGAAGGGCTTATCTGAAAATGACGCCAAAGAGTTATTAGAAAGCTACGGCGTCAAGGAAACTGGACTCGCCAAACTTATTCACGCAGCCTACGATACGCTCGGGCTACAAAGCTACTTAACTGCGGGCGAAAAAGAAGTCCGAGCTTGGACAATTCACAAAGGCTGGACTGCACCGCAAGCCGCGGGCGTTATTCACTCGGATTTTGAACGCGGATTTATTGCCGCACAAATTGTTGATTTTAACGACTTAGTCGCAGCAGGATCGGAAGTTAAGGCTCGTGAAAACGGTAAAATTCGCACCGAAGGAAAAACTTACGTCATGCAACCAAATGACGTCGTTGAATTTAGGTTTAACGTTTAGATAATTTCAATTTGTAAAATCGCTCAAGATTGCCCTTACTGCCAGCCACTTCACTATCTTTTTTATCTAAGATAACAAAATACTTTTTCGCCCAATCTTCAAAATCGGATAAAATCTGTCGGCGAACTTTATCGTTTTTAATAATTCCCTTATTAACCTGATGCCGCCCCGCCTCAAATTGAGGCTTCACCATAGCAATTAAAACAGTGCCGCTATTCATCAGATTTTCTGCCACGTGCGGCAAAATTTCCCTCAGAGATATAAACGACACATCGCCCACAATAATATCAATTGCTTCATCTGTATAAAAATCACGAATATCGGTCTTTTCGTGAAGAACAATTTTTGGATTCGGTCTCAAGCTTGGATGGAGCTGATCCGTTCCAACATCAACAGCAAATACCTTTTTAGCGCCATGACGCAGTGAATAGTCAGTAAATCCACCCGTGCTCGAACCAATATCCAGAACGGTTTTATCCTGAAAATTAAGATGAAAATACTCCGCCACGCTTGCCAGTTTTAAGCCGGCTCGCGAAACATAAGTTTCCTTCTTCTCGAGCTTTATCTCGTCCGAATCAGATACCATAGTTCCTGATTTTTGGACAATTTTCTTATTCAAAAAAACATAGCCCAGGCGAATAAAATTATCCGCCTGAGATCTTGTTGTCGCCAAACCGCGCTCGACCAGAGCTTTATCTAATCGCTGTTTCATTAAATAGAACTATTTCTTTCGCTCGCGATATTCGCCAGTCGATGTGTCAACGCTAATAATATCGCCCTGCTTGATAAATGCTGGAACTTTGACAACCAACCCTGTCTCCAAAGTAGCGTCTTTTAGCACAGATGAAGTCGTATCGCCCTTAACCACATCTTCCGTGTAAGTAACTTCCAGATATTTATTCTTTGGCAGCTCAACGTTAATCACTCGACCGTCGAAGAATTGAAGACTTAATTCGTCGCCTTCTTTCAGGTATTTACTGGCGTCATCCACGATTTCCGCAGCCAGCTCAAATTGCTCAAAGCTAGTCGGATCCATGAAATAGAACTTGTCGCCGTCGTTATACAAATATTGCGCAGTTTTATTATTTACTTCTGCAGCTTCAATTCGCTCTTGACCCTTGAAAGTCTTTGGAATAACACTTCCGTCAATTAGGTTTTTCAATTTCACGTTAACAATCGAACCGCCACGACCCATAACTTTTTGGCCGTACTCTACGACGCGATATGGCTTGCCGTCAATTTGACAAACTACGCCTTTTTTCAAATCAGTTGGCTGATACATATTTTCTCCTTTCCAATAAAATATCTCGCTGCCAAATATGTAATAGCAACGAGATATTGCGCATTAAACGTTCCTAGTTGCTAGTAACAAATGGCAACAAAGCCAAGTGGCGAGCACGCTTAATTGCTACTGCCAAGCTTCGCTGTTGCTTTTCGCTCAAACCAGTCTTGCTGATTGGCTCAATTTGACCGTAAACATTGATGTAACGTTGCAAAGTTTTTACATCTTTATAGTCAAAAATGATCGGTGGATTTTTCTTCAATTGTGCCATTTTAATCTCCTTATTAGAATGGAATTTCGCTTAGGTCAATTGGCTTATCGTCAATTTCCGTTACGACTTCCTCTTTTTTAGTAGTCTTTGGTGCTGCAGAACCTGAATTGTCGCCATTTGGACCGTCTAAGAACGTTACATCTGAAGCAGTAACTTCAATTCGGCTCTGCCTTTTACCAGTATCCTTATCTTCCCAGCTATCCTGTCGCAGTCGTCCCTGAACCAAAACTCGACGACCTTTGCTTAGATATTGCATTACCAAATCACCAAGTTTATCCCAGGCTGTGATATTGAAAAAGTCAGCCTGATCGTCTTGAGATTGTCGATCAACAGCAATACTGAAACTAACTACGTTCTTGCCAGAAGCAGTCGTTCGCTGTTCTGGATCGCGTGTCAATCTACCCAACAAAATCACTTGATTGATACTTCGTGCCATATTCTATCCCCTCTTTTACCTTACGGCAGTTAGGCTTATTTACTTGATTCGCTTGAATCAGATTCTTCGTTGCGTGCTTTTTGCTCGCTTAATGCTTGACGAGTTTTTTCATCAGTTTTTACCAATAGGTAGCGCAAGACTTCGTCAGTAATATTAAGCGTGTTTGAAATCTTCAACAAAGCTGGTGCTGGCAATTTAACCTCAAAACAAACGTAAACTGCAAAATCTTCACGCTTGATTGTGTAGGCCAATTTTTTCTTGCCCCAGTTATCTTCTTTGGTAATTTCACCACCGTTAGCAGTGATTAAACCACGTACCTTATCCAACGCTGAATCTAGATTAGCCTCTAAATCCGGGTGAATAAGAACGGTTAGTTCGTATTCGTTCATGTTTCCTCCTCTGGAATCCATTTACGGATGCTTATGCTGTCTCACACAAGCTTAGGTTAATATTCAATTGCTATTATATCACTAAACAGCCAATATTGCCAATCTTACCACTGATAAATCGTAGCAATCGCTATTCCGCCAGCAATTCCTCAAGCTCTTCTGGACTAGAAATCAAAACATCGCGTGGCTTAGAGCCGTTCTGCGGACCGATAATTCCCCGCTCTTCCATCTCTTCAATAATTCGCGCTGCTCGCTGATAACCAATTCCCAGGCGCGTTTGTAGCATACTTGTTGAGGCCTTGCGTCGTTCAACCACCACACGAACCGCGTCCTTAAACTTATCATCGCCACCCTCCGACAGATCCATAACAACACCACCCTTGCCATCCAATTGAACTGGCTGAGCCACTACTTCGTCGTTATACTGCGGAGCCATCTGCATACGCAAATGATCGGCAATTTTATTCACCTCGTCATCTGTCACCCAAGCACCTTGGATACGTTTTGGCTTGCTCATACTTGTTACGTAAAATAGCATATCTCCTTGACCCAATAATTTCTCAGCGCCAGATTGGTCTAAAATTGTTATACTGTCAACCTGACTAGCCACCGTAAAGGCAATTCGCGCTGGAACGTTCGCCTTAATCAAACCGGTAATCACGTTCACACTAGGACGCTGCGTTGCCAACACCAAGTGAATACCCACCGCTCGCGATTTCTGCGCCAAACGAACAATTAACGTCTCAACATCCTTTTTAGCCATCATCATAAGATCAGACATCTCGTCCACCACAATCACAATATATGGCATCGATCCATCTTCATGCTCCTGAACATTGCCATTTTCATCAGCAATCGCAATCTTTTTGGCGCGCGACTGCAACCTCTTGTTGTATTCCTTAATATTACGGATTTTCTCGCCCGCCAACAATTTGTAGCGTCGCTCCATTTCATTCACCGCCCACTTCAAAGCTGAAATGGTCTTTTCCGGCTCGTTAATCACCGGCGTAAGAAGATGCGGAATATCGGCGTACGGCGCCATTTCAACTTGCTTCGGGTCGACCAAAATCAACTTCATGTCACTCGGACTATTGCGGTACAGCAAGCTACACAGCAAAGTATTAATCATCACCGACTTACCAGAGCCCGTTTGTCCAGCAATCAACAAATGCGGCATCTTTCCCAGTTCACCCACAACAACTTGACCAGATATATCTTTACCAATTCCAAAACTCAAAGGATCACGAGCAGCAGCCCACTGTTTTGACGACAACGTACTTCGTAATCGCACCTCGGCAGCCTTACGGTTAGGTACCTCAATACCAACCGCTCGCTGACCAGGAATCGGCGCCTCAATCCTTAAACTTTGTGCCGCCAAATTAAGCGCAATGTTAGTTTCCAGCGCCGTAATTCGCGTCAATTTAACCCCACTCGGTGGTCTTAAGGTGTACTGCGTAACTTTTGGACCAACATTAATGTCACCCATCGCCGCCTCAATATTAAATTCAGCCAACGTATCGTGAATTATTTGGGCGTTCTGGCGCGTATCTCCAGCATCAGCACCGCTTTCATTCTTCTCTAATAGATCCAAACTTGGCGCCTCCCAATTCGGATCACGAGTTGCCACCAAAGCCTGCTCTTCATTGACCTTCTCTGGCTTCTCTACTTTCTTCAATAGACTCTTTTTCTCTTTGGCTGTATCAATTATTGGCACACCAGCATTTAGCTTAATCTCTCCCAAGTCCGTCTTTTTCTCTTCTTCTGCTGGCTGAGCAATTGAGGCCTTCTTCATAATAGAACGATTATTATCGTCTTCCTTGGTATTACTCTTAATTATCTCCCAAAGTTTACTGAAAACTGTAAACGGTGACGTCTGGGTAATAAATAGAACCGTTATAAACGCCAAAACCAGATAAATAATCACCGCAATTGCCGAATCTACCATTTTCAGTGTAGCCGTATTCAATATATCGCCCACAAATCCACCAGAATTCGGACGCGAAGCCGTCTTCATTAACCCAAACAATCCAGAAAACCACACAATTTCCAGAATTGCCGCAAATTTCACCACTGCGGGTAATTGATTCTCTTCCGCTCGGAAAGTCTCAACCGCCAAATAAATCAGCAATATCGGCAAGGCATACGCGGTGTAACCAATTGTTTTTACGGTTGCCATATCAATCCATTGTAAAACTGGACCACCGACACCAAACCACGATACGACGAGTAGTAGAGACAAAAGAATAAGCATCACCGCGCCAACTTGTGACCAAAAACCCGCCGGCAAACTATGCTGCGGCTTGGCTGGTGCGGATTTTTTCGTGCTCTTTCGTTTTTTTGCCATAATCGTTTTTATTATACACTGATTTTACACTTATTAACAGATGTAAAATCAACTTAATACGCTTAGTATTATAGCATAATTCACCAGTAAAATCAATCCAGAACCCTAGTACGGGCGAGTATTCTGTCGCTCTCTGGCTTTTGTGTCGTTTGCTTCAGTATCTGGCACTTGGCGCTGCGGGAAACGACGACGCGGCGCAGTCGGAAGAGTCATTTTTGACTCACCCGAGGCGGGTCTCTTACCGCGCGCTGGCGATTTCACGGCAGAATGTGTTGGCGTAGCTGCCGACTTAACAGGTTTCAAGCCACCAACCTCATTTATCACCGGAATGACAATCGGCGTTCGGCGAGTCTGATCATATAATATGTGCGTAATCTCATCTTTAATTTCTTTTTTGATCACATCCAAATCATATTTGCCAGAAAAACTACGTGCCGCTTTTTGCTTCAAATATTGACGAATCATATTCATCAACTCTTCAGAGTCGCGCAAGTAAATAAATCCGCGAGAAATAATGTCTGGGCTAGTTAATAATCGTCCAGTGCCACGCTGTACAGTCAACACCACAACAAACATTCCCTCTTGTGACATGTGAATGCGATCTTTCAGCACAACCTCAGAAACAATCGCGCCAGTGTCATCATACATCACACCGCCAACATGAATTCGCCCAGCCTTCTTTGCTTGTCTTTCAATATCAATTTCAATAATATCTCCAGCATCGCACACAAAAATATTCTTACGAGGAATTCCGCATTCTTTTTCCGCTAACCTGGCATTATGCACCAACATATGGAATTCACCGTGAATTGGCATGTAGTAAGTCGGATTAAGTGCGTTGATCAATTTAACGTGATCGTCATAATAACCGTGACCCGACAAGTGCAACGGACCGATTCCCGTCAGGTGAGTTTTACCGTTCTGAATAACGTCAGAACCTTCGCGCATCAGACCGTCAACCGTTCGCACCACGCTTTTTTCATTGCCAGGAATTGGATTTGAGCTAAATACCACAACGTCCGAGCCCTTAATTTTCATGTATTTATGAGCGCCCGTCGCCATGCGATTTAAGACAGCATTAAATTCACCCTGCGAGCCAGTACAAACTACAGCAATTTGATTATCTGGCAATTTAACAATATCTTCCATCTTCATAATGGTGTCTTTAGGAATCTTAATCGTTCCCGAACGCAACGCCACTTCCAGGTTTTGAATCATCGAGAATCCAGCAAACGCCACCTTGCGTCCGTGCTTATGCGCTTCCTCTAAGATTAATTGCAAGCGATGCACCTGCGATGAGAAACAACTTAAAATTACTCGACTATTACTAAACTTGTCCATCACCTGACCGATGGAATACTGAATATCAAACTCCGTGTGCGTGTGCGTGCCAGCCGACTCACAGTTGGTCGACTCGTTCATAAACATCAAAATGCCTTCTTTTGAAGCCACTTCTGTAAGTCGCTCAAGGTCAAACTTCTGACCGTCAACTGGACTTTCCTCAAATCGCCAGTCACCAGAATCGACAATCACACCCATTGGGGTTCGAATAATCACCGCCGTAGAATCAGGAATTGAGTGGTTAACTCGCACTAACTCGACCGAGAAATGCTTAGAAACTTGAACAATTTCGTGACTCAGCGGATCCATCACTCGATAATCCGGCTTGAAATCCACTTCTGAATCGTCCATCGTTCGATCAAGCATACCAATCGTAAACTTAGAGCCATAAACTGGCGCTGGAATACGATGAATGAAGTGACGGAACGAACCAATGTGATCAAGGTGCCCGTGTGTAAATACGTGTGCCTTAATTTTATGCTTATTCTCTTCCAGCCAAGTAATATCCGGCGTGATGTAATTGATGCCTGGATAATCACTGCCCGGGAACAGAAATCCCATATCTACGATGATAATCTCATCATCATATTCGATGGCGTTCATATTCTTACCAATTCCCATTTCGCCCACGCCACCAATCGGAATAATCCGAAGCTTCGGCTGACCGCCGCGAACAGGTTTTGGTTGCATTTTGGCGCTAAACTGCTCGCCGCCGTATCCGTTGTAAACTGACTTATTCACTGGAATATCAATCAAGTGCTGTGAAGCCCTGAGATTAACGTTCTCGCTTGTTCGTCGCTGAGCTCGGAAAACCTCACCCTTACGAGTAGTTGTACTATTCAAAACTGCATTGTTGCTTTTCTTTGACTGCGGACGCTTATTGGCGTCGTCTTTTTGCGGTGTTGCTAGTCGCCGCTGACCCATATTGTTATACTCCTTTTTTATTACAATATAATTCAAAAACCAGGTATAGAGGTGAACTGACGTAAATTCCTCTAGTTAGTACTCTTATATTAGCAAACCGCTCATTTTTTGTCAAAGAACAATATTTTATAACAGAGGTCAATTAATCGTCGCCATCCACCGACGTGTGTGCGAATTTACGCTTGCCACGATAAGCGAAGAAGCCGATTGTCAATAAATTAGCCACCAATAAGAATCCAACCAAAACCCACATACTGCCACCATAAAATGCGTTATCTAGCCCGCCCGAAATAGCCTGGCGCAATGCGCGAATCGAGTAAGTCATCGGCACTAGCGGATTAATTGCTTGGAAGAATCCGTTGGCAGTTTGGATTGGGAATGTTCCCTCGCTGGAGCCCAATTGAAGCACCAAAAGAACCATCGCTAGGAATCGTCCTGGATTGTCCAAAACAATCACCAAAAGCGACACAATCGACATATACGCAAACGACGTCAGATAAATTGCCCCGATAAAATGTGCTGGATGCTCTGGAGTTAGCCCTAAGAAAAACACCATCACCAACATCAAAATCGTTGCTTGCATAAAGGCTGCCACGCCGGCCACCGAAGCTTTAGACAGCCACCAACGAATCGCGCTTTCCTGCTCGGAAAAAGTTTTGCGAATCGGATAAATAACGTTCAGAACTAGTGCCCCAACAAACAAACTTAGCGACAAAACATACGGCGACAAAGCGTAGCCATAGTTCGGAACATTGCCTTTTTCAATCATCTCCGACTTCACTGGATTTGCAATTTGCTGCTGAGTCGTAGCGCCAGTTGGTTGAATTTTTATGCGATTAGAAGCGTCCGCCAATTTATTCGCCAGCGTGTCCGCGCCGCTTGCCAGTTGCGAAGTTCCATCAATTAACGCGCCCGAGCGACTTTCTAATAAACTCGCGCCATTCGCCAATTTTTGACTGCCCGATTTTGCTTCGTTTAAGCCGTTTGTTAAGCTTGCCGAGCCCGCCAACAATTGATTATTCGCAAATCGCACACTGTTATAGCCGTTAAATGCGGTGATTGCGTTTGGTGCCAATTGATTCACGCCTTTATTCAATGTAGAAACTCCAGCCTGAAGTTGCGTTTGTTGCGCCGATAATTGTTGAGTTAGCACTCGAAGATCTTTAAGTAGCGTTGTCGTCTGCTCAATAATTGCCTGAGTTTCTGTGAATGCTCGAGAAATATTGCTAATTTGCGACAAACTTATCGTCGTAGATTCACTGCCAGAAGCGGCTGCTTGCGTGCCCAAAGTCCGCAAAGTATCGCCCGCCGCCGACAAGTCGGACTCCGAAGCTCGCATTGTTTGCGCCAAAGTTTGCGCTTCCGTTTCTACCTTGTTTTGCTGAGCCACGAGCGCTGGCGATGGATTACTCACGCTGGCGTTTAATTGATTTATGCCCGATTGCAATTGTTTCATGCCGTCAGATAATTGTGACAATTGAGATTCAGTCGGCAAATTGTTCGACAATTGCCCCAATCCCGCCTGCAATTTACGAGAACCGTCGCTGAGTTGCGCCAGTCCGCCAGTCAAGGATTGCTGATTTACCGCTAATTGCTTAACGCCGCCAACGTATGTTTGTGTGCCAGATTGTAATCGCCCTAATCCGTCGTGCAAAGTTGATGCGCCGTTAGCCGCCGTATCCAGCCCTATTCCAAGCTTGTCCAAATTCTCCAAGATTCCCTTAGCGTACGCCTGGGTGATTTGTTCAGACACCGAAGATTTAACCTTGGCGGCAGCTTGATTACTGACTAGCGAACCGATGTAGTTTTTCGCTGGCGTGGTCGTAAAATTAATAACCGCTTGCTGAGGTTCAGATTCGGTAATTGACGCCGCTTTCTGCGAAAAGTCGGACGGAATAGTTACCACTGCATAAAAATGCCCGCTATTCACGCCTTCGTCTGCCTGCTGCTTACTAACAAACTCCCAGCCCAAATCGTGATTATCTTTCAGTTTTTTCTCGACAGATTCGCCGACATTCAGCGATTTGCCATTTAAGCTAGCGCCCTTATCTTCGTTCACAAACGCCACCGTCAAGTTTTTTGTTTGTCCGTACGGATCCCAAATTGAGCCTAGAAAAAATCCACTATACAAAATCGGGATAAACGAAATCACAGCCATGGATATCAGCAATATTTTATTATTAAACAAATGCTTCCACTCGGCTTGTAACATCTTATTTTTAATCATGTGCGACCTCCTTTGCGACATCTTCCAGCGTCACAGTTTTCAAATATTCACTCCACTTTTCCTGCGCTTCAGAAAAAACCTTTTCTATCATATTCATACCAATTTCCACCTGGCGAGGACGCGATTGAAAAACTCTCTCAACAACTCCTTGAGGTTGGAAAAATGGCGATTCTCCTTCAATTGCGAGGACGACATCATGCAACGTAACTTCGTTCATTTTTCTCGCTAAAATAAATCCACCGCCAGTTCCCTGGGTTGAAGTGATTAGCTTTGCTATTACCAATTTCCGACTAATTTTCTTCAAGTATGTCGGCGAAACCAGCATCTTTTCCGCCAGCGCATCATTAGTTACCGGCGTCGCCCTTTTCGGATCCGCCAGAATTGCCATAATGCAGCACGCCTGTTCAACAGCTCCCGATAATCTCATACAAATCCTTTCTCGACTTAGATATAATAGATATCGACTATCCACTATACTACGCCTGAGAAACTTTTGCAAGAAAATAGTCTAATTAAGCGCCGCTATTTTTTACAAATTCCACAGCCTGAATAAAATCATCAATTAAAGTCTGACGCATACCGCCGTTATAAAGCGCAGCGGCTGGATGATATAGAGGAATGACAACAAATTCTAGATCATGTAGACGCACTTTACGTGGATGACCGTGTTCTTTACCGATCTGCAATCCTGGAATAAACCCACCACCGCTGTGCCGCCCCAAGGTCAGAATAGCCTTTGGCTGTATAATCTCTAATTGCCTGAGTAAATATGGCCAAAATTGACGCTTTTCCTCTGGTAACGGGTCACGATTATTCGGCGGTCGATACTTAACAATATTGGTAATATATACATCTGACCGCTGTAAATTGGCAGATTTTAGCATTTCATCAAGGAATTTTCCCGCAGCGCCAACAAACGGCTTGCCTTGTAAGTCTTCATTCTTCCCCGGCGCCTCGCCAATAAAAACGATATCAGCATCAGGATTTCCGTCGCCCATAACAAGCTGCGTCGCCTGATCCGCCAAATCCGAGCAAACCTTCTCTTTTACAATTTCTTCTGCCAGCGCGTCCAACTTAGCCTGCTTGTCCATATATTTATTCTATCAAAAAACGCCCCGCAAGAAACGAGGCGCTTATGACATTTAGCAGAACTATTTATTTACCTTGTTTACCAGTATAGCTCCTAGGTTATTTAGTTCGTCCTTAATTTCGCCCTCTTCTGCTATTTTTTGTAGTCCCGAAGCCCATTCGCGAGCAGTCTTCTGTATCGCGGTAAGAGTATCGTAAAAATCACTGATATAGTTAGAGTCGTATTTTTTGTAATCAGATTTCATCTCAGCAACTTTTGGCAACATTTCTTCAAGTTTTTCCAATTGAGCAGTAAAGTCCTTGACGAATTTCTTGTTGTGCTCGTTCTTGATATCGGCGTTTTTAAGATCCTGTCGAGCTTTCTTAACCGCACTCTCTAAGGTAGATATATTAGAGCTGTTGCTACTATCAGAAAAATCAGCTACTGCTGGAAGTATCTTTCCGTAAACTTCATCAAAGGCATCCACTGCAGAATCAAACTTACCTAGCTTATTTTTCAAAGCGTCATACTTCTCACGAACTTCTTTGTCGCCAGTAATAGCCTTCATCTTGCCTAGCTCGCTTAATTTACCGTCAACTTCATCCTTTGTGGAGGAAAGCTTTTTACGAGTAGACTCTAACGAAGACTTGGTTTCTGAAGTAGAAACATATGAAAGTGACGTCGAAGCTTTATTGTAAATTTCGATCGTATCGTTCACTTTGTCTACAGCAGCTTTATAATCCGCCTTGCTTGGACCGCCCAGTAACAAGACAGCTAGGACTACACCAACGATAATTACGACTAATCCAATTATTCCGCCGATGATTCCCCACATGACACCTTTACTCATTTTCTTTTTTGGTGGCATTTGGTATGGAGTTCCCATGACTGGTTGTTGTTGGAATTGTTGTTGTGGTTGAGGCTGCTGAGCCTGAGGTTGTTGTGGAGCCTGCTGGAATTGCGGCTGAGGCGGCACTTGAGGCTGTGGTTTATTGTTGTTGTCGTCCATAAATAGTAGTCTCCTGACTTTTATACTTTTTGTCATTATATCGCTATAGCTTAATTGTAGTCAAATAAAAACACCCCGATTTCTCAGGGTGCTTTATTTTTAATTACAGACTATTTATTAGCTTTTTCTTCCAAAACTTTCTTAAAGTTTTCGCTAGCTTCTTTCCATTTATTCAATGTATCTGCCTTAATATCTATCTTCGGTGATGTTGGCGCCTTTGGTCTTGATGCCCCCGATGATGCGTTCTTAATGTATTCTGAAAGTTCTACGTAGTATTGCTTTATTTCTGAGTAGTATTTCTTCAGATCTTCGCCATATTTAGCAACTAGCTTGTTGTTAGATTTCGACATCTTATCCAAAGAATCCATACAGTCTTTCATATTAGAGTCAAAATATTTCTCAATACTTTCTTTAGACTCCCGAATATGCTTACTTACTTCAGTTAACCTACATTTCTCGTAAAAATTATTTTCAGTAAAGGCTCCTATGAACTCAACATATTCTTTTGCGCCGTTATTCCAACTGTCCAAGTATTTATCATATGCCGCTTTCACATCCTTATCGCGAAGTGCTTTATGTGAGCCCATTTTTTTATTAAGGTCGTCAATTTTACCAATAGTCTCATCTATTTCAGCTTTCCTATTTTTAGTACCAGTGCTACTTTTACTGATAAAGGCATTATTTATGTCAAAGCCAGTAAACTGTGAAAGCAGGTCTTTATAATCCGCCTTGCTTGGACCGCCTAATAACAAGACAGCCAGGACTACGCCAACGATAATTACGATTAGTCCAATTATTCCGCCGATGATTCCCCACATGACACCTTTACTCATTTTCTTTTTTGGTGGCATTTGGTATGGAGTTCCCATGACTGGTTGTTGTTGGAATTGTTGTTGTGGTTGAGGCTGCTGAGCCTGAGGTTGTTGTGGAGCCTGCTGGAATTGCGGCTGAGGCGGTGTTTGAGGTTTATTGTTATTGCTATTGTCCATAAAATTTTCCTCCTAAAATTACGCTTTCGCTATTATATATTTATAAACCAATCATCGTCAAATTAATCTTACCGCGCTCGTCAATTCCAGTGATTTTCACGCGAACAGTTTGCCCTTCTTTCACGACATCAGTCACTTTTTCAACTCGACGTTCCGCCAATTTCGAAATATGAACCATTCCGTCAACACCAGGAAGTATATTCACAAACGCACCAAAATCTTTAATACCAACAACTTTGCCTTCGTAAATCTTGCCAACTTCTGGCTCTTCAACCAGACCCTTAATCCAGTTCATAGCCTTTTCAATTGACGCGCCGTCTGGGCTAGCCACAGTAATCAAACCATCTTCCTTAATATCAATTTCAGCGCCAGTTTCCGAGGTAATCTTATTGATCGTCTCACCGCCCTTACCAATAATCACGCCAATCTTATCTGGGTCAATCTTAATCTTCTCAATTCGTGGCGCATACGGACTAAGCGACTCACGAGGCCCTGGAAGCACACTAAGCATATGTTCCAAAATGTGCGCACGCCCTGCCTTACTCTGCTCAATCGCTTGACGCAACACTGCCACCGGCAAACCATGAACCTTCATATCCATTTGAAGAGCCGTAATACCCCTTGAAGTTCCAGTTACCTTAAAGTCCATATCACCAGCAAAGTCCTCGGCATCAGCGATATCACTCAACACGTACGGAGTATCGCCGTCCATCATTAGACCCATCGCAATTCCACTCACTGGAGCCGAAATTGGTACGCCAGCATCCATCAACGCCAAGCAGCTAGAACAAGTCGCCGCCATCGAAGTCGAACCGTTCTGGCTCATAATCTCAGTAACTGAGCGAATAGCGTATGGAAAATCCTCTTCAGTTGGCAAAACTGGAAGCAAAGCGCGTTCCGCCAAGTATCCGTGACCAATCTCACGTCGACCTGGACTGCCCATTCGCTTAACCTCACCAACCGTATAGCCCGGCGCATTGTAATGATGCATATAACGTCGCTCACCGTCGGTAATTTCCATAGTGTCAATCAATTGCGAATAGCTAAGCGGCGCCAAAGTTACAATATTCATTCCCTGAGTTACGCCACGCGTAAACAAGCTGGAACCGTGAGCGCGCGGCAATAATCCAACTTCCGAACTGAGCGGACGAATCTCGGTCAATTGTCGACCGTCGGGACGAACTCGTTCGGTGACAATTCCCCGACGAACATCTTTATGTAAAGCCAAAGTAAACGCTTCGTCATAATCGCCACGAACTTCACTGTATTCTTCCTCGTCCAGCCCCAATTTTTCCGCCATCGCCTCATGAAACTCAGCGCGAATTTCGCTAATCATTTCATTGCGCTCTGGATACGGGCGACGGATTTTCTCACCAAATTTTCCATCAGCCCACGCGTTAACCGTTTGCTGAATTGATTCGTCTGGCAAAATTAGATCATATTCCTGCTGCGCTGGCGCAACTTTTTCCGCCAATTCGCGTTGCAGGGCAATTGCTGGCTGCATCATCTGGTGAGCCCATGCCATCGCATCAATGATAACGTCCTCCGAAACTTCTTTGGCGCCAGCTTCGACCATTGTTATGCCGCTTTCAATACCAGCCACAACCAAATCAAGATCCGACTTTTCGCGCTCTTCTGGAGTCAAGAACGCCTTAAATTCGCCATTGACTCGACCCACGCGCAAACCAGCCACTGGACCGTCAAATGGCGTACCGGTTAGCATTAACGCACTAGACGCAGCGATCATCGCAATTACATCTGGGCGGAAACTCGGATCCATACTCAAAACAGTCGCGACGACTTGAATTTCCTGACGATAACCCTTCGGGAAAAGCGGACGGATCGGACGATCAATCAATCGCCCAATCAACACAGCTTCATCGCTTGGGCGACCTTCGCGCTTGATAAATCGACTGCCAGAAATCTTACCCGCTGCATAAAATTTTTCTTCGTAATCAATTGACAATGGAAAATAATCCAATTGCACTGGACGCGGACTAACCTGAGCGCTACCCAAAACTACAGTGTCGCCATAGCGCACCAAAACACTACCAGTCGTCCTAAAACCGACGCGATTCACCTCTAAAGTCAGCGGCCGACCACAAAAATCAGTGGTAACACTAAAAATCTCCTTGCCGCTTGGATTGATAATACTCATAAAGAGCTCCTTTCTTGCGGTAGTAACAGGGATGAAATTACTTGGCAATTTAGTCGTCTCATCTCTATCACTTCCGCGTTACAAATTGCTACTTATATTATACTAAAACCTCAACCCAAACGCCAGCCGCGAGCGCGTTTAACATAACCTTATTAACAGATGAGTGTGCTATAATTTATTCATGTCACTTCAGCTAGATTCAGTAAAAAATCGCCAGAAAAGCTATATCTTAACTATAATCGCAATCTTGATGATTCTTGGCGGAGTTTATTTGCTTGTCCTCATCAGCACGCCCCTTATTTTATCGCAAAATATCAACCCAAAAGACAACCAGACCACTCAGCTCATCACTAAAACTGAGAATAAAATTACCGAAAATCGACTTTACATACCGAAAATCGACATAAATTTGCCTTATAGTACTGGCGGCGCCGAAACAATGGAACATGGTGCGTGGTGGCGCAAACCAGAAAACGGTAATCCAAAAGATGGTGGCAATTTTGTCTTATCTGCACACCGTTTTATTATGGGATTAACTCCTCAGCAGACGCTCAGAAAATCACCTTTTTATAATATTGATAAATTGACTGTCGGCGATGAAATCATCATTGACTATAACGGCGTGCGTTATAATTACGTCATCAGCGAAAAACAAAGCGTTAAACCAGATGCCGTGGAAATCGAACAGCGCACAGATCAGCCGCAATTAACTCTTTATTCCTGCACTTTGGGTGGCGCAAATGACGGACGAGATGTGATTATCGCCAAATTGAAAAAATAGCCAGAACAACAAAAATCCCCTTTTCGTCAAAGGGGATTTAAGCAGTTTTTAACGTAAATTATTTACGCAAACCTAATTTGGCAACAACTGCTTTGTAACTCTCAAAATCAGTTCGCTCCAAATATTTCAGCAAACGCTTGCGCTTACCAACCATTTGGATCAAGCCGCGACGAGCCATGAAGTCGTGCTTATTCGCCTTCAAATGCTCCGTGACTTCTTTGATACGAGCCGTCAAAACTGACACCTGAGCTTGTGGGCTACCGACGTCGTTTTTATTGACCTGAGTCAAAGCAATTGCTTTCGCTTTATTTTCTTTGCTAATCATAGCTCTGTAATTATACCAAGCTTCTCTGTTTTTTGCAATTAGCTAGTAATTCCAAAGTCCGCCAGAGTCTTCGCCTGATCAATAGAATAGTCGGCAATTTTCGTACGACGCAAATTCTCACAATACGCACCTGTCCCCAATTTATCACCAATATCGACCGCTAACGTTCGAATATAGGTTCCGCTTGAAACATGAGTTCTAATCTTTAATTTGGGGTATTTGTATGCCAATAGTTCCAATGAGTAAATTTCTATCACGCGCTTAGGAATCTCGACTTGTTTACCTTCGCGCGCCAATTTATACGCTCTTTCACCATTAATTTTTATTGCGCTAAAAATCGGCGGCGTCTGCTCAATTTTTCCCACAAATTGACTAGCCACCCGCTGAACTTCTTCCAAACTCGGCTCATAATCAGACACTTCGGTAATTTCGCCTTCTGGATCACCCGTTGAACTATTCTTGCCCAGAATAATTTCCGCCTCGTACCACTTATCTAACTTAGTGAAAGTTTCAGCTTCCCGGCATTTCTTTCCAATCACAATAATCATTAGCCCCGTAGCGAACGGATCAAGCGTACCCGTGTGACCAACCTTTACCTTCTTTCCCGCCTGATTAGATAAAACTCGTCGCAAGCGCGCTACCACCCCAAAGCTAGTCATTCCCTGAGGCTTGTCTATGAGAATCACTTCGTCCATCAACTATTGTCCTGGGATGTGGAATTGCGCTGGATTGAAGTCTGCGTTTTGAGCTGGCTGAGTTGGCATCGCAGTGATCGGCGCAGGCGTTGGAGCTTGCGGAGCGACTACCGGCTCAGGAGCTACCCCTAGCGGTGCAATCTGCGGCAATCCACTTACATCAACACCTGTAGGTGCTGGCGGCATTGGTGGCAAAGCGCCGAAATCTGGCATTGCTGGTGGCATTGGCAAATCGAAACCTGGAATGCTATTTTCAGGATTTGTTATTGCTGGCTCAATCGGCGCAATCGGCTGGCTCGGAGCTGGCGCCACTGGATTATTCAATTGATTCGTGTCGTTAGTAATTGCCGAAATAATTGATTCTTTAGATTGCGGTACAACAGGTATTGTCGACAATTTTTGCTCAGCGGCGTTAGTTGTCGCGAACGGGTCAATCTTTGGTGGCTCATCAGACGCGCCCATAGCCGCATTTAACGGAGTGTCGCCAAACGAAGGCGTACTATCACCCACATATTTACCGTGCGTTAAAATGGTTTTATTTTGATCGCTAGCCAATTCCCTAATCTTATCCTCGGCGGCCTGTGTAGTCGTTGCGTTCAGTGTGCCACCCATCAGCGGAGTTTCCTCAAAAGAAAGCTCGCCCTTTGAAACTATTTTTTCACTCGGCTTTTCTTCCTCGGCTTGCGGTTCTTCCTTTATCGGCTCAATTTTAGCCAACTTCTCTTCGGCAATCCTAGCAGATTCTTCTTGCTTTTCCTTCGCTGTTTGTTCGGCTACTTCATCAACATCGCCCTTCTTTTCGTGGCTAATCGACAAAGTTCCGTCCGCGTGTACGGTTTCCTCGTCTTTCTCTACTTCCTCAGCTTTATCCTCTGAAACTTCTTCTTTTTCTGGAGATTTTTCTTCGGTCTTTTCAATCTTTTGCGATTCATCCTCTACTTCGCTCTCTGCGATCTTTGAAACCACCAATTGTTGATTTGCGCCAGCCGCCATAAGTTCTGCGGCCGTAGTCATAACCTTTGATGACGTATTGCCGTTACTAAACCTCTCAGTTACCGCCACAATTCCTGTAAGCAAAGCCGTCGCCATCTGCTCGTCCAGAGTTACCTTCGGCGTTTTCAGGTCATCAAGCAATTCCACAACCATTTCGCTCACGCCACTAGCATTAGATTCGTGCCAATCAACAGAACCCAGACCACTCTTTACGTCGCCCGCTGTTATAGCCGCAACCGTAGCGTCATGTAAAATCTTACCGTGCGCAGTCAAAGCCGTATCAATACTTTCACTATTTTCAACATTTAGCGCCAGAACCAACTCAACGTTATAGTCGCCCTGTGAAAATTCCAAGTCTTTATCGGTAATTGTCGTACGATATGGCGTAATGAAAATCTTTACGGCGTCGTCAACAACTTTATAGCGCAAATGATCAGCCTTCTCTTTGTCCAAGGCAATAATAAAATCACGTAAAGAATCTGCGGTCTGCTCAAACGTCTTATCAGGATTCAAGAACGTAATTGCTGGCGGAATGTCGCCACTAAACACAGCCGTAGCGTGCTTTCCTAATTTATTGAGGAAAATCGTCAATCCTAATGCTGCCGACAATTCGTCGACTGACGGGCTAGAACTCACCGTCACTAAAATATTAGTTACATCCTTGATGCTCTGGATTACTTTTTGCTTTGCTGATCCGTTTGACATGATTTTTCCTATGTTTGTTTTTTGTAATTACGCTTGGCATCACTATACCATAAGCAGCACCATAAAGTCAATATCTAAGCCGCCTCTTTACAATTTATGCTATTTTCTGTATAATTCTTCCTGATTAGCGATACAAATCTATAGAGGTAAAGGAGAAACATGCCAATCATCAAATCCGCCATCAAGCGTGCTAAACAAACCTTAAAGCGCCGCGAGCGAAACATCAGCATTAAAAAAGACATTAAGACTGCTGTTAAAGCTTTCTCTGCAGAACCAAGCGCAAAAACTCTTGCTGCAGCACAAAGCGAAATCGATACCGCTGTTAAAAAAGGCTTGATTAAGAAAAACACTGCTGCTCGCCGAAAGAGCGCATTAAGCAAAATTGCTAAAAAAGCAGGTGTTACATTAGAAGCTGCCAAGAAACCAGCCGCAAAGCCAGCAGCTAAGAAAACTGCCGCTAAAAAAGCTCCAGCAAAGAAGCCAGCTGCTAAAAAAGCTGAAAAATAATCTGTAAAGATTACTAGAAAATACCCCGGAATTAACTGGGGTATTTTTATTTAACATCAGTCGACTAATCGACTCGCTAATTTGTATACTTGATTGATTGATTTATTTCTTTGCTTTCTAACTTCCAGTTACAGAGTTCAGCTTTAATTAACTCTGGACTCAAAGAAGAAACAATCGAACTCGACGACTTCCTCTTCAGTAAAAGGGTCGTCGTCTCTGTTCAGTGCCTCGTAAGACACCTCGCGATTGTCTTCTGAGTACCAGGCACGCTCTGCATAGAGCTCCCACACTCTCCACAAAAGAGCTTTCCTGTAAATCAGTATCTCGGAGTCTCATTCTCAGCTATCCCACGAATCGTTGTGCTTGTCCTCGGCAATCTTATAGCCGAATACCTTGTGTCCATTGAACAGTGCTTGCTCGCGCTGCTGGTCGATGGAGACATCGTTTTGTGCGTGAGACGAAAAGCGGTAGTAGGCGATAGCTAGGTTGTTGTCGTTCTGGACAAATTCAGTCTTTGCCACCTATAAAGTCACCTCCCTCAATTCTTTCATTGATTTCTTGCTTTGCGTTAATACAGCTTCCATGTGCAAATCCATATATGCCCAATCAGGTTTACCAGCAGAATCAGCGGGCAACTTGATATGTTCTTGCTTCAAAAGGTCAGGAAACAATCCGTAATTGTAAGAATATTTGCGTGCTATCGGTTGCAGGCATGCGGCCATGAACAGACACGCATGCTCTGAAATTCCTAGTGTATCGAGGTAGTAGATATCACGTCCTGAAACAAACTCCTCTGGCTGATAGAAGAACGTTGCATTTTCTGAGCCAAATGAAATTACGCCACTTGGGCTTGGTGACATGTCTTCGGTTTTTACAACACGAAATTTAATACCATTATCAAATTTCGTTCGAACAACATAAGGGATACCTTTATCATCCTCAACAACTTGCCTAGTATGAAAAACAGACGGCTTAATAATCTTGAACAACTTGCCAATCTCGAAATCTTTCCATTTTGAGATATCAACCTTCGCCTTCTCTGCCTTGGCAAGCCTTAGATTGCCAAGGCAAGCCTTAGATTGCCAAGGCAAGCCTTAGATTCGTTCATGACATTCTGCATGAACGAATCTATATAAGCCCAATCAGGGTTACCTGATTTATCCGCAGGCAATTTGATATGTTCTTCAACAATTGTTTGCGAATTTAGCTGGTCAATATACGAATATCTTGTCAGCGAGGCTCGTATAGCTGTCGCAATAAACAATCCTGTTAATTCAGTCAGCTTATCACTATACAAAAGCAAAATTGCTGACCCAGCACCACCTCTACCAAGGAAATCTTTCGCTTGATAGAATGCAGACCCATCTAATGGGCTAACCGTAATACAGTTTCTGGCATCCAATGCTTCATTATCTTTTGGTTCACAATATTTCACTACACCGTTATTGAAATTCCCAGATGCCACAAATGGAACATTACCATCAGAGTATGCTGCTTGACTTCTAGCAACAGGTCGTTTCACCTCAAACAATTCTCCAATGGCAAATGACTTCCACTTACTCGTATCGATCTTATTCATTCTTCTCACCGCCCTTCTTCAAGGCAATGTTCACGCTCTCATCATCCGCGCTCACTGTGCTCGAATACATTGCTGTTTCAAGCAGCTTGTCGCCAAATACCTTTGCGTCGATGCCTTCCTTGAACATCAGATAGTCCATAGCGGTCTTCTTGAAGTCTTCTTCAAAAATCTCAAAAGGCTTCTGCGGCACCTGATACGACAGGTGCTTGTCAGACTTGACCCACTGACATGTGTCGTCCCCCGACTGCTTCTCTACCACATCGACCCAACGGTCCTCGATAGCAGCCCATTTACCGTACACATCATGGCGACCTTTATTCTTGACTGTCGCAAGCCCATCGGTCTCCATATAGCAGGCAAAAATATCCTTGCCATCCTGTGAAATGCCAGTCTCAAACACAAAAACGCTCGTAGTGACGCCCACGCCAAAGAACAAGTCTTCAGGGAGTTTGATTACCTTCTTCAGACGATGATGTGAAAGGATTCGCTTCATCTGAGCCTTTGAAGCCTTTTCAAGCTTCTTATCTGGAAGGATGAACGCGCAAGCTGTATGGGCAGGCACGCTGTCAAGAACATTCTCAACAATCTTCATGCAGCCGTACTTATTCTCATACGGTGGATTCATAAGAACCTTCGTGATTCCCTGCTTTGCAATCCAATCGCTTGCCGTTTCAGTTCGTGCATCCATCTGTTCAAGGTTCGTCTTACCATCCTTGTGAATCAGCATGTTTGCACACGCAAGAGCATAAATCTCACGGTCAAACTCGATACCGTAAAGCTGCTGCCTCTTGATTTCCTTTGCCTTGATGGTTTGCATCCCGCCAGACTCACGAATCATGTTCGCCATCGCTTTAACAAGGAATCCGCCACTGCCACAGCATGCATCAAGAACTCGGTCGTCCTTGTTTACCTCAAGAATCTTATACATGAAGTCAGTGATATGCTCAGGAGTAAAGACCTGACCAGCTTCCGACTTCTTCTTGTAGCGATTGAATTCGTTGAAGAAGATACCCATAACATCTTCTCCGCGCCAAGCATCAGAATTCAGACAATTGCTGATTTCTGTGACCCACCCGATGAATTGTGTAATAAGTGTTTTGACGCGACTTTGCTCTTTCGCATCCTCGCTATCAACGTTCAAATTCATTCGAATTTCCGAGAACACTTCTGTCAGAAGAGACAGTTTTTGATTCTGCTGCTTATCGTGATAAAGCTCCTTGTTAAGACAGTTCAGAATTGCATTATGAAATTCCGAATAGTCCATACCCTCAACCATCAGTGCGTTATAACGCTTTGCAACCAGAGCGCAAGCTGTGAAAATCATGCGATGATACAAATTCTTAATACCGAACTCGAAATGCAAGCAGTTGTTGATGCTTGCAGTCAGCTCGTAAATATGCTCCTTGTCGATGTTGCCTGCATTAAACAAAGCCGTGTAATACTCAACGTTATGAAGAGTCTTGGCTCCATCGCCATCAAACTCTTCTTCGCCCTTGAATACTCGAGCAGCGTCGCCGTTATAAAGAATGCCAACTACCTTCTCGTATTGCTGCTCAACGATACGAACGTTCTTCAGTACTTCCTCAACCCATTTATCAACAAGGGCAACACTCGAAGCTTTCGTCTCAAGTACCACAGCAACATCCGCATGATTGTCCGGCAGATACCAGCCATCAGGCTTATCAAGAACTCCCGGAAACCCAAGCTGATTAAATGTCGTCAACTGACCAACGCCAGATTTCACGCCTGCTTTATCTTTGAACCCGAGGATATTACGAGCAATATCACGTACTTCATCCTCAGTTAAATTCTTAGCCATTACTTCTCAGCCTCCTTTGCATTTTTCTCAATCCACTCACGCAGCATCGCTGAGATAGATTTCTCCCTCTTGATTGCAATGATTTTCAATATCTTCTTATCCTCTGCCGTCACGGAGAGCGTCAGCTTTGTTCGCCTGACGTCTCCTGAGGGCTTCTTCTCGTCTTTCTTATTCATATAAAACTCTCCTGCAATAATACGTATTCACGTAATTACGTATTATTGTACAATATTTGCGAGTTTCGAACAAAGGCGTAAACCCGCAGCAAGAGCCTGAGTGCTGATACGCAAAAGTGAGCTGCAATAGCAGCGAAGGAGCAGCACGCGTCTCTCTTTGTTCTTGAAATCAAAAGAGCGAGGTAGCCGTCTGGCTAACCTCGCTCTTTCCTACCTATGCCCGAAAGCCGCTAGACGCAGTCATTGAATCTATATACAAGCGCCAGCTCATTTCTCACGAAATAGAGTTCAATGCTTCCTCTTTTGGTGGAAATTTTTTACTAATATCTCTTAAAGCATTCCCTGCCGATTTTCTAACATATTCACTCGTATCTTCTTTTAATGCAGCAATTCGTCTGATAGCTTCATTCGGATTATCTTTGAAATATGGTCTGCTCGTCCATATTCTTAGCCCCTCTGTAACTGCTCTCCTTGTATTAGGATTATTGTTTTTTAACCATTCATCAATTATTGGAAGTGCTTTTTCATATCCTATTTTCTTGCAAAATTCATCAAATGCCTTTGCCAACACTTCTTGAACTCTCCAATTATTATCTTTGGAAACTTCATCTCGCATAAATGCTAAAACATCATCTTGTTCTGATAAATATCCAAAGAGAAATACGCTATACATTCTAACTTGATACACATTAGATTTATAGGCTAAAAATTCCAACCAGTGCCGCCTCCACAAGCAGCCACGGATTTACAGAAGTTGTTTTCATTTGCAAGTCCGCCCGAAGCAGCACGTCATTTATTCTATTCAGTTTTTCCTTATCAACAACTTTTGCTGAAGACGCCAATTTTCGTAAAACATACGGACTAGCCGAAAAATCCGAAGCCACCAGCTTACTGTCGCCGTCAGCCAAAACCAATGCCGTCAAGTTAGTCGCCTGCGAGGCAAGTAATCCCATTGTCTGATAGGCGCCGTCAACGCCACTTTCCGACTCCAAATAGCTAATTATATCGTGAACCTTATCATAATCACCCGCCAGCGCCGAAATAAACAAATCAAACACATTTTCCGTCCTCGCCAGAGGTATGAAGTTGTCAATTAAATCATCCTTTACTTTTTCCGCCAGCGCCAATTGATCCAAAAAGTTACTCAGTCGCAACTGATCAAATCCCAAACGATCAACAATTATCTCTGCTTGATGATTCGTTAATTCACACCCACGAGCCTTTGCTTCCGCCACACACCACTTTAAAATCTGCGGTTTTTGACGATCACTAAGCGGTGAAAATTCCTGAACTTTGGCATTTTTCTGCAGCCACTTATACGTTTTTGTTCGTTTATCAATTTTATCTTCAGCCAGAATAATCGTCCTGTCATCATCAAACTTCATATCTGGAAGTTGCGACCAAATCTCAGAATTTTCGCCTAGTTTTGAAATCAAATACACCGACGAGTTCATAAACATCGTCTGTCCGATTACTATTTCCTGCATTCCAGCCAGCGTCAAATCTTCACCATCATGTCGCGCCACTTTTTCGTTGCCAATCAGCTTAGCAATTGCTTGCCGTTTTTCAAATTCGTTTTCGCCGTAAAAAAGGTAAATCACTTCACCTCCACTTGGCAAACTGGGCAAATATGCGTACCGCGTCCAGAAACTTTCATCTTTACAATCTCTTGGTCAGGGTGTCGATGACACGGCTGACCTTCTCGACGAAATACATGCGCAAACGACAGATAATTCCCTTTTCTGCCTTCAGCGTCAACATAATTTTTATCCGTCGAGCCACCCTGATCAATGCTCAATTGTAAAATCTGACGCAGTTCGTTAAACAAATCTTCCAATTGGTCATCACTAACATTCCTAACGCGCGTCTGAGGGTGAATTTTCGCAGCCCACAGAGCTTCATCAGCGTAAATATTGCCAACTCCAGCGATTACCGACTGATCAAGAAACGCTGGCTTTATCATCGAATTTTGTCGACGACGAATTCGCTTAATAAAGTCCATCGCCTCAGTTTTTTTATCGAGCGGCTCCGGCCCAACTTTCTGCATAAATGGCAAATTTTCTATCTCATCAGTCGGCATCAATTTCATCCAGCCAAACTTACGCTGATCATTGAAAAACAGACGCGAACCATCCGCAAAATCAATTTGCACACGCGTCGACTTATCCGGCAATTCACCGATCAAGCTATCATTCGGATGACCGCCAGCAAAACTATTAGCCCCACGAAAAATCAATTGCCCAGTCATCTTAAGATGTATCACCAGCGAATAACGCGTATCAAGATCAATCATCAGTACTTTCGCACGACGTCGCACTGCCATTACGTGCGCGCCGTATAAAAATTGCTGAACATCAGTAGGTGAATTAGGAAAGCTTTTTGGCGAATCAAATACCGTCGCTCGCGCAACAGCCTGACCTGGCAATAAATCCGCCAAACCGCGACGAACTGTCTCAACTTCGGGTAGTTCTGGCATTCGACGAATCCTACAGCTTAAACAAAGCTTCTTCTTGACTTAGTCCAATTCCAGCCGCCATTTTTTTGCCGTCAGGAATTTGCTTCAAAAACATATCCAAAATCTCGTTTACATTAGCTTGCGCCGAGCCTTTAGAGCCGCTACAATCCGACGTCCACAAACTCTTCACAACGGAATTGTCCTTCAAAGTTTCGAATTTGTAAATTTTACCGCTAGCACAAATTCCCCGCAAATCGTTTTGCTGCTCAGTTAGCGGCGTACCTTCCATCATTTTTCGCTTATCAAGCGCATAAACCAACTCCGTATAAGCCTTGCTGTTATTGTCCAATTTTTTCTCTGCAATCGGCTTATCCAAATATCCCTCGTACGTTGTCATTTCGCGAGATTCTGGCGAAATAGTGATGCTATATGAGCGAAAATTCTCATTCGCTACAATTGGTCCACGCACTGTCAATCGAACCGCGCTTCCCACGTCCGTCGACAACAAAGCAACTTGCCCTACGTTAACATTCTGATCCGTTGTTTGACCTGAATCATTTTTGCCAAATAATGCTCGACCAATCGCAATAACCGCTGCTACCGCCACAACTGTGATAACAATAACCAGCAAAATTGGTACAAATCGAGAAAATGAATTTCGTCGTTGAGTGTATTTCATGGCGTAATTATACCATATTTTCTACACTTCACCCCAATTTACGCCCGTACCGACATCTACTTTCAATTTAATCGGCAATTCCGGACAAACGCCTTCCATTTCCGCTTTCATAATCTCGCTGACTTCCTGGACGTCTTCAGGTTTGCATTCCACCAAAATCGAATCATGAACTTGTAGAATTGCGTCAGCCAAGCCCGACAATTTATCCTCCAATCGAATCATTGCCAATTTCATCAAATCCGCTTCCGTGCCTTGAATTGGCATATTCATCGCAGCCCTTTCCGCCGAAGATCGCACCATAAAATTGCTCGATTTTATATCAGGCGTTGGTCGTCGCCTGCCAAAATACGTTTCAACAAATCCCTGTTCTCGCGCTTGAGTTAAAATTTTATCCAAGTACTGACGAATCGGCTTTCGCACCTCAAAATAATGATCAATAAACTTTTTCGCCTCTGTAAATGACATTCCCGTAGCCGCCGCTAAACCGTGCGGACTCATTCCGTAAAGTACACCAAAATTGATCACTTTTGCTGCTCGACGCTGAGATTTGCTCACTTCGTCAATCGATATTCCGTATGTTTCCGCCGCCGTTTTTGCGTGAATATCAACATCGCTATTAAAGTCTTCAATCAACTTCTCATCGCCCGCCAATACAGCCGCTAGCCTCAGCTCAAATTGTGAATAATCCGCGCCGACAAAAACTTTGCCATCACTCGGAACAAACGCCTGACGAATTTTCCTGCCCAGTTCAGTCCGCACCGGAATATTCTGTAAATTCGGATTCGTGCTGCTTAGCCGCCCCGTGCTGGTTACGTCCTGATTAAACGTGGTGTGAATTCGCCCATCAGTCGCCATCAATTTTGGTAACGCCTCAATGTACGTGCTGATCAATTTGGTCAATTCTCGATATCGCTCAATCAACTCGATAATCGGATGTTGTCCACGTAATTTGTCCAGCTCTTTCTGACCTGTTGAATATCCAGTTTTTCCCTTTTTTATGCCCGCAGTTGGTAATTGCAATTTGGTAAACAAAACCTCAGAAAGTTGCGCTGGACTAGACGCGTTAAACTCGTATCCAGCCATGGAATACATTTGTTGTTCAAGCTCACCAACTTCCGCCGCCAGCTCATCGCCCATCTGTTTTAATAGCGTATCATCCAACTTCATACCACGTTTTTCCATCTGGAATAGCGCCCAAATTACTGGAAAATCAAACTCATAAGCCACACGCGCGATTTGCGAATTATTCGACATGTAAACTTTTTGTTCACGATAAATTTTGTGCAAGCGAGCCAATCGATAAGCCGCGGAATTGTCGTCAGAAAAATCGCCAGACAGCGCACTCAAACTACGATCACGCTTCAGCGGATCAATCAAAAACGCCGCCTGTCCAACATCCCAAACTTCGTGAAAACGCGCCGCCACGCCATGATTATCCAGCGCGTGATACAACTGCTTAACATCCGCCGCGATCACAATTCCCTGCGCCAATAATTGCCATATAGATTGACTAATTTCATCAATTTTCGCCGTCCACACTGACTCAGGATTTGAGCTTATGTAAATTACGTCAGGCTCCGACGAATCGATATATATTATATTTTCCGCCTCAAACATCGGCATATCGGGCAATTTTTCAATTCGTGGAATATCCAACTTCGGTTCTTCTTTTTTCTCATTTTCCGCCATTTGCATTGTTTTTGGCAATCGTCCAATCAGCGAATTAAACTCCAACTTCTGCAGAATTTCCGTTACTCGCGTAAAATCGCAATCATTAACGTCCGCCACATCCCAATCCAGTTCAATCGGCGCGTCCGTCCAAATTTCCGCCACTTGCTTGGTCAAATATGCCGACTCACGACCATTTTCCAACTTCGTTCGCAAAGCGCCTTTTTGCTCGTCCAGATGCTCATAAACTCCGTCCAGAGTTTCATATTCTTGCAATAATTTCACCGCCGTTTTCTCGCCAATTCCCGGCACTCCCGGCAAATTATCACTAGAATCACCCTTCAAAGCCTTCAGGTCTAAAAATTGCTCCGTCCGAATTCCGTATTTTTCTTCAAAATGTTCCGCCGTGAATTCCTCGATATTCCTTAAACCGTTTTTCATAGCGTAAACTTTGGTCATTGGTGATATCAATTGCAATGCGTCCAAATCCGACGTTATCAAGCACGTTTCAATTCCGCGAGATTCCGCTTGCCTGGCAAACGCGCCCATAATATCGTCCGCCTCGTAATCATCAATTTCATAAAGCGGCCAGCCAAACGCATCAAGCAGCTCGTGTAAAATCGGGATTTGCTGGTAAAAGTCATCTGGCGCTGGCTTGCGACCAGCTTTATATTCTGGATATAATTCCCGCCGCTTGCGAATATTCGTGCCTCGTTTATCCCAAGCTACCGCCACGTAATCCGGCTCCAATTTCTTAATCAGCTCAATTGCCAAACTTACAAATCCGTACACTCCGCCAGTTGGAGTTCCGTCAGCCATCGACAATCCCGGCATGGCATAATAACCTCGGTAAAACACCGACTTTCCATCAATAACCACTAGACGTTTCATACTTCTATTGTAGCATTTAAGCGACTGTTGTCAGAGAGTTGATTATTGACACTTCGGCAAGTTTCTTACGTGCTCTTTTGTAATTCTCACGCATTATCTTGTGCTCCTCCAGATAGCTATAACAATGAACATACTCAATCACTCCATCGTCGTTAAAGAACACAGTTATAGTCTCATCTCTACCGTCATCTGGTCCAACAAAAAACTCGTAAGAGGTTTTATGGTATTTAGGGTAACGGTCAACCTCAAGCTCTTTTATGAAAGCATATCTGAACTCATCTTCATTCTTGGGTATCTTATATATTTGATATCGATCCTTTGGAATAGATGACGAAGCGGCAGGATTTTCCCAAATCATCCACAGCTGTCCATACTGATCCTCGATAGGTTCGCCAATAAGCCTCTGCCATTTCTCGCTATCATCCATATTACGATCAAATTTCGACTCCAGCTCTTCAATCTGAGCCATTATCTTATAGCTCTCTGTCAGATTTTCTTGACCCTCAATATCAAGATCAGAAGAAGAATTCTGAGGTAACTCTTCAATATGTCCATGAAGTGTTTCCATAGTGTGTGACTTAAAGATACTCTCTATTTGGAAGAATGTCAACAAATTGTTAAAATTAGTACATGACACAACCACACGCAAAAATTATCGCCCTGGTTGGATTGGCGGGCAGCGGCAAAAGCTCAGCTGTCGAATATTTGACAGAAAAAGGATTTCCAAAAATTTACTTCGGTGGCGTTATTTATAAAGCCATGGACGAGGCTGGAATTGAAAAAACTTGGGACAATCAACAACAATTTCGCGAAGAAATTCGTCGCCGTGAAGGCAAAGATTTCGTAATCAAACGCGTCATAAAAAACATCCACGATTTAATAAACGCTGGGCAAAATAAAATCGTTTTGGACGGATTATACACTTGGAGTGAATATAAATTCCTTAAACACGAATTCCCCGGACAAGTTGTCGTTATTGCCATCGTTACACCGAAATACCTCCGTTATCAACGAATGGCTAAGCGTACGGAGCGCCCAATGCAGCCACACGAAGTTGATCAGCGCGACTGGTCAGAAATCGAGAATTTGGAAAAAGGTGGACCAATTGCTATTGCTGATTATTTCATCATTAACGACGGCAGCCTCGAGCAATTACATCAAAAAATAGACGCCGCAACTCACGACGCCCATTTTTGTAAATCGCCCGAGCAGTGTTAATTAGTCCAGATATTCATAAAGTTTTTTCGCGTCTTTGTGCTTGCGAAGTTTTGCTAGTGCCTTAGCCTCAATCTGGCGGATTCGCTCACGCGTAACCGCAAATTCCTGACCAACTTCTTCCAAAGTGTGATTTTTCCCATTGTCCAAGCCAAAACGCATTCGAACAATTTTCTGCTCGCGATCACTCAAACTTGATAGAATTTCCTGAACTTGCTCTTTTAACAATTGATTTGAAGCGGAATCTTCTGGCGAAACCGTATCTTCGTCAACGATAAAATCTTGCAATACAGAATCATCATCTTCACCGTCACGACCAACACCAGCATCCAAAGAAGAAATGTCTTGCTTGATCTTAATGACATATTCAATCTTCTCTGGTTCCATGTCCAATTCTTTAGACAATTCTTCAATTGTCGGCTCACGGTTCAATTCCTGCGTCATCCGTCGCTGAGTACGCAGCAATTTATTGATCGTTTCCACCATGTGAACTGGAATACGAATCGTTCGCGCTTGATCAGCAATCGCACGCGTAATTGCCTGGCGAATCCACCAAGTCGCATAGGTCGAAAACTTAAATCCCTTATCCGGATCAAACTTTTCAACTGCACGCAAAAGTCCCGTATTTCCCTCTTGAATCAGATCCAAAAAGTCCAAACCGCGACCAGAATAACGCTTAGCAATCGACACCACCAAGCGCATATTTGCCTCAGCCATCTTATCCTTAGCCTTTTTATCGCCTTCAACAATTCGTCGCGCCAAGTCCATTTCCTCCTCAGCGCTAAGTAGTGGAATTTTACCAATTTCACGCAAATACAACCTGACCGAATCGTCCGACACATCGTCCAAATATTGCCCAGTTGTCAACGAATCCAAATCTTCCGATTCTTCTTCGTCTATAAGCGTTGGATCAAAATCATCATCTTCGTTTAAGTTTACTGGCTTCGTCGTGATATCGTCGCTCACATTTTCTCCTTAATCAGATTATTTAAGCTCTGGCGCAAATTCTGAGACAAAACCTCATCGCCCGACGCCTCGGCCTCTCTAAGCTGCGTTAATAATTGATTCTTTTTGTTTTCGCGATGTTTGATTGTTATCTGTCTGACTAGCCGAGCCATCTCTTCGTCTAAGCTTTTTTGCTCCCAATTGGCGTAACGACTTTCACTTTTCAACTGTACTATTTTCACATACTGTTCGATCTTTTGCAAGTCCAGCGGAACCTCGCCCAAATCTGCGTCTGGATTCTTCCGTAAATAACCAATCAATTGCCGCGCATTGTCATCATCCAACATTTCACCAGAAACCGCCGCCAACCAGCGCCGCACAGATTTTTCACTCGCCGCTAACCCCGCCAGCATATCCTCAGTCTCATCCTGAACCGGAGTCGGTTTTTCTTTCTCAATTTTCGCCTTTTTCAATTGATGCTCAGTGACTTTTTCATTCGACAATTTTGCCTTCAGCGCGGTAATTGACGCGCCAGTTTTTTCAGAAATCACCGACAAATAATGCTCTTGTTCCACCGGATCTTTCAAGCCTCGGACAATTCTCAGCGCAATGGTCGAAAATCTTCGCTTGCCTTCCGCTGACTTCAAATTCTCCATTTCCGCATATCTAGCAATCACCCAATCCACCGCTGGCTGAGATTGGTCAATCGCCGCTTGCCAAAGCGCTGGATCTTTTTGGATCAATTCGTCTGGATCTTTGACGCCATCAGGCAAGCTCACCACTTCCAACTCCACGCCGACTTCCTGCGCCAAGTTGATTGCTCGCTCCGTTGCGTTAACTCCCGCTCGATCGCCATCAAACGCCAAGCGAATCCGCCCCGCCAATCGACTAAGCGACTTCAAATGTTGCGTCGTCATCGCCGTACCAGAAGTCGCAACCACGTTTTTGACGCCCGCTTGATGACTGCTAATCACATCCAAATTGCCCTCAACAATCACCGCCACATCGCTTTTTCGAATCGCTTCCTTGGCTTGATGCAAACCAAAAATATGTCGTGATTTATCGAATAACAGCGTTTGCGGCGTGTTCAAGTATTTTGGCGCGCGCGGATCGTCACGAATAATTCTGCCCGTAAATCCCACAACCTCGCCATTGCCATCACTCAACACCACCATCATTCGCCCACGAAACAAATCACCACCAAACCGATTCGACAAGCCAGCGTCCGCCAATTCCTGCCTAGAAAATCCTCTTTTTTCCAATGCTTTCGTCAACGTGTCGCCATTCTCCGGCGCATAGCCAATCAGAAAATCACCAATCGTTTGACGATTTAATCGCCGTTTTTTTACCACATAATTTAAGGCTGTCGAATTTTTTACCAAATTCTGCTGATAAAAATTGGCAGCCAGCTTCAGCGCTTCCCTGGCTCTGGCACGGCGCTTGGCCGTTCGTCCGTCACCATTAGAAAACAAAGTCAGATCAACGCCCGCCTTCCGAGCCAAATGCTCCAGCGATTGACGAAAATCCATTCCTTCCACCATCATCACAAATGTAAAAATATCGCCACCTTTTCCAGAAGAAAAATCGTGCCAAATCTGCTTTTCTGGACTAACCATAAAGCTTGGGGTTCGCTCGTCGGTAAACGGACTTAAGCCCTTCAAATTGCGCCCCGCTCGCTTCAACTGAACATACTCACCAATCACATCCTCGATGTTCAGTCGCGCCCGCACTTCTTCTTTGGCATCATTCATATTTTTATTATATCACTCTTTACCTCTGTTATTGTTTGTGGTTAAATAGGAATATGTATCCTGACAATTTGAATAACCAACCTCAAGGTATCGATTATCTGAATCAAATTGCCACACCTCCGCCAGCGGAAGGTTTTGATAAAAAAACCAAAATCATCATCGCTATTTTGAGTTTTATCGGATTGATAACTCTAATTGCGATATTTGTTTTTTCACAAGATTCTATGCCAAACGCCAACCCGTCACAAGTTGCAGCGCGCGTTAATAAGCTGCTCACTATTTCCAAAAAATACAATAATAAATTCCGCTCAACCAGCTTACAAACTACCAATAGTTCTCTGGTTGCAGTGCTAACCACTGCGGATGCCTCAATGGGCGAAGCGCTCCAAGCAACCGGCGTCAATTATAAGGAAAAGCAAAAGGACATCCTCGCCTTAGATCCGTCGGAAAAATTAGAGAAAAAATTGGACGAAGCCCTTCTGAATGCACAATTGGATGTTACCTATGCTCATGAGATGAATGTGCAAATAACAGATACGATCAACATGATGAAAAAGGTATATAAATCCACCAAGTCAAAAAAGATGCGCGAATGGCTAGTAAAAACTGCTGGCGATTTAGAAAATATACAGAAGCAGATCAATCAAATCATTAAGGCAGATTAAGCTTCCGAGACTAATCGATAGCTCAGCCTCGCCAAGTCAAAGACTTCTTCGTCAGTCAATTGACCCGAACAGATAATTGTATTCCAATGTTTCTTATTTAAGTGATAACCTGGTAAAACCGTTTCGTATTTTTCTCGTAAATTCTGCGCCAACAACGAATCGCATTTTAGGCTTACTCTGAGCGGTTTTGAGCCTTCCGTCACCAACGCTACCATTTTCCCTGCACCGTCATTATCTCGACCAAATTTATACACCGCAATATCCTCGCCAAATGGATAATCCAGCCATACGCCCGGCAAACTCAGAATAAATTCTTCAAATTGTTTATGTGTCATACTTTCACCTTTTTCAAATAATATTCAAGTTCCATAATACTGCCGCGGATGTCTTCCAGCGCTCGATGATCTTCTGGCTTGGCGAATTTCTTACCGTATTTACCTTCAAACACCACCTTCCATGCACTCACGTCCAACACACGATAATGTAGTCTTTTTGACAACGTTGGCCACCATTGGTCAATGAATCGACGATCCTGATGAATTGAATTGCCTGCTAGCAAAATCCTCGTCTCGCCCGCAAAATATTCATCACAAAACGCTAACAATTCACGTTCTATTTCTGCCAAAGGTTTACCCGATTCATTCTGCTCCTCCAGCCCGCGTCGCGCTTCCGGATGCTCATTCCAAAAACCAGCATTTCGGTCCAACAGCTTAGCCAGCTTTTCCGAATCGTGGCGCACAATTCCTTCGTACGTCGCAATTTCCTTAAAATTCCAATCCGTCGCAATTGCCGCCACTTCCAAAATCTCATCGCGCACTGGATTTAGTCCAGTCATCTCCAAATCCACCCACAAAATCTTTTTCGGCTTAAAACTTGCTTTCATATCTCTATTATACTACTTTTTGGCATCGTAGTAATCTCGAGAAAACCGCTCTGACACCTGTCTTAATAGCCTTTCAACAACGTCATCAAACTTTGCCGCACCACCAAGCTTCAGGCGATTTTCTCTTTCAATCCGAAGGGATTCAAGCACGCCATCAGACGGGACAAAATCCGTCTCATTCACTAGATAATAATACACCTCAATAGCACTCATGTCTTCACAACCATACGGTATCATTCCATAAAACTTTAGATTTTCCACATAGCGTTCGGCCAATTCGTCGCTGACTTCTAACGCCTTATCTAGCTATAGCGCTTGCATGAAATAATCATCCCTTGGATCACTATAAATATCATCTGGCAATTGAACACTCTTGATGATTGCATAGTCAATCCCCTGAACTTGCACATCAGACAGAAGCCTCACTGCCTTGAGGGCTAATTTATTGCCAATTCGATAGCCATAATCAATGTCGTGTTCAAAAACTGTCGGTCTAATAATATGCTCAGCAGTATCCAACACTGCTTGAGTGCTAGCCAATAGCCTCCAAGCACCGTTGTTCTTGTGTATGAGCACTTGATTGATTGTAAAATCATGCTGCCTCATAAACTCGGCAGTAGATTGTACAGACTCCGCGCCATAGCCATTCATTGCATCACGTGGCGAAAAACGCATTGAAAGATCGCTCGCTACCGCCCGAATATCATCTGGATCATAATCGCCACTAGCAATAACTTCTTCTAAAATTACCAAATCGACATCGCGAGGAGGCGTTAACTGACGGTCGCTATGAACTAGAGACTCCAAAACCTGGCGAGCCGCCCCACCCTTTACACCAATAAATGACGGTAGTTCGTCTAGATCAAAACCCAAATTAGCCCGCTCAATAGCATCGGCAGGTAATTTATATTCATATATTTCATTGCAGCGAGCTTCCGGGTTGCCAGGCTGCTCGCAATCATAATATTTCAGCTGGCAGCTAATTCCTCCAAATTCTACGCAGCGCTCGCCGCTATCAAGAACTTGCAAAGCGCGAGGCTGATACATCTTCGCCTCTATATCACTCGGAGTCGGACTTAATTTTTCCATAATTACTATTATAGCATAAACAATTTAAAAAGTCAATCAAAGAAGTCCTCTCATCACGCACTGGATCTAGTCCAGTCATCTCCAGGTCGATCCATAATATTTTTTCGCCTTACTCATACTACCTATTATACACTCGTTATCTGTTTATCTGACCATAAAAAGCTTCTTGCTGCTCGCTCGTTAACACATTCTGCACTTCAGCCCAAACCTTAGCCTCCGCCTCATGGACATTGTGACTATTTACCGCAGACCCGTCTAGGACCTGATGCAATTGACCCTTGGTGATAACTCGCTGATGTTGTAAATCAAACAATACTCTTACTTGTTTATTAGCCTTGTTTTTCATTGCGTCCACTATCAGCGCGATTTGCTCATCTGTTATGGCGGGGATTTTTTGCTGCCGCTCTGGACCGAGTATCAGCGAGCCGACTTTCGGCCGCGTCACACGAACCAAGTCACCATTAGGAGCAACTCTATCACCAAGGGATTCAGACACAGCGCTGCTACTCAAGGCTTGAGCAACTTGATTCTTGGTTACTGGTAAAATTGTGTTGAGTGTGTATCGACGACCATCATGCGCATCATACCACCACGGTAAAGCCAGCACTAACGTCAACGCCTCCGAGCCCATACGTCGCACTAAGCTGTGCGAACTAATTTCATACTCAGAAATACCACGTTCGCCAGTGTGAATGTTGGTGTATTGGTTGACCGTTGTTCGTCCAATGCGCCGACTACCAGCTTTGATATACAATAATTCCTGAAACCCGCGCACCAAAGCCACCGATATATTGTGTTTTTCCTCGCTGTTTAGTTCACCCATGTCGATATCGTTTGGATTAACCGACAGACGCCGACATATTTTACTAAATTGATAGTGAATATTATCCGCCTTATTGGGATCAATACCATTAGTCAGGTAGACATCATTGTCAGTACGACAGCCGTTATAAATCTCTCTGGTTTTCAAAAAAGCATCGTATTCGGCAAAAAAGTCATCTGTTGTATCGGGGCTGACAAACTCCTGGAACAATTCCTTTGGTTGATGCCACGCGGCAAAACCACCGCCAGAAACGGAAGCCGCAATTGCTGATAGTGCCAGTACTTCCCGCAAACTTCCTCCAGTTCTAATCATTTCTGCTAATGCCCGAGACAACTCTGGTGACAATGGCAAACTATCCATAAACTCACCAATTTTTGTGATCCGCCCCTCTCCATCAATTGCTTCCAGGGTTTCCAGCAAATCGTACGACTCTTGAATAACTTTTTTACTAGCAACAGGATGCATCAGGTATCGGTTCAGATCCTCAAAATCACCATTCAGATGGATAGCCGACAAAACGTTGCGCACAATATTCGTGTGATATATCTCCGGTGGAATATGCTGTTCACGGGACGCAATATCATAAAATCCTTTCAGCTCATCTGGCAAATAAATCTTATCGTAAGATATCGGACGAGCCAATACAAACTTAGCGCCATCAATATCACGACCGCCCCGCCCCGCCTGCTGCATCAGCTCTGCTTGAGTACACAATCGAGGCGGTAGCCCTTCTGCACCTTCTTCGCCAATCTCCTTACTCTTCGTCAGTCCATTCGATAGCACCAAATCAACCTCAGGTATAGTGATTCCAGACTGTCCAGCCGAGGTCGAAACGATGACAAACGACTCATCTTCTGCTGGTTTGGCAGTAAAAATCTCTCGGCGCGCAGCTTCTGATATGCCAGAATGTAGTTTGAAAAATCGTATTTTCCCGGATTGATGGCGAGTATGACGTTTGATTGACGCAATGGTCTCATCAATACTCCTCACACCTTCAACAAAGATTAGTGATTTTTTCGAGTCCTTACCATATTCAAGGTAGGCTTCGGATGCGGTATTCACCTTATCTTCTTCAATATCAATATCATGCGGCCGACCCTTAATGGTTACGACTGGTAGTTCTGATCCGTTAATATCTTCGTACATCGCCTGAGAAACTTCCGTGTCAGGCGTGGCACTAGAAAAAGCCATATGCCATTTGTCGGTATTCTCTATCGATTTTGCCGCCAGAGCGGTAGCAAATTCCATCTCCAAATTGGCTTCATGTATTTCATCAACCAGGATAAGCGTCTTCTCGTCCTGCCAGTCGCTAGAAAATTGTTCCAGCTTTTTCGTAAACGTTGCTGGAGTCATGAAACAGAGCCTAGTGTCCGGCGTCGCTTCAGTGGCACGTCCGTGAATCTTACCCACCAAGTGATTAGGATATTGTTCGCCAAGCTGTTCACGCAAACTCTTCTCGACATATTCAGTAACATTATCGACGATAACCCGCCGCGGCATCAACACCACGACACGATCAAACCGCTCCAGTGCATACTGAGCGGTTTGTGTCGTTTTACCACTACCCGTCGGTCCGCACAGCCAGGATATTTTACTTTCCGATAATGTGTCTAATATCTCTGCTTTGTGCTTATATGCAGGTAGTTTTTTGTCACCAAGATCATAGTCAGCAAAAGGAGTTTCCGGTAGTTTACTGTACCGTTCCCGCAATTCTTTTAAACGCTGTCGCCTCTGTTCGGGCGGTTCACCATAACTATACGACGGTTGACTGGGTCTTTCAATATTTCGACTCAATAAATGACTACTGCTAGGTTCTTGCGATCTACGTAAATAGCTCGGACGCCGAACTCCATCTTTCACACTACTCTCTCCTTTATACTCACATTGTAGATAGGAGAAAGTAAAATAGCAAACGTAAGCGTCTTAGCTTTTTCTTGTCTAGTTTGTCTAACTTAAAAAACGAATATTTGTATAGCAAATCGCAATTCGTATTACACTGCCGCCTCCCTTTTGCATTTATGTTATTTTTCAAGCGCGCTATGATACACTGGTGTCATGACAAAACGCATTCTACTCAAATTATCAGGTGAACAACTTCAAGGCGAATTCGCTAGCGGCTTTGACCCAAAACGCGCTCGCTGGATTGCCGAACAAATTCGACCAGCACTGGACGACGGAGCTGAGATTGTAATTATGGTTGGCGGCGGCAATTACGTTCGCGGCAATCAAATCATCGGTCAAGGAATTCAACCTGTTTCCGCACATAATATCGGCATGCTTTCTACGCTAATGAATGCTATTGCACTGGCTGACGTATTAAACGATGCAGGACTGCCAACTCGCGCATTATCTACGGTTGAAGTCAATCAATTTATCGACCACTATACTTTCCGACGCGCCATTAGCCATATTAAGAAAAACCGTACCGTAATCGTGGCGTGCGGCACTGGCAGACCGTTTCTGACTACTGATACTGCAGCATTAAATCTAGCACTGGAAATGCAGTGTGATGCCGTGGTTAAAACAACGAAAGTCGACGGAGTTTATGATAAAGATCCCATGAAATTCCCTGACGCCGTAAAAATTGATCATTTATCTTACCAAGAAGCCCTAACAAATCCTAACATTGCCGTTATGGATAAGGCGGCAATTGGGCTAGCCATGGACGAACACATTCCAGTTGTAATTTGTGATTTGCTAACAGACGGAAATATTCTCCGCGCAACCCGCGGAGAATCAGTAGGCACACTTATTAGTTAAGCGATTAGTCCTTTTTCTTGTCTAATTTATCGAGTTTCAAGAAGTGAACGATTGCATATACAACAAATGCAACGGCTATCAACGTAATTAACGAGCTAACGAACGCGCCGTATAAAAACTCACCCTTACGTCCAGCAACTTCAACTGTGAATGAAGCTGATTGCAACCCTTGCTGAGAACCGACAACCAGCTGTACTAGCGGATCAATAAATGCTGTTACCAATTTTTTCACAGTATCACCAGCCGCGGTACCGATTGCCAAACCAACCGCCATACCGACAACACCCTGTTCGCGAATAAAATTAACAAATCCAGCCATATGAGTGTCTTTTATAGCTGCACTTACAATTTTCTTCTCTTTAAGAGCGGCAACTTTCGCCGCAGCTTTTACACTCTTCGAAGCTAATTTCTTAGCTGATACTTTTGAACCTTTAGTTGATTCTGAAGATTTCATAACTATAAAACTCCTTTTATTAGATATTTATTCACTAATTTTATCACAGGTAGCATCGCGTACAATCGCACCAGCAGCCTTCATAGACCTCAGCAACTTTTCGGCAGCCCTTAACTTCCCTACAGCCAAGCTATCATACTTAGGTTTACTATTGATAATTTCCTTGTACAACCTAATCGCCTCATCCAATAAGTTAGTATCCCTATCATGTTTAGCTACTTTACGCATAACATCAGGAAGAAACAGTCTGTTCTTTGAAGAATCTCTCGACAACAAACTATCATTTACCACGGACGCTACTTGAATAGCCAAATCACCACTGCCTTGTTTTATTAATTCTCTACATAATTTATCCGCTTCTTTCAAATCATTCCGAGAATCAACATCTAAATATATACCAGACAAGTCTACTATTTTATCCGCAGCCTCTTTATATCGCTCATTCAACTGATCAATTCGAGCATTATATTCATCTAGCAATAATAATCTACCTGGAATGGACGGCAGAGTAAGCATCTGTAGTCGTGCATTTCTTCCGTGGCCATCTCGATATTTCATACCATCCGAGAACATCAACCATTCTCGTCGAGCTACAAAATCACTTCTATTAACGGACGAGGGCAATTTCTGCAATAATAAATCTGTATATAAAGTACTATTAGCTCTGAGTTCACCATAATACAACTGCTCAGCTGGATCTATTCCATCAAAGCCAATGGTGTCAGTCATTTCACAGCGCAACTCCTCTGTCAAAACATCTATTATAAAAGACCTATTACTACTACGATCAAATAGTGTGATGAACGTGTGTTGATTTGCATAACTAATGAAATGTTCAATTCCTAATTTTTCTAAACATTCTGACGCAACAATTGTATGTCCATAACAATTAGCAGCTTCGTCTTTGGCAATATTTACCGCTTCAAGCGGACTTGAAAAATTGCCCGTTGACCTAAAATTAAGCGTTTCACGAACAAGCTCTGCAACAGATTTAGCGGCCTCTGCTATATCATCAAACGTCTTATCTGACTCTTCGTACACATTTTTTATGCTACAAAGCTTCTCTGACTCTAATAAGGGTTCTCGCTTAACGCCTCTTTTCTCTGCTATATCACTTCTCGGAGTTAATAGCTGAGTAGATAAATATCGATCATAAAATGATGTATATGGTTGCTCGTCTAATTGTTTACTCGGTCGTTCATTCACGAATTCATATTATATACTAATACAGTATATTTTACAAGCGATCTGGCGCCACGATTCCCAAAATAGCCAGTCCAGCCTTAAGAATGTCGGCATAAATTGCCACAATTCCTACACGATGCGCCTCTTTGTCACTGCCAATAACCTGATTTTTCTCGTAATATCGATTAAATTCTTGCGCCAATTCAAACAAATATGTACATATGTGATGAGGCTCCAAACTCTCCTTAGCGTGATCAACCACGTCCACGTAGTCACTCAACTTTCTGACCAGCATCTTATCTTCGTCAAACAACTCTGTCGGAAAGGCAATTTCTTTATCGGATTTAGTTAAAATACCTCGCGCTCGAGCGTGAGCGTATTGCAAGTAACTTCCCGTATTTCCTGTCAGACTTACTGCGTCGTTAATATCAAATATGACGTCGCCGCCGATCTTCACTTTCAAGAATTGATAACGGAGCGCGCCAGCAATCACGTCGTCAGTTGGTTCGCCGCCAGCATTTTCAATTGCCTTCTTAAACTCATCAAACAGCCAGCCGATTGTAACAACTTCACCCGTTCGCGAACTCATTTTCCCAGTTGTCAATTTAACCAAACCAGTCGCGTAATTAAATAATTTTCCTTTCAAAGCTGGAATCGACAATTCACTAGCCGCAATCACGCCACGGAAGTATGCCGCTTGTTCTTCGCCGTTTACTGTAATTGATAAGTCCAAATTCGGGTAGTCCTTATACTTCAGCTGAATCAATCCCATATCATGCGCCCCATAAAGGCCATTGCCATGAGATCCGATAAACACGTTATCAAACGCGCCATATTTGCTGCCCTTAAAGACATACGCACCGTCAGATTTGGTAAACACCTCTGGAGTTTTCTCTTTAATCAGAGATTTGCCCAATTCTTCAGTTTCGCTCTCAACGTAACGTCGCTCAATCGGCACATTTCCAAGTCGCCCAACATTAGAATCGATTTCGTCAAAACTCCAACTTTTACAGATTTCGTAAACTTGCTTATATAGCGGATCATCCAGGACGAATGATTGCTTGGCTAGTTCATCAATTTCCGCCTTCGCCTCTGGAGATTCTTTCGCCGCACGCGCACCTTCAACGTACATGCGACTCATAAATTCATTTCGCTTATCAACTGGGATTTCATTCAATTTATTTACATCGCCGTCAATCTCACGTAAAATCGCCCACATACTTTTACCAACATGCGTTCCGACATCACCGTGATAACTCACTCGATACACAATTGCGCCATCAACCGCCAGCAAGTTAGCCATCGTGTCCGCCAAAATCGCATTCAAAGCGTGTCCGATGTGCATAGCCTTAAATGGATTCGGACAATTGGTTTCAATCACAACCGTCTGACCGGCGTGCTTCGTTGTTGGCTCTTTTTTCAAAGAATTTAGAACTGATTGATCGCTCAGTTTTACATTGATAAAACCTGGACCAGCCACGCTTACTTCGCTAAACTCCTCTTCCTTGCGCAGATTTTCAGCAATCATCTCCGCAATTTCACGCGGATTCTTCCCTAGCGGCTTAGCCAATTGCAACGCCACATTTGTAGCAAAGTCACCAAACTTCGGATCAGGACGCGTCAATTGTACCGATATATCTTGATCAAAAAGTTGCTTCACTACTTGAGAAATAATCTGTTCCATACTGTCCAGTATACAACAGAGGTGGATTATTATCTAGCTAAATCTCTACGCCGTTTCGTCAAGCTCTTCCAGTTCCAGACTTAATTTCGTCGCCGAACTTGGGCTAGATCCTTTCACGTGTTGCAATACATATGTCAACGCCGACATATCATCTCGGCTCAATACGCCTTCGGTAAGTCCGTGAATATCTTTTTCTTCAGCCATTTTATTCCTTTTTGTTTTAATTTTTTATACAGTGAAATGATATCACATTATTTTTATTTTGTCAATAATTAGGACTTCAGGGCTGCTCGCTAGGCTTTATTTTTGTCTGATCGACGCTTATATTCTTCTGCTATAACCCTACCTATTTCGCTGTCTTTTAAGTATTCCTTGCATGATAACAATAGACGCTTAGAGGCATCAGAACCTTCCATTTCTAATGCTTTTCTATATGAGTTACTAAACGCCGCAAACATACCGTCCTCATCTTCCATGACTCTGATGGTAAGTTTCTTGTCCTCTGACGATACGTAAACAAATATCAAGTCTGCGCCAGATTTCAATGCCGTATGAATCGCTGCAGAGCCCATTTCACTATGAGGCTTTGAACCTACTGAGTCATCCGCTGAATATCCAGCCAAAACCAAAGACCCGCCACCCTCAACAAATTTAACCGCTTCTTCGTAATGGTCTGTTGAAAAGTGAACCGGTTTTTTACTCTTTTTATCTACCCATTCATATGGCACACCAAAAAAGTTTTTAGCGCCAAACGCAAGATACTGTATAGCTTCTAGGTTGATTCCGCCAACGCCCTTCTTAATCCAATCTCTATTAGTCGACGCTACGCCAATATTAATTTTATTCAACAAAGACGCCAAATAACTAGCCGTAGGAACATCTTCTCCATTAAAATGTGTTGGTGCTATAACACTTCCCTTACCTTCTTCTTTAGCCCTTTTAGCGGCTTCAATTAAGATATCTTCGCCAATTATTTCAACTTCCTTTTTGCCATGCATTAAGCCCATCAGTAGCTTAAGTCCAGAAGAAAGCCGAACGTCTGTTTCTGGCAGTCCCAACTCTTCTCCAGCTGCCTCAAGTTTTTCTACCGCCGAATTGTTAGTTAGTCCAAAAGGCTTGTTGTGCTTTTCTCGTTTACCACACATCCATTTCTTAAGAGAACCAAGCGCAACCGACAGAGAAAAACCCTCTCTCTGTGGCTTTGATTCTTTTACGTCAATATCAGACTCTTCAGTGATGTCTGGATAGAAAACTTTATTGAACAATTCTTGCTCTTCTGGGGTTGGGATAAATTTATCTATTCCTGCAGTCATTTTAACTATCTCTCCTTATTACGCAACTAACTCTCAGTTGTTTTTACGATATAGGCAATTATACAACATAATTGGCTATGTTGTCAATAGTAAAACGCTGTTCGAAACTCTATTCGCAACCGTCACAAATAGTCAAACTCGCTGGATCAACTGGTGCCGCAACAGCGCCGTTCGACTTTGCTTGGTCATCAGCCGCTTCTTGCGCCGCTTTAAGAGCTGCATCAATGGCACTCAATTTTTCTTCCAAAGTCATGTCATCAGTAATAATTTGATTCGCATTCATTTTCATTTTCCCCTATATTTAGTAGTTACTTAACTAATTTTACGCTAGATATAGTGCTTATGCAATAAAATGCAGCCAATTGCCCGTTGTAGTTTTTTCATCAAGTTCACCAATTGGCGCAACGTATATTTGCGGATTTTGACAACGTGGCATAAAATCATCCAACTTCTCTTTATAAGCCGCCATTGCCGCCTCTTTCTCAGATTCTGGGAGTTCAGTCACGTTAGTTTTTAAGAAAACTGCTCGCTTTTTATCATCCCAAACCACAAATTCCGCCTTACCGTTTCGAAACGCATTTTCTGAATGGCGCGCAGTCGGCTCTGATATCCAAACTATCGAATCACCCAATCGCGCAAAGTGTAGCGGCGTCACCAAAGGAGTTCTATCAACATTCACCGTTGCCAACGCACCAACTTCGACTGTATCTAATATTTCTTTCGCTAATTCATTCATATCATCAACTCCCATTACTTCGTGGTATTAACTTCGTAACTAGTGTTTGTGCTTTCAAAGAAATTCACCAATTCCAGTGTATCATTGGCAGCTGCCATCCATTTGGCTGGATTTGGCACGTTATATTCAGGTTCAAAACCTAATTCTTGCAAGCGTCGGTCGGTCATATGCATAACATACTGATTGACATAATCAGCATTCAATCCCAAAATTCCCTTTGGTAGCATATCCTTATTGTAAGCCTTCTCAAGCTCCACTGCCTGCAGAATCAAGCCACGAATTTCTTCTGCGAATTCCTGTGTTTGCAATTCCGGGTTCTCGTCCAAAATTGTCAAAAGCAGATTGATACCAAACGTCAGGTGAAGATTTTCGTCGCGAGTAATCCAGTCCAGTAGTGAGCCAACATTACGCAACAAATTACGCTGACGGAAACTCATGCCAACCATAAAGCCTGAATAGAACCAAATTCCCTCCAGTACGATGTTATACGCCACCAAAGACCTAACAAAGTCTTTCTTGCCTTCCAGCGAATAAATATCCAAATTCGGATCAAGCATCACATCCAAATGTTTATTCTGGAAGTCAGCTTTATCAGCTAATGATTTTTTACCAAATCCCGCAGCATAAATTTCCTCGCGATCAAACGGAAACGTCTCAATAATGTATTCAAATGTCATGAAGTGATTGGCTTCTTCCCACATCTGTTTTGACAAATATAGTTGAGCTTCCGCCGCGTTCACATATGGATAAATACCGAACGCCAATGATTTATTGATCAATAACTCGTTTGGATTCAAATAGCTAATAACCGTTTTCAACGCGTGCTTTTCGTCGTCTGACAATTTTTCAAAATCCGCCAAATCTTGCACTAATTGAACTTCATTTGGAAACCACGTGTTAGCCACCGCTTGATTATAAAGATCATACGCCCAAGGGTAACGAATTGGGTGAAGCGACAATCCATCGCGTAATCCTGAACCTAAAATTCCCATCTTAATCTCCTCCTTTATTTATTAATTTTCGCAAATCCAAATCCGCGCACTTTACTATTTGTGCGGACTTTTTGTTCTGCAATTTTATCAACTGAAACTGTTGTCTGCTCCGACTGATGACGCGGCTTAACATGCAGATAGTATGTTGTTTTCAAGCCACGCTTCCACGCTTCCGAATAAATCTTCACATATTCATCAATGTCTCGCGTCTCCAGATACATATTTCGAGAAATCGCCTGATCGACCCACTTCTGAGCCCTGGCTGCCACCTCAATAAACGCATACGGACTGAGTTGGAAACTTGTTTTATAAACATCCTTGATATTCTGAGGAATACCGTCAATATCTTGAATATCGCCCTGAGCCGCAAAAATCTCATCCTTCAAATTGTCCCACAAACCAAGCTTCTTCAAGTCGCGAACTAAATTATGGTTCACTTCCAAAAACTTACCGTTCAAAGTCGAGCGACTGAAAATCTGCGCAAATTGCGGATCAATTCCAGGAGTCGTTCCCGCCACGTGACCAATGTTAGCCGTCGGCGCAATTGCCATAAGGGTCGCATTTCGCATTCCCTTCTTCACCTTCTTTCGCAAACCATCCCAGTCCAGTCGCGTCTTTTGGTCTATTTTCACCTTAACGCCGCGATCTTTCGACAATTTATCGACCGTATCAATCGGAAGAATTCCCTTGCTCCAGCCACTGCCTGCGAATGTTGGATAACTGCCCAATTTTTCTGCTAAGTCAGCTGACTGATCGATGGCGTGATAGCTAATGAACTCCGTCAATTGATCAACCAAATCGTACGCTTCTTTCGATTCGTAGCAATAACCCAACTTTTCCAACACGTCAGAAAGACCCATAATCCCGAGGCCAATTGCTCGAGTTTGCTGATTAGAGTGCATTGCTTCTGGAATTGGAGTTTGAGTGATATCACACAAATTGTCCAATTGTCGCACTGCCGCACGAGCCGCTTCTTTCAATCTATCCCAATCCCAAGTCTTATCATCGCTAAGAAACGCCGACAAATTGATACTCACCAAGTTACACGTCGCAATGTTGTTTTTATCCTGCGGCAATGTAATTTCCGTACACAAGTTACTGAGGTGAATTGTGCCCGTATTGTTATTTAATGCTCGCACGTTAATCGTGTCTTTCCAAGTTAGCCACGGATGAGATGTCGCCTGCAAGCTGGTCAAAATGCGCTTAAATTGCTGACGAGCCGGAACTTTATCAAATGTTCGCAATTTCCCAGCTTCCGCCATCTTGATATATTCTTTATATCGCGCCGAAAACGCCTCGCCATATAATTCCGTCAAATCTGGAGTTTCCGCTGGATCAAACAAATACCAATCTTGGTCTTTTTCCACTCGCTTCATAAATTCGTCAGAGATAAATACCGCGGTATTTGCGAATCTGGTTCTTAGATATGGGTCACCAGAGTTTTGGCGAAGATCGACAAATTGATCAAAGTTCAGGTGCCAGTTTTCCATGTAAATCGCAGCCGCACCAGCCTTTTTACCCTTACGAGAAACCGCAAAAAGCGCCGTATCAATCATCTTCATAAATGGAATTGGTCCAGTCGATTCAGTGTTGGTGGTTTTAACTGGACTGCCTGCCGCACGTAACTTCGTAAAGCCAATGCCAATTCCGCCCGTGCCTTTAGCGATCCACATTGTGTCGCGAACAGCCTTAGCAATCGATTCCATATCATCATCGACGTTAAGCAAGAAGCAGTTGCTGAGTTGCGGGAACGAACCACCAGCATTAACTCGCGTTGAGCCGCCTGGGACATACTCCAAATTGCTCATGTGATTATAAAACTCAATCGCTGCAGTCGTTGGGTCAGATTCATTATAACTAAGTCCCATAGCAATTCGCATGTGCGTAAACTGAGGTGTTTCAATTGGTGAGCCGTTTTGCTTACGAAGAGCGTAGCGATTTTTATTAGTCACCACACCCAAATATTTACTCAAATCATCACGCGCTGGATCAAGTTCCGCCGCCAGCTTTTTCAGATCAAATCGACCGTCAGCCATGCGCTTATCCAGCAATCCTTCTTTTACTGCCGCCTTAACAAACTTCGGAAATTCGCGCGCATGAAGCTTTTTCAATTCTTCCGCTGTTTCATAATCGCCCAAAATCTGCTTATAGATGGTTTTAAGTAGCAATCGTGCCGCGATTTTATCATAGTCCGGGTCGTCCTTAACGTTTTGCAAAACTGTTTGAATAACCGCCTCGTCTAGTTGTTCGGTCGTAATTCCATCAAATAATGTCAACTGCAATTCAGTCGCCACCTGAACGACTTTAGAGATTTGGTCCGGCAAACCTTCGCACGCCTTTAAAATAGCCGCGTTAATTTTATTAGCATCAAACGGTTCTTTTGTTCCGTCGCGTTTGACTACGTTAATTTCTTTCACATACCCTCCTTAATTTTCCCTCTTAAAAACAAACCACCAACACCTCACCTGGTGGCTTATCTTCGTAGCTTGTGTTTTTGTTTATTTATGGGCTCGCTATATATATAGCGTACAATAATAACTATAGCCGCTATATCTAGTGTTTTGCAAGCTATTTAGTAAAAATTACAACCTATTTTTGCTATAATCAGATACAGTATGAAATTTGCCTCAATGCGCGACGCCACTTATTTTTTGGACGAGTTAATCGCCCATCCGCCCGAAAAACATAATCGGCTGGTATATGTAGCGCATATTTTGGAAACCCTTGGTAGTCCGCAAAATCAAATTCCCGCCATCCACATCGCTGGCACCTCCGGCAAGGGTTCGACTGCTTATTATGCTACCAGTTTGCTGAACCGGGCTGGCTATACCACCGGTACATTAGTGTCGCCGCATATTGCCAGCGTCGCCGAGCGCTCGCTCATCAACGGGCAGCCGCTGCCTGAACAAGAATATTTGCATTATTTTCAAGCGTTTGCCAATCTTTACGTAGTACACAGCCTGCATCTATCGTATTTTGAATTTTTGACGATTTTTAGTTTTTGGCTATTTAAGAAAATAGGCGTTGATTATATCATAATTGAGGTTGGGATTGGCGGTCGACTAGATACAACCAACGTGATTTTCCGTTCGCCAACTGTACGCGTCATCACTGATATCGGACTAGACCATATGGAATTATTAGGCAATACTCCGACAGAGATCGCCCAAGAAAAAGCTGGTATTATCCATCAAAGCGATTCAGTCGTGATGAACCGACAAGCTTCTGAGATTGAAACGATTATTCGGCAACATGCAGAGTCACAGCACTCACAGTTCTCTATTGCTTCGCCAATTATTGACGATTTTCTGAAAATACTGCCGGATTTTCAGCAGCGGAATTGGACATTGGCGTACCGCGCCGTTGAAAAGCTGCTAGCGCTAGATAAAAAGCCACCTCTGCCAAAAGAAGCTCTGAAAAAATCTGTACATATCACTATTCCCGGACGGTTAGAGAAGTGCAATGTTGATGGAGTTAACATCATATTTGATGTTGCGCATAATCCCCAGAAAATCCGCGCCTTGATTGATTCATTACGAAAAATATATCCAGAAAAAAAGCCTGTTTTCGTGGCAGCATTCGGGCAGAATAAGCAGTTGTCGTTGGCGAAATCACTCGCCATGATTGACAACTTGGCACAGCTAACTTACGCCACCACGTTCAGCGCCGATTACGATAAAAACCACCGCAACATACCGCCAGAAGCCATCCGCCGTGTTATGAAATCTGCAGGCGAGATTGAATACAATCCAGACAAAGCTCTCACAAAAGCCATCGAGAAAGCCCAGCAGCTTGATACGTACGTCGTTGTTACCGGGTCGTTTTATTTGGTGAGTGAATTTGCGGCAAGGTAGATCATTATAATGTTTGGAAGAATTTAACAAAAATATCTTCTAGCTTTTCCTGCTGAGCCGCACCGCTTGCCATAAATTGTTTGACACCAGGCGTTGCGTTTACCTCTATTACGCCGTATTCGCTATCTGATTGCGTAATATCCTTACACGCCAAATCAACCCCGCATATTCGTAAATCAAAGATTCTTGCCACCCTGACAGCTAGATCTCGCCACCGCTGATGCATAACTTCACCGACATCAACTGGCGTTCCTCCTGCTGATAAATTTGATATATCCATCAAACGAACATCTGCGCCTTCCGGTATAATATCGGTCATAGACAGACCCATTTTCCTTAATTTATTCATAATTATAGGTAGCTGCCTTTCAAAATGTATATCTCTACCAGAATCTACCAAGGTCTTATGTTTCAAATCAATTAGCTGTTTTAAATTACTTACTCCATCACCCTTAACAGAAAAAGGTCGTCTCTCATAGGCATTAACTACCTCACCATCAAAAACCAATATACGATAGTCAGGCATTTTTAATTCTTCTTCAATGACAGCTACTTTAACACGCTCCTCGTTGTACTGATTAAGAAGCTTATCAAGCTCTTCAGCGGTTTCAACTCTAGCTACACCAACTCCTTGAGAACCTCTGCTAGGTTTAACATAGACAGGAAATCCTAAAGATTTATCAATATAGCCAAGGGCTTCTTTTGTGTCACGTATAGAGTGATTAAACTGCTGACGGTCTGATTGACGCAGCATATCCGCCCACCAAGGTAAAAGAAATTCAGAACCTCTTGCACAATCTATGCCATTTTCTCTAAGCAAAAACTTTGTATACCCCTTATCATTAGCTAATTGCTCTGCACTTCCTGAATTAAACCCAGGATCATGTCCATATAAAACTCTGCGTTCTCCAGAATTATACTCAATTGACGCCACATACCCATATTCAGGTTCGACAATAATATCTTTTATCTCTGGTAGCTTACCAGCATTATATGCGTCTATCAAAATATTGATTAAGTACGTATAATGTTTTCTTGTTTCTATAATACCCTCTAAAATATCTCTTGGCGGAAGGAGAGGGATTCGAACCCTCGAACAGATTGCTCCGTTACACGCGTTCCAGGCGTGCCAGTTCAACCACTCCTGCACCCTTCCTTGTTGATAATTATACCACAACTTTATTATCCCTTATGGTTGCACTTACTGACGTTCATTCTCTATAATAAGTCAAAGATGAAAGAAACTATTCCACCACGCATTAGGCTTGTTAATGTCACCAAAAAATTTGGCTTTGGCGACGCTGAGATTCGCGCCTTAGATAACGTCGATTTAACCGTTAAAAAGGGCGAGTTTATTGCTATTATGGGCCCAAGTGGTTGCGGAAAAACTACTTTATTAAACACCCTTGGACTATTAGACCAGCCATCAGAAGGTGAATACTATCTGGACGATGTCGCTGTCGACAATCTCAGCTCACGACGACGCGCCAAAATTCGCTCCAAACACATCGGCTTCGTTTTTCAGAATTTCAATCTTATCCCTCGCCTGACTGTAATTGAAAACGTAGCGTTGCCGTTAACATATAAAGGACTCGGAAAGGTTAAACGACTCCAAGAAGCTAGCCGCATTCTGAAAACTTTTCATCTGGGAAAGCGCGAATATTACATGCCGCATCAATTATCTGGCGGTCAGGTTCAGCGCGTAGCAATTGCCAGAGCGTTGGTTAATAGTCCGTCAATTATCTTAGCCGACGAGCCAACAGGAAACTTAGACAGCAAGTCGAGTCATCTTATTATGGAAGAATTGTCCGACCTACATCGTCGCGGCAATACTATAATTATGGTTACCCACAATCCAGAATTGACTCATTACGCCAGTCGCGTCATCACTATGTTGGACGGAAAAATCGATACCGACGAGCATAAGGAAAAGCGCAAGTTCACTAAGAAGTTAATTGTAGACGACGAAAAAGAAGAAAAACCTAAGAAGCAAAAATCTTCAAAGAAATCGAGGGCGAAAAAATCGTGAAAATATTAGTAAAAAATCATTTTGAGAACGCTACTCAGACGCTACGAGCTAATCGTGGGCGAACATTCTTGACAATTGTAGGCGTAGCTATTGGAATCGCCAGCATCACCATGGTTCTATCTTTAACTGGCGGATTTAATCACCTATTCGGCGACAATTCCAATCAATCATCCGCCCCTGTTGCCATCGTTAAATCTGGCAATCAAAAAGCCGTCCCGAATCTGCTGACTGAATCCGACAACACGACGACAGTCAACACATTGACTGAAACGGACGCCAGGGATATAGGAAAAATTGCCAATACGAAAGCCGCGCCAATTGCATTTCTGCACGCCGAACTGCGCGCCCGCGAAGGTAAAATCGATATCCAAAACGCCGCGTTAATCGGTAGTACGGAATCGCTAAAAGACGTCGCTAATTTGCAAATTGCTACTGGGCAATTTATTAACGACATCGGCGGAGTTGTCGTCGGTCAGCAATTGTCGGTCGATTTGTTCGGCACCGAAAGATCCATCGGAAACGTTATTTACATCCGAAATCAGCCGTTAACTGTTGTTGGCGTGTTAAAAAATATTGAAAATCCAGCCAGTTATTTGGACGTGAATTTTAATAACGCCGCGATTATTCCATTGTCCGTGATTAAAAAATTCACCCAAGGAACGCCGCAAATTCAGCAAATTATCGTAACTACTAAAGATCATAAAAATCTCAATTCAGTCATAAAATCGGCTGACGATATTTTGAAGAAGAATCATGATAGCGATAAGAACTATCGAATCGTTTCTGGCGAAGAAATAAATGAAAAGAAGTCTAATGTCGCGAAGTTCCTCTCGATAATCTTAACTGTCATCGGCATTATTTCTCTGTTAATCGGTGGAATAGGCGTTATGAACGTGATGCTTGTCAATGTCGCCGAGCGTCAGCGTGAAGTCGGCGTCAGACGAGCCGTCGGCGCCACGGGCTGGGACATCATCAATCAGTTCTTAATCGAGGCAGCGATCATCGGATTCCTCGGCGGAGTATTGGGCTATGGGTTAGGCTTGGCGGGAGCTTATATTGCCAGCTTATATTTACCGCTCACGCCTTATATTTATTGGCAAACAGCCGTCTTATCAATTGGACTATCAATAATCATCGGCGTAATTTCTGGCGTATATCCAGCAGCCCGCGCCACCAGACGCGACCCAATCGAATCTCTACGATATTAAATTAACTAAGTTCCGCTTTCAATTTTTCAATCAACTGAACTGGACCAGGATTGACTCCATTAAGAATAGCTGTGTAAATACTAGCCGCGTCAGCCAGCACCAAACCCCACAGTAATTGTTCCATAAGCGTCTTTCCTCGAAGTTCCAGTACGTGCGCCTTTGGTCGCTTGCCACTTAACAGTCGATCACTCAGCTCCATTCGTTCGCGGATTCTGTCCCGCTCCAAATTGCTACGAATATCAAAAACCGTAAACGGCTTCTCTACAGGATGAGACGACCAGCCGATAAACTCGTTATGATTAAATTCTGGATATTGATTCGAGAATGCCAAATTCTTCGCTGATTCATTCCAGCTAATTTTCCACTTATACGCCAGCGGCCAAGTCAATTCACCGCCAAAAATAACCAACGTCTTGCCAATTGTTAATTTCGCAATCTGCTTCGCCAAATTATCAGCTTCTGGCGTTTTGGCTGTCCAATTAGATATCTCGCCCGCCAACCAATCAGCACTATTTTTCACCTGATCGTACAAATCATTATCAATCACCCAAAAATGTTGCAATAGTTTCAATAATCCTCGCAGATGATAAACCGTCGACATCCGTGGCTGCGCGCCAGCTGGAACTTGAGCGTAAGTTATGTTGTCATTCTTTGCTCGCTCAATCAACGCTCCACCAGTCGACATAGCTGCCAAACACGCCTTCTTCTCCAGTGCTTGCTGATAGCAGCTCAGAGTTTCCTCGGTATTACCCGAATGACTAACCGCGATAACCAACGTTTCCTCGCTCACGAACCCCGGCAAATCATAGCCCTTCACCACTTCAAGCGGAATATGCAACCAGCCCGCGGTCAAAACTCGAACCATATCAGCCGCTAAAGCCGAACCGCCCATTCCCGCGATCACAATATTCTTAAAATCTCGACGCTGATTCGCACCTTCGTGGATCAACACTTCATATCGAGCTTGCTCTGGAATATTCAAAACGCCGCTTAAAACGTCGCCTGGATCATATTGTTTTATCACATTCATATCATCTAACATCTTGCGCTCCTTAATTAACTCATGTTATAGTGTAACATATATAAGCTTAAACAATTTAATATATAAGGTGGGTTATAATGGATTCTCAAGCTAATCAATCATTCAGTGACGACCAAGAACTGGCTAAGGTATTAGCTGGCGTGTCACAAGATACAGACAATAATTTACAATTCGAAGAAACAAATGCTACAGCTTCACCTGTAATTAATCCTGCAACCATATCACCAGATCCTATTGCTACAGATTCAGACGACAGTCAGAAGTCTGTCGAAGCTACAGTAGAATCTACTGCTCCAGAGCCAGTCATGCCAACTCCAACAGTCAGCACACCAGCTGCAGCCGCAGCCTCAGATCCTGCGCTTGATACAATTAAGCAAACTGCCTTGAACGAGTTACGTCCATTAGTCGATAAACTGGACGTTTCTCCAGAAGAAAAGTTTGACACTTATCTATTACTTCTTCGTTCTACGGACGACAAAACTCTGATCGCACCAGCACACGACGCTGCCGTAGCTATTGTTGACGAAGCTCGCCGCGCACAGGCTCTACTGGATATCATTAAAGAAATCGACTATTTCTCAAATCCTCGTTAATTCATTCCTCCAAAATAAAATCCCGCCATTTTCGGCGGGATTTTTATTGCTCGGGGCAGATTTACATCATACCCATTCCTGGCATGCCGCCAGGAGCAGCTGCAACTTCAGCCTCTGGGATATCAACCACCAAAGCGCCCATAGTTGCCGCAGTTGACGCAATCGACACTGCATTTTGAACAGCCTCTTTAGTCACACGAGCTGGATCAATAACACCAGCCTTCTTCACGTCAATCAGACCGTCTTCTGGCTTCATAACGTTAACGCCAAATCCAGGTTTGCCAGATTCAACTTGAGCAAGTAGTGCATCAGCATTCAACCCAGCGTTTTTCATAATCTGCAAGAACGGTTGCTTCAGAGCGTCTTTTAGGGTTTGTCGACCGACCGACAAACTATCCGCGCCGCTAACTTTTAGATTGCCAGCCAAATTGACCAAAGTTACGCCGCCACCAGCGACAATTCCCTCAGCCAAAGCCGCCTTAGTAGCCGCCACAGCGTCATCAACGCGGAATTTCTTCTCGTCAATTTCCGTCTCAGTCGCGCCACCAACCTTAATAACCGCAACCTTGCCAGACAATGCCGCAGCGCGCTTGTCGAATTGCTCTTTTTCATACTCACTTGAAGCATTCTCTGAAAGCGACTTAATCTCAGCAATTCGCTCCTTCACGCCTGAAGGTTTGCCCGCGCCTTCGATGATTGTCGTTTCATCCTTACCAACAATCACCTTACGTGCCGATCCCAAAACTTCCAAGCCAGCGTTTCCGAACGTCAATCCGTGATCTTCAGAAATCACAGTCGCGCCAGTCAGCACGGCGATATCACGAAGAACATCTTTACGACGGTCGCCGAAACTTGGCGCCTTAACGGCTACGGTGTTGAATACACCCTTCAGCTTGTTCAAGACCAAAATACTCAACGCCTCGCCTTCAACTTCGTCAGCAATCAAAACCACGTCTTTCTTACCGCTTTGTGCCAATTTTTCCAACATTGGCAAGAATTCCTGCACGCTAGAAATCTTCTTATCGGTAATCAAAATCGCTGGCTTTTCGTACACAGCCTCCTGACGACCTGCGTCAGTAACAAAGAACGGACTCACCCAACCCTTGTCCAAGCTAAAACCTTCGACAACTTCAGCTTCCAGCTCCAAACCTTGACCAGCCTCAACAGTAACCACGCCGTCTTTACCGACTTTCTCGATTACGCCAGCAATCAATTTACCGATTTCCGCATCTCCCGCCGAAATCGTAGCGACTTCAGCCACGCGGTCAGACTTGCCTTCAATCGGCTCAGCCAATTTGTTCAATTCTTTAACAATTTCCGCGCCAGCTTGCTCAATGCCTTTCCTAAGTTCCATCGGATTATGTCCAGCCGCAATCAATCGATTTGCCTCTTTCAAAATCGAATATGTTAGCACTGTTACGGTCGTCGTGCCGTCGCCTGCTTGCTTATTCAAATTCTTAGCGGCCTGCTTGATTAAATCAGCACCGACTTTGTGACCCAGCGTTTCGTCATCGTTTTCTGGCAATTCAATTCCTTCAGCCACAGTTACGCCGTCATGAGTAACCGTTGGACCGCCAAAACCCTTCGCAATCACAACATTGCGACCCTTCGGACCGTAAGTTACCTTAACTGCGTCGTATAGCGATTTAGCTCCGCCAAGCACGCGATTTCGCGCATCGTCATCATAAAAAACTTTTTTTGCCATAATTAAACTCCCCTTTTTATCCAACAACCGTTGCTAAAATATCTTCTTCGCGGACGATCAAATATTCCGTGCCGTCAATTTTCAAATCCGTAGTCGAATATTCCTTATAGACAATCCGATCGCCGACTTTGACGTTCTTCACATCGCCGCCAACTGCTTTAACTTCCGCAACTACTGGCTTTTCTTTAGCGTTATCAGGCAAGTAAATTCCGCTCGCTGTCTGAGTCTTTGCTTCTTCGCGCACCGCTACAACACGGTCGCCAAGAGGCCTAATAGGTGTACTCACGTTATCCTCCATTTCGTTAACAACGTATCTATTGTAACGCACTAATTTAGCACTCGTCAAGTGTGAGTGCTAATTATCTCCTACGCCTCGACTTTCTAGATTTTTTACAACGGTCGTGGTAATATTCACACAGAAGTAGGTAGCGCCACCCGTATTGGATGGGAAAGCGGACCTACTTCTTTTTATGACGACTGTCTTCTTTCCTAGATATTTCTTCAAGTTCTTCCTTATAAAGTGAACGCACCTTTTTAACAGCTTCATCACTCGGCATTAAATTATCTCCATAAGAACCAAAGTCACCCCGTCTATGATCGAAACCAGACCAACTAGCGTGGTATCCCTCATCACGGTCACTATTATTAGCATTCCGCGCAGAGTCTGGCGTTGACTTTATATCAAGACCAATTATATGTTCGCGACCATAATTATCCTTATACTCAACTATAAGATCTATTCCAGCAAGATCATCGTCAATGTCAGTCGTATAAACAGCCCGCACTCCCTTAGTTTTCCTTAAAGCTATTTCGGCAGCGATTTCGTGACGCATACCATTGATCACGTGATCTAAGAATTTATATGCATTTTCAATTTCCTCATCGCTATAGCCAAGGCAATCCATAGCGTTCTGAACGTCCGATATAAGATCTGATTTGCGAGTATATTGCCCTTCGCTAATTATGTCTCGTACAACCTTATTAAAAGCTACAACTGTCTCTTTTTCTCTTATCTTATTATTGCGCTCATAAAATACCCCATTTCTATAAGATTCAAGTTTTTCTTCCGCGCAAATCCAATAAGGCATCCTTTGTATCAACTCTAGTATTTTATATTCCGGTGCTTTATCCGTGTCACCTTTCTCTTTTAAAATATCATCCGCCACGCCCGACGCGACATATCTATCCACTAATCGATATGAACTTTCCGGATTAAACTCTCTGGTTGCAGCTCGCCCTATTCCTAATACAATTTCACGCAGTCTTTCTTGATATTTGGAAGATTCAACAATCTCCCAAGCAATCTCAGCTACTCCTGATCCTCTAGCAATCTCCATACAATAGTTGATATAATACCATAAAATCATTAAAAATGCAACCTCAAACCCTTCTCCCTACTATTCCTCAATCTGTTATAATAACTCCATGCAATTATTCAAACATCTCTTAGAAACAATTCTCGGATCTTATGTAAAAAAATATCTTAAATCTCATCCTGACACCAGACTAATTGCCGTAGTCGGTAGCGTTGGTAAAACTAGCGTAAAATCAGCAACCGCCACTGTTCTATCAGAAAAATTCACCGTGCGCCATAGTCGTGGCAATTTGAACACAACCTTAAGTGCGCCGCTGGAAATCTTAGGCGTAGACGGGCCAAAAAACGCCAAATCTCCCCTAGCCTGGCTAAAAGTCTTCTTCGCAGCACACGCCAGCATAAAAAACCCCGAATCGCCAGATATAATTATTCAAGAATGTGGCATTGATTGCCCTGGTGAAATGGCTACTTTTATGCGCTACATTCAACCCGACATTGCCATAATTACCTCTGTTGCACCTGAACATATGGAGTTTTTCAAAAATATGGATACGGTAGCTCATGAGGAATTGTCAATTAGTCAAGTCGCTAAAAAAACCATCTTCAACCTTCACGATATCAATGAAAAATATCATAATCTCATAGTTGGAAATCGCGTGAGTTACGGCGACGAATCCGCTGATGTTTTCCTGGAAATTAAAAAGACTACAGACACTGGCTGTATTGTCAATCTGAAACATTCCGAAGAAACCTCTCAGGACATCAATATTTCTATATTAGGCAAACACAACATCCGCTCAATCACTGGCGCGGCGGCGGCGGGATTGGCTTGCGGAATGAATATTGAAGAAGTTGCGGCGGCTTTAACAAAAATCAAACCGGTTTCAGGAAGAATGAATATTTTACGCGGCATACGCGGCTGTACGTTGCTGGACGATACTTATAACGCCAGCCCTATTGCCATGGAAAATTCGCTAAAAACACTCTATTCCATCTCTGCTAATCATAAAATTGCCGTATTGGGCGATATGAATGAACTGGGCGAGACATCCGAATCGGAGCATAAAAAAATCGGCGAAATTTGCGACCCTAAACAGTTAGAATTGCTCATCACTGTTGGCAAAATGTCAAAAAAACACCTCGCACCAATTGCTGAAAAAAATGGCTGTAAAGTAATTTCTTTTGACACGGCGCTTGAAGCTGGAAAATTCCTGAAAAATAGCGACATTAAAGATACAACAATTCTATTCAAAGGCTCGCAGGGCGGCATTTACCTTGAAGACGCCGTGAAAGAACTATTACTCAACCCAAGCGATGCAGAAAAATTAGTTCGTCAATCACAAAGCTGGAAACAGATTAAAGCGAAATTTTACGACTCTTTTTCTCAATCTCAGAAATAATTTCCTGAACGACCTTCTTGTCGTTCCACGGAATTCGCTTGCCATTTACAATTCGGTACTGCTCATGACCCATGCCAGTAATCAGAATCGTATCGCCACGAACAGCCGACTTCAAAGCCTGATAAATCGCCTGTTTCCGATCAGCAATTTCCGTCATCTTATGAGCCTTTTTCGTTCGCTCAATTCCCTGACGAATCATTGCCCGAATTTCATCTGGATTTTCGTTATAGCTTTCCTCGTCAGTTAGGAAAATCCTATCCGCCAAATTAGCCGCCAGTTCGCCCATAATCGGACGCTTTGTCTTATCCCTGTCGCCACACGCACCAAACACCAAAGTTAATCGCCCCTTGGTAATTTTATGAGTGGTTTTTAGCAATTTTTCCAGCGCGTCTGGCGTGTGCGCATAATCCACAATAATATCAATTCCAAGCTTATTATCTACTCGCTCGAATCGTCCAGGGATCGCCTCCAAATTCGCCACGCCCTCTTGAATATCTTCCAACTTTATTCCCAACAAATACGCCAACGACACCGCAGCCGACATATTCATCACGTTAAATTCGCCAGGCAAATTAGTCGCCAGCTCCAAATGAGTTTGATGATCAATCAGTAAACTCGCCTCTGTTCCCTTTTTATACAACTTAACGTGCGTTAGGTGAGCTTCAGCTTCCGGATTCGTTCCGTAAGTCATTTTCTCACCAGAAGCCGTAAACTTATCAAAGTATTCAAACCACTCGTCATCACGATTCAGTACGATATATTTCGGCTTTTTCTCAAACAATTTAGCCTTAGCTGCCGCGTAAGCTTCCATCGTTTTGTGATAATCCAAATGGTCTTGAGTTAAATTAGTCATCACCGCCGCCTCAATTGGCGCGCCGTCAAATTTATGCTGCGACAGAGCGTGACTTGTTGCCTCTAAAATCACATATTCCACGCCTTCACGCTGAGCCGTCTGGAAAAAGCTAAACAGTCTTGCCACGGTCGGAACTGTCGCATTCAAATCATTTATCTTTTCCTTGCCAGCAATTTCAATCACCGCCGTCGTAAATAATGCAGTCTTAAAGCCAGCCTCTTTCAAGATCTCATTGATATAACAAGCGGTCGTAGTTTTCCCGTTCGTCCCTGTTACTGCAATAATTCTCAAGCCACGAGCTGGATTGCCATATCTCAGGCTAATCATCTTCGTGCGCGCAACTCTATAGGCGTTTTCGGTTTTTTCCAAAGCTCCTTGAGGTAGCGTTTTTCTAGCAATTTTTACCAACTCGTTTTTCATAATACCCATTTTACCACTTATATTTGCTATAATAAAAACAAATGAGGATTTTGGGAATCGAATCCAGTTGCGACGAAACAGCGGCGTCAATAGTTGAAGATGGCGAACGCTTGCTTTCAAATGTCGTCAATTCTCAAATTGACATTCACGCAGAATACGGCGGAGTTATTCCAGAAATTGCCGCGCGTAGTCATTTGGAAGTTGTAAATCCCGTCATTAAAAAAGCTTTATCTGACGCAAATTGCACTTGGGATGATATTGACGCCATCGCCGTTACTTACGCGCCAGGACTTATTGGCTCGCTATTAATCGGCACTCTCGCCGCCAGAACTCTCGCTATTATCCATAATAAGCCGCTCTTTAAGATTCATCACGTAGAAGCTCACGTGTACGCCAATTTTATCAATAAGCAATCTGACAATCTATCTCTAACATTGCCGAAACAACAGCCGTCATTCCCTATGCTTTCGTTGATCGTTTCAGGCGGACATTCACAACTTGTCCTATTTAAAAATCACGGTGATTATCAACTTATCGGACAGACTCAAGACGACGCGGTTGGCGAAGCGTTTGATAAAGTCGCTAAAATCATCGGTTTGCCATATCCTGGCGGCCCAGCTATTGCTAAAGCTGCTGAGCTTGGTGATCCACACGCGTTTCACTTGCCTATTGCCAAACTATCCGGCGAATACGATTTTTCCTTCTCTGGGCTTAAGACAGCTGTTCTGAGAGCCGTTCAGCACGAAGTCGGTAAAGACTTCACTTTTCCCTCTCATGAGCTTCCAGCGCTCGTAGATGACGAATTACGACGTAATATGGCAGCTAGTTTCCAGTATACAGCCATAAAAACTCTCGTAAATAAAACCAAAAAGGCGTTTGACAATTTCCAGCCAGCCTCCGTGGTAATCGCTGGCGGAGTTGCAGCTAATCAAGAGTTGCGCCGTCAATTACGCGAAGCTTTGCCAATTGACATCGAATACGCCCCTATCCAACTCTGTACAGATAACGCCGCGATGATTGCCACTCTCGGTTATTTCAGATCTCAAATTGACGAGCCTACAGATCCATACGATTTAGAAGTTCAGCCAAGTTTATCAATGACAGCAATATAGCGTTGTGAGGATTACAACATGAATCAACATTTTCTACAATCATCAGCCTGGGAAAAATTCCAACAATCGCTCGGTCGAAAAGTCTTTCACAACAGAGGTGAAGGATGGGAATATTTCGCAATATTAGAGCACGGCACGGGCAATTCTCGCCTATATTGCCCTTTTGGCCCAACCGCCACTAACGAAGAAGTATTACGATTGGCACTAAAAGACCTAGCAGAGCTCGGCAAAAAACTTGGTGTTACCTTCCTTAGAGTCGGACCAATTAAACCCACCTTTTCTAAGGTGTTATCTGATGAGCGTTGGAAGAAAGCCACTTACGTCCATTTGCAGCCAGAACATACACATGTTATCAACCTCCAGCAGCCAGAGGAAGAAATTATAGCAAGCATGGCGCAACCTGTACGGAATTGTTATAGGAATTATCATAAAAAAGGCGTAACGGTTCATCAATCTCAAAACCCGGACGATATTAAATATTTCCTAGAATTGATACATGAAGTTGCCAAACGGACTGGTATGTCGCCGCACCCAGATTCATATTTTCATAAGCAAGCTGGTTCCCTGCTGCCATCAAAAGATGCTTCTTTTTGGTACGCAACATATGATAATAAAGTAATTGCTACTGCCCTGTTTTTCGACTCAAAAACAACTCGAATTTACGCGCATGCAGCAGCGAATTCTACACCAGAGTATCGCAAGCTTAACGCTGGAACTGCCCTGCTCACCGAAGCGATAATCGATGCAAAACATCGTCAAATGGAGAAAGTCGATTTATACGGAATTGCGCCTGAAAACGCACCAAAAAATCACCCATGGGCTGGCTTTACGAAGTTCAAGCGATCGTTCGGCGGTGAAGATATCCATTCTGGGTCAACTTGGGAACTTCCCCTAAAGCCACTTCAATATTGGCTATATCGAGCATATCAAACGATTAGAAAATAACCTTATTTCATCCATCACACCACATAAATTTGTGGTATAATTAAGACGTAATATAAACATGTGGAGAAATTAGAGGATTACATAAATAAGGGCTTTTGCACGTGAAAAGCTACTTTGTTTTCTTTTGTCTTTTTTCACATGAAAAAACCATGGAATAACTTATGCAGCTAGCTAAACAATACATACCAAACGATTACGAACCAAACATTTACGCCCTATGGGAAACCAGTAATGCATTAGAGCCAACAGGGGTAGGCAAGCCATATTCAATCATTATGCCGCCACCTAACGCGAACGGTAATCTGCATATCGGACACGCACTCGATATGAATCTGAAGGACATTCTGATTCGCTATCACCGAATGAAGGGTGACGACGCCGTATTTATTCCAGGCGCCGACCACGCTGGGTTTGAAACTTGGGTTGTGTATGAAAGAGAATTGACGAAGCAAGGGAAGAGTCGCTTCGATTTTTCACGTGACCAATTGTATAGTCAAGTTTGGAATTTTGTACAAGAAAAACGCGGCAATATGGAGCTGCAGTTGCGCGCGTTAGGTGTTAGTGCATCATGGAAGCATTTGACATTCACTCTGGACGACAAAGTCATCAACACCGTATACGATACATTTAAGAAAATGTGGGATGACAATTTAGTTTACAGGGGTGAGAGGATTGTTAATTACTGTACCAAGCACCAAACCAGCTTTGCCGACATCGAGGTAGAACATAAGAATGAGAAAGGGAAGTTGTGGAAAATAGCTTACCCGACATTAGATAAAATTGGCGAGATTATCGTAGCTACTACGCGCCCAGAAACTATGCTTGGTGACGTTGCTGTAGCGGTTCATCCAGACGATGAGCGATACAAAAAATTGATTGGAACTCGCATTTTGCTGCCGATTGTCGACAAGGAAATTCCTATCATCGCGGACGAATATGTCGACATGAGCTACGGCACCGGTGCGGTTAAGATTACGCCAGCACACGACCCGAACGACTTTGAAATTGCGAAACGCCACGATTTGCCTATAGAGTCAATCATCAGTCCAGAAGGGAAGATGATAAACGTGCCAGCGCAGTTCTTAGGATTAACGCCAATAGAAGCTCGCGCTCGAGTTTTGGAAGCACTGGAAGCACTGGAGCTACGCCGTGGTGAAACTGAAATTGAACACGCCGTTGGACATTGCTATAAGTGTGGCAGCGTAATTGAGCCAATGATTAAAGAGCAGTGGTTTATTAAAACACAATCACTCGCACAGCCAGCAATTGACGCGCTTAAAAAAGAAGAAATTACTTTTTATCCAGCATCCAAGCGCAAAGAACTCATCGCATATCTTGAGCAATTGAAAGACTGGAATATTTCACGACAGATTCCATGGGGAATACCAATTCCTGCGTTTGTAAATGAAAACGACCCTAAGGATTGGATATTCGACACTCGCACCAACGAGCAGAGTATTGTTGTAAATGGTACAACATATATCAGGGAAGAGGATACCTTTGATACTTGGTTCTCATCTGGTCAATGGCCATACATCGTAACAGATTACTTAACTGGCGGCGATTTAGCCAATTATTTCCCAACCGACATGATGGAAACTGGTATGGATATTATGCGCGCATGGGTTTCCCGAATGATCATGCTTAGTCTATACCGAACAGGGAAGTTACCGTTCAAAGAAGTTTATCTACACGGAATGGTTAACGACGAACACAATCAAAAAATGTCCAAGTCTAAGGGTAACGTCATTAATCCAATGGAATTGGTTGCGGAATTCGGATCTGACGCCACACGCATGGGAGTTATTTCTGGGCGAGCGCCCGCTCAAAGCCAAGCCTTCAACAAGGGATCAGTCATTGCGGCACGTAATTTCTGTAATAAATTATGGAATATTGCCAGGTTTGTCGAGGCGCAAATTGGCGATAATCACCAAATTGTCGACTTAGAGCCACAAACTCCAGCTGACCACTGGATTATTCGCCAATTGAACGACGCCGCCAACAACATTGCCGTTAGAATAGAACAATATCGCTTCTCAGAGGCATCAGAAACTGTTTACCACACTATTTGGGATGACGTGGCTGACTGGTACATTGAATCATCTAAAACCGCTATCAATCGTCCGTTGTTATCTTGGGTTTTGGCAACTTCTTTGAAAATCGCTCATCCATTTGCGCCGTTTGTTACGGAAACAATTTGGCAAACGCTTAATTACACCGACGGCATTTTGATGCGTGAAGCTTGGCCAACTCCAGAGAAGTTTGATCCGATTGCCGCTGAGCAATTCGAGCAACTTAAGCTTCTGGTTGCTGAAGGTCGCTGGGTGATTGCTGAACTGCCAGGAAATAAGAAATATCGCTTGTTATACGGCAACGACAGTCTTATCGCTGACAATCAAGACACAATTAAGCATCTCATGCGGCTTGAGGCAATTGAGCACACAGATCAGCCGCGTGGACTGAGATTGGCGGCGGCAAACAGGGAAGCGTGGCTAGATATTGATAGCGAAACTCTGTACCAACATCAGGAAAATTTGGAAATGCGCCTAGCCGAAGCACGTCAGAAATTGGCGGGATTAAAGAAGCGCCTGGAAAATCCGACTTACGTTGAGAAGGCGCCAGCTCACCTTGTCGAGGAAACTCACGAGCAATTAGCCGAGCAAGAAAAAATCATTACTCGGCTTGTTTCAGAACTGGAAGTGATTAGCTTAAAATAGCCTAGCTCACACCTTCAAAGTCAAGGTGATATCCGTCAAAAGTATGTTGACCACGGGCGGCATATTTTTGGCGTAATCGCTTCTTGTCGTTATTTCGAGGCGTAGTTCGCGGTCGCACTGAACCTTCTTTCAGCACATTTGACAATTGAGCGTGTTCTGGATGAGTATGGGGCTTTGTTTCTGGCATTTTTATTTCATCCTCAACGCCACTCTGAACGCTATATGTTTTCCAAGATGACAAAAACGCTTTATCGACGTTGGTGTCGTGCAGCAGCACACCAAACGCTACATTCAAACTGATAAACATAGTTGTAACGGTGAAAAACTGTTGTACTAAATTCATTTTTATTCTTTCTTTTTGTATCTATTTTTAGAATACTGATTACAATGTTAGCATAAGCTTTGTTTTTTGTCAAGTATATTTCCCAGCATAGAAATAGTCATCCTGAACTTTACAGAGAAAATGTTTAGTATAATGGAGTTTATGGGATACCTAATTTCTATTAAGGTCGCACTAATCCTTTTCCCAATCTTGGCTTTTCTTATCACATTACCGTATATGATTGCGAACTATCGAAAATACGGCTCCGTCAATAAGCTGCGGACTTTGATTTTCTATTCCTTTATTCTGTATTTATTAACCGTATATTTCTTAGTTATTTTACCGTTACCAAATCCAGAATCCGTTCACACGACTTACGCAGAAAATCTGAATTTAATTCCGTTTTCATTCGTCGCAGATTTTATAAAGAACAGTCCACTAGTATTAACAGATAGCTCAACTTGGATTACGGCGATAAAACATCCCACTTTTTACGTTCCTGCTTTCAACGTTTTAATGCTCATTCCGTTCGGAATTTACCTGCGCTACTATTTCAAATGTCGCCTTAAAAAGACGTTGTTATTGACAGCTATTTTAAGTTTATTCTTTGAGTTAACTCAACTGTCTGGACTTTATTTCATCTATTCAGGACCTTACCGATTAGCCGATGTCGATGATATCATCCAGAACACGATAGGCGGATGCGTCGGTTACTTTCTGGGCTGGTTTGCGACGTGGCTACTTCCGTCCAGGGAGGAAATAGATGAAAAATCCCTTGAGGCGGGTTCGCGAGTTTCTGCAGTCCGCGTTAGTTTATCTCTAATAATCGACGCTGTTATCATCCGTATTCCTTACACCTTATCAAAAACCCAACTTCCGTTTTCGCTATTTTTAGCCCTCTATTTTAGCCTAATTCCTCTACTAAACGGTAAAACTTTTGGTAGCGCATTATTAAAGTTTGGGCTAACATTTGAAAATAAAAAATGGATTCGCACAATTTTCAGAGGAATCTTACTCACGATATATTTTTGCATCATTCCCGCAGGCTTGTTTTACCTCGCGGATGAATTTAATAAGGAAGCGGATTCGCTATTGTTTCTCTGTCTGCTCGCAATTGCATTCTTAGCATTCATATTATTCGTATTAATTACAATTGTCGTAGCGTTATTTAACCGACGTTTTATGTTTGATCGTCTATCTGACACAAGTTACGAAAGTACGATTCAAGTCAAACAAGAGAAATAAAAAAATAGGAGACCCGTATGAATCTCCTATTTTTCAAATTCAATAGTACTATCTTGGCGGAAGGGGAGGGATTCGAACCCTCGGTACGTTTTACCGCACGCCGGTTTTCAAGACCGGTACCTTCAACCACTCGGTCACCCTTCCGTACTATCTCTGAATTTTGGCGGAGGAGGGGGGATTCGAACCCCCGCTACAGATCTCTCCATACTAACGATTTAGCAAACCGTCCCCTTCAGCCACTTGGGTACTCCTCCAAATTCACTATTTAGTGTACCATAGAAGTGTAATTATTAACAGCTTTATTGCAAATAGGATATAATAGAATTATGGTAAAAGGATATATTTCTAAAATTATAACAGGATTACTTACAATCGGATTCGGCGTAGCTTTGGTGACGGCTCCAGTTTCCGCATTAGGTGAGGGCGGTGCGCCAGCCGGAATTAACGCAGCACGCGGCGATAATACGCCAGCCAACTTAGCTAATGGTGATTCATCAATCGTAAGGCGAGCCATCAACATTATGCTATTCGGTGTCGGCGTCTTAAGCGTCGTTATGCTAATCTTCGGCGGTTTCCGCTATGTAATATCTGGCGGTAAAAAAGAATCCGTCACAAACGCCAAAAACACAATTTTATATGCAATCATCGGTCTACTAATCGCAGTCTTTGCTTACGCCATAATCAACTTCATCCTTGGCGCAGCTTTAAGCGGCGGATCAACCACTAACGTTTAATTGTTCACTAATTCTCATCGTGATATACTAACGTCATGAACGATAGTCCAGAAAACCAAGACTTTGAAACGCCATCACCCGACAGGCTTGATTTAACCGAGCCAATAGCCTGGAACGCGCCAGAAGGCGTGCAGGTTCAACGCGGTAAATTGTGGTACGTGTTTTTTGTCATTGTGTTGATAGGTTTAATGGCTTTAGCAATTTTAGTGTTTAAGAACTGGACTTTCGCAGTTTTACTACCAATTATGGCTGTAGCCTTGTTTGTATTATCGAACAAAACCCCACAAGTAATAAACTACGCGATTAGCCCCAAAGGCATTTATATCGCCGACGTTTTACACGATTTTAGCGAATTTCGTGCATTTGGATTAATTCACGAAAACAACCAACATTCGATTCTATTATTGCCAGTAAAACGATTTTCGCCAGGTTTAACTATTTACTTTTCCGAAGCAGAGGGCGAGAGAATTGTCGATATGCTCGGAGCGCGCCTACCAATGCAAGAAATTAAGCCAGACGCCTTAGAGAAATTTATTCGGCTGATAAAGCTATAGCTTGATTGACTATATTTTATGTGGTAGAATACAAAAGTTCAATGCTTTATAGCAATGAAGGTACCTTATATTTTTGTTATAGCCAATCGTTTTTTTCGAAAGGCTGTATGCACCCGTAGCTCAGCTGGATAGAGCGCTGGCTTGCGGAGCCAGAGGTCGTAAGTTCGAATCTTGCCGGGTGTACCAATTAACCTAAGGAGGGGTATGAATTTTATTAAGTACGTAAAATATTCAGGATTAGGAATTGTTGCAATCTGTTCAACTGCTATAGCAATTTTAGCTGGCGCAGAGTTCTTTGAATTGATAACTTGGAATGAAGCCAGTAAGTGGATGGTTAAGTTTTGTCAATTAGGCGGCGTCGGTCTAGCGCTATGTATCGTCTGGAGTATTATCGGCACTATAATAGCCAAAGACTCAAAGAAAACTGATAAAAAATAATTTCCCGAATTAGTTAGATACGGAGAGGTGCAGGAGTGGTTGAACTGGCCGCTCTCGAAAAGCGGTATGGGGCAACTCATCGAGGGTTCGAATCCCTCTCTCTCCGCCATAGATATTATGAAAATCACCATTATAACAATCGGAAAAAAGAATGAAGCCTGGGTTCAGCCAGGCATTTTTCGTTTTTTAGAGCGTCTACGAGCACCTTTTGCTGCGGAAATGATTATTCTACCGCATTCAAGCTTTGAAGGCGACAGAGCGCGCCAGGAAGAGTCTGAGCGTATTTTTTCACGCATCAATTCGGACGACTTCGTTATTTTGCTCGATGAGCGCGGAAAAAACTTATCATCGCCGGAATTATCTGACCTAATAACCAAACATATCGACAAGCATATTGTCTTCATCATCGGTGGCGCTTACGGAGTTACCAGCGACTTGCGTCAAAAATCCAACGTCGTCTGGTCATTATCAAACTTAGTATTTCCACACCAATTAGTTCGTCTTATTTTAGCTGAGCAATTATACCGCGCCCAAGAAATCCATCGCGGCAGTCATTATCATCATTCATAATTTCGGACGCCCGTGTCTGGCAATAACTGCAATTTCCACGTGTTTGGCGCCATTTTTTCTCAAACATTCCGCCGCCGCCAACACAGTTGAGCCAGTCGTAAAAATATCGTCAATAATGATATATCGCTTATTTTTATCAACTTTACCCACGATTTCAAAAAAATCCTTTGCTTGACGTTTTCTCTGGGCGGAAGACTTCGTAAAGTGCTGAGTTACGTTATTTCTGCGCCGGAGCAGAGAACAGCACTCTATTTTTCTACGTCGAGATAATTTAATAGCAATTTTTCGGATATGGTCAAATCCACGACGCCGAATATTCTTAGAAATCGTAGGAATTGGTACGATTACTGTATCTGACGGCAATTCAGGCAGAGCTTCGTCTAAGAACTCACTTAGCAATCCAGCCGCCGCCTGAACACGGTTAAACTTATAATCATCAATTATTTTTGCAACAACACCTGTACGTCGCGAAAAACACCAAATCATATCACAGGGGAGCTTATGTTTCTTACATAAGCTGCCATTTTCCAATAAATCGCCACATAGAACACACATATCGTACTTCCGGCTCATGATGTATTTTTTACAATCCAAGCATAAAATACCACCCGTTTTACCGCACTTATAACAGTGGTGAGGAGCGATGATTGATAATAGCGTGTCAAACATTGTAATTTTTACGTTTTAAGTCTTTCTCTGTTGATTATAACGCACATTACAGTTATACTAATAAAGACTTTGTCAATGAGCCTATTATAAAAGTGGAGGAAATTATGGCCCGAAAGCAAGATGATACATTACTAACAGAACAGGAATTGGCTGCGGCGTTTATTGACGATGATAACGACGATCTGCTACCTGGTTTTAACGACAACAACAGTAGGAGTAATAGCACGCCAGCAACACGATCCGATGACAACTGGGAAGATGAGGCTGATGATGCAATGGGTCAATTGGCTGTTGACGTTTTTGAGACAGAAAACAACCTAGTCATCAAAGCTCGTACTGCCGGCGTAGATCGAAATGACCTAGACGTAAGTATTTCTGACGGCATCTTAACAATTAGCGGCACACTGTCTAGCGGTGACGAAGCGGATGTTCGCCAATGGCACATCCAAGAATGCTACTGGGGCGAATTCAGTCGTACATTAGCATTACCAACCGCTGTAAATGAAGAAGGCGTTAAGGCAGAATTAAAAGATGGCGTTTTGACAATTACTTTCGAAAAGATAAAGCAAGAAAAAGCAAAGAAGATTCAAGTTCTATAAAAAACCATTTCACAGAAATTACCGTCACAAGTTGGCGGTATTTTTTTAGCCACAAAAAAAGAACCTCATCAGCGAGGCTCTTTTTTACTGGTAGGGTGGATTAACCCTTAAACTTATCGATAACCATATTGACGATTGCGTATGCCAAAATAGCGATCACCAAACCGACAATTGCGTACAAAACTGTATTCTTAGCGGCTGTAACCTTATTACTATCACCAGCTGAAGTAGTGTAGCGGATACCACCCCAGATAAGCATAATAACACTCAATGCACCAACGGCAAACAAGAATATATTTACAAATTGCTTAACCAAAGTTTGAGGATCTGAAGCGGTTTCACTCACACCTTCTCCTCTTGCACTGCTTACACCATTAGTTAAGGTAAAATCACTTTCAGCGCTTGCAGCTGGAGCTACAGCCAAAGCAACAGTTGGTACTACCAGTAGTCCCGCCAAGATTAATTTTAATTTATTCATTGTTATTTTCTCCTTGTTTAATGATATTACTATTATACATTTTTATCTGTTATTTGCAAAACTAATTAGTCTTTACCTCAATTCCGAATTGTCTCAAAATCATCTTAACTATAACCCATGCAAGAACAGCTACAATTAAGCCAACTATCGAATAGGTGAGAGCAGTTTGAGCAGACTTCGTTTTTGCGGCATCTCCAGCTGAGGTGATATAGCGAAATCCGCTAAAGATAATCATAGCAACAGATAAAATACCCACAGCCCACAGTAGAAAATTAATCAATATACTTATTAATCCACCTTCACCTGCAATGCTTTTATTTTTCATATCCGCCGTAGTAGCAGTTGTTATACCTTTCTTTACGACGCTATTAGCAGCTTGCGCGGAAACGTTTGTCGGAAGAGAAGCTACTGATATGGCTGAAAATCCAAACACCGAACAAACTACAATTAACGCCGATAATATCATTTTTTTCATTTTTACTCCTTATCATGATTACTAGATTCATCATGTTTGACGGGCTTATTAAACCCATCAAACACAAAATTGACAATCGCCGAAGCAAATACAGAGACTATTAAGCCAACGACAGCATATAAAATAGTACTCCTAGCTTTTGCAGCCTTCTGAGCATCACCACTGGAAAGCGCAAATAAAATACCACCAATAACTATCATAATAATCGAGATAGCACCGACAGCCATAAGTAGAACTTCAACGATAGTTTTTATAATACCATTCACCTGACCTTCGCCGCTATCTTTATTTTGACAATAGACAGAGTTGTCGCTTCCATTTTCCTTTGAGCAAATATTAATACCGTTAGCTGCAGACACCACTGGATTAAACACTCCAAGTAGCCCAATAATTAGTATTCCAGCCGTCAGGATTTTTGTAAAAATCTTCATTTTAAACCTTTCCTATAATATAACCTGTTATAGCAATCGCGTTAGCAATAATTACCAAACCGATGACTGCATATAGAATAGTATTCTTTGCGCTGGCAGTCTTAGCTGGATCACCAGAGGACAGGGAATAGTTTATTCCAGCAATAATAACAATAATAACGGCTACGACACCAGCCACCCAAAATGCCAAATTAACAAACTTCATAATATCTACACCATTATCCTTCGGCACACCAAGACTATCAGCACTCCCCAACAATCCAGCAAAAAATTCCATATATCTCATTTTATACTCCTATATTTGATGATATAAAGTTAACCAACGCAACAGAAGCTAAGGCAATAACCAAACCAATCGCGGCACTCATAATAGTCTTTCGTCCATGAGCTGCCTTGTCTGGAGCACCGTTACTGGTCATCATCAAGAAACCACCGTATATAATATATCCAACGGTCGTATAACCAATAAGTTGCAGCAAATCATCAACGATATTAAGCGCGATTTTCCAGATAAAATTTGCCTGCGAGTCAGCGTCCGAACCCGGATCTTTAATAGAACAGTCACCTTTCGTCAATCCGTCATACCACGGCTTCAATGTTAAAATCTTTCCTTTTTTATCACATTCATTAACTTTACTTTCAGCAAAAGAAGTATCCGGGAAAGTCATACTCACCCCAAACGACCCTATAATCATTAAAGATATCGCTATTATAATCTTCTTCATTAATCAAAAACTCCTCCTGGAATAATAAAGTTAGTAATTGCCACCATGAATGCAAACATTATTATCCCAATGACAGTATTGGTCCAGACTTCGCGTGCTTTTTTTATCTTATCAGGACTACCCTCAGAAGTGGTATATAAGAATGCGCCATATATAACAGCACCAACCGCCGCGACCAAAACTCCAGCGGTTAAGATTTTAATAACTTGTTTGATTATGTTGATAATTGCCGTGCTACCCTCGCCTTCACAAGAAATAACAGAGGTTTCCGCGCCACCACAACTGCCGGCAGCTAGAGCTATTCTGGGTATAAAAACACTTCCTGCGATTACTGTTGCGATAAATATACTAATTACAATATTTCTTTTTGTCATAAAATTTTCTCTTATACCTAAATTGTAAAATAGTCAAGCGAAAAAAGCAAACATTTTCCTTGAAAATACAGAAGTTATCTGATAATATAAGGGATATTGATATGCGCTCGTAGTGAAGTTGGCCTATCACGCCTCCCTGTCACGGAGGAGATCGCCGGTTCGAATCCGGTCGAGCGCGCCACAGATATTTTCACCCTGATAGGGTGTTTTTTTTATTGAAAATATGTCATTTTTATTGCATTTCTGTACAATTTATGTTATTATATAGCCAATTGGACTGGAAGGTCTAAGAAGTTTTTATAATAAAATATCTGACAATGTCAGAGGAAGGATCCCAAGCGTTATGATTCGAAATCGTGAACAATTTAACCCAAGTGATTCAGAGACACAACTTTCAACTTCACTTAAAGAAAAGGCCTTAAAGGGCATCGCTACAATGGCGACACTGCTGACTGCAGTAGCTCCGTTGTCAGCGTGCGGTGAGACTCACAGTAAGCCAACTCCAGATACAACAACATCCACAGCGCAGGAAACGCAGAATCCAACATCAACTTTAAGCCCAACCCCATCTCCTGAAGCCAGCACAACTAAGACTGAGAAAGACATACCTCAAGAAATAATCGACAAATATAAAGACATAGATCTATCTGATATCAGAGGTCTTTTAGAAAAAGAAAAAAGTGGTGAAGAAGTTAGCTATAACGAATGGCAAGCTGATCTTATTGATCTTGTAAATAAGACTACGCCAGATGAAAACGCTAAAGTTGTCACCGACGAGAACGGACTAATAAAAACTACTCACGATAACCTTGCTAAAGATATGAACTCCGCCACTCTAAATAGTATCTACCTTATGTTGTATACAGGAGCAATATATAAAGATAGTCAACTTCATAGCTATCCATTATCAGCAAAGGATGCGGAAACACTTAAAAAACACGTACTAAACACGACAACTGGTCAAGCTAACAGTCTTCTTTCAGCTTTACTAGAACCTGGAAAAGACAACTATGCTCCTTTATTTAATATTACACCATCAAACCTCATATTAACCGTAAAATTTACAAGCAGTGGTAAAAAAGACGGGGCGTATACTACTTACGTGTTCGACCCTTCTTATAAAACAAACAAATGCTCTGTTGCGGGTAATATTGCTGACTGCAAAACGGAAGGTTATCCGCGTAGAGGGGTTGATACACCTGAAACCCAGATGGTTGTTAATGTAGAACATGCCAACAGCAAGGGTGAACTGACCTCTACTGATGTAGTAGCTAGGGCATTTACTGACGGCGCCCTCTCAGAAGATGTTAATGATTTAAATAAGCCGGGCTTTGAACCTGCAAATAAAGTTTGGTATAGTAATAGATTCAGTTCCGGTGATGAAGAGATATTCGCAACTGCCACATTAGGAGGATTCTCAAAATTAACTAAAGAGTCCTTCGACAAAGAATTTCTAATCCAAAATGGTAAGATTGTAGCGCCAAGTGATATACCTGGAATAGATAAACCAGAAAATTAATCCTTGCATAAACACCTTCATATGTGATTAAATGAAGGTGTTTATGTTTAATGGGAAGCAGGTGGTTAAAAAGGTGGGGCGACTCAAGAAGCCTATTATAATTTTATGTGCGTTTGCGCTCTTTATATTACCTATAGCAAATATTTTATCAGCCCATCCCGCGTTAGCTTCAAAAGACCCGAGCAGATTTGGCGGTCTATCAAAGAATGACCAATATAATTTCTACGTATACGCCTCTGTTATAGCTGCGTGTTTCAATAACAGCGACTCACGCGTACACAAAGATGTCGACGACCAGATGCTGACTAAGAATGAAATGTTTAGAAATACCGTGTGGGTTTATGCGGGCACATATCCAAACGTGAAAAGCTTTACTGAAGGAGCAATAAACTGCGGAGACACAGAATTTCAACAGGAAGTCTTTAATCTTTTTGGGACTTCGCCAAACGAATTAATGTGTTATATGGGTTATCCCAAGAATGGCCTAAAAGGAAAAAATGATACCGAGGCAAAGCATGAAGAATGTGCTGCCTTAGGATTAACTAACGATTTCACCTATGATAAAATGCCCGATAAAGGTAGTGAGAATTTCTTAAATGCTCTTAAGACATTAACTGGATACGATCACACTAAAGCAGAAAAAGATGCTTACATAAAATATAGAAAATATTCAGACTGGATTAAGGGTTGTGTGGATGGTGAAGCAACCAGCAAGTCTGACAACACATGGAAGGTTTCTGTCGTCAACACAGACACTAAAAAGGTTGATACGATATACAAACCAAAAGGCAAATCTGAACACATGTATAGCGGCTATGAGAATAAACATTACTACAAACCTGAATTTTCATGCAAATCAATTGAAAGTGAACTGGCAATTGCAGCTAAAAGATATTTAACTGCTCTAAAAGCAAATGCAGTAGATACTGCCTGCGCAGGACTGGCGGGTGAAAAGCTTAAAGCCTGTAAAGACGGCGCAAGCCATAAGAGTGATTCTGCATACTGCGAAACAACCTATGAGAACACCGAAGATATAAACGCCTGTAAACAAGGTCAGTCTGCCAAAATTGAAGCCCCAGAAGAAGAGGAAGGTGGCGAACCAAAAAACTCCTGCGGTATTGATGGCGGTTTAGGTTGGCTAATCTGCCCCGTAATGACATTCGTAGCTAATATTAATGACGCAGCCTACGGTTCTATTTCTGGATTTTTAGACATAAAGCCAGCTATACTCTCCAGTGGAGATAATTCTGGAGCAAAGCAAGGTTGGGATTTTTTCCGCAATATAGCCAACGCCATATTCGCCGTAATATTCTTATGGATTATATTTTCTCAAATCTCTAATGTTGGCGTTAGTAATTATGGAATTAAGAAAATCCTGCCTCGCTTAATAATAGGAGCTTTACTAGTTAATTTATCTTATTATCTTTGTCAGATTTTTGTAGACTTATCTAATATATTAGGGCATACATTAAAAGACGCCTTAGAATCTGGAGCGGGAGAGATAGGTACTGAATCTGAAGCTGCCGGATGGATTAGTTCTACTGCCGCTGCCCTAGTGGGTGTTGGCGGAGTAGCTGCATTTGCCGCCTTAGCTATTGGAATCCCCACTCTTGCTGCTGGATTCTTGGCGATTATGACAGTATTTATTATTCTAGTAGTTAGACAAGCAGGTATCATACTATTAATATCCATGTCTCCTATAGCCTTCGCGGCGTGGCTACTGCCAAATACAGAAGACTTATTTAAAAAATGGATGAAAATGTTCCGGGGACTGCTATTAGTATTTCCTATAATATCTTTGTTGTACGGGGCAGGAAAATTAGCTGGTGCAGTATTGGCGTCAAGTGCAACAGTTGATCCGAATAATCCAGACGAGACTCTGCAGCTAGTTGCTTTAGCAGCCACTACTATGCCGCTCATTGCCACACCTTTCGTATTGCAAAACTCCTTAAGTTCACTGGGTAGTATCGGGGCAAAGATAGGGAAACTTAGTAGTGCCGCAAATGGTAACTTAAAGAATGCTGTAATGAATAAATCCAGAATTAGCGATGTTAAAAATGCTTGGAAATCTCGATCTGCTAGAAAGCTAGCAGAAAGAAGATCCGGCAATACCTGGTACGGACGAACCGCAAGTAATCTCAGAGATAGCAGCTCATGGCTTAAAAAAGGTGCTGGAATCGCAATGAATCCTGCAGCAGCACTTGATAATAAATGGGTTGGTAAAAAGATAGGTCTTGGAGATGGAGCAAGTGCAGCACAAGAAGCCTACGATAAAGCCGCTATGGAAAAGGCTGAACGAGCGCTAACGTATCAATACGGTGGAGATGCGGCAGCGGCTCTAAAAGACAAAAATGCCGACAAGTACATCAGGATTGCAGCCGTTAACCAACTTAAGGGTCAGGGAACCTACGGTGCGGATAAAATAGCAGAATATCTAGGTGCCGGAGGAAAGGTGGACAGTGTCAGTATGGCTAAATCACTCACCGATATGAAAGGATCTCATGCGGGTGTTGCCGAAGCCGGGACTGAAGCACTCAAAGCTCTTCAGGAAAAAGATGGACCATCAGAAATTAAGTTCAGCTCGGATCGATTTAACAGTCTCACTGCTTCAGGTGTAAGCAAATTATCAAATAAAGACATCGCTGGACAAAGTGCCAACGCCATCCAAAACAGCAATATTACCGCTGATCAAGCTACTGAAATATTAAGTGACGACATGTTGTACTCTTCCGCTAATAATGCCGTGAAGTCTGCCCTAATGGCAAAAGGAGGAGAGCGAATTATTCCGCAAACTCCTCAAGATAATCAGAATGACCAGCAGAATAATAGTAGTTCTGGGGGATAATTATTCCTACTGCAGAAGATGTAAGAAAGGCATTAGAGGATTATAGACGACGAGGCAACTAGACGCATGCTTCATATGCTCTCTTGACTTTTTCCATCAAAAATGCTAATATAACCTCAGATGGAGTGGTTAATCTCACGTAAGCAACCTCTCATTGTGACGTTGCGATGGTTTGTATTGCTGATAGCAGGGATGCTGGTGGGCATTTTTCTTAATACCTTAACACACTCGACTTCTGTTCATGCTGTAGATGCAGAATGGAGCGGTCATAATTTAACCTATAATAAAGAAAAATATACAAAAATAAGTGATGATAAAAAGATCAAACAATTTAATCTACCTGATAATTCGCTTGTTTATGTTAATGAAGATAAGAATAAAAAAGAAACTAAAGTCATTTACTTCCCGTCAAGCGAAATATCTTCACTAAGTTCCGCAACTTACGCAGTTTATTCATTTACGCCACCAAACACCTACGAGCAAACCAGCACTTCAACTATTTCAATTGAATCTCCCTCGGAAAATTCAACCAGTACTTCCTGTGATGTACAGGGGATAGGGTGGATTATCTGTCCAGTTTCCAACTGGCTGGCTGATGGCATAGATTATATGTACAGCGCGCTTCAGGAGTTCTTAAAAACTAAGCCGTTAGAAACAACCAACCAAAACAGTGGAATTTATCTGGCGTGGGTCATTATGCGCAACATCAGCAATGTGGCGTTTATTGTGGCGTTTTTGGTGATTATCTACTCACAATTGACCTCCGTAGGAATTAGCAATTACGGCGTTAAAAAAATGCTCCCTAGGTTAGTAATTGCGGCGGTGTTGGTTAACTTATCATTCACGTTTTGTGCTGTATTGCTGGATTTATCAAACGTAACTGGCTACGCCTTCCAGGACGCTTTCATGGGGATTAAAAATACCATATCCACTGTAGGAGAAAATACGGGCGTAGGTTGGACATGGTCGGAAGTTATTATGATGATATTGTCCAACGGGGCTTTAGCTGGCGGGGTAGTCGCAACAGTAGCCATGGGCGCAGAATTGCTACCGTTGGCGCTATCAGCATTAGTGGGAATAGGTCTAGTACTTCTCTTAGTACTTCTAATTATGGCAGCACGTCAAGCTTTAATTGTAATCTTAATTATCATTTCACCTTTAGCCTTCGTTTGCTATTTACTTCCTGGTACAGAAAAATGGTTTAAGAAATGGCGAGACTTATTCTTCACGATGTTAGTGTTCTTCCCAGCATTCGCTGTAATATTCGGTGGGGCGCAATTGGCTGGAATAATAATTATCCAAAACGCCACTGGAGCAAATGGTGGAATAATGCAAATCTTAGGAATGGTAGTTCAAGTTATACCATTAGCCTTAACACCTATAATTCTGAAACTTAGCGGAGGAGTATTAGGCAAATTCGCTGGGTTTGTTAATGACAAGAATAAAGGCTGGTACGACAAGTCCAAAAACTGGGCTAAAGATCGTCGTGAGATCACTAAAAACAAGAAGTTGGCTAATGCCAATATGACGCGATTCAACCCAAATCGTTTACGCCGCCGAATGGATCATAATAGTAGATTGCGTAAAAAGGATCTGGAAACTTCACAGAAAAATGCCGAGAATTCATTTAGGAATACAGCCAAATATAAGAAGTCGGACTTATATGCCAGACAGGCTGCCAGGCGCTCAGATTTCTTATCTGCACAAGATGATAATCGCTACCTCGAATCTACGCTGGGTCACGCATCAGATGATATATACGAGAAAAGACCAGCTTACGATCGCGCTCTACGAGCCGTGATACCTACCTATGCAACTCGACAAGATTTGAAAGCTCATCAGCAGCAAACTGCATTCATGAATGACATTAAAGACCTAGAAACCGAAATTGCAACTGCAGGTCTGATTAAGAATAATGCTCAACGTCAGCAGCATAGTGAATTTGCAGAACAATTGATAAACAGCAAGGAACTTCAAGAGAAGGCTGGCGGCAACGTATTCAAAGATGCAAATGGCAATTTGATTGGTGCAAATGCAGCCTTAGCTTCAGCCATAGCAACCAGCCGTAGCGAATATGCCAAGTCTGTTGATGAAGCTCATCAGATTATGAAGCATTATAAGCTGAGCGCTGGGCAAAGACAAAAGATAGCTTTAGGCAATTCCGTGACGCTTTCAGATGGAACAGTACTGGATAGTAATAACATATTTGTACGTGAAGCCGCAATTGAGGAGCAGATTAAATACGGTACCGCAGCAGAAGTCGCCGAGCTTCTTAGCGAATTACCGCCAGAATTCTATTCTTCTGCAGCTTCAGCGCTAGCGGAATCTGGCGTAAGGAATAAGGCGTCCTTTATGGGAGGTAAGCTCATCGATGATATGCTGAAGGGCGATATTAATAACAGGGGAGACCTCATGAATCACTTCGCCGAATGGCTAGAGGGTGGTAAGTACAGGCCTGAAACCTTAGCGTCTACGGATGCTGATGCCGTTAAGTTGTTGATAGAAGCTGTAAATACTACATCTGTTATTACTAATAAGAAACGTCAAGATCTTAAGAAAGTTATCAACACAATTCTTACTGACAGGAGGTTGTCAGCTAATGCAACTGACGCAGCTAAAGAGCAATTTGAAATTTTCCGCAACATGCTATAATCTCCATATTTTGATATAATATAAGCAGTATGTCGGTGTATAAAGTTCCTCAAGATGTCGAGGCGGAGGACAAACTGCTCGGGCCGTTTAGTTTCCGACAGTTTGTGTTCTTAATTATAGCTGTTATCGGAATCGCTATTGCATACGGTTTGAGTACAATTTTACTACCTTTGGCAATAATTCCTGTGCCGATAATTTTATTCTTTGGAGCGCTGGCTTTACCGCTTAAAAAAGATCAACCGATGGAAGTTTATTTGGCAGCAGTCATTTCTTTTATGCTAAAACCAAAAAAGCGTCTATGGCAGCCTGATGGAATTGAAAGATTAGTCGAAGTTATCGCACCAAAAGTCGAGGAGAAGACTTACGGAAATAATTATGATCAAGCCGAAGTCCAGCGAAGATTGTCATATTTGGCGAATCTGGTGGATAGTCAGGGTTGGTCAATTCGTGGCGTCAATAATCCGAATAGCTCGATGCGTGCTGATTTATTCAACGAAGGACAGGCAGCTAACGACATATTGGATGAAAATAGTGCTACGGCGCAAAATATCAATCACTTAATAAATCAGTCAGATGTTCGTAGGCGACAAGAAGTCATCCAAAAGATGCAAACAGGGCAATCTGCTACACCGCCTCCTACGCAAACACCTCAACCATCTCAACCAGATAATCCTACTCCAGCCGCACCACTACAAATGAACCCGTACCCAACAATGCATCAATCTGTATTAAATCCAGTGTCCGGACGACCTGCCGCGAACACTTCAGCTCAAACTCAGCCGACAGCCACGCCGCAAACTAGCGTAAACGAGGTGCCACCTGCTATAATAGAACTGGCAAATAACCGCGACCTCTCGATTGAAACGATTGCGCGTGAGGCAAATCGAATTCAGCAAGAAAATAAATTATCAGATGAGGAAGTGGTGATTTCACTACGTTAGGTGGGGTTTATGCAACCAGAGTTACAAAATCAACAATCTTATCAGCAGGTTCCGCAAACCAATGCGGCTCTTCCTAATGTCCCTCAGCAGCCATCGGGGGCAATTGGTTCGGGACCAAATCCAACCGCGCCGTCTCCAGATAAAACCCCTGAGAATAAGAAGCAAAAAGGACCAATTAGCACCCAGAATACGTTACTTTTCTCTGAAATGCGCGAAAATATGATCATTATGAGCGACGGTAGTTTTCGAGCAGTGGTAGAATGTGAATCAATCAACTTTGACCTGATGAGTTCACGCGAAAGAGAGGGAATTGAGTTCAGTTACCAAAACTTCATCAACTCTCTGTATTTCCCAATTCAAGTTCTTATCCGTTCACGCCGCGTGGACATTGGTCCGTATCTGGACAGATTAGCTGAAATTCGCCGCAATCAAGACAATATGCTCCTCAATGTCCTAATGGACGATTATATGGATTTCATTGATATTCTGGCGCAAGAAGCAAATATTATGGATAAGAGCTTTTACGTTGTCGTTCCATATTATCCAGCTGGCGAGGAAAATGCCTTCAAGCAACAGACTAAGGGATTGTTCAATAGCTTCTTCAGTGGAAAAAAAGAGGCAACCGTAACAAAAATTGACCAAGTCACCTACACCAAAGCCAAAGATGAAATTAAGAACCGCATTGATTCGGTTATGAATGGTCTATTCCAAATGGGCGTAAAAAGCTGGCAATTAAACACCAGGCAATTGGGTGAGCTGTTCTACACTTCATATAATCCCGACACGTCGTCACGTGAATCGCTAGAGGACATTGACCCGAGCGAACTTACGACCACTTACGTAACTAAGGGAACTGGTCCATCACCGAGAGGAGGAAGGTCATAATGGCAAAGAAGAAATTAGATGCCGTTGATATTGCTGCTCAACAACGAGCACGAGAGCAAGCCGAAGTTGAACAGGCCTTCTTAACTGGTGTTCGAACTCTGCGTGATTTTATCGCGCCAAGTAGTATTGAGCTTCATTCTGACCATTTCAGACTTGGCTCAAAATATGGCCGCACAATGTATGTTTATGGCTATCCTCGCCAAATCTACACTGGCTGGCTTAGCTCAATCATTAACATCGATGAAGTGCTGGATATTAGTATGTTTATTTATCCAGTCGATACGCAAATTGTCCTAAATAACCTGCGCAAAAAAGTTACTCAGCTGGAAGCAACCATGAATATAAACATGGAAAAGGGAAAGGTGCGCGACCCAGGCTTGGAAGCGGCTTTGCAAGACGCTGAAGAATTGCGCGATCAATTGCAGATTGGCGCCGAAAAGTTCTTCCGCTATGGCTTATATATCACGCTTTACGCCGACAGCTTGGACGAACTAAACTTCATCCAACATAAAATTGAAACTATTTTTGGTCAGCAATTGGTGTTCTCAAAAGTGGCTTCCAGCCAGCAGGAACAGGGATTGAATAGCTCTATTCCACAATTGACCGATGAACTACAGATTCGCCGCAACATGAATACTGGCGCAATTTCAACCAGCTTCCCATTCACTTCAGCCGATTTGACGGACAATAAAGGTGTGCTTTACGGAATTAATATGCATAATAATGGTTTGGTGATTTTTGACAGATTCTCTCTGGAAAACGCCAATATGGTAGTGTTCGCTAAGTCTGGTGCCGGTAAATCATTTACCGTTAAATTGGAAGCTTTAAGAAGTATGATGGTCGGGGCTGATATTGTGATTATCGACCCAGAAAACGAGTACCAAAAACTATGCGACGCAGTTGGTGGCAGCTATATTCGATTGAGTTTAAGTAGCGACACGAGGATCAATCCGTTTGATTTGCCACGTGTTATTGATACTGATGAGGCAGATGACGCACTGCGAGCTAACTTAGTTACTCTACACGGACTACTCAGGCAAATGCTGGGCGGCGCAGGAGTAGGGGCCGGCGGGCAAGTAGTAGCAGGATTATCACCAGCGGAAGAAGCTGATATTGATCAAGCGTTAATCGACACCTACGCACGCGTCGGTATTACTTCGGATCCACTGACACACAATTCTACGCCACCGACAATTTCTGACCTATACGACACTTTGCTTCACATGGGCGGAACTGGTCCAAGTCTGGCTCAGCGACTTCGCAAATTTACCTCTGGAACTTTTGCTGGAATATTCTCGCAACAGAGTAATATTGATATTAATAATAATATGGTCGTCTTTAACATTCGCGACTTGGAAGATGAACTGCGACCGACGGCGATGTATATTGTTCTGAATCACATCTGGAACATTACGCGTACCGACCAGAGGAAACGTATGTTGATTGTTGACGAGGCTTGGCAATTAATGAAATATGATGATTCCGCCAATTTCTTATTCTCATTAGCCAAGCGCGCCCGCAAATATCAATTAGGATTAACGACGATCACGCAGGACGTGGAAGACTTCGTTGGAAGTAAAATGGGGCGAGCAATCGTTTCCAACTCCTCAATGCAGCTACTTTTGAAACAGTCTGCTAGCGCCGTTGACGTTTTGGCGCAAGTGTTTAAATTGACAGATGAAGAGCAGAAGCGACTAGCCAATTTCCCAGTTGGACAAGGATTATTCTTTGCTGGACAAAATCACGTTCACATCCAGATTCAGGCTAGTGATACCGAATATAATTTGATCAATACAAATCCCGTATCGCAACAAATAAAACCGTCAGATTCACCAATCGGCGGCTACGGAGCGGTGTAGAAAAATAGCGAGAAAATATGGCACGAGTTGATTACACGACGGATTCCGAAACTGACAGCAGATTAAATCCTGCTGAGCAGGCTGAGTCGGCTGGTTATGATAGCGGGTCAGAGTTAAGTGATCGCGAAAAAGATGCCATAAACGACCTTGAATCTCAGTTTGATAATAAAGATTCGGACTTGAATCCTAATCAAAACGATTCCGCCAGCGCTGCCGTTAATGACCAAGAATCTTCTGTTCCAAGCAACGGTTTTTATCAGCCGTCCAATGACAAAAAACGAAACAATTTAAAATCTACTCTAAAGCTTGCGAAAAAAAGTAGAGGCATAATAGCTATAGTCGGTATTTTACTTTCCGTAGCGGCTGCTTTTTCAGCTCTTCTACCACTAAAATTGAACTCTCTATTGGACAATATAGATCAGCAAATCGGAAGCGTTGCTCATTATTCAGTTGAAGAGCGCTTACAGTACATAACCACGCGCTGGTTGGCTATGAGAGTTATGAAAGAAGCCTACCCAGGAGATGAACACCTGGTTTTCTGTAAGGGCGGAGGTATAATATGCTCGCTCACTTCAACAAAATATTCTGCTTGGTTTGAAAAAATGCTTGATGCTAAATTTGAAAAAGAAGGCGTCAATGTAAAAGTAGTCATAAATTCCCATGGACGCTCAGGATTAGGAGGAAAGGCTTCTCATTTCACCATCAAAAGCGTTAACAAAGACCTTGACAGTGTAATGAAAGGCATAGAAAAAGAGGTTGGCCATAAGGAAATAAGGAAAAGAATTAAGAATGATATAAAACGAGTGCACGGTCGTAATTATTTAATGCGCTTTATATCCAAACGTATTCTATATAATAAATATGGCGTAAAATCGTTTAATATTATACCCGAAAAACACGTTAGAGCATGGAAAGATTTTAAGGCGAAGATTAAGTCTGAATTCGCTTCTCGTGCCATCGCAAAAATATCACCAAAACTTGCCGCCGTCTTATCGTGTATTAATGGTAGAGATGCCTTAGGTTGTGCAGAAACGCTCGATAAGCTTAAAACCAAACTAGATGGAGATGTAGAAAAAAAAGAGAATGCCCTTAAGGAAAAACCCAACGATCCTAAAGCAAAATTGGATTACGAAGCCGCTAAATCCAACAAAAATACTTTTAGTAAATTTACCGATAATCTAGCTAATGGCGACGGTCTTATTGCAAAAATAATAAACAAAGAGCTAATGAAAAAATTCACAACTGCTTCGGCTATCGTAGGCGCGATTGATATGGCTGCTGGCTTCATAGGTGCCCTAGACTCGGGTACTCTTGAAGTCATAGGGCGAGCTCAAGTCGCCCAAACCTACGCCTCTTTCGCTTACGATGAGGGCATTAGTCCAGTTGTGGTAAATGATATGATGAAAACTGGAGACTTACAAGATATTCGATATTTAGAGCTTGCGACAAGCTTATTTGACGGAGCAGAATCATCACCGCTGTACAGTGAAATTCAGGCTGGTGGAATCACATCATCTATACTCCCGATCCTATCTGGCAACAGTGTATCTGCATCTGGCGGAATACGAACTAAATGTACTGTTGACGGCAAAGAGAAGGTTGTTACATTAGATCCAGGCGAACTTGTTTGTCCTGAAAAGAAAGTTGTCCAGGATTATACAGCATTTACCAAAAATCCAGCATGGCAAGTATTAGCCGCAGTAGCTAACTTTTGGAATAATTCTATAGGAGCTGTAATTGACGTAGCTCAGGATATAGCATCCCAAATAACAGAACCTATCGTAAACTTTGTAACTCAATTACCTGGAATTAAGCAGGTATTAGACTTTTCGCAGGACATAATGGGCACCTTAGTGCAATGGGCAATTAGCTACATATTTAATATTCCAAACGTCGGCATTGACGCTCCAGGTAATAATAATTACGAAGGTTTGGTTGGCGCACAGATGGTCTCAACGGCGGATAGTCTAGAAAACGGCAAAACAGAGTCTGGGTCTGGTATCGGTGGTAAATTATTGAGCGATAATGAATTGGCGATGATAGCAACAAAAACAGAGCAAGAAGATAAAGAAGAGTTTGATCAGCAGCCGATGCTAGCAAAGATATTTGATCCAAACTTAAGAAATTCAGTAGCAAATCAAATGCTTGCTATAATGCCAATCGGTAAAAAATCTGCCATTAATTTCTTAGCGAAAACACCAGCCTTATTATTGTCGCCATTAATGCCGAACAGTCGAGCTTCAGCGGCTACTAATAGATTAGCCGTCATGAAATCTATGGGAATACCTTGGTATGGATATACAGATCCTGAAGTATTGAACGCCGATCCAAATAAATACACCGCAGAAACCTGTAAGACATACGATGAAACTCGAAAGAAGAGCTTAGAGAGAGATAGAAGCACAGGGTATGTCGTTCCTGTTTACAAAACCTCCGATCCTTGTGCTTTAGAGGAGGTAGTAGCTGGTATATTAGCGGAGCGTGCGGGCGATACTGATAGTAAATATTACATTAAAGATCCTAGTGGCAGTAGTAATAGTTCAAAGTCTTCATCTTCAACCGGTGAAGCTGTCGGAGAGCCCGAATTAGAAGAGGCACAGCAGACAGGATGGGGTGGTCATAGCAATGGCGAAATTTCAGAATCAGATTTACAAACCCTATCATTTTCTCCTGAAAGTAAAATGAATAAACAGGCCGCGTCGGCTATGGAAGAGATGAATAAAGCATATAAGGCTGATAACGGATCTAACTTAACCATTAATGAGGCATATCGAGATTGCGCAACACAAATTAGATATAGTAAAGAACTAGGATCAAGAGCGGCTCCAGCCCCCCCATGTATATCAAACCACGGTTGGGGTCTTGCTGCGGACATTAATGTTGGAGGTTTTGATTCTCCCGTATACAAATGGCTCGAGGCGAACGCGCATAAATACGGCTACGTTAATCCGCCTTGGGCAAAGCCTGGCGGCAGCAAGCCTGAGCCGTGGCACTGGGAGTATGCAAGGAAGGTTTAATTAAAATGAAAAAGTCTATTATATTTTCTATGATCGCAATATTATTACTATCGCAAAACGCCTCAGCTCTAACGGAGGCTGATTATCCTGCTCAAAATATACGATTATACAGTTCAAAAAGTTCCGCATGTACCGAAGCAGCAGGATCTGTGTCGGCTGAATTATCTAAAAACATCCCGTCGGACTGGGGGAAAATTTTTTCCGCAGCAGCAGAAAAGCACGGCGTTAATCCTAACTTTCTAGCAGCATTATACTTAACAGAACAGGGAAACACTTGGAAACCACTAAACTCTCAATGGGCATCTTCACCGGTTGGCGCTAGTGGTCCTATGCAATTTATGCCGGGAACGTGGAGTGGTCACGCCGAAGACGGAGACGGGGATGGTAAGGCTGATATTATGAACCCTTATGATGCTGTTTTTTCTGCCGCACACCTAGTTAAGTCTCTGAGTACTGATAAAAATACTCCATTAGGCGACATTGGTAGTCCATGGAAGCGGGAACCTATGACAATTCTATATGCAGCAGGTGCTTACAACTGGGGTGGCGGCAATATTCAAAATCACACATCAGATTCTAGTCCTTTAACTGATGCTCCAACGGAAACTCAAAACTATCTTAAAAATATCTACGAACTATTTAACAGCGACTTTACAAAATCAGGTCACCCAAACTACAAAGATCCGGCACCTTCAGGAGAAGGTGGTAGCGAAAATAGCTCAGCTAATGTGTCAAATTGCGCAAATAGTGGCGGCGTTCATGCCGGAAGTATAGTAGAAACGGCAAAAGGAATGATAAATAAAGACAACCCCGGCACACCCTCACAGGCATATATAGATGCTCGTGCTAAATACAACCCTGAAGCCGGTGGAGATATGAATGACTGTGGAAAGTATGTATCTACTGTTATGCGTGCCAGTGGAGCTGACCCAGACTACCCGCCAGCAGGCACCAGCATCCAAAGAGATTATGTAATGAATTCATCAAAATATACTATCATAAATACTAAATCTCCTAGTGATCTTCAGCCTGGCGATATATTAGTCTACAGCGGTTCGGGATCTTACGGGCACACAATGATATATATCGGAGATCAGGGTGACGGTAATGTCGCAGTAGAGGCATCTCTTGGAGATCATCCTCCTAGATACGCAAATATTGGTCGCGTACAGACTCAATTGGGATATTCAACTAACGTAGTAGCGAGGTTAAATAAATAATTATGTTCAATACTTTTATGCAATTAGATCGCAAAGTTAAGATTGCTATTATTTCATTCGTAGGGTTATCCATTTCACTTATAATCTACGCAGTTTATCTACTGCAATTCGATGCCACGATATATGTATATTCCATACCCGACAACTTGACGATGTCTTATGGCGACGTAAAAAACCAGCAAATTTCATCCAGGAAAGATATTAAAGTAAAGCACGGTAACTATAAATTTACTTTCTCAGCTAACGGATTTGAAAGTTATACTACAGAAATAAATATTAGCAAAAATGAGAAGAAAAACATCATATTCGCCTTAGAACCTATTACAGATGAAGCTAAAAAAGAATATGCAAAAGACAAGTACACCGATATCAAGGAGGGTATAGCTGGTAAAAAAGGTAAAGAAGCTACTCGTCAATTGGAAAATAAAAATCCTGCTATCAAATCTTTACCTATCCACGGCAGAGATTTCTATATATTTCCATGTGACAGATATCGATCTGAAGGAGATAAGACTATAGGAATATGTATAACAGTAACGGACTATTTTAACCGCTCTCAAATTGACGAGGCGTTTGCCAAGCTAAAAGAAAAGGGAATAAATCAAGAAGACTATGATGTCAAAGTCAATAATCACATCTGGCCAACAGAGAAAGAGAAATCTACAGGAGTTGCAGTTCAATGTAGAGGCTCAAATCCTGGCTGGTGCTACATCTATAGAGATATTTAGCTCTTAAGCGGCATAATAATGTGCGTATAATCAGGATTTTTTATCTGCTCTCGAATTACACACGGCGACAATTTGCCATTGAACGAAAATACAATTTCATCCGCGTCAATAATATTCAAAACTTCCGTTAGGTAGCGTGAATTAAGAGTTACTTGACCATCTGCGGATATTTTAGCTGTTGCCTCTGAAGTGTTCTCACCAAGCTCAGACGCAATCGAATGAATAGAAAGCAGGGAATTTTCCTCTGATGCAGTAATTGTAATTCCACCGCCAGATTCACGCGCGAATAACGCCGCAATTTTCGTAACTCGACTAAAATCAGACTTCTTAATAACAATCTCAGTTTCAGCAGTCGCTGGAATCAATTGACGATAATCGGGGAATTTTCCGTCAATCAATCGGCTAACAATTTCCATATCTCCCGTCTTAAAACAAACTTGAGAATCATCAAAAAGAACCGTAATTTTCTTCTCATCGCCGACACTCTTACTAACTTCCGCCAGAGTGGAAGCGGGAATAATAGCCGACACTTCATTGTCTGACTTTATTAGACGCTTTTCTGCCAGCCTGTAGCCATCAGTAGCAGCCAAGTATAACGACCCTTCGTAATTGTGCCAATAAACTCCCGTAAGAACTGCTCGCGTGACGTCAGAGCTGACAGCCAACTTCGTTTGGACTATGGCTTTCTTAAGATCCTCAACGTCAATTTCATATTGCATAGCGGTTTTTTCGTCAATTGTAGGCAGCTCAGGATATTCATCAGCCACCACGCCATTGATAACTGATGAGAATTTTCCTGAAGTTATATGCAAATGCTCGTTTTTGGTTTCAAGTTCCACTGGGCCGCTTGGTAAGTTTGTAATGAATTCTGACACCAATCGGGCAGGGATTGTAATAGATCCATGATCTTCAATTTTCGCGCCAATGTATTGAGTGGAAGCAATTTCCAAATTCGTTCCAGCAATCAATAATCTTCCTCCATCAGTGCGAAGTAAAATATTATTCAATATTGGCAGTTCATTACGACTTGATGCGATATCTTTAATTAGATTAAGTGCTTTTGCGAGTTTTTCTTGGGTGACTGATACTTTCATTATACTTTCCTTAATTTTTAATTAGTCTTAATAGTAATAGGTGTTGTGGAAACTGGGTAAAAAATGTGTTCAAACAGGGGTGAAATGGCGATGAAATAGGTGGAAAACTCTGTGTGTTATTTGTGGACTTTATAGTGGATATTTGTGTATTATTCCACCGTCTGCTGATTTGTCGTTTTCTTTCCACAGATCTGTGTGTCGGTAAGTCACCGCGAAAACACAACATCTGCACAGCTTTTCCACAATTAATGAACATATAATTTATCCTTAATATCGTTAATTTGTTCGCGAATACTGGCGTTGGTAAGACTTTCTTTAGTGATTTTTTCAATTGAATGCATAGCGGTTGTGTGGTCCTTTCGTCCAAGTTCTTGGGCAATTTTCGGAAAACTCATTTTCAGCTCACTACGTAGAAGAAACATCGCAATTTGCCTTGGCATCGCGATAAATTTATCTCGCCTGGATGAGCACATATCTTTTACGTCAATATTATAATAGCGCGCCGTCTTATCAATTATTTGTTTGGCAGTTATGTGCTGTGGTCTATTACGTTTAATATCTCCCAAAATTCCTTCAGCCGCCGCTAAATCAGGAGTGAAATTCTGCATTTCCGCATAAGCAAGCAGTCGATTCAAAGCGCCTTCCAGTTCGCGAATGTTTGTCTTAAAGTTAGTTGCCAGATATTCTACAACATCGGAATCTAGTTCAGTGTTGCTGAGTTCAGCTTTCGCTTTAACAATAGCGCAACGAGTTTCATAATCGGGCATCTGAATATCAATCGCCATACCCCATTCAAATCGACTACGCAAACGATCGGTTAGAGTAGGAATGCTTTTTGGAGGTTTGTCTGAGCTAATAATAATTTGCTTATTGTTCTGATGAAGATCGTTAAATGTATGGAAAAATTCGTCCTGAGTTTTTTCTTTCCCAGCGATAAATTGCATATCATCGACAATCAATACATCTACATTGCGATATTTATCAGAAAAACCTTTTTTCTTGAAACGAATGGAATCCAGGAACTCATTAACAAACGTTTCCGTAGTGATGTAAAGCACGCGCGCCGAAGGTTGTTTTTTAACTATCTCGTTACCAACAGCTTGCATTAAGTGAGTTTTACCAAGCCCAGAACCGCCGTAAAGATAGAGCGGATTATATTTTTCTCCTGGATGTGCGGCGACCGCTTGGCAAGCAGCATAGGCCAAATCGTTACTTGAGCCAACGATGAAGTTGTCAAAGGTGTACCTGGGATTAAGATTACTAGAATGAGATTTCCTCGACGGTAAAATCAGTGGCTTCGCTGGTTCTTTTTGTCCACTTTTATCAACTTCACGATTAACGCGCGGTTTTTTATTGCTAGATTCGACGTTATAGGAAATAGACGGGGCGTTAATGCCATTGTGAGCCAGGGCTTCTAATATTTGCGGATGAAATCGCTTTTCAAGTTGAGTTCTAGCAAAAATATTCGGCGCAATTATAAGAACTTCTTTGTCGGAGATTATTTCCAATTTGGTATTTTTGAACCACGCAGTAAACGACGAAGACGATACAGTTACTTCAATCTCACCTAAAACACCCTGCCAAACCGCATGACTATCCAC